>JAUSFE010000071.1 GCA_030649945.1 Dehalococcoidia bacterium | reverse complement strand
GGGGCTACCGGCCGGCCGCCCCGGCGGGCGTTGGGATGCCGGCAGGCGCCGCGCGCCGCCCTCCCGGCCTTCGGCGCGGGGGGGGGGGTGGTGCGCGCGAACAATCATCGGCGGGGGTTGCATGGTGGGCGGTGGGGATGGGGGCATGGGGTTAGGGTAGCGCGGCGGGGGGCGGGAGGTGTTAAGGACCGTACATCAGATTGCTCAACCGAGTCTGTAGGAAGTCCGCGCGCTCCTTTAGGAAACCATCGAAATCATCTGACTCGATGAATGGCCAGCATGTGGCGGGAATCAAATTCGACTCGAGGATTGAGTCAAAGTTCGCATGGGTGCCGCGAAGCTCACCCAAGTAATCGCTCGGAGCGCGAGCCCCGATGGCTCGGTTGTCCTCTGCGCCGAGCATACAAATGTTTACTATGGAATCCTTGTGAGAGTGGTTGGGCAGACGTTCCTTCAGGAAAGCCTGTGGAAAAACATGGTGAAACTGCCGACGATTGTACGGTGACAGCGCCTTCGCGACATCGATTGGCCGCCCAGAGCGCAAGTTGACTGGATTGTGGCTGGCCAAGAGCGCCACGTAAGCTTTCGTGAAAGCTGCCGGTACCCTGAATTGGGAGCTAATGAGCGCGGTGGCCCGAGGAGGTTCCCCGAACCTCTCGAGTTCGTCCGGATCAAAGAGTGCCTTCAGAGCGGCAGCCAAGTCCTCATCAAAAAGTCCTTCACCGCCCCGCCGGTAGCGCTCGGAGAAGGATGTTCGCCAGAACCATCTTCTTAGGGTGCGAGTTTGTGCGGCGTTCGGATGCCTGTGGTGGTGGAAGATGTACGCAAGGAGAACGAGCTGTCGCTCGTACGGAAGCAGGTCGTCGCCGACCACACGCACATCGGAGGATAGAAAATCAACCGCGCGCTGCAAGGCACCTCTCGCCTCGGTCATGTCGCCGGTCAACGCTGCGCGATCACGACCGCGTAGCCCAGTCATCATCGTCTCCCTCTTGGCGCTGTCCAGGACGATTGCGGCGAGTGCCCGCATGACTGTGTCTTCTTGGATGTCATCGAACCCTTTGGGTTCGAGGGAATCGCGTATCTCCGCGACGTGTGACTTCAAGTTGAACTCCGGAGTCCATAGAGCAGCTACCATGAAGTCGAATAGTGTTAGACGCGTCGCTGTGCTGTTGATACGCTCAAATATCGGCGCAATTTTGGCGATGTCGTTCTCACGGAGTTCGAGGATAGGAACCTGGTACGACTGGAAGCGAGATACAAGGTTCTGTGCGCTAGCAACCAAAGCGGATCCATCCGGCATTTGCCGGAGCCGCTCGAGTGTTTCGAGCAGTGCCTCTATGTCTGATAGCACCCAAAGGGGGAGGCGGTGCGGGAAATCACCGCCACCTTCGTGCAGGAATTCATGGGTTCGCAAATCGAAGTAAACGGGAAAGTGGTCAGAGTGCTCAATACGCAGCTTCAAGGACCCGTAGAGAGTTACCAGTCTCTGCTGACCGTCCAAGACGTAGTTCGTTGGTTGCATGTCCGGAGTGCCCGGTAGCCCGAAATCTCCCAAATCTGTTTCTTCGGGCAATCGCTCGAAGGTTTGCCAAAACAGGAGCATGCCAATTGGATACCCGTTGTAGATGCTATCGAGCAAACTAGAAACTTTCTCCTGAGTCCATACGAACCCGCGCTGAAACATCGGCAGTTTGATTTCGCCTGCCGCGATCATTCGAATCAACTCGCTGGCTGGTAGGGCGCGTGGAACGGGAGTGCGCGATTCTTGTGTCATCGGTACTCCGGATAGTCAGGGCCGCTGTTGGTAGATATCACTCCCACTCGATCGTCCACGGCGGCTTCGACGTAATGTCGTACATCACGCAGTTCACCGCCTCGTTCTCGATGCCGCGGGCTGGTAGACGCGCTCGCGGGCGTTCAGGATGGTCAGGCCGACTATCTTGCCTTGGCGCGTCCTGACCACGATGTCGTCATCCGTGACATCGGCGTCGTCGGCCGCTTGTGGCGCGCCGAACGAGATGTACAGCACATCCCCTTCCTCGTCGTAGCGTGCTTGGACCGTGAACCGCTGCGTCACCTCTCACTCCCACTCAATCGTCCCCGGCGGCTTCGACGTAATATCGTACACCACGCGGTTGACGGCGGGGACTTCGTTCACGATGCGGTTGGCGATGCGGGCCAGCAGGTCGTAGGGGAGGCGGGCCCAGTCGGCGGTCATGGCGTCTTCGGCGGTGACGGCGCGGATGGCGACGACGTGGCCGTAGGTGCGGAAGTCGCCCATGACGCCCACGGAGCGGGTGTCGGTGAGGATGGCGAAGGCCTGCCAGAGGTCGCGGTAGAGGTTGGCCTGCTTCACCTCGTTCATCACGATCCAGTCGCAGTCGCGCAGGACGTCCAGCCTCTCACGGGTGACCTCACCGATGATGCGGATGGCGAGGCCGGGACCCGGGAACGGCTGGCGGAAGACTATCTCCTCGGGCAGGCCGAGCGCGAGGCCCACCTGGCGCACCTCGTCCTTGAAGAGGTAGCGCAGGGGCTCCACCAGCTCGAAGGTCATCTCGCTGGGCAGCCCGCCCACGTTGTGGTGGGTCTTGATCTTGGCCGCGGCGCTGGTGGCGCCGGTGGGCACAGCGGACTCGATGACGTCCGGGTAGGTGGTGCCCTGGGCGATGAAGGTGGCCGCCGTTGCCCTCACCCCCGGCCCCTCTCCCACTTCGTGGGCGAGGGGAGTAGCGGGGAAGAGGTGGGCGGACTGCTCTTCGAAGACGCGGATGAAGGTCTCGCCGACGATCTTGCGCTTGTCCTCGGGGTCGGTGACGCCGGCGAGGCGGTCCAGGAAGCGGTCGGTGGCGTCAACGTAGACGAGGTTCAGCTTCAGGTGGCGGTGGAAGGTGTCCTGGACACGCTCCGGCTCCTCGCGGCGGAGCAGGCCGTTGTTCACGAAGATGCAGGTGAGCTGGTCGCCGATGGCGCGGTGCACGAGCGCCGCCGTGACGGCGGAATCGACGCCGCCGGAGAGCGCGCAGATGACGCGGCCGCCGCCCACCCGCTCGCGGATGCGCAGGATGGAATCGGTGATGAAGTTGCCGGCGGTCCAGTCGCCCTTGCAGCCGCAGACCTGGTAGAGGAAGTTCTCCAGCACCTGCTTGCCGGAGGGCGTGTGCACGACCTCCGGGTGGAACTGGAGGCCGATGACGCCGCGGTCATTGGTGATCACGGCGAAGGGCGAGCTGTCCGAGTGGGCCAGGGCGCGGAAGCCGGGCGGCAGGTCCACGACGCGGTCGCCGTGGGACATCCAGACGGGCATGGAGCCGGGCAGGCCGGCGAAGATGCCCTCGTTCACGGCCTGGTGGATGACGGCGTGGCCGTACTCGCGGGCGGGGGCGGGGGAGACGCGGCCGCCCAGCTGGTGGGCCAGGAGCTGCATGCCGTAGCAGATGCCCAGCACCGGCAGGCCGGACTCGAAGACGTAGGTGGGGGCCAGCGGCGCGTCCTTGTCGTAGACGGAGGCCGGGCCGCCGGAGAGGATGAAGCCGCGGGGGTTCAGCTTTTGCACCTGCTCCCACGGCGCGTCGAAGGGCAGCAGCTCGCAGTAGACGTGGCACTCGCGCACGCGGCGGGCGATGAGCATGGAGTACTGGGAGCCGAAGTCCAGGACGACGATCGTCTCGGGTTGCGCCGGGGCCTCCGGTTCGGGTCCGCGGGGCTCGGCGCCTTCGCGCTCGCGGGCGATCTCCAAGTAGGTGGAGACCTCGAGGTCGTCGGAGGTGGTGGGGTGAGCGCGACGGGTCTCGGGGCCGTCTGCGGGCGTCTGCTTGCCGTTGCTGCGGGTTGAAGGGGCGTCCATAACGGAATGATAGCAGCCCGCCGCCGATGTGGTCAATCGGAAATGGCTAAGGCTGGTTAGCGGATGGCTGACGGGGCGCCGCCCGCCCACCCCGGTTGCGCGGACCTGAAGGTTCGCGCCTACGGTGGGAAGCGCCTACAGCGGGAAGCGCCTACATCGGGAGGGCGGCGTCTGATAATCTTCTCCCTGTGGCGAACATCATCCCAGCGGACCATCCGGAGTGCATCGATATGGCCGTGCGGCTGCTGCATGAGGGACAACTGGTGTGCTATCCCACAGACACGGTGTACGGCATCGGCGCCGCGGCGACGAACGAGGCGGCGGTGCGCCGGCTATACGCGGTGAAGGGGAGAGCGCTGGACAAGCCGGTGCCGCTGCTCATCGCCGATAGCGGCGCCGCCTCGTGGCTGGCGGAGGTGACGCCGGTGGCCCGGACGCTGATGTCGCGCTTCTGGCCGGGGCCGCTGACCATCGTCATGCGCAAGTCGCCGGAGTTCCGCAGCCTGGCGCTGGCCGGGCGCGACAGCATCGCGCTGCGGGTGCCCGACCACAACCTGGTGCGGATGATCATCCGGGCGCTGGACGAGCCGGTGACCGGCACGAGCGCGAACCGGGCGGGGGCGCGGGCACCGGTATCGGCCGCGGAGGCGGCGTTCCAGATGGGCGATATGGTGTCGCTGGTCATCGACGGCGGGCGCGCCGCGCGGGGAGAGGAATCGACAGTGATTGACATAACGGGAGCGCCGAAGATATTGCGCGAGGGCGCCGTGAGCAGGGCGGAGCTGGGCGCGGCGCTGGGGAAGGAAGTGGCATGAGGGCACTGTGGGCGCCGGCCGTGCTGATGATGGCCGCCCTGGCGCTGGCGGCCTGCGGCGGCGGTGGCGACGCGCTGAGCGAGGAGGACGTCCTGCGCAAGGCGGCGAACGCCGTGCGCGCGGAAGGCATGGTGTTCCACGCCCAGGGGGATGACGGCAGCGAGGTCTGGATCGACGCCGTGAACCAGCACTACCGCAAGCGCGACGGGAAGACGGGACTGGTGAGCGTGGGCGAGGGCTGGAAGACGACGTCCTATGACCCGCTGAGCAACCAGACGAAGACGGAAGAGACGCAGTTCGGCCCGGAGGTGACGGTGCGGATCAACGACCCGTCGACTCTGTGGTTCGAGCCGCTGGGGGCGCTTTCCTTCGCCCAGGGGATCCGCCTGGTGGGGAGGACCAAGGGCGACGGCGAGGACGTGATAGCGGTGGAGACGGCCTCGCCGATAGTGGATGCCAGCAGCCGGGGCACGGGCAGCTTCCTGGTGGGCCGGGTGGAGCTGGACGTGAACACCTATCTGGTGACGGCCTTCGAGCGGCGGGTGACGGTGGCCCAGGGCCAGCCGACGCCCACGCCGGACCTGGAGGGGAACGATCCTTTGAAGACGGTGCGCATCCGCTACGAGACGGAGCTGGTGCCGGCGGATAGCCTGGCGGCGGACATCTTCTCTACCGAGGTCGTCGAGGCGCAGGCAGTGACGCTCAGTGAGAACATCCAGCGGGTCCGCGACCTGAAGCTCACGCCCTACTGGCTGGGCGAGGTTTACCGGAACGCGCTGGGGAGCTTCCGCCTGCCGGACTCGCCGGAGGCCGTCGTGGTGGACCCTGAGAAGCGGCAGGCGGCGTTCCAGTACGCCATGGAGGTGCAGGCCACGGCGGACAGCCCCTTCTTCCTCGCCGACGAGGCGATCGTCGTACGGCTGGGGCCCGCCGGGGACACGATCTTCGACCTGCCTACGGTCCAGGGCTTCGCCGGCCAGATCCCGGAGGACCAGGAAGTGGTAGAGGTGCTGGGCCAGAGGACGGTGGTCTACACAAGCATCCTCACGCCGTCCGACCTGCCGTGCCCGGCAGGCGCACAATGCGTCGCCACGAGCGTGCCGCTCTACCACCGGCTCCTGCTCACGCTGGCGGACACGGCCATTCAAGTGGAGACGTTTGCGAAGGTGGGAAGCCAGGGGCAGGAAAGCAACCAGTACAACACCAAAGACGGTATCCTGGCGCTGGCGCAGGCTCTGACGGCCGCGCAGTAGCGACCACAGAAGGAGGTACGTTATGGGGACCGGCCGGACACTGCGCAGAGCGGCGACAGCCGCAGTCCTGGTGGGCGGGGCGACCGCCCTGGCCGCGGCCTACGTGCTGCGCCGCCCGCTGCCCCGCACGCGCGGCCGCCTGGCCCTGAAGGGCCTGAGAGAGCGTGTGGAGATCATCCGCGACCGCTGGGGCGTGCCGCACATCTACGCCGCCAACGAGCACGACCTCTTCTTCGCGGTGGGCTACGCGCAGGCGCAGGACAGGCTGTGGCAGATGGAGTTCAACCGCCGGCTGGCCTCCGGCACGCTGGCGGAGTTGGTGGGGGAGCCCGCGCTGGAGGTGGACCGGCTCGTCCGGCGCGTCGGCTTCCGGCGGGTGGCACAGGCGGAGTGGCCGGACGTCCTGGAGGACGAGCGCCGGGCGCTGGAGGCGTTCTCGGCCGGGGTCAACGCGTACCTTCAGCGGGGCAAGCTGCCGCTGGAGTTCGCCGTCCTGCGCCGCCGGCCGCGGCCGTGGGAGCCGGTGGACACGCTGGCCTACGGGCATTGCTTCGGCTGGATGCTGGCGGGGAATTGGGACACCGAGATCCTCCGCTCCTGGACGATCGAGCGGTTCGGCGCCGCCGTGATGGCGGAGCTGGAGCCGGCCTCCCCGGAAGGCGCGCCCGTCATCGTGCCGCCCGGCACGGCCGCCAAGGGGGTGCGCATCGACCTGACAGAGGACTTCCGGCAGACGGAGGAGCTGGCGGGGCTGGTGGGCCAGGCGATGAGCAACAACTGGGCGGTGGACGGCCAGAAGTCCGTCACGGGCAAGCCATTGCTGGCCAGCGACCCCCACCTGCCGCTCTCGATGCCCTCCATCTGGTGGGAAGTGCACGTGGACTCGCCGGACCTGAAGGCGGCGGGGGTGGGGCTGCCGGGGATGCCCGGAGTGTTCATGGGCCACAACGGCCGCGTCGCCTGGGGGATGACGGCAGCTATCGTGGACGGGGACGACTTCTTCGTGGAGCAGGTGAACCCGGACAACCCCTCGCAGTATCGCTACAAGGGCAAGTGGGTCGACGCCGAGATCGTGCGCGAGGAGATCAAGGTGCGCGGCCGGCCCCGGCCCGTGGCGGAAGAGATCATGATCACCCGCCATGGCCCGGTGGTCAGCCCCGCCATCAAGGGGGAGACGCGGACGCTGGCCCTGAAGACAGTGGCGCTGGAGCGCTCGCAACAGGTGCACGCACAGCTGGGGCTGATGGCCGCGCGCGACTGGGACGAGTTCCGGGAGGCGCTGGCGACCTGGCCCATGCCCTCGCTCAACTTCGGCTACGCGGACGTGGATGGGAACATCGGCTACCACCTCGCCGGGCGGGTGCCGGTGCGCGCCCGCGGGCACGGCGCCGTGCCCTCGCCCGGCTGGAGCGGCGACTACGAGTGGACGGGGTTCGTGCCGTTCGACGAGCTGCCGCACGCCTATAACCCGCCCACGCACTGGGTGGCTAGCGCCAACAACCAGATCACCGATGACGATTACCCGCACTTCCTGAGCGCCGCCTTCGCGGACAGCTACCGGCAACGGCGCATCATCGAGCTGCTGGAGGCGAAGGAGAAGCTCTCCGCCGATGACTTCAAGGCCATGCAGGTGGACCAGCTCTCCCTGCCGGCGCGAGAGCTTGTGCCGCTGGTGCTACAGGTCCAGCCGCAGGACGAGTGGGGCCAGCGCGCGCTCACGTTCCTGCGCTCGTGGGACTACCGGGTCTCGGCGGACAGCGTGGCAGCCTGCGTCTACGAGGTGTTCTTCACCCACCTGGTGCGCCGGGCGCTGGAGGAGAAACTGGGGTCATGGTCGGACTTCTTCGTGGGCCGCGGCATCCACCCGGTGCGCCGCCACGGCATGTTCTTCAACGTCGCGCATTCGTGGCTCATGGAGAAGGTGCGCGAGCGTCCGGCCTGGTTTGAGGGCAAGACCTGGCACGAGATCATGGAGGAGTGCCTGGCGTCCGCCGCCGGCGAACTGCGACGGCTGCTGGGGGACGAGGTATCGCGCTGGCAGTGGGGAAGGCTGCACAAGCAGCGCTTCCGCCACCCCCTGGGCGAGGTGCGCGGCCTGGACCGCATCTTCAACCGCGGGCCGGTACCCCTGGGCGGCGACGCCAACACAGTCTGGCAGGCGTCCTACGCGCCCTACCACAGCTACGACGTGACCGGCTCCACTGCCACCTGGCGCCAGATCATTGACCTGGCGGACTTCAACCGCAGCCAGGCCGTGCTGCCGAACGGCCAGTCCGGCCACCCGGGGAGCGCGCACTACCACGACATGATCCCCATGTGGCGGCAGGGCGAGTACCACCCCATGCCCTGGGACCGCGAAGAGGTGGAGCGGTACGCAGACCGGCGGCTGGAGCTGGTGGGGAGTGAGTAGTGGTTAGTGGATAGTGGGTGGTGGATGCCGTGGTACGCCGAGCAGTGTAGGGGCGCAGCACGCGCGGCAGCGGCCCGGATATCACGCCTTCATGAGGTCAAGACGATGCGGCTCAGACGGCGGGGACCTGCGTGTGCTGCGCCCTGAGATGGCGCGCCCGAACCTCTCGTTTCGGCTCTGACCTTCGGAGTGAGCTGTGGTAAGTAAGAAGACCGTGCGCGATCTTGACCTGTCCGGCAAGCGCGTGCTGGTGCGGGTGGACTTCAACGTCCCCCTGGACAAGGAGACCGGGGCGATCCTGGACGACTCGCGCATCCGGGCGGCGCTGCCGACGCTCGACTACCTGCTGACGCAGGGCGCGAAGGTGATCCTCTGCTCGCATCTGGGGCGGCCCCGGGGACGCGACCCGAAGCTGAGCTTGAAGCCGGTGGGACAGCGGCTCGCGCAGCTGCTCGGGCATCCGGTGGAGACGGCGGACGACTGCGTGGGCGCGGCGGTGCAGCGGGCGGCGTCGGCCTCGGGCGGACGGACGCCCGGCGCAGTGCTGCTGCTGGAGAACCTGCGCTTTCACGCCGAAGAAGAGGCGAACGACGCGGAGTTCGCGAAGGCGCTGGCCAGCCTGGCGGAGGTCTACGTGAACGACGCCTTCGGCACGGCGCACCGGGCGCACGCCTCGACGGTGGGGGTGACGCACTACCTGCCCGCCGTCGCCGGGTTGCTGATGAAGAAGGAGATCGACTACCTGAGCCGGGCGGTGGTGGACCCGGAGCGCCCGTATGCAGCCGTCATGGGCGGGGCCAAGATCAGCGGCAAGCTGGGCGTCCTGGAGCACCTCTTGCAGAAGGTGGACAAGCTGCTCATCGGCGGCGGCATGGCCAATACGTTCCTCAAGGCGGAAGGGTTCAACGTGGGCGAGTCCCTGGTGGAGGATGATTGCCTGGAGCAGGCGCGGCAGGCGATGGCCCGCGCGGACGGGCGAGGGGTGCGGCTGCTGCTGCCCACAGACGTGATCGTGGCGGAGCGGTTCGCGGCAGACTCGCCGGCGCGACGGGTGTCCGTGCGCGATGTGCCGGACGGTTGGCGGATCATGGACGTGGGCGAGACCACAATCGACGTCTTCGCGCGGGCGCTGCAGGGCTGCCGGACGGTGGTCTGGAACGGGCCCATGGGAGTGGCGGAGATGGCGCCGTTCGCGCACGGGTCGCACCGGCTGGCCGCCGTGATCGCCAGCCTGGAGGACGCGGTGACGATCATCGGCGGCGGCGAGACCGCGGCCGTCGTCGGCCAGTTGGGGCTGGAGTCCCGCTTTTCGCACGTGAGCACGGGCGGTGGCGCCGTGCTGGAGTTCCTGGAGGGCAAGGAGCTGCCGGGCGTGGCGGCGCTGCTGGACGCGTGAGTCTGTTATCCTCTCGTCAATCAGGTGGTAACCGTTTATGAGCCGACGAAGCCAGGTGGCGTGACTTCCGAAAGCGCCGGTAGCGGCAATGAAGTCTGCCGAGTGTGTTTGAGCTCCGATACATACGTGGAGCAACGGGTTTCGTACCCGTTCAAGTCTGGCGCTAGGGTAGTCATCTTTGAAAACGTTCCCGCACTGGTATGCAGCCAGTGCGGCGAATCGGTGCTTGGCGCAGAGACGGCAAAGCTGATTGACAAGCTTGGCCGCGGCGAGCGCCCTCCGAGCCGACTGGAAAAGGTTCCGGTCTACGACCTTGCTGAAGTGAAGTAGCCCCCTACAGCCGCCGTACCCGCGCCGACCCCAGGCCCAGCACCGCTGCCAGCGCGAACCCCACGAGAGCGAAGGCGACGACCGCTGCCTGCACACCGTAGGCGTCGGCGGAGGCGCCCATCGCCAGGTTCCCGAACGGCGTGAAGCCGCCCGCCATGCTGTAAAGGGCAAGCACACGGCCCCGGAAGGCGTCCTCCACGCCCATCTGCAGGATCGTCTGGTTCAGCGTCACCATCATCGACCAGCCGAGGCCCGCCACGATGAGGATGGCGAACGAGAGCAGGAAGACGGTGGAGAGGGCGAACAGGACCACCATCCCCATGTAGAGCAGCGCGGCGGCACCCATCGTGCGCCCCTTCCAGCGGGAGTGCGACATGTTGGCGACGATGAGCCCGCCCGGGATCGAGCCGAAGCCGACGCCCGTGAGCAGCAGGCCGTAGCCCTCTGAGCCAACGTGCAGCACGTCCCTGGCGAACAGCGGCATCATGGCGACGTACGGGTAGATGAGCAGGTTCGGGATAGCGTTCAGCAGCACCAGCCGCGTCATCGTGGCGTCGCCGCGCACGTAGCGGATGCCCTCGCGGATGCTTTCCCAGACCGGCGCGCGCACGGGCTCCACGCGGGCGAGGGGGCGCAGGAGGAAGGTGGCGAGGGTGGCCAGCAGGAAGAAGCCGCTCTGCGCGTAGTACGAGGCGCCGATGCCCACGGAACCGACGATGACGCCCCCGACGGACGGCGCCACGATGCGGGCGAGGTTCGCCGTCACGGAGTTGAGGGCTATGGCGTTCGCCATCTGCCGGCCGCCGGCGACATCGTAGACGAGCACCTGGCGCGTGGGGACGTTGACGGCGCCCGTGATGCCGCTGACGCAGACCAGCGGGTAGAGCTGCCACATGGCGATATGGTCTGTCGTCACAAGCACGGCGATGAGCAAGGTGTCCAGCGCCGGGACGACCTGGGTGATCGCGGCCAGGCGGCGGCGGTCCAGCCGGTCCGCGAGGACGCCGGCGAGAGGCGAGACGAGCAGCTGGCTGAAGCCGCGGATGAACCCCAGCAGCCCCAGCTGGAAGGGCGAGCCGGTGAGCTGCAGGACCAGCCACCCGCGGGCGACCTCTTCCATCCAGCCGGCGATCTGGCTGAGGGCGGTGCCGGCCAGCAGGAAGCGGAACTGCGGCAGCGCGAGGGAGGCGAAGGTCTCGCCACGCGTGAGGCGGGCGGCCAGGCGTTGGGGTGCGGCTGCGGCCGCCTCTGGTTCGTCCATGATCGGTTGTGTGGGTGCGTGGGGTCAGCACCATCTTATCCAAGCAGTCGCTCAGGGGCACGGGCCCTCACCCCCCGCCCCCTTCGCGGGCTGGCGTCCTCGCCCTCGCAGAGCGTGGCCGGCGCTCAGAGTCCTGTCATGTCGCTGGCGACGCCACGAAGAATGAGAATGGATGGCTGGCTCCTTCCCGCCCATGGTGAGGTACTCGTACCATCAGCGGTTCCGGATCCCTCGAGATTCCTTCCCGCTCGTCCTGAGGTTCTCGTAGGACGAGTGGAGCACGGAGGCTCCGTGCACGGCCGACGCGGTACTCCGCTAAATCGCACCGGCAACCGCGCGGCGCGAACCTCACACATCGCATTTTCGGAGGGATGGCGACGAGAGCGCGACCACCGGTGGCGTAGGATTCGCCGATACCGGATAATCGTGCCGGAATGGATATCGAGCTGGCGCGCGAGCTTGCGGTCGCAAACGACACGAAGATCGTGCTGTTCGTGATGGACGGCCTGGGCGGCCTGCCGCATCCGGACACGGGCCGCACAGAGCTGGAGAGCGCCTATACGCCGCACATGGACATCATCGCCCGGGGGGCCGCCTGCGGCTTTACCGTGCCGGTGGGGCCGGGCATCACGCCGGGCAGCGGGCCCGGGCACCTGGCGCTCTTCGGCTACGACCCGCTGCGCTTCAACATCGGCCGGGGCGTGCTGGAAGCTGCCGGCATCGACTTCGACCTCCAGGCTGCGGACGTCGCCGCGCGGGGCAACTTCTGCACCATCGACAAGGCCGGCCGCATCACGGACCGGCGCGCCGGGCGCATCGCTACGGAGCGCTGCGCGGAACTGACCGCCGGCCTGCAGAGCATCGCGCTGGACGGCGCCGGCCTGTTCGTGGAGCCGGTGCGGGAGCACAGGTTCGTGCTGGTCCTGCGCCCGGACGGGCGGGCGTCTGCCGGAGGTGGCCAGCTCTCGGCGGACGTCGCGGACACTGACCCGCAGGCGGAGGGGGCGGCGCCGCTGCCCCCGCGGGCGAGCGCCGCCGGGGGCGAGGCGACGGCAAAGCTCGTCGCCCGCTTCGTCGAGCAGGCGCAGCGCTACCTGGCGGACAAGTCGCCGGCCAACATGCTCCTGCTGCGCGGCTTCGCGAAGCGCCCGGACTGGCCGTCCATGGCCGATGTCTTCAAGCTGCGCGCCGCGGCCATCGCCTGCTACCCCATGTACCGGGGCCTGGCGAAGCTGGTGGGCATGGAGGCGCTGCCGGTGGGCCCGGCGCTGGCGGACAGCATCGCCACCCTGCGCGAGAACTGGGCGCGCTACGACTTCTTCTTCGTCCATTACAAGTACACGGACAGCGCCGGGGAAGACGGCGACTTCGACCGCAAGGTGGCGAAGCTGGAAGAGGCCGACAGCTCGATCAACGCGCTGCTAGAGCTGGGGCCGGACGTGCTGATGATCGCCGGCGACCACTCGACCCCGGCGACGATGGGCGCGCACTCGTGGCACCCCGTGCCGTTCATGCTGAAATCGCGCTGGACGCGCGCCGACGAGTGCGACATGTTCGGGGAGACGGCGCTGCAGCGGGGGTCGCTGGGGGCGTTCCCGGCGGTGGAGGCGCTGCCGCTGGCGCTGGCGCACGCCGGGCGGCTGAAAAAGTACGGGGCGTGACAAGCGCAGGAAGCAGGAAGCACGTGGCTGGAAGAACCCCGGTGATCGCCGGCAACTGGAAGTGCAATATGCGGTTGGACAGCGCCTTCCAGCTGGCATCCGGCATCCGCGACCGCATCAACCACGTCGCGGGCGTGGAGAAGGTGATCTGCCCGCCGTTCGTCTATCTGGCGACGGTGGAGGTGGCGCTGGCGATGTCCGAGGTGAGGCTGGGCGCGCAGGACGTGCACTGGGAGGACGGCGCTGCGGCCACGGGCGAGATAGGCCCGCAGCAGCTGGAAGAGCTGGTGGACTACGTGATCATCGGCCACTCGGAGCGGCGGCACCGCTTCGGCGAGACCGACGGCATGGTGAGCAAGAAGGTGCAGGCGGCGCTCGCGGCCGGGCTGCAACCGATCATGTGCGTGGGCGAGACGATCGAGGAGCGGCAGGCGAGGAGCACCGCGGACGTGCTCGTGCGGCAGACGCGCAGCGGCCTCGATGGCGTCGATGTCCCCGACGGGTTCATCATCGCCTACGAGCCGGTGTGGGCGATCGGCACGGGCGCGGCGGCGACGGCGCCGGACGCGGAGGAGGCGATCGGCCTGGTCCGGCGGGAGGTGGCGGCGCTGTGCGGCCCGGCGAAGGCGGCGGGCGTGCGCATCCTCTACGGGGGCAGCGTGACGCCGGAGAACATCGCCGAGTTCATGCGCCGCGAGGGGATCGACGGCGGGCTGATCGGCGGGGCCAGCCTGAAGGTGGAGTCGTTCTCGGCGATCGTGGAGGAGGCGGCACGGGCGGTGGGCAGTCGGTAGTGAATAGTGGGTAGTGAATAGTGGGTAGTGAATAGTGAGGAGTGCGGAGTGATGCCTAAGCTGATCGCCATCGTCGGGGCGACGGCGACGGGGAAGACGGCGCTGGCGGTGGAGCTGGCGCGGCGGCTGGACGGCCGGGCAGAGGCCATCGGCGCGGACTCACGGCAGGTCTACCGGCGGCTGGACATCGGCACCGCCAAGCCGACCTCAGAGGAGCAGGCGGCGGCGCGGCACCACCTGATCGACGTCGTGGAGCCGGACCAGCCGTTCAGCCTGGGGCAATGGCTGGTCCTGGCGCAGGCGGCGCTGGACGGCGTCTGGTCGCGCCCGGACGGGCGCCCCTCCGGGCGCGACCCGACGCCGCTGGTTGTGGGCGGCACCGGGCAGTACGTCTGGGCGCTGCTGGAGGGCTGGCGCGTGCCGCGCGTGCCGGCGAGGGCGGAGCTGCGGCGCGAACTCGGGTCGCGGACGCCGGAGTCGCTGCTGGCGGAGCTGCGTCGCGCGGACCCGCAGGCGGAGTCGTACATTGACCCGCGCAACGTGCGGCGGCTCGTGCGGGCGCTGGAGGTGTACCGTGAGACCGGGAAGCCGTTCTCGTACTGGCGCACGAAGGAGGCCCCGGCGTTCGCATCGCTGGTCATCGGCCTGCGCCTGGAACGCCAGGAGCTCTACCGGCGCATCGGCGAGCGGGTGGAGCGCATGGTGGAGGCTGGGTTTGTGGAGGAGGTGCGAGGGCTCCTGGCGATGGGGTACTCCCGCGACCTGCCGTGCCTGTCCGGCATCGGCTACAGGGAGATGTGCGAGCACCTGGCCGGGGAGCGCGACCTGCCCTCAGCCGTGGAGCGGACGAAGACGGGGACGCACAGGCTGGCGCGGCACCAGAACACCTGGTTCAAGGCGGACGACCCGCGCATACACTGGATCGAAGCGGGTGAGGGCGCGGCGGACGAGGCGTGGGCGCTGGTGCGGGAGTTTGCGGACCGGAGATTGGGAGTAAGAGGCTAGGGATGAATGCAGACGTGGAGACCTACAGCCGCTACATCCGCAAGCAGATCGCGGGCATCCGGGACTGCCTGGCCGGGCTCAGCGAAGAGCAGGTGAACCACGTGCCCCACGTCCACGGGGCGAACAGCATGTACGTCATCGGCACGCACGTTCTGGGGAACGCCCGCGCCTGGGTGCTGGGCATCGTCTGCGGGCAGGCGCTGCGGCGGGACCGCCCGGCGGAGTTCGCCTCGGGCGGCACGGAGGCCGGCTTCGCGGCCGCCGCCGGGGCGCTCTCCCGCGAGATCGAGGGAGCGCTGGCGCGGTATGACGGCAGCGACCTGGACCGGCCCTTCAAGCCCGCGCAGGAGCTCTGGGGCGAGGGCGAGGTGCAGGAGATCACGAAGCGGATCGCGCTGGCCGATGTGCTGGAGCACGCCTCCATCCACCTGGGCCACGTCCAGCTGACGCGCGACCTGCTGCCGGCGGAGGGCGCGCGGTGAGGTTTGCGAAGCTGCACGGCGCTGGCAATGACTTCCTTCTCGTCGAAGCCGGCGACCGCGAGCGCGACTGGCACGCGCTGGCCGCCGCCATGTGCGATCGCCACTTCGGCGCCGGCGCGGACGGCCTGATGCTGGTGCTGCCTTCGGCAAAGGCGGATGTGCGCATGCGGCTGTTCAACGCCGACGGCTCCGAGGCGGAGGTGAGCGGGAACGGCGTCCGCTGCCTGGTGAAGTACGCCGCGGAGCGCGGCCTGGCGCAGGCGAAGGGGGGCCGCGTCACCGTGGAGGCGGTGCACGGCGTGCTGGAGGCGGGGGTGGTGCAGGAGGGCGGGCGCGTGACGGCCGTGCGCCTTTCCATGGGCCGGCCGCGGTTCGCGCCCCAGGAGGTGCCGGTCAGCGCGGCCGGGTCGCCACCGCTGCTGGACCTGCCGCTGGACGTGGACGGCCGGCGCCTGGCGCTGACCTGCCTTTCGATGGGCAACCCGCATGCCGTGCTCATCCAGGCGGAGCCCGTGCAGGCGTACCCGCTGGCGGAGATCGGCCCGAAGGTGGAGCGCCACCCGGCGTTCCCGGAGCGCGTGAACTTCGGCGTGGCGCACGTGATCTCGCCGCAGAGGATGGACGTGCGGGTGTGGGAGCGTGGTGTGGGGGAGACGCTGGCCTGCGGCAGCGGCTGCTGCGCCGCCATGGTGGCCGCGCGGCTGCACGGGCTGGTAGGGGAGCGAGTAGACATAACACAGCCGGGCGGCGTCCTCACCGTGGAGTGGGACGGCAGCGGCGACGTCTACCTGAGCGGCCCGGCGGAGTTCGTGTTCGAGGGCGACTGGCCGGAGGGGTAGGGACGAGCAATCATGCAATCAAACAATCAAGCCATCAAGCAAACAACAGATCGAGCTGGCAGGCGTCGTTCCCGATTGCATGATTGCCTGATCGCTTGATTGCCGAAGCCGCCTAGCGCACCAGCGCGCGCGTGATCCCAGCGACGGACGTGACGCCCGACAGCGCCATGGCCAGCTCGAACTCGGCGCGGAGGATGCTGAGCGCGCGCCGGACGCCCCGCTCGCCGCCGGCGGCGAGGGCGAAGACGTAGGGCCGGCCCAGGAGGACCGCCTTCGCGCCCAGCGCCAGCGCCTTGAGGACATCGGTGCCCCGGCGCACGCCGCCGTCCACCAGCACCTCGACGCGGCCGCCCAAGGCGTCCACGATCTCGGGCAGCACGTCGATGGCGGCGGGCGAGCCATCGAGCTGGCGGCCGCCGTGATTGGAGACGATGACGGCGGCGGCCCCGTGCTCGGCGGCCAGCAGTGCGTCCTCCGCGGTGAGGATGCCCTTCAAGAGCAGCGGCAGGTCCGTGAGCGAGCGGACCCAGGCCACGTCCGCCCACGTCAGGTCCGGCGCGATCTCCCAGGTGAGCGAGGGGTGCTGGACACCGGCGGCGCCCGCGGCTTCCAGCGACGTGCGGGCCTCCGGCGGGGCCGCGCTCAGGTCCACCTCCATGGCCAGGTTCACGGGGAAGACGTCCGGCGGGAACTGGAGGGCGTTGCGGAAGTCGCGCTCGCGGTTGCCCAGCTTCGGCACGTCCACCGTCAGGCAAATCGCGCGGTAGCCGGCGTCCCGGGCGCGCTGCACGATGCGCCTGGTGACCTCGCGGTCCTTGTAGCAGTAGAGCTGGAACCACTTGGGCGCCTCCGTCTCCCGCGCCACGTCCTCCAGGCTGACGCTGGAGATCGTGCTCAGGAGCATGACCGTGCCGGCGGCGGCGGCGGCGCGGGCCACCGCCAGCTCGCCGTCCGGGTGGGCGAGCTTCTGCAGGGCGACGGGGGCGACGAGCGCGGGGAAATCGATGCGCTGGCCGAGGACTTCGGTGGACGGATCGACGCGCGAAACATCGACGAGGACGCGGGGCCGCAGTTGCAGGCGCTGGAAGGCGAGGCGGTTGTCACGCAGGGTCAGCTCGTCCTCGGCGCCGCCGGCGATGAAGTCGAACGCCGGGCCGGGCAGCTTCTCCCGGGCCAGGAGTTCGTAATCGTCCAGGTTGACAGGCTTCTTCAAGGTGCGGCTCTCAGGCGGGGCAGGCCGCATCCTAGTGTAGTGCATCTAACGCTTCGTTACCTCCAGTGCGCTTTCGCCAAGATCGCCTCCATTGGGCGGTTCGGGGTAACGGTATTTCGGATGCACTACGCTAGGGCCGCTCCACGTCGCGCTGCAGCCCACCCCGTCGTCGTAGGGATAGAGCTTTAGCTCTGTCCAACCGGGGCGGGGTGTGGGGCCCACCACCCCTTGCCCCTCCCTGGACAGACCTGAAGGTCTGTCCCTACGCTGCTGTGCGCTTTCGCCAAGATCGTCTCCATTGGGCGGTTCGCGGTGACGGTATTGCGGATGCACTA
The DNA here is from genome assembly GCA_030649945.1 of Dehalococcoidia bacterium. Taxonomy (GTDB): domain Bacteria; phylum Chloroflexota; class Dehalococcoidia; order SM23-28-2; family RBG-16-64-32; genus JAUSFE01. The sequence continues at coordinate 208,604 of JAUSFE010000071.1, read as the reverse complement.
CACTCGCACAACGCCGGGGCGCGCGCACAGCGGGTTGGCAGACCCCGCAGCGCTTAGTAAAGCGCGGCGCGGTGGTGTACGATGGATTGCGCGATGGAGCCGCGCATCCAGTACGCCCGGACCAGGGACGGCGTCAACATCGCCTTCTGGTCGCTCGGCGAAGGGCCGGCGCTGGTCATACCGCCGCCCGCCATGCCCTGGAGCCACCTGCAGATGGAGTGGCAGATCCCGGAGTGGCGGGGGTGGTACGAGCGCCTGATCCACGGCCGCCGCGTCGTGCGCTATGACGGCCGCGGCTCCGGCCTCTCGGACCGCTCGCCGTTGCCGGGGTCCCTGGACGACATGCTGCTCGATCTCGATGCCGTCGTCGATAAGCTGGGGCTGGAGCGGTTCGCGCTGGAGGGCTTCTTCTACTCCGGCCCGCCCGCCATCGCCTACACGGCCCGCAATCCGGACCGGGTGACCCACCTTATCCTCTGGTGTTCCTTTGCCCGCGCCGCGGACGCCCGCGGCACGGGCCAGGTGCAGGAGGCCCTGGCCCAGCTGATCGACATCAACTGGGAGCTTTTCACCGAGACGATGGCGCATACCCTCTTCGGCTGGTCCGAGGGGGACCCGGCCCATCGCGTGGCGCTGTACATGCAGGAGAGCTTGACGCCGGAAGCCGCGCGGCATAACTGGCAGCTGAACGATGCGGTGGACGTATCGGCGTACCTGACGCAACTGAAGGCCCCAACGCTGGTTATGCACCGCAAGCAGTTTCCTGTCGTGCCGCTGGACGTGGCGCAGGGCCTTGCGGCACAGATCCCGGACGCCCGGCTGGTCCTGCTGGAAGGGGCGTCGCTGGCGCCCTACCTGGGCGACACGGAGACAGCGTACGCGGCGATCGACGAGTTCCTGACGGCGGACGAACCGGAGCGCGACCACGGGCACGCCCATCACACCCACGGCACGGACGCCGGCGTGGTCCACACGATCCTCTTTACGGACATCGAAGGCTCCACCGCGCTGACCCAGCGGCTGGGCGACGAGAAGGCGCGCGTACTCTTGCGCGAGCACGAGCGGCTGACGCGGAAGGCGCTGAAGGCGCACAGCGGCTCCGAAGTGAAGACGATGGGCGACGGCTTCATGGCCTCGTTCACATCCGCCACGCGGGCGCTGGAATGCGCCGTGGAGATGCAGCGCGCATTCGCCCAACGCAACGAGACGAGCGACACGGCGGTGCTGGTGCGCATCGGACTGAACGCGGGTGAGCCCATCGCCGAGGAGGAGGACCTGTTCGGGGTGTCGGTGGTGATGGCCGCGCGCATCGCGGCGCAGGCGAAGGGCGGCGAGATCCTGGTCTCCAACGTCGTGCGGGAGCTGGTGGCGGGCAAGGGGTTCCTGTTCGCGGACCGCGGGGACACCGTGCTGCGCGGGTTCGAGGACCCGGTGCGCGTGTACGAGGCCCGCTGGCGGGAGGGGCCGTAAGTGCTGGCCTTTGAGGAACGCGAGCGGCTGATCCAGCGATACGCCGATGGGCCGGCGATGCTGCGTGCGGCGCTGGCCGAAACGCCGCAGGAGATGCGGCTGTGGCGTCCGGCGGCGGGGGAGTTCTCAGTACACGAGATCGTCTGCCACTGCGCCGACTCCGAGACAAACTCGCACGGCCGTATCCGCTACTTGCTGGCGGAGGAGGAGCCGCTGATCATCGGCTACGACCCGGACAACTGGGCGCGGACGTTCGACTACCACAGCCACCCGCTGGGGGCGGCGCTGGCGACGGTGGAGGCGGTGCGCGGAAACACGGCGCCGCTGCTGCGGCGGCTGCCGGAGAGCGCGTGGGCGAAGGAGGGCAAGCACACGGAGTCCGGCCGCTACACCGCGGAGGACTGGCTGCGCATCTACGCGTCGCACCTGGAGGAGCACACCGACCAGCTCCGCCGTGTGGTGGCGGCGTGGCGCGCACGAGGCTGAGCCGCCAGTAGTGGGAGCGCCGGGCGGCCGCTATACTCGCTGGTATGTCGCGGAGCATTAGCTTTGACCGCGCGGCGGAGTTCTATGACCGGACGCGGGCGCTCAAGCCGGAGGTCCAGGAGAGCGTAACGGGCGCGCTGGCCGCTGAACTGCAGCGGCTGGACGCGCGGTGGCTGCTGGAGGTGGGCGCCGGCACGGGGCGCATAACCTATCCCTTGACCCAGCGCGGCGTGCGCGTCACAGCAATCGATATCTCCCTGCCGATGCTCCTGCGCTTCCGCGAGAAGCCCGGGGCCGCAGACGGCGTGGACTTTCTCCTGGGCGACGCGACCCGGCTGCCGTTTCGTACCGGCTCCTTCCGGGCGGCGCTAACCGTCCACGTGCTGCATCTGATCCCGGACTGGCAACGGGCCATCCAGGAGCTGCAGCGCGTTCTGGCGCCTGGCGGCGTCGTCATGCGGCTGGGCGACATCGACGACTTCGAGCGCCTGGCGGAGCACCGCGACAGCGACACGGCGTGGAACGGGATCCTGGCGCGACGGGGGTACGTGCCCCGCGTGCGCGCGGGGATACAGGACACGAATGCCTACGTGCGGGAGATCGGAGGGTCAGTGCGGACGCTGGAGGTAGCGCACGACTTCGACCTGCGCTCCGAGCGAGACTGGATTGGCGAGCTGCGCCGGCGCATCCACTCGAACCTGTGGGAGGTGCCGGACGAGATCTACTGGCCGGCCGTTGATGAGTACGAGGCGTGGGCGAGGCAGCGCTTTCCGGCCCTTGACGAGCCGCGCCGGGTGAACCGCATTTACATCCTCGACGTTTGGACGTGGGGGTAGGAGTGGAGGGTCAGAGGGTCAGGGGTCAGGGGGCATAGGACCAGGCGAGAATGATCCCGCGGCCCCGGGCCAGGGCGAAGGCCACACTTCCCTCGCCGCGTGCGTCTGCCCCCCGCCAGATTCCCCTTCGGCTGCGCTCAGGGCAGGCTTCGCGAAGATGGGTGATCGCCACGAGCAAGCGTGGTCGGCGCTCAGAATGACAGCATGACCGCCCGTTGACAGCCTGCACGCCTTCGGGCAGGATAGTTGCCGTCAGCGCCCGCCGCCTCAGAGGAAGGAGCCCCGCATGCCCGCGAAGAAGCGCAAGCTTACCCCGGAAGACTTCTACCTGCTGCGGAATGTGGTTGACCCGCAGGTATCGCCGGACGGGAGGCTGGCGGCCTACGTCGTCGCCTGGCCGGACCGGGAGACGGACGAGACGCGCAGCTCCGTGTACGTGGCGCCGCTGGACGGCCGGTCGCCGGCGCGGCGGTTCACACAGGGGAACAAGGACCATAGCCCGCGCTGGAGCCCGGACGGGCGCCACCTGGCGTTCGTCTCCGAGCGGGGCGAGAAGAACCAGCTGTTCGTAGCGCCCATGGACGGCGGCGAGCCCAGACAGGTGACGCGGCAGACACACGGCGTCTCCCAGCCCGCGTGGTCGCCGGACGGCAAGCGCATCGCCTATGCCGCGCGCACGGGCGATTGGACGGACCCGAAGGAGCGCAAGGGTGCGCAGAAGAACGCGCCGCGGGTGATCCGGGACCTGCGCTACAAGCTGGACGGCGTGGGCTTCTTCGACGCGCGGCGTCTGCACATCTTCGCCGTGGACGTGGCAAGCGGCGAGGAGCAGCAGGTCACCGCCGGTGACTGGCACGACGACCAGCCCGCATGGTCGCCGGACGGCAAGCTGATCGCGTTCGTGTCGGACAGGGAGAGGCAGCGGCACCAGCGGCAATGGCGCACGGACGTCTGGGTGACGCCGGTAGCCGGCGGCCGGGCGCGGAAGGTGACGCGCGGCCGCGGCTCCGCCTCTCACCCGGCCTTCTCGCCGGACGGCCGGCGCATCGCCTTCGCCGGGCACGAGCACGGCGACGAGGGCGTGGCGAAGAACATCCACCTCATGGTCGTGCCGGTTGAGGGAGGGTCCGCGCCGCGGTCGCTGAGCGCCGCCACGGACCGGCCCGTGGCCGGCTGGCCCGCGTTCATGAGCGGCCGCACGTTCGCCTGGACGGCGGCGGGAGACGGGGTGCTGTTCCTGGCGGGAGACCGCGGGACGCAGGCCCTGTACCGGGCCGGGCTGAGCAACGGCGCGGTGAGCAAGGCGCTGGACGGCGAACGCCAGATCGAAGCCTTCAGCCCGGCGCCGGACGGCAGGCGCGTCGCCTTCACGGCGGCGTGGCCCAGCGCACCCTGGGAGCTGTACTCGGCAAGGCTGAACCCTGCGGCTGCGCCCGGGGCAGGCGGGCGGCGGCGCGAGGTGAACCTGAGCCACGCCAACGACGAGCTGATGCAGGCGGTGGAGATGGGCCCGCTGCGCCGCCTGACCTGCGAGGCGCCGGACGGCCTGGAGATAGAGGCGTTCGCGCTTTACCCGCCGGACTACCGGAAGGGGCGGCGCTACCCGCTGGCCCTCAACGTCCACGGCGGCCCCCACAGCTTTCACCCGGGATCGCGATCGCTGGTCGAGTTCCAATCGCTGGCGGCTGCGGGCTACGTGGTGCTGCTGCCGAACCCGCGCGGCAGCACGACATACGGCGAGGAGTTCAGCGAGGGGGTGGTGAAGGACTGGGGCGGCAAGGACTTCGAGGACATCATGGCAGGCGTGAACGCGCTGGTGCAGCGCGGCGTCGCGGACCCGGCCCGCCTGTACATCGGCGGCTACTCCTACGGCGGCTTCATGAGTAGCTGGGCCGTGGGGCGCACGGACCGCTTCCGGGCGGCGGTGGTGGGCGCGCCCGTTTCGAACCAGGTGAGCATGTTCGGCACCGGAGACATCCCGCTATTCGATATGCACGAGATCGGCGGCACGCCGCAGGATAACCCGGAGGAGTACCAGGCGCGCTCCCCCGTCACCTACATGGCGGACGTGCGGACGCCCGTGCTGCTCGTGCACCACGAAGGCGACCTGCGCTGTCCCATCGGGCAGTCGGAGGAGATTTTCCAGGCGCTGAGGATGGCGGGGAAAGAGGTGGAATTCGTGCGCTACCCGGGCGGCTTCCACACGTACAACACGCACGCACCGTCTCAGGTTGTTGATCGCGTGCGGCGCACCATCGCCTGGTACGCGGGGCACGCGCCGAAGGCGAAGGGGCGCCCTCCCGCGCGGCGGCGCGCGAAAGCGCGGGCTGGGCGGTAAGTGGCTGAGGGCCTGGGCCCTCAGCCACGTGGGACAATAGCGGCGGCTGGCGCGTACCCGTCGGGCGGTTGACAAGGGCGGCGCTTTTGCGCACTATTGACTAAACCTTTCCATAGGCGGGCCACCTTTTGCGCTGCTCCTCCTGTTCGCACGAAAACCCTGAGGACGCCTCCTTCTGCACAAAGTGCGGCGCGCGGCTGGCGCTGGTCTGCGCGGACTGCTCGCGGGTGAACCCCGCCGACAACGCCTTCTGCAGCGGCTGCGGCAGGCGGCTGGCCGCGGCGAGGGAGGAGGCGCCGGCAGCGCCCGATCCGCTCTCCTACACACCGAAGCACCTGGCCGACAAGATCCTGCGCGACCGCGCCTCGCTGGAGGGCGAGCGGCGGACGGTGACGGTCCTGTTCGCCGACGCCGCAGGTTTCACCCCGCTTTCCGAGCGGCTGGACGAGGAGGACGTCTACGATCTGATGCAGGGCTGCCTCGCCCGCATGATGGACGCCGTCCACCACTACGAAGGGACCGTCGTCCAGTTCACAGGGGACGGCGTGATGGCCCTCTTCGGCGCTCCCATCGCCCACGAGGACACCGCCCGCCGGGCCGTCGCCGCCGGGCTGGAGATGCAGCGCGCGCTGGAGGAGTACGCGAGGGACGTCCACGAGCGCGATCGAGGCATCGAGTGCCGCTTCCGGGTCGGCCTCAACACGGGCCCGGTCGTGGTCGGCAAGATCTCGGATGACCTCGACATGGAGTACACCGCCCTGGGCGACACTGTGAACCTGGCGTCGCGCATGCAGGAGCTGGCCGAGCCGGGGACGGTCCACCTCACCGAAAACACCTATCGTCTGGCGAGGGACTACTTCGAGTGCGAGCCGCTGGGGGCCCTCAGCGTCAAGGGCAAGTCCGCTCCAGTCGTCGCCTACAAGGCGCTGCGCGAGAAGTCGACGGTGCGCACCCGCTTCCAGGCCGCCACGGAGCGCGGCCTCACGCCCTTCGTCGGCCGCGCCCAGGAGCTGAACGTCCTGCGAGGCTACTTCCAGCAGGCGCAGCGGGGCCAAGGGCACGTGGCCTTCGTGTCGGGGGAAGCCGGCCTCGGCAAGTCTCGCCTGCTTCTGGAGTTCCGCCGCTCGATACTGGACGAGCCTATTCGCTGGCTGGAGGGCCACTGCAGCTCCTACGGCAAACGCATCCCCTACCTGCCGATCAGCGATCTCATCAAGCGCAACTTCGGCGTGGATGAAGGCGACAACGACGCCCGCATCATCCGCCGCGTGGAAGAGGGGATCGCGGACTGGGAGGACGCCGCCAAAGCCACAGCGCCGTACCTGAAGTACCTGCTGAACGTCGACCCCGGCGACCCGGCCATAGTGGTGATGGACCCGCTTGTGAGGAGGGCCGGCATCCTGGACGGCCTGCGCGCCCTGGTGCTCCAGGAGAGCCGCAACCGCCTGCTGACCGTCGTCGTGGAAGATCTGCACTGGATAGACGAAAAGTCGGAGGACGCCCTGCGCGCCCTGGTGGACGTGGTCGCCACCGCCCCCGTCTTCATGGTCCTCACCTACCGGCCCGGCTACGCTCATTCCCTCGGCGAGCGCACGTACCACAGCCGCATGTCGCTGGGGCATCTGCAGGCGGAGGAGAGCGCAACGATAGCCGAGCGAGTGCTACAGGTGTCCGCGCTTCCGGAGCCGGTACGGCAGCTTATCACCAGCAAGGGAGAGGGGAACCCGTTCTACATTGAAGAGGTCACCAAATCGCTGATGGAGTCGGGAGTCCTGCGCAAGAGCAACGGTTCCCTCACGGTAGAGCGCCCCATCGGTGAGATTAGCATCCCGGACACGATCCAGGAGGTGATCCTCAGCCGCATCGACCGCCTGGAGCGCGAGGCCCGCGACGCCATCCAGCTGGCCTCCGTCATCGGGCGCGAGTTCACGGTGCGCCTGCTGCAGCGCATCTCCGACGTCGACGCCAAGCTGGACGACCTGCTGGGCGGCCTCAAGGTGCTGGAGCTGATCTACGAGAAGGCGTACTTCCCTGAGCTCTCCTACATGTTCAAGCACGCCCTCACGCATGACGTGGCCTACTCCACCCTCCTGTTGGAGCGGCGGAAGGCGCTGCACCGCCTGGTGGCCGCCGCTATCGAAGAACTGTACGCCGACCGGCTGCCGGAGCACTACGAGGCGCTGGCGTACCATTGGTACGAGGCCCAGGACTGGGAGAAGGCGCTGGAGTACCTGGACAAGGCGGGCGACAAGGCGGCCGCTGCCTACGCCAACGAGGATGCACTGGATTATTATTCGAGGGCGACCGGGGTGGCGGAGAAGTTGGGCGGGCCGGCAATCGCGAGGGCGGCGGGCGTTGCACAGAAGCGAGGACATCTCAATTTTGACATAGGCGAGGTGAATGTCGCGATCGAGGACTTCGAGAAGATGCGGCTCTGCGCCCAGGCAGTGGGAGACCGGCGGTTGGAAGGGATGGCGCTGGCCTGGCGGGGAAACATGCAGTTCTGGGCACACGACATGGAGGCGGCGGCAGAGTCTCTGCAAGAGGCTTTGGCGATCGGGGACGAAGGGTACGGCGATGTTACTGCCGCTGCGGCGTTCTGGCTGGGCACGGGGTTGACCACCTTCGGACACGCCGGTAGGGCGGAACCGTACTTGCACAAGGCGGACGAATCGGTTCCGGAGATAGGCGACCCGGACACGGTTTCCTGGTGGGCGTTTTTCGGCGGCATGCGAGAACAGTGGCGCGCTGAGTTCGGCCGGGCGCTGGAGCATTTCGAGCACTGGCGAGAGGCCAGCGCACACAGCCTTGTCACGATGGTCGGCCACCAGTGGGGGCAGGCGATAACGCATTGCGCCCGAGGAGAGTACCGGCAGGCGCTCGCACTGCTGCATAAGGTCATAGCCACGTGTGAGCGCACGGGTGAGCGGCTTTTCCTAGCGCGCGCGTTGAACACGGTGGGGTGGGTTCTCTGCGAGCTCCAGGACCACGAGACGGCGATCGAGTGGGATAAGCGCTCTGAGGAAGCGGCGCTGGCGATCGGCGCGCTCGATCCTGAGGTAGAAAGTAACGCCCGGTTGAATGCGGGCGATAGCCTGGTGGCTCTCGGACGGCTGGACGAGGCCGAAGCGTACTACAAAATGGTGGAATCGGTCGTACGAAACCCCGCGCCGCCGGAGCACTTTGCGCTCTGGCTTTACTCGCAGCACTTCTTTCACAGCTACGGCGAGCTGTGGCTGGCCCGCGGTGACCATGAGAAGGCACTCGGACTGGCCGATGAGTGTGTCAAACTGGCGGAGTCGACGAACCGGCCGAAGAACGTAGTCAAGGGCCGCCGCTTGCGGGGTCAGGCGCTGACGACGCAGGGGAAGCTGGACGAGGCGGAGACGGAGATCGATGTCGCGCTCGGTATCGCGAAGGAGATCGGCAACCCCCCGCAGTTGTGGAAGACGTACCTCGCCCTGGGCGACCTGCGCAGGGCACAGAAACGCCCGCGGCTGGCGCGCAAGGCCTACCGCGCAGCCCTGGCGGTCATCGAAGGGGTGGCCGCAGGACTGACCGACGAGTCGCTGCGCCAGACGTTCCTGGGCTCCGCCCACGTGCAAGCGGTCCGCCGGGCGGCGGGCCGCTGACGGCGCGCAGCCGACGGAGGGCCGGGGCGTAGCACCCCGATGTCCGCCCTCGGACGGGATGGTGTTCTCGTCCAGAACGCCGCTGGGTTCCCGTGCAGTTGCACGGTGCTGCGCCCCTACTCGCAGCGGCGGCGCAGCGCGGCGGCGTCCTGGATGACCAGGCGGCGGCCCTCGTTGCGTACGAGCCCGGCGCGGCGGAAGTCGCTCAGGTTGCGGTTCACGCTCTCGCGGGTGACGCCGATCATGCTGGCCAGCTCTTCCTGCGTGAGCGCCACGTCTATGCGCACGCCGTCCGGGCGCGGGACGCCGTGGCTGGCCGCCAGCTCCAGCAGCTTCTTGGCCACGCGGCCGCCGGCGTCCAGGAAAGCGAGGTCAGAGGCCATCTCATCGGTCTCGCGCAGGCGCTGGGCGACGACGGTGAGCACGGCCATGGCGGCGTCCGGCCGGGAGCGGACCAGGTTCAGGAAATCGGAGCGCTCCAGGGCCAGGAGCGAGCAGTCGCTGCCGGCGGCGGCGCTGGCGGAGCGCGGCCGTCCGTCCAGCAGGGAGAGATCGCCAAAGAAGTCGCCCGGACCCAGGACGGCCAGCGTCAGGTCCGTGCCCTGGGAGCCGGGGACGTATATGCGCACGGTGCCGTCCTGCACGATGAAGAGCGCATGGCCGGGGTCTTCCTTGTGGAAGATGATGTCCCCGCGGCGAAAGCGCCGGTGGCCGGCGGCGGCGGCCAGCACCTCGCGGTCCGCCGGCGTCAGCGCCGCCAGCAGCGGGACGCGCTCCAGCAGGCGGACATCGGCGGTCACGGGGAAGGTCCCCGGTCCACTGGCGGCAAGGTCATTTCCCCTAATGGTGTAGTGAAAGGAGTGGTCAGTGCAACAGCGGTGGCCTGACCGGGCGCAGGGCGGGAGCACGGGTGGTGAGGAGTTAGGGGTGAGTGAGGTAACATTACACAAGGAGTTGGAGATGGCGACAGAGATAGCACCAGATATCCTGGCCGCACTGAGCTACGCTGCGCACTCGCGCAGATCCGGAGGATGACCGAACGATGAACCTCGCCAGGCGCGTCGAGAAGCTGCCCGCCTACCTCTTCGCGGAGATCAGCCGCAAGATCGCCGAGAAGCGGGCGCAGGGCGTCGACGTCGTCTCGTTCGGCATCGGCGATCCCGACCTGCCGACACCGGACCACATCATCGCCGCCCTCAACGAGGCCTCGCACAACCCGGCCAACCACCGCTACCCGGAGAGCGAGGGTCTGCCGGAGCTGCGCGAGGCGATCTCGCGCTGGTACGAGCGGCGCTTTGGCGTGCGGCTGGACCCGCAGAGGGAAGTGCTGCCGCTCATCGGCTCGAAGGAGGGGATCGGGCATATCGCGCTCTGCTTCATCGACCCGGGCGACACCGCCCTCGTACCTGACCCCGGCTACCCCGTCTACTCCGTCGGCACGGTGCTGGCGGGCGGCGAGCCGTACTTCCTGCCGCTGACTGAGGAGAACGATTTCCTGCCGGACCTGGACGCCGTGCCTCAGGAGGTCGCCCGCCGGGCGAAGGTGCTGTGGCTGAACTACCCGAACAACCCCACGGGCGCGGTGGCCGGCCTCGACTTCTTCGAGCGGGCGGCAGCCTTCGCGCGCAAGCACGGGCTGGCCGTCCTGCACGACGGCCCGTACAGCGAAGTGGCGTTCGACGGCTACCGCCCGGCCAGCTTCCTGCAGGCGGAGGGCGCCCGCGACGCCGGCATCGAGTTCCACTCGCTTTCCAAGTCCTACAACATGACCGGCTGGCGCATCGGCATGGCGGTGGGGAACGCGCAGATCATCGACGCGCTGATGCGGGTGAAGAGTAACCTGGACTCCGGGATACCGCAGGCGATCCAGAGGATGGCGATCGCCGCGCTGGAGGGGCCGCAGGACTGCATCGAGGAGCACAACCGCATCTACCAGCGCCGGCGCGACCGCCTGACGGGGGCGCTCACCGGGCTGGGCCTACGCCTGCGTCCGCCCAAGGCCAGCCTCTACCTCTGGGCGCGCGTGCCCGAGGGCATGACCAGCGTCCAGTTCGCGACCCGCCTGCTGGACGAGGCGGGCATTGTGGTGACGCCCGGACCCGGCTACGGCCCCACCGGCGAGGGCTACGTGCGGCTCTCGCTGACCGTTCCCGACGAGCGGCTGGAGGAGGGCGTACGGCGCCTGGAGGCGCTGGCGAAGAGCTGGCGTCGGTAACGCCCGGCGAACGCTACGCCGGGGCGACCGGGAACCGATCGGCCGTCCCGGTTGTACATATGGCAGGCGAGCACACGGAGGAGGTCTGCCATGTGTCGACGGGCGGGAATCATGATTGCGCTGGCGCTGATCGCGCTGACGCTTCTCGGAACGGGGTCTGCGCAGGCGGGAGGCGGCTGCCACGGAGAACCGTTCACTGACGAGCGCACGACTACGGTGAAGTTGCTGGAATCCTGCTTCACGCCCGTAGTCGTGCGCATCGACGCGGGCCAGCAGGTCACATGGGAGAACCCCAGCTCGGCGGCCCACACCGTTACCGGCGTCGCAAACACGTGGGGGAGATACGATGAGCTGCACATGGGTGACTCGGTCTCGTACACGTTCCAGAAGAGCGGCGTGTTCCCGTACTTCTGCCTGCTGCACCCCGGGATGGTGGCAGCGGTCGTCGTCGGCGACGGCCGCGCCTCGACCAGCGCCAACGCCGGCGAAGGCGTGAGCGCTGTGTCAGCGGTGGTGCCCGGCGGCAGCGCAGGGGGCGCCAGCTCCCCTCAGCAGAAGCAGACCAATGGGGGCGGCGGAGTTAACGCCCCACTCGTGGCGCTAATCGCGATAGCGGCCGCTGGGGCGGGCTTCGCCGGGGGAATGCTCGTGAGGCGCAGGGCGGTTCGGCCGGCAGGCTGAAGCCAGGCTGGCGCTCCCACTTCCGCAGGCTCCCGCCGGAGGCAGGCCGAGAGGGCGCGGCTAGCGGCCCCCGGGTGCGCGCGCGTGGTCAGAGGGCGGCGGGCGGGAACGGCCGGCCTAACCGGCTGCGCCATCTTCCAGGCGGCTGACCTCCACCCGCGTGGCGCGGGCGACGGGGCAGGGCTGCCACTCCGTGGGCCAGTACTTCAGGTGGCCGTAGCCGCCGGCCAGGTGCAGCCACTTGATCATTCCCGGCTCCAGGTTCGCTTCATCGGACCAGCCCGGGAACTGATAGGGCTCCCAGCCGTTGTAGATGATCACCTGACCCGGCCGGATGGATTCGGAGAGCCTGGCCATGAGCACGGTCTCCCCCATGTCGTTGTGCACCCGCGCCCGGTCGCCGTCGCGCAGGCCGCGTTCCGTCGCATCGCCCGGGTTCAGGAGCACGTGCGGCTGGCCGCGGTGGGTTTGCAGCATCAGGCGGTTGACGATGTTCAGGGAGTGGATGCTCCAGCGGTTGTGGCCGCTGGTGATGGTGAGGGGATACGGACCGCCGGCGGGCGGCGGGTCCTTGTGGCACGGCATCTCCTCGCCGGCTTCCAGGAACCAGGGGTGGTCAATGTAGAACTGCGCGCGGCGGGTCAGCGTGGCGTAAGGCAGCTTCTGCTCGACGTGCCAGCGAAAGGGCGTAAACGTCTCGTCGGGCCGCACTTCCGACGCCTGGGCCACCGCCCGGGGCGAGATGCCCAGGCCGGTGAAGCGCAGGAACCCCTTTTCACGCAGCGTTTCCAGGGTAGAGCCCTCCGGGAGCGAGCCCGTGATCGCGGTGTCGCGCACCATCTCGTCGGCCAGCTGCTCGCCCTCCGCGAAGGCGCCGCCCAGCGTGAACGCATCCACCAGTCCCACCAGCTTGTGGGTGGCGCCCCGGGCGTCCTTGTACTCCGTCAGGCCGCGCTTCCGCGCCCTTTCCTCCACCTTGGCCAGGAGGTCGCGGAATATCTGCCACTCGTCCCGGGCCTCGCCCGGCGGCTCCACGGCCTTATCGCAAAAGGTCAGGTTCAGCGTGTGCGTGCTGGGAATGCCGAAGCCGATCTTCTCGTACTGCTGCGACGCCGGCAGGACGATGTCGGCCCACATGGCGGTCGTGCTCATGCGCGGGTCCACGACGGCGACCATCTTCAGCTTGGGCCAGAGGTGCTTGAGAAGCATATTCTGGCCGCCGCGGGTGCGCCGCAGCGCGTTGCCGCCCATCTCGATGAAGACGCGCGGCTCCTGGTCCGGCGCGGGCTGCATGAGGCCCTGCCACCAGCCCTTGTCCCTGGCCTCCTCCCAGTACTCCGTGAACGGGCGCTTCATCGATGGGTCGTGCCACTCTTTGCGGGACCATACCTCAGAGAAGCCGCAGTGGTAGTACCAGAGGAAGATGGGCGGGACCATGGCGGGCGCACCCATGGCGGTGGCCCGCTTGGCCATCTCTATCATCGCCACGTGGTCCGGCATGGTGGGGTCCATGTTCTTCACGGCCTGGACCATCTGGCGTATCATGCCCACCATTTGCTGGGTGGCCTCGGGGCCGGGCTTGCCTTTGCCCGCCGTCACGAAGTAGCCGTCAAAGAGCGCGGCCAGCCAGGCCCGGACGCCGGTGCCCTTGCGCCCCCAGTTGCCGGTGAGGGCCAGCAACAGCAGCTCCGAACGCTCGATGAGGTCGCCGTGGTAGTACTTGGACGCGTTGTTCAGGCAGCAGATGATGGCCGTGCGCTTGCGGGCCACCTTGCGCGCCAGCTCCCGCATCACGTCCGGGGCCACGCTGCACATTGGGGACGCCTTCTCCGGCGTGTAGTCCCGCAGCCGGTCCTTCGCCAGCGCGAACACCGGTGTCACCCGGACGGTGGCGCCGTCCTTCAGCGTCGCCTCGAAGACGCCTTCCAGCGCCGGGTCCGTCTCGCCCAGCGCCAGGGTGCCCCGCGGGGCCTCGGCGATCCGCCCCTTTCCCACGTCCCACATGTAGAACTGCTCATCGCCACCGCCATCCTTCAAGTCGCTCTCCCGCAGGTACATCCGGGTGTCCAGCCTGACGAGCAGCGGCAGGTCCGTCTGCTCCTTCACGAACGTGTCGTCCCAGAGCCTCTCCTCCATGACCACCTGCGCCATGCCCAGGGCGAAGGCGGCGTCCGAGCCGGGGCGCACCGCCACGTAGCGGTCGGCGTGGATGGCGGAGGGGCTGAAGTCCGGCGCCACGGTCACCACCTCCGCCCCCTTGTAGCGGGCCTCGTTGATGTAGTGCTGGTGCGGGATGCGGGTGTATACCGGGTTGGCGAACCAGATGAAGATCAGCTCCGCGTGGAACCAGTCGTCGATAGAGCTGACGGGGTCGAAGATGCCATACGTGAGGTAGTGCCCGGCCGCGAAGTCGTTCATCTCCGCGTTCAGGTCCATGGTGGAGCTGCCGATCAACGAGGAGAAGCGGCCGCGGCCGACGATGCCGTAGGTGGGCAGGTTGCAGCCGCTGAGGTGGATTATGGACTCCGGTCCCTGCTCCTGGATGGCGTCCAGGACGGCGTCCGCCACATCGCTGAGCGCCTGGTCCCAGGAGATGCGCTTCCACTTGCCGCCGCCGCGCCGGCCCACGCGCTTCAGGGGGTAGAGCAGCCGCTCTTTGGCGTACAGCATCTGGCTCCAGCCGGCCCCCTTCTGGCAGCCCATGGGGTTCATATCCGGCACACCTTCCTCGATGATGGGCAGGACGCCGGCCTGCTCCTCGCGCCAGGCGATGCCGTCCTTCACATAGACGCGCAGGACGCAGTTGCCGGGGTAGCAGTCTATGCAGTGGCTGGCCCACGCCACGCGGTCCCATCGCCATTGCTCGCGGTACAGGTCCGCCGTCGAGCGATAGGCCTTCGTGCGCCTTCCGGTCTGCTCCAGGGTCCCAGTCGTTGCCATAATCACACCTCCCGGCCGCGCTGAACGGGCTGGCACCAGCGTAGGGGCAGGCGGCGGCGCGGTCTGTCAGGGTTTGCCCCAACCTGGTGTGGGGATAATCCCGATAGGCGGTACCGGGCCTGCCGCCGGCTGCGCGGCCGCCTGCCGTTTGCGGCGGGTGTGTCGCTACAGACGCGCTACCAGCGCCGCCGCGCTGAGCGCGGCCACGGCCACCGCCATCAGCATCAGGGCCCGTTCGTCCGCCGCCAGCGCCCAGCGCCTATCGATGTCCTCCGCCGTACCGTCGTCGTAGAGCAGCCGGCCCTCGATGCTGCGCACCCGGCGGCGGACGCTGCGCACCCGGCGGCTCAGCACGCGCTGGGCTAAACTCAGCGCGAAGACGGCGCCGGCGCCGAAGAGCGCGGAGGCCTCGAAGCGTTCCGAGCTCACCCAGTAAGCGGTGAGAAACGGGAAGGCGCCCCAGGCGAGCGCGAACCAGAAGTCGTGGTGGAAGCGGCCGCGGAACCACTCCAGGTTGTACGCCGGAGCGATGAAGGCGCCGAAGGCGATGAAGCCGAGCAGCCAGGGCGAAACAGCGATGGCCCCCACAACGCCGAGCGCGACCGCGCCGCCCAGCCCGGCAGCGGCGAGTGCGCCCAGCACCGGGCGGGGAATGCCGGTGCGCAAAGGGCGGCCGGCAAGCTCATCGAGCGCGTGCGCACCGACGCCCAGCGCCAGGGCGAAGGCGACGAGCGTCGCGCCCAGGCGGTCGTAGCGGACGGTGGGGGAGAGGGCGGCGCCCAGCACGACATAACTCAGGTGCCAGAGCGTGTACGGCGGGTGCAGCAGCGTCACGTAGTCGCGCCAGCCGCCGCTGCGCAGCGCGTAGAAGGCGGGGCGCGCTCGTGCGAGCTGCTTGGCCGTCAGCACTTCTCGCTGTCGGAGCTTCACGGCGCCTTCTTTCCCCACACCACCGGCGCCCCGCCAGGAGCCGATGGTCTACCGGAAGGTCAGCTCTAGAAACCCGAGTACCAAGGGTGCCACGAACGGTGCCACCATTATGCCGAGAGCGTTGGGCACTGCACTGAGATCGAACGGCCATTCCCTTATCTCGGAGAGGCTGCGTTCCGCTTGCGTGAATTCAGCGAGTCGCCGAAAACCCTCTGGGTATGGCTCGTTAGCGACCCGGTCGAGTGCTTCCCTGGCTTGGGGGCGGAATTGTTCGATCTGCTCATACTTATATTCCCGCATCAGCCTGTGTAGCTGCCATTGAGGCACGAACGATATGACAAGAACGAGTAAGGCCCCGAACGCCATGTAGGCGGCAATGATCTCCCATTGAAGGAAAAAGTCTGGAAATGTAACCCAAAACAAACCAAGCATTACATATCCGAAGATGGCCCACAGCGCCATTTGGAACGAAATTCCGCTAACGACTTTCAGCTGGCGAGGTGGATATCGGATGTATGCGGCCTTTAGCCTCAGACCTCTGTATAGACGGTGGTAGAGGACGATCACCGGCGGGAGGCGAGAGACGGCTGCCGCGCCAAATAGCATGATTCCCGTGGCAACCGAGTAGTCAACGATCCTCACCGCTGGTGGAACATCGAAACTGGGGCCGGCAAATAGTATTAGGGGGACCTCGATCGCCGCGGCGAGGGGTAGACCCACCCACAGCATGGCGTTCCAACTGCCACTCCAACGAAAGATGTTGCTTATCTCCTCCTCACGCGCATGCGTGAACTCGTCTAGGTCTTCGTCCACAGGGGCGGCAACTTCGAGGAGCAGGCGGATCGTCTCGCTAAGCTTGTCCTTGACAAATGCAGGCACGAATGCCACATCGGCGAAGAGCAACGTTGCCGCGAGGGCGGGAAGAAGATACAGGTCATCGGGCTTCGACGACCAGACTGCAATGACGTGAGGTGGGTACAAGAGGGCCAAGGAAAAAGCAATCCAGCGGATTGACAGCGGAGGCACAAACGAGATCAGCTTGCCCGCCCGAAACGCAGGCAGACGAATCCACGAGACAGGGGTCTCGTTCAAATCTGGGATTTTCGTAATTCCATTTACGAAAGAAGACGAGATGTTCTCTTGCAATGACTTACCACCGACGATGGTGTCATCACCACGGCCACAAGTCTACCACGGTTCTCACGGGGGTAGGCGGCACCCTGGGGCACGGCGAAGTCGAGCGTGGCCATGGCGCGGGAGTGTCGTAGCCGCGGGCGATGGGGGAGAAGATGCGGCGGGGTACGGCCGCTGTTTCCGGGGATACGGGCATGCGCTCGGGCCTCCGTTCGCGGTCGGTTTCGGGGGGATTGTAGCATGGCCGGGCGCGTGGCCTGCCCTGCCGCCCCCCACATTAGCCACAGATGACACTGATGATGCACAGATGGACACAGATGCCCCGCCCAGCCACCCGCGTCCTGGGGATATCGGCCCGGCGCATTGCCCCTTCTGGAGGTGGGCGCCTCCTGCGCACACCGTTCCCCTGCTCCCGGCGTTCCGTATACTGTACGCGGAGGTGACCGGCGATCGCGAGACGAGAACTGCATCCCACAGCCGGACCCGCAGAGCGGGCGTTCCTCGTCGCCGCTGAGGTGAAGCACGCGGCCATCGGCCGCGGGCCGCGCAGCGGGCGCCCGGACGGCCGCCGCTGGCCGGCGGAGGTATCGCTGGAGGAGCTGGCGCTGCTGGCGGATACGGCCGGCGCGCGCGTGGTGGGGCAGACGGTGCAGCGCCTGGACAGCCAGCACCCCGCCACGTACATCGGCAAGGGGAAGGTGGAGGAGGTGGCGTCGCAGCGGCTGGAGCTCGGCTACACCACGGTCATCTTCGACGACGAGCTGACGCCCTCGCAGCAGCGCAACCTGGAGAAGGCGCTGGACGTGAAGGTGCTGGACCGCACGGCGCTGATCCTGGACATCTTCGCCCAGCACGCCCGCACCCGCGAGGGCCGGCTGCAGGTGGAGCTGGCGCAGCACGAGTACATCCTGCCCCGGCTGCGCGGCCAGTGGAGCCACCTGGAGCGGCTGGAAGGACGCATCGGCACCCGCGGCCCAGGCGAGACGCAGCTGGAGACGGACCGCCGCCTGATCCGCGACAAGATCAGCTCGCTGAAACGGCAGATCGAGCAGGTGCGTAAGCAGCGGGCGCTGCACCGGCGGCAGCGGGCGCGCCAGGGCGTCCCCGTCCTCTCGCTGGTCGGCTACACGAACGCGGGGAAGAGCACGCTGATGCGCGCGCTCTCCGGCGCCGACGTGCTGGTGGAGGACCGGCTGTTCGCGACGCTGGACCCGGTGACGCGGCGGATACGGCTGCCCTCCGGGGCGACGGCGCTGCTCACGGACACCGTGGGCTTCATCCAGAAGCTGCCCACGCAGTTGGTGGCGGCCTTCCGCGCGACGCTGGAGGAGCTGGAGGAGGCGGCGCTGCTGCTGCACGTGGTGGACATTACGCACCCAAACGCCGAGGAGCAGGCCCGCACCGTGGAGGAGACGCTGGTGGAGCTGGGGCTGGCGGACAGACCGCGGGTGCTGGCGCTGAACAAGGTGGACTTGCTGGAGGAAGAAGGAAGCGGGAAGGGGGAAGAAGGGTGGCGAACGGCGTTGCCGGCGTGGGCGCGCGGGGGCGTGCCGGTGTCGGCGGCGAAGGGGTGGGGGCTGGGGGAGCTGCTGCGGGAGGCCGAGCGGGCGCTGGCGGCCGAGCGCTAGTGGACAACGCCGAGCAAGAAGTCGCCCGTCTCCGCGTCCAGGAAATCCAGCGCCAACTCCGCCTTGAGTTCAGGCAGAGGATCGGGCAGGCTGTTCGGGCCGCCGATCAACACGATAGGCACCGTAGCCGGGTCGTAGTTCACGACCCAGACCTCGCGGTCGAAGCCGGTTCCGCTCTCATCGACGAGCCAGGCCAGGACGACCTCCCGCACCACGCCGCGGCCGAACTTCCCAGAGGCGTACGCCCTTGCTGCTTCTGGGCTGAATCCTGCGCTATCTGAATGGGGCGCGTATATCGCGATGCCGATATCCCGCAGTTGTTCGGCCGTCACCCCCTGTAGCCTGGGCGGAGGCGGTACCGGCGGTTCGTCCTGGGCGGCCGAGAGCAGCAGGAAGGCGGCGGCGGTGGCCGCAAGCGGGAACAGCCAGCGCCTGATGCCGCGCGGGCGGGGTACAATCGAGGAGTTCATCGGCCTCCCGGTGGCCCGTGACCATGATACACCCGCACAGCAAGAGAGGAGCCGCCCCATGAAAGCAGCCGTCTACTACGAGACCGGCGCGCCCGATGTGTTCCGCTACGAGGACGTGCCGGACCCCGTCTGCCACCCCGGCGGCGTGCTCGTCGAGGTGCAGGCGATCAGCATCGAGGGCGGCGACGTGCTCAACCGCGCCGGCGGCGAGATGCCTTCGAAGCCGCACATCGTCGGCTACCAGTGCGCGGGCGTGGTGCGCGAGGTTGGCGCCGGCGTCGCGGACCGGCAGGCAGGCCAGGCGGTCGTCGTCGTGATGCCCTTCGGCTCGCACGCGGAGCTGGTCTCAGCGCCGCCCATGCAGACGTTCCCGGTGCCCCAGGGACTGGACCCGCAGGTGGCAGCCTGCGTGCCCATCGCCTTCGGCACGGCGCACGAGTGCCTGTTCGAGTTCGGGCGGCTGCAGGCGGGCGAGACGGTGCTGGTGCAGGCGGGCGCCGGCGGCGTGGGCCTGGCGGCGGTGCAACTGGCCAAGCGGGCGGGCGCGACAGTGCTGGCGACGGCCTCCAGCGACGAGAAGCTGGAGCGGCTGCGGGAGTTCGGACTGGACCACGGCATCAACTACAAGACGCATGATTTCGTGGCGGAAGCCCGGCGGCTGACGGGCGGCCGCGGCGTGGACCTGGTGGTGGACTCGGTGGGGACGACGTTGCCGGGGAGCATCGAGGCGACGGCGTACAAGGGCCGCGTGGTGAGCGTGGGCAACGCGGGACGGTCAGACCAGCGCACGATCGACGTGACGGCGCTGGGGCAGATGAACCGCTCCTTCACGGGCGTCTTCTTCGGCGGCTCGCTGATGTTCGAGCCCCTGCGCGGGCGGCCGCTGGTGGAGGGGCTGCTGCGGGACGTCGCGAACGGCGATCTGCGCGTGGCCATAGACCGCACGTACCCGCTGGCGGAGGCCGCGGCGGCGCACGCCTACATCGAGAGCCGGCAGGCGTTCGGGCGCGTGATCCTGGTGCCTTGACCCCACACGAGCCGCGCCGCACCCGAGCAATAGAGCAATGGAGCAGCGTGGCAGGCGCGTACCTTGCCTACCTTCCTCGTACGAACGTTTGCCCCTCCCCAGATTCCTTCGCGAAGATGCTCACTCCTGCGAGCGAGCGTCATGCCGCTCAGAATGACAGGATGGGCATGGCGCGCCCTTGCTCTATTGCTCCATTGCTCGCCACCCGCGCCGCTACCCGGCGGCGGTGCGCTCGGCCAGGCGGCGGTCGACGATGAGCAGGCCGGCGGCGCTATCGCCCGCCATGCGGAGCATGCTCACGATCTCCGCCGCGGAGTTCTCCTCCTCCACCTGCTCCTGCACGTACCACTGCATCAGGCCCTGGGCGGCGTAGTCTTTCTCCTGCATGGCCAGGTCGTAGATGCGGTAGATGGCGGCGGTGACCTCTTGCTCGTCGTGGAGCACCTTCTCGAACACGTCCGGCAGCGACTGGAACGCGCCCGGCGGCTGGGGAACCGCCTTCAGACTGACGCCGCCGCCCCTGTCGCCCATGTAATCGATCAGCTTCGTGGCGTGGGCCAGCTCTTCCTGCCACTGCAGTCGCAGCCAGGTGGCCGCCCCCTGCAGGTTGGCCTCGCTGCAGTAGGCCGACATGGCGAGGTAGCGATAGGCGGACGAGAGTTCCACGTTGATCTGCTGGTTGAGCGCGTCCCTGATCTTCGGCGATAGCTGGGGCATAGCCCGCTCCTTTCTCTGCCGGGGGTCCTTCCGGAGGTAAAGATAGCACGGACGGCGGGCGGGCGGCGAAGCCAGGATCTGGTCGAGTGCAAAATACCGCCTGCAGGATATTGACAAACATCTATATGCCCCTTATCATGGCCTCACCATGACCACCGCTGTGAGGACAACGGAGCAGACGGGCGGACCGTGCTGCGGCATCGCCGAGGTGCACGTCCACGAGGACGACGGCCTGGACGCGGCGGCCGCCGTGTTCAAGGCGCTGGCGGACGGGACGCGCCTGCGCATCCTGCGGTCGATCTCGCAGATGCGGGAGCTCTGCGAGTGCAACATCGTGCCGGCGTTCGGCCTCTCGCAGCCCACCATCTCGTACCACCTGAAGGTGCTGCGCGAGTCCGGCCTCATCCAGTCGGAACGGCGGGGGCAGTGGGTCTACCACCGCGTGGACCCGCGGGCGCTGCTGGCCGCGGTGCGGCGCCTGACGGAGATCAGCTAAGCATAGAAGGTATTCAATAAGGAGGCCTGTCATGACGAACGACGCGGAGATCAAGGAAGAGGTGCGCAAGCGGTACGCCGCGCGGGCGCAGGAGGTGCAGCAGGGGAGCGACTGCTGCGGCGGCGATGACGCGAGCGCCATCAGCAGCCGCCTCTACACCACGGACGAGATCCGCGACCTGCCGCAGGAAGCCGTGGTCGCCTCGCTCGGCTGCGGCAACCCCGTGGCCATCGCCGCGATCCAGGAGGGCGAGACGGTGCTGGACCTGGGCTCCGGCGGCGGCATCGACGTGCTGCTCTCGGCGCGACGGGTGGGTCCGGCGGGCAAGGCCTACGGCCTGGACATGACGGACGAGATGCTGGAGCTGGCCCGCGCCAACGCCGGCAAGGCCGGGGTCACAAACGCCGAGTTCCTGAAAGGCGAGATGGAGAACATGCCGCTGCCGGACGGGGAGATCGACGTCATCATCAGCAACTGCGTCGTCAACCTCTCGCCGGACAAGGACCGCGTGCTGAGCGAGGCCTACCGCGTGCTGAAGCCGGGCGGGCGCCTGGCGATCGCCGATATCGTCACGCGCGGCCAGATGCCTTCCGCCCTCAAGCGCAGCATCGAGCTGTGGGCCGGGTGCATCGCCGGGGCGCTGGAGGAGAACGAGTACAGCGAGAAGCTGCGCGCGGCCGGCTTCGCAGACATCGAGATCGAGACCGTCCGCGAGTACACGGCGGCCGATGCCGAGAGCGGTGGCCTGGGCGATCTCATGCGCCAGTTCGCCAGGACGGGCGGCGAGCCCCTGGGCTTCATCAGCGCCATCATCCGCGCGCGCAAACCCGGCGGCGCACGCCGGCCGGGGAGCGCCGGCGAGCCGGTGCAGGTCGTCTCGGTGACGAAGGGGGCGGCCTGCTGCGGCCCCGACGAGTGCGGCTAGGGCGCCGGAGCACGCGCGATGACACACGACAGAACGTAGGGACGGACCTTCAGGTCGGTCCAGGGAGGGGCGGCGGGGTGGCCCCACGCCGCGCCCCGGCTGGACAGAGCTAAAGCTGTGTCCCTACGGGCCGACGAGGATCGGTGCCGCGTGCTTCTAGGGCAACTGGAGACAGATCAGGTTAGCACGAAATCATGCAACTGCGAGTGTAGGGGCGCACGAATCGTCAGCCGTAACGCCTCGCGCGCCGTAGGTTAATACCTGACACGAGAGAGGGGCGCGCCCGACTTACTATCCTTCCCCGTGGCCGCAGAATCTTAGGCGAGAATGCGGAATCAGTTCACGAACAGCCGGTCCAGCGCCCGGGGGAGGTAGCATGAAGAAGCCGCTTGACGGGTCCAACTCTGCCGCGGCAGGGCACTCGCGTCCCCAGCGCGCGGATGGGCAGGACGCCTACCGGGACAGGTGGGCCTGGGATAAGGTCGCCTGGGCCAGCCACTGCATCAACTGCTACCCGGGAAACTGCCAGTACCGCGTGTACGTGAAGGACGGCGCCATCATCCGGGAAGAGCAGGCGGGGACCTACATGCCCGTAGAGGCGGGCGTGCCCGATATGAACCCCATGGGCTGCCAGAAGGGGAACGCCTGGAGCCGCATGCTGCAGAGCCCGGAGAGGGTCCTCTACCCCCTGAAGCGGGCGGGCGAGCGCGGCGAGGGCAACTGGGCCCGCGTCTCCTGGGACGAGGCGCTGGCGGCGGTCGCGGATGCCACGCTGGACGCCATCCAGGAGTCCGGGCCGGAGTCTGTCCTGCAGGTCGCGACGCCGAACGAGGGCGGCCTGATGGCGGGCATGCTCTTCGGCCGCATCATCGAAGGCCTCGGCGGCACGGTCACCGACGTCAACGCCGACATCAACGACTTCAACCCCGGCCTCTACATGACGTACGGCAAGGTCAATTCCGCCAGCAGCGTCGACGACTGGTTCCACGCGGAGCTGACCCTGGTCTGGCACCGCAACCCGGTCTACACGGCGATCCCGTGGTACCACTTCGTGCTGGAGTCGCGCTACAACGGCGGCGAGGTCGTGACTATCGCGCCGGACTACAGCCCTTCGGCGATACATGCGGACTACCACGTGCCGGTGGAACCCGGCAGCGACGCGGCGCTGGCCCTGGGCATGTGCCAGGTGATCATCGAGGAGGGTCTGTACGATGCCGGGTTCGTGCGCGAGCAAACGGACCTGCCGCTGCTGGTGCGCACGGACACGCGGCGGTTCCTGCGCCAGACGGACGTCACGGGCCAGGGCCGGGACGACCAGTTCTACTTCCTGGACTCCCGCACCGAAGCCCCGGCGGAGGCGCCCCGGGGCACGCTGGCGCTGGGCGATATTGTGCCGGCGCTGGAAGGCCGCTGCCCGGTGACGCTGGCGGATGGGAAAGCGGTGGAGGTAACGCCCGTGTTCCAGCTCCTCCGGGACCAGCTGGCGGACTACACGCCGGAGAAGGCCTCCGCGATGTGCGGCACTAACCCGGAGATGATCCGGATGCTGGCCCGCAAGGTCGCTACCCGCCGCACCAACATACTGCTGGGGTTCAACGCCGGCAAATACTACCACGGCGACCTCATGGAGCGGTCCATGTGCCTGCTGCTGGGGCTCACCGGCAACTGGGGCAAGAAGGGGACGGGCACCCGCAGCTGGTCCGTGGGCATGTTCGATGGGGCGTACCTCTATTCCATGAAGAACAAGGCCGGGACGGAGGAAGCGCTGCGGGTCCTCAACATGCGCAACATGATGGCGCAGGCCGTCAAGGCCCAGGACCCGACGATGACCGACGAGATGGCCTCGTTCGAGCTGATGCGGATGGCGGCGGCCATGGGCAACACCGTGCCCCCGGCGTTCCTCTGGTACTACCACTGCGGCTACCGGGAGCGCTGGAACACGGCGGCCTGGAACGACCCCGCCATCGGCGACGGTTTCGACGCGCGGCTCAAGGAGGCGCTGGACAAGGGCTGGTGGCGGGGACTCGACCGGCCGGGGGCGGACACGCCGCCGCGGGTGCTGTTTGAGATCGGTGGGAACTTCCTGCGCCGCATGCGGGGTGGCCAGAAGCTGCTGCTGGAGAACCTGTGGCCCAAGCTGAAGATGGTGGTGACCGTGGACTGGCGGATGCATACCACGGGCATGTACTCCGACATCTTCCTGCCGGTAGCGCTGAGCTACGAGAAGCTGACGTTCCACATCCCCACGCCGGACATCCTGAACCTGACATTCTCTGACAAAGCGGCGCCGCCGCCGGGCGAGGCGAAGCCGGAATGGGAGATATTCCGCCTGCTGGCCGAGAAGATCGAAGAGCGGGCGGCCGCCCGCGGCTTCGTGGAGTACCGCGACGCCCGCGGGGGCGCGCACCGGCTGGACAACCTGGCCGCCGCCTACACCCTGGGCGGCGCGATCGACAGTCCCGAGAAGCTGGCCGACGAGTGGATCCGCGACACGGCCGCCTTCGGCAACCTGCCCGAGGGCGCCGACCTGGAGACGATGCGGGAAAAGGGATCGCTGCGGTTCACCAACTGGGGCGCCGTGCCCTTCGCCATCGCCCAGGCATCGGACCTGGAGCCGGACAGCACCCACAACCCGTTCCGCTGGCATACGGAGAAGAAGCTGCCGTACCCCACGCTGACGCGCCGCGCCCAGTTCTACATTGACCACGAATGGTTCCTGGAAGCCGCCGAGCAACTGCCCGTGCACAAGGAGAACCCGCGCCAGGGCGGCGACCATCCGTTCACCCTGACCAGCGGCCACTCCCGCTGGACCATCCACTCCACGAACGTCGTCAACCGGATGATGCTGCAAACGCACCGGGGCGAGCCATCGGTGCTGCTGAACCCCGGGGACGCCGCCGGCCGCGGTATTGAGGCGGACCACCGGGTGCGCGTCTTCAACGACGTTTCGTCGTTCGTCTGCGCGGCCAAGCTCTCGCCTGCAGTGAAGCCGGGGCAGGTGATCATGTACAACGGCTGGGAGCCCTACCAGTTCGAGCAGTGGGAGGACCCCTCGTCCGCCGAGCCGGGGATGGTGAAGTGGCTGCACCTGGCGGGCGGCTACGGCCACCTGCGCTACTGGCTCATGCAGTGCCAGCCGGTACCGATCGACCGGGGCATCGCCGTGGACATCGCCCGCGCGTAGAGAGACGTTCGAACCCCCGTAGAGACGCCCCGCCGGGGCGTCTCTACGCGGTCACGCCCGCCCGAATTTATCGAATTTTATCCGGCGTGACCGCCTCCGTGCGCATCCCTCGCCCGTATAATCAAACCCGAGCCGGTTTTAGAGAGAAAGGACGGGCGGGCCGAATGAGCGAGGACAAGAACCTCAAGACGATTCAGGAACGCAACGCGCGGACGCTGCGTCTGCGCCCCAGCGTGGGGCAGGGCACCGCGACCACTACCGTCCGCGTGCGCAGCGGCGTCACGTGCGACATCGAGGACGGGGCGTGGAAGCTCGTCGCCGACGAGACGCCGGGCGACGGCGGCGCCGGCCTGGGCCCGGACCCGGGAGTGCTGGTGCGCGCCGGGCTGGGCAGCTGCCTGGCCATGGGCTACGTGCTCTGGGCGGCGCGCCTGGAGATCCCGCTGGACAGCGTCGAAGTCGTCGTCGAGGCGGACTACGACGCGCGGGGCATGTACGGCGTCGATGACAGCGTGCCGCCCGGGTGGACGGCTGTCCGCTACACGGCACACATCAGCAGCCCGGCAGGCGAGGAGCGCGTCCGTCAGCTCGTGGCGACGGCGGACGCCCACAGCCCGGTGCTGGACGACTTGAGGCGGGCGGTGCCGGTCAGGGGTGAGCTGAAGATCTCCGAGCCCGTGCGGGCCGCAGCGCCGTCCGCACCCGCCGGGGCCACCGGGGCCACCGGGGAGTAGAGCCGTGGAACCGAAGCTGCACCGCCGCGTCCAGCGCTACGGCTGGGACATGGCCGTCCAGGACTACGACCAGTACTTCGTGCCCCTGCTGCGCCACTGCTCCGAGCGCTGCCTGGCGCTCCTTGACCTGCAGCCCGGCGAGCGTGTGCTGGACGTCGCCACCGGCACGGGCATCGCCGCCTTTCTGGCAGCGGAGATCGTCGGGCCGGAGGGCGCCGTCGTGGCGACGGACATCTCGCAGCGGATGGTGGACGCGACGCGCGCCGAGGCGGAACGCCGCGGCATCGTCAACATGCAGTGCGAGCGCGAGGACGCGGAGGAGCTATCGCACGCGGACGCCTCCTTCGCCGCCGTGAGCTGCGTGCTGGGGCTGATGTACCCGGCCGACCCGCAGCGGGCCATCGCGCAGATGCAGCGCGTGCTGCGGCCCGGCGGTCGCGCCGCAGTGGCGGTCTGGGGCCGCCGCGACCGTTGCGGCTGGGCCTCCATCTTCCCCATTGTGGACAGCCGCGTGGAATCTGACGTGTGCCCGCTGTTCTTCCAGCTGGGCGCGCCGGGCGCTCTCTCCTACGCCTTCCAGAAGGCCGGTTTCGTGGACCTGCACGAGGAGCGCGTGGACCGCCCGCTCTGCTTCGCCGGGGAGCGCGACGTGCTGGCGGCGGTGTTCGCCGGCGGGCCGGTGGCGCTGGCCTACTCCAAGTTCTCGCCGGAGACGCGAGAGGCGGCGCACCGCGAGTTCCTGGAGAGCATCAGCGAATACCGCCGGGGAGACGGCTACGAGGTCCCGGGCGAGTTCGTGTTCATGCTGGCGAGGAAGCCTGTCCTGAGCGAGGCCGAAGGGCTGTAGCGGTTGGCAATGCGTTCGCCGCGCAGGGCGAAAAGGCCCCACCCACGGACCAGATAGATGCACTGGAGCGAGTTCTGCGGGGCGGCGCCGGAGCTTTCGCGTCTGGCGGAAGGCCGATTCGCGGCGACGGGACTCGCGCTCCTGGGCACGGTGACGGCGAGCGGCGAGGCGCGCATTAGCCCGCTGGAGCCTGTGATCGCCGACGGCAGGCTTTACCTCGGGATGATGTGGCAGTCGAAGAAGGCGCTCGA
The DNA here is from genome assembly GCA_030649945.1 of Dehalococcoidia bacterium. Classification (GTDB taxonomy): domain Bacteria; phylum Chloroflexota; class Dehalococcoidia; order SM23-28-2; family RBG-16-64-32; genus JAUSFE01. The sequence continues at coordinate 181,663 of JAUSFE010000071.1, read as the reverse complement.
TCTGCTGCGGGACGGCCGCTGCCTGGTGCACAGCGTGGTCGCCGACAAGGACGGCAGCGAGGGCGAAGTCAAGCTGCGCGGCCGCGTCGCGGAGGTGACGGACGCGGGTGAGCGAGATCGCTTCGCGGAGGCGTCGTTCCAGAAGACCGATTTCCGGCCGCCGGAGCCGTATCACCTGTTTGCGCTGGACATTGAGCGCGCGTCCTTCGTCAAGTACAGCGGCGAGGGGCACCAGACGGTCATGCGCTGGCGCGTGGGCGCAGCGGAAAAGACGAAGGTCCGGCGCTGGACCGGCGCCGGGTACGTGGACGCGTGAGCGCGGACGCCGGCGCCACGCCTGACGCGCTTTTTGCGCGCCTCGCGGCGGGGTTGCCCGATATCCCGCGCTGGGTTGAGGCGCGCTCCATGCTCCTGCGGCGGGAGTGCGACGTCATTGGGCTGGACGAGAAGCCGGTGCTCAGCTACCTGCTGAGGGATCGCGAGACGCATCTGGTGGTCGTCGCCGGGGAGCCGAAGGCCAGGGCTATCCGCGAGGCGGTGGGCCGGGAGCCGGCGGCCCGCGAGCTGCTCTGCCAGTTCGAGGCCGCGCCGGCCGTGACGCGCGCGCTGCCCGAATGGCAGGGCGCTACGGCGGGCTTGCACCGGCTGGGGAGCGCGCCGCGGCTGCCGAGTGTGCCGGCGGGCGCGGTGCGGCTGCTGGGCCCGGACGAAATCTCGTCCCTGAACAACCTCCCCGCGCGCCTCAAGTCAGAGCTTCTGGTCGCCGCCGGACGGTCGCCGGTCGCCGCCGTCAGCGCGGACGGCGCGCTCGTGTGTTTCTGCTACGCGGGAGCGCTCACGGAAAGGCTCTGGGACGTCTCCATTGACACGCTCGCGCCGTACCGGCGCCGGGGCTATGCCGCGCGCTGCGTCTCGTTCATGATCGAGCGTATGCGGGACCGCGGCAAGGAGCCGGTCTGGGGCGCGCTGGACGCGAACGAGGCGTCGGCGGCGCTTGGCCGCCAGGCTCGGCTTCGTCCCCGTGGACCGGCTGCTGGTCTTCCAGCGGCCGGAGTGAGGCTAGGGCGAAACGGCGACCTCCGCCTCGCCCTCCCGGAACGTCACGCTGTAGCTGAGATCGACCTGGAGGTCCGTCAGGCGGCTGTTGACGGCGTCCTCCACTTCGTCACGGACGGCGTCCTCCAGGAAGCCCGGCAGGTTGCCCGCTTCCAGTTGCTCGATCTTCAGCCGTGGGTGCTCCCCGGAGAGGTCGATGCTGCCCACCAGGCGGACGTTGGTATCGAACAGGCCGCCGAGGAGCGGGACGTCTGCCAGCGTGGGCACCTCCGCGCGGGCACGGGCCTCCGCCTGGCCGTCATGGAAGCAGATGACGATATCCTGCAGAGGGGCGTCGCGCTCCGCCAGGTACTGCGAGGCGCGGGCCGTCACCTCGCCTTCGCTGAACGTGGCCGAGAGGGTAGGCGAGCCGCTCAGCGCCCGGAAGCGCAGGTCGTCCCAGCGCTGCTGGAAAACGGCCGCCGTCTCCACATCGCGGGCGACCGGCCGCAACGAGCCGTCGTCGCTGCTGCCGGCTGGGCGGCACGCGTCAGCGGGACCAGAGCCGCCGCTGGACGCCAGCAGCGCGATGACCACGAGGCCGATGACGGCGGCGGCGAGGCCGCCCAGGACGAGCGTTCCCAGCGCCAGGGCGACGCGGGTCAGGAACACGGGCGACGCCTGCCGGCCTCGGCGCCGACGGCGCCCCGTGTCAGGCTAAGAGCCTGCCCCCATGCATCAGCGGCCATGCTTAATGCTCCAATGCTTTATTGCTCCATTGCTCTAATGCTGGCCTCACCCCCACCCATGCCCCGCGTCAGGCTGAGAGCCTGACCCCCCGAGTAGGCGGCATTGCTCCAATGCTCCATTGCCGGCCCCGGCCGCGCCCCGCGTCAGGCTGAGAGCCTGACCCCCCGGGACTAGCCGCCGGCCTTCGCGCGCTCTTGTTCGATCAGCTCTCGGCGCAGGATCTTGCCGGACGGCGTCTTGGGGATGGCGTCCACGAACTCGATCTCGCGCACCTTCTTGTAGGGCGCCACGCGCTCCTCCACGAAGCGCATCAGCTCTTCGGGGGCCACCTTCTGCTCCGGCCGCAAGAGGATGAAGGCCTTGGGTATCTCGCCGGACCCGGCGTCGCGCTTGGGGATGACGGCGGCGTCCATGACGGCGGGGTGCTCCATGAGCAGCGCCTCCAGCTCAGCGGGTGCGATCTGGTAGCCCTTGTACTTGATCATCTCCTTCTTGCGGTCGAGGATGGTGACATAACCTTCCTCGTCGCACTGGACGATGTCGCCGGTGCGGATCCAGCCGCCGCCGGGAAGGGTCTCCGCGCTCTCCTCCGGCCGCTGCCAGTAGCCCTTCATCACCTGGGGGCCGAACGTCAGCAGCTCGCCCACCTCGCCGGCGCCCAGCTCGCGGCCGTCGTCCAGCGAGACCACCTTCTCGATGGTGTCCGCGATGGGCGGGCCCACTGTGGCGTCCTTGATGCGGTTGGTGGGGTTGACGTTGGTGACGGGGCTGGTCTCCGTCATGCCGTAGCCCTGGAGGACCGTGGTCTTGAGCGCGCGGCCGGCGGCTTTCGCCACCTCGGGCGGCAGAGGGGCCGCGCCGCTCATGATCATGAGCAGGCTGGAGGTGTCGAATTTCGCGGTGTCGGGGTAGTGGGCGAGGGCGAGCAGGGCCGGCGGCACGGCGAAGAGGTTGGTGACGCGATAGCGCTGGATGAGGTCCAGGCAGAGCGTGGGATCGAACCGCGGCATGACTACCTGGGTCATGCCCCCCGCGAAACCGCAGGCCATGAGCACGATCATGCCGTAGATGTGATAGAAGGGCAGGAAGTCCAGGTAGATGCCGTAGCTGTTGCTGAGGCCTGTGGACAGGGTCTGCCGCACGTTCGAGACCAGGTTGAAGTGAGTTAACATAACGCCCTTGGGCAGACCAGTGGTGCCGCTGGAGTAGGGCAGGGCAGCGAGGTCCTCCCGGGCGTTGAGCTGCAGCTCCTGGGGGTCCGGCGGCGCTTCGGCGGCCAGCTTCCAGACATCCTCTATGGCCCAGACGTGCTTGAGCTGGGGCAGGTGCTCGCGCACGCCGTGCAGCAGCGGCTGCAGGGCAGTCATGGCGAAGGCGGCGCTGGCGCCACAGTCCTCCAGCTGGTGCAGCACCTCGCGTTCCTTGTACAGGGGATTGAGGGTGGTGACCACGCCGCCCGCAAAGAGCGTGGCGTAGAAGGCCACGAAGTACTCCGGCGCGTTGGCGGAGAGGATGGCCACGCGGTCGCCCCTGGCCACGCCGCTGTCCTGCAGATAGCGGCCCAGTCGCCGGCAGGCCTCCCACGTCTGACCGAAGGTGTGCACGCGGCCTTCGGCTGTGATGAACGCCGGCTTATCCCGGAAGCGCTCCGCGGACGGCGCCAGGAGCGCCGTCAGGGTAATCTCCGGGTAGGGCTCCAGGGTGAACCAGGGGCTGTGAAAGAGGGTCATGGTGCGCTCCTCAAGGCCGCTACGCGATCAGTCCTTGGAGCAGATGTAGTAGGCGTTCATAATATCGCCCTCCACGCGCTTCATGTCGATCTTCGTGAAACCGGCTTCGGAGAGCTTCCGGCGGGCGACCTGCTCTCCCCACATGGTGCCGAGACCTTCGCCGTTGAGCGCGAGCGAGACGGTCATGCAGTGCATCGTGGAAATGCTGTAGAGCATCGGCGCCAGCGGGTGCTGGAGGTTCTCCTCGAGATTGCTCGAGGCCGCGATGTCCACCATCAGGAAGACGCCGCCCGGGCGCAGCGCGTTGGCGATGGCCCGGAGCACCTTCGTGGGCTGGGCCTGGTCGTGGATAGCGTCGAAGGCGGTGATCAGGTCGTATGCTGCACTCTCGTCGATCGTCGACACGTCCTTGACCACGAAGCGGGCGTTGGGGAGGCCCATCGTCTGCGCCTCTGCATTGCCGGCGGCGACGCCTTCGTCCGAAAAGTCGTAGCCGGTGAAGCGGCTTTGAGGGAATGCCTTCGCCATGACGTTGATGGCGTGGCCCTTGCCGCAGCCCACGTCCAGGACGCCGATGCCCCGCTGCAGGCGGTCCGCAATGCCGGGGATCAGAGGCAGCGTCACGTCCAGCAGCGTCGCATCCACTAACTGGCCGCTCTCCTCAGCCATCAGTTGCTGGAAGGTGCCGAAGCGGGCGTATGGGACACCGCCGCCCTGACGGAAGCTCTGGACAAGCTCGTCCTCCACGTTGCCGAAGAGGGCGAGGAACTGCGTTATCGTCGCCAGGTTGTTCGGGCCGGCGGCGCGCGTGAGCGAAGCCGCGTGCTCTGGCGGCAGGCGGTAGGTGGCGGCGGACGCGTCGTACTCCACGATGCCGCCTGTCACCATGGCAGCGAGCCATTCGCGGGCGTAGCGTTCGTTGACGCCGGTGGCTGCGGCGATCTGCTGGGAGGTTGAGGGTGGCAGCGAGGCAATTGTGTCGAAGAGGCCTGTGCGGTGGCCGATGCTTGTCATAAGAGCCAGGCATCCCCCGTTCAGGATGCCGATCATCTGTCCGGCGAAAGCTTCGGCTTTGCCCTGGTCAATGCTTTGGATCGTCATGGTGGCCCTCCTTACAACCGGCGAAACGCCGGAGAACTGACGGTTTGTAGACGATTATATGCCAGGCGGGGCAGACGCGAGCGGGTCCGCCTGAGGCGGATCACTTCGGGATGGCAGCGACCAACGGCGCTAGTCCCCCAGCAGCGTGGGGTAGCCCAGGGCGATAACGTCTTCCGCGTACTCTGAGCGCCAGCCGCCGCCGGGGATGGCCAGGTGGCGCTCCCGGAACCACTGGTGGATCTTCAGGTATTGCTCCTCCAGGTAGTGGCGCCAGTTGTTCTCTTCCTCGAACAGCTCCGGGTCCACGTCCTCCAGGCGCTTGTCCATCTCCTCCGGGTCGATGTCGAGGTCTTCGCGCCAGAAGTCGGCCAGGTAGTCCAGAGTCTCCTCCAGGCTGCGGCGGGTCTCCTCCAACAGGGCGTGCATGAAGCCCTCTTCGTCCACCCGCCGGCCGCGCAGGCGCACGGCGGCCGAGCAGCTCTCGCAGAGCACGACGAGCTTGCGGGCGTCGCAGTTCTCGCGCTTCGTGCAGCCCTCGCACAGGGGCGCCCATTCGGCCGCCTCGGGCGTGCGCAGGTAGCCGATGTGGACGTCATCGGTAAGCGTCCCGCAGCGCGGGCAGGACAGCTTCTTGCCCAGGATATCGTTGATGGCGCGTTGCCAGTCGATCTGCATTGAGTGTCCCCGGACGCCGCAGAGGTTATGCAGGCTCTTCGGCAGGGTACATCATACGGGTTTTGGGGGCCGTGTCAACAGGAGCCCCACCCCCCTTCCACCCCACGCGAGCATTAGAGCATTGGAGTAATGGAGCATTGCCGCCAACCCGGGGGTCAGGCTCTTAGCCTGACACGGGGCGCGGCCGTGGCCGGCAATGGAGCAAGGGAGCAATGCCGCCAACCCGGGGGGTCAGGCTCTTAGCCTGACACGGGGCATGGGTGGTGGTGAGGCGGGCAATGGAGCATTAGAGCAACGCCGCCTACCCGGGGGTCAGGCTCTTAGCCTGCCGGGGGGCGCGGGCGGGGCCGGCAATGGAGCAGGCGTCTGAGGTGGGGCCATGCTCTACTGCTCCGGGGCGGGGGGCCAGGGCGGGGCCAACGTGTACCAGCCCGCCTGGCCGGGCGCTTCCTCTACCCCCACGGTGATCCGCGTCAGGTTCGACGCGCCGCGCGCGGCCAGCTCGCGCGCGATGCGACCGGCCAGCCACTCCGCCAGGCGCTCGGCCGTCGAGTTATCGATGGGAAGCGGGGCGACATCGCTCTCCGGTATGACATAACGGCGCTCACCGAAGGCGACCTCGTACGCACCGTCGCGCCGCGCGATCGCCAGCGACGGGCTGTCCAGCGCCAGCAGGAAGCGGTGGTCCAGCTCCTTGCAGACCCCCGCGATCAGCCGCTTGGCCTCCGTGAAGTCCACGACCCACGCGTCCGCCGTCAGCTCACCCTCGATCGTCACCATCACGTCGTAGTTGTGGCCGTGCAGCGGCTCGCACTCGCCCCCGGACGTCGTGAAGTGCGCCGCGGCGAAGCGGAGGGTGTTGCGCTCCAGGGTTATGCGGTGCGTCATAGCGGGGGGAATGATACAGGGGAAAGCGCGGCGGCGGCAAACTCATCGCCGGGTTTATATGTTCGCACTATATATGTTATGTACCTTACGAGTCTGCACGGCATAACCGGGGCGGCCGTTCCACCGCCGGTACGCGGGCCGCCGCCAGCGAGCCCCCGGAATCGCCCGCGGCGCGGCGCCCGTATACCATGCGTGTGCGCCGCGCTCAAATTGCCACGACCACTCGTTCAATGCTAGACTTTGTACGGTTATCCGCTCCGCAACCGGCGCCCGGAGTATCGCGGGCAAGGGAGAATTGAAGGAGCCGCTCAGCCGGGGCACGGCGCGGCCTGCGCAGGCCGCCGTTTTATGTAAATCCAGAGATTTCAACAGAGGTGACAAGCTAATGTGGAAGGCGGCTAAGTGGGGTCTGGCGTCCCTGGTGGTGGCCCTCGCCATCGCCCTTGCAGGCGTCGGCGGCTATACAGTGGGCGACTCGGGCGGCGGCTCCAGCGTGGGCGGCCCGCCGGCGAGCACGACCACAACGGCCCCGGCCAGCGGCTTCGGCATCCTGGACGAGATCTACCGCATCCTGGAAGAAGACTTCGTGAACCCGGAGGCCGTCACGCCGGAGATCATGCAGAAGGGCGGGATCGACGGCGTGATCGCCGCCCTGGGCGACCCACACACCGTCTACATCCGGCCGGAGGACTATGCCCTGGGCATCGACCTCGTCACCGGCAGCTTCGAGGGCATCGGCGCCCAGGTGGACCTGAGCCCGGTCACCGGCGAGATCGTGATCGTGGCGCCTTTCCGCGAGTCGCCTGCGGAGAAGGCGGGCATTCAGCCCGGAGACGTGCTGCTGGGGGTGGACGGCGAGTCCACGGAGGGTTGGAGCGTGGCGGACGCGGTGCAGCGCATCCGTGGCCCCCAGGGCTCCAGCGTGACGATCAAGGTACGCCACGCGGACAAGAACGAGGTGGAGGTGACGATCGTCCGCAGCACCATCGTCATCCCCACCGTCTTCACGCGCGATATCCAGGACGAGAGCGGCAAGATAGTGTCCGACCTGGCGTACATTGAGCTGGGGCAGTTCACGGACCAGACCGTTGATGACCTGCGCAAGGAACTCGTCCGCATCAAGGATGCGGGCAACTACAAGGGCATTATCCTGGACGTGCGGCGCAACCCGGGCGGCGGGCTGGACGCCACCGTGGCCGTGGCCGACATGTTCCTGGACGGCGGCGTGGTCCTGACGCAGGTGGACCGCGAGGGCAACGAGACCGTGTACAGCGCCAAGTCCGGCGGCGAGGCCACGGACCTGCCCATCGTCATCCTGGCGGGCAAGGGCTCCGCCAGCGGCTCCGAGGTCCTCGCCGGCGCCCTGCGCGACCACGGCCGCGCCAAGCTCATCGGCGAGCAGACGTTCGGCAAGGGTTCTGTCAATCACCTGCGCGAGCTGTCCAACGGCGGCGCCCTTTACGTCACCATCGCCCGCTGGCTGACGCCCAACGGCGAGCAGATAGAGGGCGTGGGACTGAAGCCGGACATCGCTGTGGCGCCCACGGAGCAGGAGAACCAGACGGGCGACGGTCCGCAGCTCTACGCCGCCATCAACTACCTGCACGGCAACGTCACGCAGGCGCAGCAATAGCGGCTGTCGCGGGCGCAGTCGAAGGCTTATGTAAAGCCCTTCCCCGAGCACGCCCGTGACCGAAAAGACCGTCACGCTCAACCGCAAGGCCACGCACGATTACCACATCCTGCGCACCCTGGAGGCGGGCCTCTCGCTGACGGGCACCGAGATCAAGTCCATCCGCCAGGGGCAGGTGAGCATCCGCGAGGCCTACGTGCGGCCGCAGGGCGGCGAGATGTGGCTGGTGGGCGCGCACATCGCCCACTACCCGCCGGCCAGCTACCGGAACCACGACCCGACGCGCAGCCGCCGCCTGCTGCTGCACCGCCGGGAGGTCCACGAGCTGGCCCGCGAGCTGCAGTCCGGCGGCCTCACCGTCGTGCCGCTGCGCCTCTACCTGAAGAACGGCCGCGCCAAGCTGGAGATCGCCCTGGCGCGCGGCAAGAAGCAGTACGACAAGCGGGAGGCCATCGCCAAACGCGAGGCGGAGCGCACGATGCAGCGGGCGCTGCGCCGGCGGGGGTAGGGGGCCTGGGGCGGAAGGGCCGGTGTACCGTCTCCAAAGTACCTTGACTGTATCCCCGTGGTATCGAACGATCTTCCGCGATCTGGATGGCGTTGGAGCGCCGCGTCATCCCGTCGGTCATCCTGAGCGCGACGACATCTGCCGCGTGGCTCTGCGCAGCTTCGCGAAGGGATCTGGGGTGGGGCAGACCTGCGCCCGAGGGCGACGGCGCGCCCGAACCGCGCGCTCATTCGTGCTACAATAGGGCTATGGGGACGAAAGGGTTCGACAGGGAAGGTTGAGCCCGGATTGCAAGCGGAGATTGCCATGCTCTCCTTAATCAGGTGGCAAATATAACTGGCACAAACCAGTACGCTCTCGCAGCTTAATCTAAGCTACGACGCCTGACCCGAGCCTCACCCCGATGGGCTGGACCAGGTGACGCAATGTCGGGGTGCTGTCTCTCCCACGCCGATAGAGGGAGGCCCAAGACTTATCGGCTGGCCCACCGGTGACGCAGCCGCGGCGGTACGGCGGGCGAGATTAAAGCGTCGGCTAAGCTTGTAGGATATCTGGGGAGGCTTTCGTCTGGACGAGGGGTTCAACTCCCCTCCGTCTCCACCATGAATATGGCTGGCCCCTTCTGGTAACTCGCTTGCTGGAAGGGGCTATAGTTTAGTGTCACAACACAGCAGGGCCCGGAAGTCACTCAGGTGCGCCGTTGACAGGGCGCCCCGCGCGGCGGAGACTACGGCTAGAGGTGTTCCATGGGCGAACGCAGCGACGCTATCGAGGTCCCGCGAACGGGCGAGAAGTTCGTCTTCCTGAAACGCCCGCGAGATACCAACGGTGAGCTCGTTGAGATCGAGTTCTTCGTGCGCGACTTCGCGCTGGTGGCCGCCCGGCCGCATATCCATACAAACACAGAGCGGGTGGAAGTGATCGCGGGCACGGCGCGCATGCGGAGGGGCCGGGAGGAACAGAGCTTGGGGCCCGGCGATACGTTGGTGATTCCGCCGGGCATGGTGCACTCTCTTCGGCGGGAGGGCGAAGAGTTTTTGCACTTTCGCCTTCAGTTCCGGCCTCCGATGAAGGTGGAAACGCTGTTCGAGACGCTCATCGGCCTCCACCGGGATGGGAAGAACTATAGGCACCCGCTCCAGTCGGTGGTCATGGCCCGCGAGCACGACACTTACCTTGGCGGCCCACCGATCTGGCTGCAGAAGCCCCTGTTCGCGGCCCTCGCGTCGATCGGGCGGCTGCTCGGTTACCGTGCGCGGTACGAGAAGTATAGCGGGCCGGAGAGTCAGTCCGCAGAATAACCGATCTCTTTACCAAGAACGTCCGATACCGAGCGGCCGGGCGTGTGCTGGAGGAAAGGTGGAAACCCCTCCGTCTCCACCACCGCATATCGCGCGCCGGGCCGGCGGGCTGGCGCCCTTGTCTTGTCGTTATGTCGACTTCTGCCCGCTTGGAAAAGACGCCCGCCGGCGCTAGGCCGGTTCGGATTCGCCGGCGTCTGCCGCGTATTCTTCGGCGTCTTCGCGGGGCAGCGAGATATCCTCGCCGGCGGCGCGCTCCGGCCGTATGAACATCCTCATTCCCCAATCGACCAGCTGCGGGACAACGGCGTTCAGCGTCACGCCGAGCACGTCCTCCGGCGAGATGAAGACGTCACGCAGGTTCCAGCGCACGGCCTGCACGATGCGCCGGCCGACGACGCGCGCGTCAACAAAGCGGGCGATGGGCGGCAGCGCGGGCGCCTCCAGTTCCTGGATCATGTGCTCCATGAAGTTGGTCTGAGTGAGGCCCGGGTAGATGGTGCTGACGCCGACGCCGCTGCCCGCCAGCTCCGAGCGCAAGGCGTCTGAGACGGCGCGCAGGGCGAACTTGCTGGCGGCGTAGATGCCCATGTACGGCGGCGCGAGCCTGCCGGCGACCGAGGAGACGTTCACGATGTGCCCCCGCCGCTGCGACTGCATGTAGGGCACGGCGGCCTGGATGCAGTGGACGGCGCCCCAGAGGTTGACATCGAACAGGCGGCGCATGTTGTCCAGGCTGCCCCCGGCGATGGGCGCGAACAGCCCGACCCCCGCGTTGTTCACCAGGATATCGACCGCGCCGAACTCCTCCAGCGTGCGGCGGACGAGCGCCTCCACGGCCAGGCGGTCGGTGACGTCCGTGGGGACGACGAGGCAGCGGCCGGGGAGCGGAGCGATGTCCCGCGCCAGGTCCTCCAGCTTATCGCGGCTGCGGGCGGCGAGCACGACGTTGGCGCGGGCGGCGGCGAGCTCGCGCGCGGCGGCGCGGCCGATGCCGGAGGAGGCGCCGGTGATGATGGCGGTGCAGCCCGGGATACGCATCTGGCTACACCGAGCGCTGCGAGAGCCACTCCGCGGTGGCCGGCCAGAGGCGGCCGACGGCGTTCTTGCCGGCGACCAGGCTCACGTGGCCGCCTTTGAGGATGACTTCCTCTTTCTCCTCGCTGCCCACAAGGTCTACGAGAGGCCTCGTGGCCGCGAAGGGGGCGATGTGGTCGTGCTCCGCCATGGCGTGGAAGACCGGACACTTGATCGCCTGCGTGTCCACCCGCCTGCCACCAATGGAGAGCGTCCCCTTCATCAGCTTGTTCTCCCACATCAGCTCGCGGATGAACTGGCGGTAGGTCTCGCCGGGGAAGGGGATCTGCTCGTTCGTCCACTTGTACATGACGCGGTAGCCATAGACGAACTGCGGGTCCCAGAGGTTATCGATCAGGCGGACGTAGCTGAACCAGCGGTCCATGGGGCGCAGCATCTCGAAGGAGCGCAGCATGAGGTCGGGCGGGACGTTGCCCATGGAATCCACCAGGCGGTCGAGATCGAAGTAGCGGCGGTCGCTCCAGGCCTTGAACAGCCCCATCCCGTCCATGTCCACGGGCGTCGCCGCGCAGACGATGTTCTTCACGGGCGCGTCGTGGTAGATGCCGGCGTACATGAGAGCGAAGAGGCCGCCCATGCAGTAGCCGAGAATCGTGAACTCGTCTTCGCCGGTGACTTTCTGCACCTCGGCGAAGCAGGCCGGCATGAAGTCCTGGACGTAGTCCTCGAACTTCAGCCGCGTGTCCTCCGGGCGCGGCACGCCCCAGTCGATCATGAAGACGTCGAAGCCCTGGGCCAGCATGTACTGCACGAAGCTCTGGCCGGACGTCAGGTCCAGGATCCACGGCTTGCTGACGAGCGACATGACGAAGACGACCGGCACGCGGTACACCTCGTCCGTCACCGGGCGGTAGTGATAAAGGCGCAGCGTGCCCCGGGAGTAGATGACGTCCTTGGGGGTGACGCCGACGGGCGGCTCCTGGCGGGCGAGCAGGATGTCCAGGCCCTTCTCAACGCGCTGGCGGTTGCGCGCCACCTGGCTTTGGGCCGCCTCCAGGAGGCGGTCGACACTGGGCGGACGAATAGCCAATACGAATACTCCTCTGTGCCGGAGAGCGGTGTGCTAGCTGGGGTTGCTGTTGGAACTGCGGCCGGAACTGCGGGCGCCGGTCCGCGGCTGGCGCGTGCGCCGCGGGCGGAGCTGCGTGACAGGGGCGGTGGGCGTGACGCCGGACGCCTCTGCCAGCGTCTTGATGTTCGCTTCCAGGGAGCCCAGCCGCTCCTCGATGTTGTGGAGGCGCTCGCCCAGCTCCACGACATCGCTGTGGGTGGGCAGGTTAAAGGTGTTCAGGTAGCGCTCCATCCCCTGGTTCAGCGACCGCTGCACCACCGCGTAGGCCTCCGTGTAGTTGCCGGCCACGCGGCTGAAGGCGTCCGTACCCATCACCTGGTTGAAGAACGAGTTCCACTGGCGCTCTGTTTCCTGCAGCCAGTTGCGCCATATCTGCATGGCGTCCGCGCGGGCGGTCCCGGTGTTGCCGTTCGTCTCAGGCATCGCGTCCTCTCCTTCGGGCCTCTGCCGAGGCCTGTCGGGGGGAGCTGTTGCGCTCCCCGGCTGCCGAACCCCCGTTTTCAGGACTTCGGTAATTGTCCAACGAATCCAGTGCGGAATGCAATATCTTCTGGTAGCGCCCGAAGAGATCCACCCACAGGTCCAGGAACGTCTCCCCCGCCTTGGTCAGCGAGTACATGCGCCGCGCCGGGCCGGACTCTGAGGTGTCCCAGAAGGACGAGACCATGCCCGCCCGCTCCAGCTGCCGCAGCGTGCGGTAGACGGTGGTGGAGTCGAAGCCAAGGAGGCCGGCCTCCTTCAAGGATTGCACCAACTGGTAGCCGTAGGCGTTCCAGCGGCGCAGGAAGGCGAGGAGGCTGGAGGTCAGGAGATCGCCCGTCAGGCGGGGCTGGGGCTGGCCGGAGCCGGGCGCCGGGGGTACCCCGGCAGCGGCGGCGCCGTTCGCGCCTCCGCCGTCTGCGTTTTTCTTGCTTGCCTTGCGTTTCCCCATATTTTTCCCGGACTCCGAACTTGCGAGGGGCTTGACAGCACCCTTTCGCTATGTGTATATTGCACCTAGATGCAACAATTGTCAAGAGGAGGTCCCAATGCCTAACCCAGAGACCGTGGACAAGTTTTTCGGCGCCGTCACCGAGGCCTACGATGCCCTGTTGGACGCCGCCAAGTCCGCCAACGACCGCGGCTACCGCGTCTCGCGCAAGCTGATCGACGAGGTGGAGCGAAGCCAGCGCGAGACCATTGACCTGACGCGCCGCCTGGCACTGGCCCCGCGCGACGTGGTGGGCTTCTCCAGCGCCGCCATCCGCTCGCTGACCGACGCCCAGGGGCGGGCCCTGGAGCTCACCCGCCAGTTGCTGGACGAGCTGACCGAGGGCCAGCGAGAGGGCCGCGACACGGTGCGCAAGGTGATCGAGGCGAACCGCGGCGCCGGCCAGGCGGCCATTGAGGCCACGCGCGACGCCGTTACCCGCGCGGGCACCCGCGTGCAGTCCGGCGTCAACGGCGTCCGCGCCCAGGCCGGCGGCGTCCGCGCCCAGGCCGGCGCCGTCGCCCGCAAGGCCCGCCGCGGTACCGAGAGCGCGCACACTTCAGACACCAGCGCCTGAGCCTGCACCCCCGCCGGCTCGGACATAAGGGGCGTCCACGTGGACGCCCCTTATGCGTGGTTGCGATCCAGAGAATGGGCAGACGCAGGGGAGAGGCAGCTTGCCGCTCGTCCTGAGGTTCTCGAAGGATGAGGGGGTCAGTCGCCGCCGCCTGGCGCCGCCGCCCTTCCCCGCAGGGGCGCAGCAATCGGGCGCCCCTACCGGGGGCGGTTACGCCACGTCTGCGCGCTTGATGCTCTCGGGCGCCGCCAGGAAACCGGCGATGTGCCGGTAGACCTGTGGGTTGAAGGGCAGGCCCACGTGCGTGCCTGGCACCTCCACGTCCGTGCTGTCTTCGTTGATGCAGCAGCGCCAGTCCACGACGCCGTCCGTCCTGGTGTAGATCGCCATCGTCGGTACAGACTCGGGGAACTCGGCCCGCAGGGAGGAGAGGAACTCGCAGGTGCACTGGCCGCTGTAGCACATGGGCTTGACGTCAGGCCCGTTCTGCCGTTGCAGGATACGGCCCCGCACGAGGTACGCCGTCTGCAGGACGAAGGGGTGGACGCGCACGCCGCGGAAGGGGGAGCCCATGGTCGTGACGGAGGCGACCAGGCTGGGCCAGCGGGCGCCGGCGCCGCGGGCTAGGACGCCGCCCAGGCTGTGGCCGATGATGTGGACCGGTCGGCCGGTGTCCTCGTGCGCGCGGGCGATGGTTTCGTGCAGGCGCACGGTGAGCACTTCGGGGCACTCCGAGTTGCGGCCGATGCCGGAGAGGAACGAGCGGTAGCCGATGCGCCGCAGCCAGGCGTGCATATCGCCCAGGTACTGGTCGGAGCCCATGAAACCGGGGATGACCACGACGGCGGAGCCGTCTCCGTGGGGGATGCCGACGCCGCGGTAGACAGGCGACATCCTGAGGGAGATCCAGTCGATGCCGAGCAGGGCCTCGCGCCAGAGCGGGAGCGAGGAGGTGGCCTGGAACTCCTCCTTCATGTACTTATTCCACGTAGCCATTATTCCGTCACGCACCCCCCCCCAGTTATAGATGACAGCTTGCGCTATCATTCCGCCCTTCTATAGTACCAGAATGTTAAACCAAACTAGAGCACAAACCGTTACACGGGCCCCTTGGGGGTATATAATGCCTGTATCGCTCGCGGGGGGCAACAGGACAGGCCGCCCTGTCCGGCTATTAGGGGGGCTGAAATGGCCCAGGGTATGCTTGGTCGGCGCCTCAGCGCACAGGACGCCACCTTCCTCTATGCTGAGAGGGAAGCGGCGCCTATGCACATCGGCTCCATCGCCGTGTTCGACGGCGAGATCTCTTACGCCCGTTTCGTAGACAATATCGCGTCCAAACTGCACCTGATCCCGCGCTACGTCCAGTTGGTCGTGCCCGCTCCCCTCAACATCGGCCATCCCACCTGGGAGTGGGCCCCGGACTTCGATCTCAGCCGCCACATCAAGCGCCTGCGGATTGAAGCGCCGGGGACGGACGCCCAGCTCTTCGACCTGGCTTCGCAGCTCTTCGCCGGCGTCCTGGACCGGGATAAGCCGCTGTGGGAGATGTACCTGGTGGAGGGCCTGGAGGGCAACCGCACGGGGCTGGTGTCCAAGGTGCACCATTGCCTTGTGGACGGCGTCTCCGGCATCGAACTGCTGATGATCGTGATGGACGTCTCGGCCAACCCGGCGCCGCCGGCACCCGGCAGCCTGCCCCAGGCGCCACCCCTGCCCGGGCCGCTGGAGCGCCTCATTGACGCCGTCTTCGACAACGCGGCCGCTGGGCTGGACCGCTGGACGGAGCTCCGCAAGTCGGCGGTGGACGCGCTGACGACGGGGGACCCGCGAGCCAGGGCCGTCATGCGGGCGCTGGAGACTGCGATCCCCTACTTTTCCACGCCCATGGCGCGCGCGCCGTTTAACAAGCCACTCACGCCCGGGCGCAAGCTGGCCTGCAGCGAGTTCTCCTTCGCGGAGATCAGAGCCATCCGCGCGGCGTGCGGCGGCACCGTGAACGACGTGGTGCTCGCGGTGCTGGGCGGAGCCCTCAGCCGCTACCTGGACATGCACGGCGAGCAGACCGAAGGCCGCAACATGCGCATCCTGACGCCGGTGAACGTGCGCCGCGAGGACGAACGGGGCGCGCTGGGCAACCGCATCTCCATGCTGCTCGTGGAGGTGCCGGTGGGCGTGCATGACCCCGTTGAGCGCCTGCGCATCATCAACGAGAGGACGGACGCGCTGAAGCGGCGCAACGTGGCGGACGGGCTCCAGCAGCTCTCGGATCTGCTCGGCGGCGCGCCGCCCGCCTTCCAGGCATTCGCCGCCGGCCTCCCCACGCCGCCCAACACGCTGGCCCACATGGTCTGCACTAATGTGCCCGGACCGATGATCCCGCTGTACAGCGTGGGCCACCGCCTGCTGGCCCACTACCCGCTGGTGCCCATCGCTTGGGAGATGGGCATCGGCTGCGGCGTCACCAGCTACAACCAGAAGCTCTACTTCGGGCTGATCGCGGACGCGGAGGCTGCCGCGGACGTGCAGCGGCTGAAGGAGTTCCTTGACCAGTCGTTCATAGAGCTGCGTTCCGCCGCCGGAGTGGTGAAGTCTGACCTGCCGCAGATGGGCGTCGCCGCCGCTCCGGGCGCCGCGCGCAGGCGGCGGGCGCCGGCCCGCGCCGGCGAGGCGCTGGCCGCGGACGCTGGCTAACTGGCGGGAGCGCCTTTCGTCATCTTCCTGGCTGTCCTCACAGAGGGCACCACGAAAGCTGAGAATGGGCCGCGGTTCCTTCCCGCTCAACGTGAGGTACTCGTACCATGAGCGGGGTATGGCGCCGGCCGTGCTCGGAGCCTGGTGCTGCGCTCGGTTCCTTCGGCTTCGCCTAGGACAGGCCTACGAGAGCCTCAGGACGAGCGGGAAGATGCGGCCCGTAGCGGAATGGCTTCAGCCTTCCACAGGGGGCGTGGCGGGGCGTCCTGACGCTGGACCGTACGAACGACCCGCGTAGGGGCAGGTCTCAGACCTGCCCCTACGCCGCAATCCCGGTCTGTGCTCCGCTCGGTCCTACGGATAGCCCAGGACGAGCGGGAAGGGGTCTTCAGGGTCAGGGTAGCGCTGCTGTAGGCGCACAACTGCGCCAGGCGAACGTCACCGATAGCTCTGCAGCGATGACAGAGGGCTGACTCCTGGCCTGCTAGCTGCCGCGGCTGCGCCCGGGGCTGTCGTTGCTGAACCCCACCACGTCGTACGACATGATCAGCAGGTCGTGCGTCTGCCCATCGCGGGACATCACGTGGTCGGCGAGCAGCGCCTCCGGGCGGAAGCCCAGGTGCTCGAAGACCCCGCGCGCGCTGCGCTGGTCCGTGCTCATCTGCGCCGTGATCTTGCGCAGGCCCAGGTCCTTGGCGATGCCGAAGCCCTCGTTCGTCAGGCGCTTGCCCAGTCCCAGGCCCCGGAAGTCAAGTCCCACAAGCACGCGCAGCTCGGCCACATGCCGGGTCCAGAGGGCATCGTTAAGGTGGATGCTGGCGTACCCCGCGATCTTCCCCTCCACTTCCGCCATGATGCTGATGGTGCGGCCCGTCTTGATGTAGTTCATCCAGTTCTTGACGGTCTCCGGCTGCGTGATATCGGTGCGGAGGAACATCAGGTCCTCCGCGGGCAGGGTGCGGGCGAACTCCAGGATGGCATCGCTATCCGCCGGCGTCATCAGGCGGAACTTGACCTGCGTGCCGTTAATGGTGGTGCCCCAGGGGTAGGTGCGCCTGACGGTACTGGCCTCTGACATGTTATGTCTCCTGGATTCTGGCAGACTCTGGTGCCGGAAGCATATACCAAGCGGGCGACAAATGCAATGCAAGTCTCACGGAAGTCTCACCGCCTCCTAACCGCCGTTTAACCAATGCCCGCGCGGGCATTGCTAACATGCCTGGTAGATGAAGCGGCGCGGTTACACCCCCTCCCGCCCCGCTCAAAGGATCGAGGAGAGCCGGTTGGAGTGGTTGGCCAACCGGCTCGAATCTTTTCCAGCGCAATCTCCCCGGACGAATCTCTTACGCAACTGTCACTATCGTTTCACCGTGCTGTAACCCACCCGCGGCGGCCCGCCTGATACGGTGGTGCCAGAGCAAAAGCGCAGCGGTCATACCCCCTCCCGCGCGCTTCAAGAACAGAACGAGCCGGTCGGAGTGGTTACTCGACCGGCTCGCTCCTTTTGCGGCTTCCCGTCTCGCGTCAGGGTTCGACGGCAAACTCTGTGTGCATACCAGCCTTGTAGTGGTCCACGGTGCTGCCGGCTTCGCCCTCCGCTATCAGGCAGGCCAGGCGGTACCGCCCCGGCTCCATCTCCAGGGTCAGCGCGCCGCTGGCGCCGAAAGGCAGGTCCTCGATCTCCCCCAGGTTTGCCAGCGAGCCGTCGTCCTTGATCCGCAGCACCGCCAGCTCATGCACCATGTACGTGCTCACGTTGTCCGCGTCGAAGCGCACGCTGCCGGCTCTGACGGAGGTCTTGTCAGGCAGCACGTTGAACTCGTTCAGGACAACGCGCACAGTGACGTCCGCGGTTTCGCCGTCTGGTTCGCTGCTCACCTGGTCGCCGGCTGCCGGCGCCACGCCGGACTGAGGCTCGCCCTCCGCCTGCAGCTCGATGATCGTGGTGACGTCCCCCGGCACGTAGCACTTCAGCTTGTAGACGCCCGCCTTGCCGGGGACGGTATAGCCCACGCTCCGCGTCCTGCCCTCCGGCACAACCACCTCTTCCAGCTTCGTGCCGTCGATGCCCTCAATTTCGTAATCCTTGCCGCTTTCGTTCTTCACCACCAGGTTCAGCTTCTCGCCGGTCTTGACGCCCACGGTCTTCGGGCTACAACCGTCATCCGCCTGCACGATGCTGACTTCCCGGCCGCCTTCGCCGCTGCTGGAGCAGGCGAAGAGCAGCCCCAGCACGGCCAGCAACAGGATAGATATACCTACGGACTTGACCACTTTGCGTGACCTCCTTCAGTGCGATCAGGGCTCGGTGAGGAGCGCCGCTTTGCTTAAGCCGTCGCCTTGCCGGCTGTCCGCTGCTCGCGTTGGCCAGGCCAGGTAGGCCACGAGCACGGCGAGCAGGTAAGCCCAGTAGAGGACGATCTGCGAGATCGCGGGCGCGGAGTCATACCCCAGGACCGTGTGCAAGAACTTACCCAGAGATGACGTCATGGAGATGGCCGACTCGGTATCCCACGGCCGTACGCCCAGGTCCGGGATGAGCGTGGCCTCGTGCAGGTCCGCCAGGGCGTTGGCCAGGAGGCCCGCCGCCAGCGTCATGAGCACGATGCCGGAAGCGAGGAAGAACTGGCGCAGGGGCAGCCTCGCGGATCCGTAGTAGAGGACCACCCCGGCCGCCGCCGCCAGCGCGAAGCCGGCGCCGCCGCCGGCCAGGAAGGCAACGCCGGAACTTTCGGTGGTGGAGCCGGCGAAGAGAAAGAGCGCCGTCTCCAGGCCCTCGCGGCCGACAGCGCTGAACGCCAGCGCCACCAGGGCCAGCATGGACCCCCGCGAGAGCGCGCCGTCCACCCGCTGGCGCAAGTCGCGCGAGATGCCGGCAGACTGGCGCTTCATCCAGAAGAGCATCCAGGTGAGCACGGCGACGGCGAAGAGCATGGTGAAGCCTTCGAAGGCTTCGAGGATGCGACCGTCCAGCCCGCGCGAGGCGATCTCCAGCACGGCGCCAAACGCGATCGAGAGGGCAACCGCGGCGGCCACGCCGTACCATATCTCCGTGAAGCGCCGTTTCTGGCCGACGCTCCTCAGGTATCCCAGGAGGATAGTGATGATGAGGGCCATCTCCAGGCCCTCGCGGGCGGTTACCAGGAGCGAGAAGAGCACTGCGACCTCCCTGCTAGACGCCCTTCCCCAATCGTCATTGTGCGTGCTTCTGCTTGTTATTAGCGTGCACTAACGAGGATCGTATGTCAAGAGGAATAACGCCCGATTTCACAGGATATTCTAGCGGGCGCTAAGATTCCCCGCCCGCGCCTTTATCAGGAGGCGAGGGTGGTGATCCCGGCGAACAGCGGGGCGCGCACGCCCCGGCCCTGCATGGCGGGGACGATGAGAACGCGCAGGCGGGCGCTGAGGTAATCGACGGCCATAACGACGACGAAGGTAACGATGAGCGCCATCATCAGGTTCTCATACTGGAGCAGTTGCACGTAACCGAGCATGTAGTAGCCGATGCCCCCGGCGCCGACGAACCCCATGATCGCCGAGGCCCGGATGTTGTACTCGAACATGAAGAGTAGGTGGCTGACCAGGGCGTTTGCAGACTCCGGCAGGACGGCGTAGACGATCAGTTGGAGGCGGTTGCTGCCGGCGCCCTGCACCGCCTCCACGACCTCCGGGTCCACGGCCTCGAAGGACTCCGAGTAGAGCTTGGCGAGGAAGCCCACGGTATAGAGCGCCACGCCCAGCGCGCCCGCCTCCGGGCCAAGGCCGTAGGCGATTACGAAGATCACTCCCCAGAGCAGCGACGGCACTGTGCGGATGGCGCCGATCAGCATGCGGGTGGTTACGCTGACGAGCGGGGGGAAGAGCGTGCGCGCCGAGAGGAAGGCCAGGGGCAGCGAGATGAGCGCGCCGATGAGGGTGCCGACGAAGGCGATCTCAATGGTCTCCAGCATGGCGTCCACGAGCGTGCCCAGGACATCGGTGTTGGGCGGGAAGAGGGCGCCGGCAAACTCGGCCAGGTTCTCTGCGGCGGGCTGCACGTGCGAGAGGTCCAGCAGACCTATGCGGTACATGGAGAAGAGCCCGAGGCCGGCCACGGCGACGAGCGCCAGGCGGGTGATCAACTGGCGAGCCGTCATCGCAGGAGGTCGAGCATCTGCGGCTGCGAGAGGCGGCCGCCGGGCGAGTCGTGCACGATCTCGCCGTGGCGCATGACGACGACGCGGTCTGCGTAGTCCTCGACGACATCGGTCTCGTGTGTCGTCACCAGCAGGCTGACGCCGCGATTATGGGAGATGTCGCGCATCATGTCGAGGATATCGCACGCGGTGATGGGGTCGAGTTGCGATACGAACTCGTCTGCGAGGATGAGGTCAGGGTGCTGCATGAGCGCGCGGGCGATGGCGACGCGCTGGCGCTCGCCGCCGCTGAGGCGGTAGACGGGCTCGTGGAGCTTGTGCCCGAGTCCAAGGCGGGCGATCGTCTCCCGGGCCTCGTCCACGATCGCGCCGGGGAAGATGTGGGCGAGCGAGCGGACGGTGCCGACGCGGCTGAGGGCGCCGGTAAGGACGTTGTCGAGAGCGGTTAGGCTGCGGACGAGGCCGAGGGTTTGGGGCACGTAGGCGATAGCGCCGGCGGCCCGGCCGTTGCTGCAGCGGGCGGCGATCTGGACGCTTCCCCGCTGCGGGTGGAGCAGGCCCTTCAAAACCTTGAGAAGGGTCGTCTTGCCGCTGCCGCTGCGGCCCAGGATCATCGTCACCGCGCCGCTGTAAACGTCCAGCGTGACGCCGCGCACGACCGGCAGGTCGCTGCGGTAACCGAACCAGAGGTCGCCGGCGTGCACGACGGGTTGGCGGCGCACAGCATAACCGAACGGTGATGCTGTGCGCGCGTCCGGGGCGTCGCCGGGCAGGTCGATAGACACGAGCGCTATTGGATCTTCTCCGTGAAGACGAGGCCTGTTTCGGCGAGGAAGCCGTTTAGCTGGCCCAGGTGCTCGGCGGTCGTGGCTTCCTCGAAGCGGACGAAGATGCCGGAGACGAACTTGCGCATCAGCTCCTGGTGCTCGGGCTGGCCGAGTTGGAGGAGGGCTTCCTTCAGCTCCTTGCGCAATGGGTCCTTCAGCTGGTCGCTGAAGACGACGGCGTGTGAGGGCACGGGGCCCTGCTGCTCGATCACCCGTGTGTCGTCGAGGACCTCGCGGTAGAGTGCCTCCGGGACATCGCCGGCGATGACGGAGACGTCCACCTGGCCGGCCTGCAGGGCTTCCCACGCCTGGGAGTAGCCGCCGGCGAAGTATACCTCGCCAAAGAAATCTTTGGGGTCAACTGTCTTGCCCTCCGCCGGCGTCACGAGGCCGAGTTCCCTTAGGCGCGCCATGGGAGCGACGTAGCCGGAGGTGGAGAGTTGGTTGGGGAAGGCGGCGCGCAGTCCGCGCAGCTGCTCCAGCGACTGGTAGGGGCTGTCCTTCGGTACGACCCAATAGGAGAAGTAGTACGGCTTTTCAGCCGCTTCCTCGCCGATGATCACGTTGCGGATCTCGGCGAGCACAACCTCGGCCTCGCCGCCTCGCGTGGCCAGCGCAGCCGGCCAGGCGCCCATGAAGGCGGCGTCCGCGTGGCCGAAACGGAGGCTTTCGACGACACCGCCGTACGACGTAGGGAAGCGGATCTCGACGTCCCTGTCTATCCGTTCTTCAAGGAACTGCTCAAGCTCGGTGGCCTGGTCGCTCAACTCTGCTTGCGTGGCGCCGGGTTGGACGGCGATTACGAGCGGGTCGCCGTCATCGTCGCCACCGCAGGCCGCCAGCGCCAGCGCCAGGAGTAAGGCAGGCAGGGCGAGAAGCGGGTACTTCGGGGGGCGTGCCATTCCGGTCCTCCTCTTTGTGCCGTCGGCGATCCGTCATTAGTATTGGCTAATACTTGTGCTATGTCAATAGGAATAACGCCCGATTTCACAAGATATTCTAGCGGGCGCTAAGATTCCCCGCTGGCTCCGTCTCCCCACCCGCGTTGACCGGCGGAAGGCGCCGCTGCTAGACTGGCGTTGCTCTCCCGGCTCTCGCTTGGAACAGGTGGTATTCATGAGGCAGCGCTGGTTCCGCTTTGGGTTCGCCCCTCCTTTCGCCCATATGGGCGCCCGTCTGGGCGGTTTCTGGTTCCGCAGCGCCTGGCGTTTTCCGCGCCGGGAGGAGTACCTGCGGATGATGGAGGAGTACCGCCAGGAGCTGGAGGACGAGCTATCCGGAGTCAAGGTGGAGATCGAGCGGCTGAAGAAGGCCGGCGAGGAGAAGGATTAGGGCGTCAGGATTGCTGGTCGCGGACGCCAGGGTCGAAGGGAGATCAAAACAGGTGGCCGACCGGGACACGGCACACGAGGAGGCGTCGTGGGTGGACCGCGCGGCGGAGGCAGTGTACGGCCGCGTCTTCGGCCTCGTCTCTTGGCTGGGTTTGCCGCCATGGTTCATCGTCACCCTGGAGACGAAGGGGCGACGATCAGGCCGGGTGCACTCCAACGTGCTCATACTGACCCAATGGGGCGGACAGCGATATGCTGTGTCCGTCTTAGGTGACGGGTCGGACTGGGTACGCAACATACGCGCGGCAAGGCACGAGGCCGTCATCCGTCACGGCAGGCGCCAGAGGGTCAGGCTGGAGGAAGTGCCGGCAGAAGAGCGGGCGCCCGTCCTGAAGGCGTACCTGAAGTGGGCCCTGGGAGCGCGCCATATCATCGGGGTCCCCCTCAACGCGCCCATCGAGGAGTTCGAGCGCATCGCGCCGGATTTCCCGGTATTCCGCATCGTGAAAGTGTAAGAACGGCGTCCAGCACTCCAACCTGAAGGTTGGGGCATTGAGGAAGGAGAATATGCCGCAGCCTTCAGGCTGTGGTAGTGTCAAAGACATGCAGACAACCGTAGTAGGCAACTACCCGAAGATACCGAACCGCCCGCGCCCGGCGCGCCTGCGCCAGGCCCTCAACCGCCGTGACCGCGGCGAGATCACGAACGAAGAGCTGGCCGGCGTTGAGGACGAGGTCACGATCGAGGTGATCAACGAGCAGGCCCAGGCGGGCGTCGACATCGTCAGCGACGGCCAGGTCCGCTGGGACGACGACCAGACTTACGTGATGCGGCGCCTGCAGGGGGTGGAGATCGGCGGCCTGCAGCGCTACCTGGACACCAATACCTACTATCGCCAGCCGGAGATCACCGGCGCGGTGCGCTGGCTGGAGCCGGTGCTCGTGCGCCACTGGCAGTTCGCGCAGGAGCACAGCCCGCAACCGGTGAAGGCCATCGTCCCCGGCCCCTACACCCTGGCGGCCCTTTCCCTGGACAAGCACTACGGCAGCCGCGAGAAGCTGTCGCTGGCCCTGGCGGAGCAGCTGCGGTTCGAGATCGACACCCTCGTCGCCGCGGGCTGCCGGCACATCCAGGTGAACGACCCGGTCATCGTCTTCAATAAGGAGGATATCGGCATCTTCGCGGCGGCCGTCCGCCGCCTGCTCCAGGACGTGGCGGCGGAAACGGGCCTCTACACCTGGTTCGGAGACGCGAGCACCATCCTGGAGCCGCTGCTGGAGCTGCCGGTGGACGTCATCGGCCTGGACTTCGTGGCCGGGCCGCACAACTGGACGGCCCTGCGCGGCCGGCGCTTCGAGAAGAAGCTGGGCTTCGGGGTCGTCGACGGTCGCAACACGCGCGTCGAGACGCCGGCAGAGATCGCCGAGGCCATCAAGCGCGTGAGCGACCTCGTGCCGCCGGAGCGCCTGTACGTCAACCCCTCCTGCGGCCTGGAGTACGTGCCGCGCGAGGTGGCGTTCGAAAAGCTGAAGACGATGGTGGAAGGCGCCCGCCGCGCCCAGGGAGTGCCGGCGTAGGGCCCGGACAAGAGCGGATTCGATAGGATGATGAGCGGAGCGAGCAGATGAGTGCACTAACAACGACGGCGGTCGGCAGCTACGCCAAGCCGGACTACCTGACGAAGGCCCGCACGGAGTTCTCGCAGGGCAAGATCAGCCGCGAGGAGCTCGGTAAGCTCGAGCGGCGGGCCACGGAGTTCTGGATTCGCACCCAGGAGCGCATCGGCCTGGACGTCCTCGTCCACGGCGAGATGGAGCGCGGCGACATGGTCGCCTACTTCGCCGGCGAGCCCGGCGGCCGCACCATCGGCGGCATGAAGCTGGGCGGCCTCGTGCGCGCCTACGGCAACCGCTACTACCACAAGCCCATCATCTTCGACAGGCTCGAGTGGCCCGGCCCCATGACCGTCGAGATGTGGCGCTTCAGCCAGTCGCTCACGGAGCGGCCGGTCAAGGGCATGCTCACCGGCGCCTACACCATGGTGGAGTGGTCATTCGACGAGCACTACCCTTCGCGCCGCGATGCGGTGCTGGACATGGCGAAGGTGATCCGCCGCGAGGTGGAGGAGCTGGTGCAGGCCGGGGCGAAGTACATCCAGATCGATGAGCCGGCGATCCACACTCGCCCGCACGAGGACTTCGACCTGGCCGTGGAGGCGATGCGCGTGACCGTTGAGGGCATCGACGCGGAGTTCCACACCCACATCTGCTACGGGGAAGTCGAGAAGATCTACCCGGACATGCTGCGGCTGCCCGTGAAGCAGATTCACCTGGCGTTCAAGAACACCGACTTTGCCTACCTGAAGCTGATGGAGGAGCACGCGTACGACAGCGACAAAGACCTGGGCGTGGGCGTGACGGACGTCCACACGCGCTTCACGGAGAGCGTGGACGAGGTGAAGGAAGGGCTGCGCCGGGTCCTCAAACTCCTCCCGCCGGAGCGCCTCTGGATTCTCCCGGACTGCGGCCTGAAGACGCGCACCGTGGAGGAGAGCGAGGCCAAGTTACAGGTGATGGTGGACGCCGTGCGCGAGATCAAGCGGGAGCTGGAGATCGAGTGATGATCGCCGCCGCTCAGACTCGCTATCTGGAGACGGCGCGGGAGTTCTGCCGCCGCCTCCTCGAACAGGCTGCCGAGGCCGTCGAGGCGGTCGTCCTGTACGGCTCGGTGGCGCGCGGCGAGGCCACCGAAGACAGCGACATCGACGTCATGGTGCTGACGGCTGGCGACGCGCAGGAGCTGGAAGGGCGCGCGAGGGCGCTGGCGGACGCCATGCGGCATGAATCCGGCGGTGACGTCTGGCTCCAGGTGATAGCGGAGGCAGTGGACGACTTCCAGCAGCAGGTGGAGATGGGTTATCCCCTGGAGCGGACGGTGGCGCGCAAGGGCCTCGTGCTCTTCGACCGCGGCGCCTTCGCGCCCATCCGCGCCGCCCTACCACCGCTGATCGCGGAAGAAAAGGCGCCGTACCGGCCTTCCCGCGACCTCCTCGATGGCCACCTGCGGACCGCCGCTGAGGCTCTGGCCGAGGCGCGACTCCTCTTGACCCGAGACTTCTGGGATGGCGTTTCCAACCGCGCCTACTACGCGATGTTTAACGCGGCGTCCGCGGCCGTGCTGGCCTCGGGAGTCGAGGAGATCCGCAGCCATAAGGCGCTCGTCGCCCTGTTCCGCGACAAAGTTGCTCTTGGCGCAGAGTACGCCGCCGACCTGGAGGCCGCCTTCAATCTGCGCCTGGACGCCGACTACAAGCCGCGCTTCCGGGTGAGCGAGGAGGCGGCGCGCGACGTCGTGGCAAAGGCCGAGCGGTTCATCGCCCGCGTACGCGCGTTCGTTGGCGATCTGTCAACGGATAGCTAACGGATAAGCGGATCAACCCATCCGTTAATCCGTTCGATTATCCGTTGACAGGGACCTTCTTGCCGTTACCGCCGCACGCGCCGCCGCGCGCACCAGCCGCCCGCCGCCAGCGCGACCGCAGCCGCCCCGGCCGCAAATCGCAGAACCCTTCTATTCGAGGGGCGATAGGTAATTTTCCTCAGGCTATAGATTGACAAAATCAAAGCAACGCCAGATTCCAGTAGGCGACTCAAAATAACAAACCAGGCGCTCTGAGCCAGGATCAGGACAGCCCTCCTCCTGGCTCACCGGCAGTTCAACTAGCTTACGCCCAATCTTCTGCGCATCGCCGATGGTGACTCCGTTCATGCAGTCAACGTCGGCCCATGCGAGCTGGACGCCGTCCACCTCCACGAGGTCGCCGATCTGCGGGCATCCGGGCTCCTGCGAGATGGGGAGGCCGATCAGGTCCCGCGCGATCTTTTGGGCGTCACCGATAGATACCGTTTCGCTGCAGTCCACGTCGCCCCATATCAATGCCTTACTGGGGGCCACCACGACGCAGTCGATGTAGACATACCCACCGGCATGATTGTGCGCATTGACCCCTCGAATGATCACTTTGTCGAACCCCGCGGCCACCGCTCCCGTGACACCGATTATGGCCCAGCCATTAGTGATGGCAACGTGCCCCGCCAGCACCACGGGAACGGCCGGGTTCGAGCCCTGCTGGAGGAGAATCTGCATATCAACAGGGTTGTTCCGCGTCTCGCCCTCTGACATCCAGGCGGCCACAATGTATGTGCCCGCCGCCGTAGGGGCCGTTAGCGTCCCTATGAGCTCCTCCGATTTGTAGGTTCCTGAAAACACGCCGGCCGAAATACCGGCATAGTTGCTTCCGTCGAACGCCGGTTCGCTGCCCATCGGGTTGTTTGGAACATAGCCGTTCACGTCATATGGAGAAGGCGGGGTCGGAGAGTAGTCAGCAGGGTTAGGGGTAAGGATGTCTGGGGTCTTGGCCGAGGCGCTTATCCCCGGCCCGGCAGACCAGCCGGGCGCCTGGCTGCTGGTAAGTGGGTGTGGGGCGCCCCCCAGGGCTACCAGACCCAGTTTTCCCGTCACTATCTCGAAGCTGGGGTTCACGACCAGGTTGCCCTCTTGTTCCCCCGGGCACTGGGCTGGCCGCGGCACGGGTTCGCACCTGACTGTGCCCTTCACCAGCAAGCCCGTCGGGTTTGGGCCCACGGGAGGCTTGTTGATGACCTCGGCCCTCAGCGTGTATGTCCCGACCGACGGGTTCGTCTGCGTCACGGTGACCGGCCCAGACAGCGCGACGGAGGCGTTACTGACAGCGGTACCTGGAATAAGGGTGCTGTTCAGGAAGAACTGGACATCGTCATCGGCGGCAAACTGGAAGGTCACCGTTAAGGTCTGGATGTTGGCGGGCACTGTGAACGAGGTCTCGTACACATAGGGGATCGAGGCATCGAAGGGATCGCTCCCTATTGGTGTAGTACCACCAGTGTTGTTAGGGTCGATCCAGTGTGTGCTGGACGGCGCCACGACCCAAATCGGGTGAGACTCCAGGATGCCGAATGCATCCGGCGTGGGGGCCCCCGAAGGGGCGGAAACCACCGTCCATATCGGGTCGACCATGCCAATGCCGGTCGTGCCGGTGCTTATACCCAGGAAGGCCAGACCTGCCGCTCCCGTACAGGGTGGCGGGGGCAGCGCCTCCCGCCTGTTGGTGAAGGTACAGATGACGATGCCGTTAGCGCCCTTCTCGATCTGGACGGTGGTGTCCCCTTGGTTGAAGTTCGGGTGGAAGGGCCCGCCGCTGGGCCCGAACGAGACGCCGGCGGGCGGCACAACGGTGCAACTGATGTTGGCCAGGACCCAGCCGGCCGGCACCTGCTCCGTCACGGTGAAGAGGCCGATCCGGTCGCAGAAGGTCTGGCTGTTGGGGGTGGCGCTGCCGGCGGGGCCGTCATCGTCCAGGGTGAAGGCGCCCAGGCCGCCGGTAAAGGCGAAGTCCTGGGGATCATTGGGGACGGCGTCCTTGACGATGGTGATGCAGCTCTGCCTGGCGTTGGTAAAGGTGCAGGTGACGTTCTCCCCCGGGCCCAGGTTGATGACCACGCCGGTGTCCCCTGGGTCGAAGATACTGTTAGAGCCGATGAGGACGTTGGCCCCGCCGCTGCAGACGATGTTCACCAGCGTCCATCCCGCGGGCAGGGGCTGCAACTCCGTGAACGTAAAGGGGCCCAGGCTGGGGCTAAGATCAGAGATCGGGAAACAGTCGCCATCGTCCAGCGTGAAGGGCGCCGTCCCTATGAACGGCGAACTCCAGCCAAAGTTGAACCCCGTGCCGCCCGGCGGGATCGTCTCCTTGCAGATGGTGATGGAGCCGGGCTCCTCCACCCGTTCGTCGGTGAAGGTGCAGGTGGCGGCCTCGCCCGAGGCCAGGTCGATGTTGACCTGGGTGTCGCCAGGGTCGAAGCTCGCTCCGCCGCCCGGGCCGATGGTGATGAAGGTCTGGGGAACGGCGCCGCCGGAGGGAGTGATGGTGCAGACGATGTTCGTCAGCGCCCAGCCGGCCGGCACGATCTCCTGAAAGGTGTTGAAGAAGTTGCAGCCGGGTGTAAGCGCGAAGGTTACGGAGTCCAATAGCGTATTGTCCCCGCCGCTAACGCTGGCGTCGTCGTCCAAAGGGAAGCTGGCGGGAGGGCACTGATTGACAACGGGGCCGCTGAGGAACGGGAAGTCCTGGAGGTCGTTCGGGACGGCGTCCTTGATAATGGTGACGCTGTTGGGTGGGGGCTGGGCCTGGGCAGAGCCAGCCGGGCTCAGGAAGCCGCTCAACACTGCCGTCGCCAGCAGCCATGCCAGAACGGCCAAGAGGGGCAGTGGCTTGAGAAACGCTCTTCCATGCTGCACGGCGGGCCACACTCCTTTAGTCTGGGTGTCCAAATCGTAGTTGGCTGGAGATGGGCTTGTCAAACGCCTTCCCATCCCGTTGACTACGAGCCGGGCTATGAGGTCGACAGGGCTACGGCCACGCAGGTGCTGGCCAGCGCCGAGCGCTTCATCGCCCGCGTGCGGGAGTTCCTGGCGTAGGGGCGCGCGTCATGATGCGCCCCTGCCGCGG
The DNA here is from genome assembly GCA_030649945.1 of Dehalococcoidia bacterium. GTDB lineage: Bacteria > Chloroflexota > Dehalococcoidia > SM23-28-2 > RBG-16-64-32 > JAUSFE01. The sequence goes on along the minus strand of JAUSFE010000071.1, from coordinate 152,786 downwards.
CCGCTAGGGTATCCGCGCCCGTCGTAGGGGCTTCCGGCTGGATGCCCCCTACACCCGCTGTTCCGGTCTGCGCCCCGCCTACCTCCGCACGCCCAGCCCTGCCCTGGGCCGAGGCTGGGGCCTCGGCCTGCGCGGGGTTGCCGCCGCCTAGCGCAAGTCGATCTTGACGTCGTCCACGCCGGCGTGGAAGAAGAACTGGTTGTCCACCTCGGCAAAGCGCAGGCACACCTCCTGTCTCAGGTACGCGCTGGCGCTTGACGTTATCGTTGAGTAGCCGGACACGGACGGGTCGCCGGGCTCAGTCTGGTAGAGGTTGAGAAGGATGTCCGCCGGCGCCACCGTGAAGGGGTTCGCGGCCATCCCCGCCGCGGTCACCAGATCCGCCCGGAACTGCTGGTTGTAGGCGGTGTTGTAGTCGAGCGATGGCGGGCTGAAGAAATCGACGGCCTCGTTGTTGATGTAAAGCTGGAAGCTGATGGCCCCGGAGCGAAGGACGCCGCAGCGATAGAGCACGTGCGAGCCAGCCCCCGCCTGGTTCGTCATCGCCGCCTGCGCTCCTTCCGGCGGCGCGGCCACCGGGATGAAGCTGCCCGCGCAGGATCCCTGCGGCGGCAGCGTGCCCGTCTGGTTGCACCAGCTGCCGTAGCTGCTCGCCTGGTCCACCACCGTCCAGCAGGGGATGACGTTGGTATCGGCCAGTCCGCTCTCGAAGCCGAAGTTGCCGTCCCGCGGACACTCGCGGGAAACCGGTGTTGATCCCTTCAACTGCACGGAAGCGGACGCCTCGTCTCGGGCGACCTCCCACGTCGTAAAGGCGAACGCGCTGACGGAGACGTCGGCCCACCCCCCCTTGAAGATGCCGTTCTCGCCGGCCACGCTCGCCACCCAGGGGGTCTGGCCGGTGCAGGCCATGAATTTGGAGAAATGGGCCTGGATGGTGACGCGTCCGGCCCGCTGCTGTAGATCGCCGGACAGGTCGACAAACGCCGGCTTGTTGCAGGTCGCCGTGCCGCTGACAGTAACCTCGCCGGTCTTCGCCACCACTGCGCCGATCGGGTCGATCTTGACGTCGATCGCCAGCGGAGGAGGCGCCACGTCCACGAAGAGCACGAGATCACCGCCGGGAGTGCTCAGCCAAGAAGCGATCATCAAGAAGTACGTCTGGCCGGCCGTGGCATCGAAAAAGACCCGCGACTGGTTTCCGTTGGTCTGGTCGTTGCAGGCGATCTGCGTGAGCGCCCCCGGCGACCCCGTGTAGACCGAAAGGGTCGTGTCATAGTCGCTGCCGAAGGTGTTTGCCTCGATGCGCCGATTCTGGCCGGGGGTGAAGGAATACCACACGGAATGGCTTCCCGGGCCGGCGCAGAAGGGGTCATCCGGCGAGGTCGTGGCGCAGGTGGTGTCCGTGCTGTCGAAGAAGGGGAGGCCCGGGATCACCGAGGCGTTAGAGACGAGGTCATTCGCCGGCGGCGGGCAGGGCGAAGGCGTGGACGTAGCCGTAGGTATGGGCGTGGGCGTCGCCTCGGGCGTGGGCGTTGCCTCCGGCGTGGGCGTTGGCTCCGGTGTGGCCGTGGGCAGCGGGCAGGGCTGGTCCACCGCGATCTTGGCGTCGCCACTGCCGCCATTCCCGATGGCGTAGGTGTTGGCGAAGTTATCGAGAAGGTCCGGCGGCGTGTTGGGACTGAGGTCGGGGTAGAAACTTCTCAGGTCGAGGTTGCTGACGCCTGCGCCGACGGCCCTTACCGTAACGCGGTTGAGGACGCCGTCTCGGGGGCCCGTGGGGAAACCGGACAGTTTGAAGAAGGAGGCGTTGAAGTCGCTCCAGGTGGCGGTGTCCAGGCCGTTGCCCTTGCTGAAATCTGTGGGATCCGAGAGGACGAAGCTGGGATCGTGGCCTATGGCGCCGCCTCCATCCGGACCTTCCTCGCCCGACACGCTGTCGCCGTCCTCGTCGCCGTCGGCGACCAGAGTGTCTTCGTCGAACCTGCCGTCGGCGTCGTCGTCGTTGCCCAGCTGGACGACGGCGCCGTCGTAGTCGATGTCGTAGTTGACGCCGGCGAGCTTTTCGCCTGTGGGAAGGCCTATCATGACGATGTCGAGCTCGAACACGTCGCCCGTCGAGACCGATATGCAAGTGTCAATCGCGCCGACGACTGTGGAGGTGTTGTCCGGGGCCGGGTTGGGCAGCCCCGCCGAGCTATCGTCGATGTCGGCGTCGATGGCGACGGCCGTTACGGTGCCGGCCGCCGTGGCGGTGTGCCAGGGGCTGAGGACGGCCACCGCCCAGAACGCCGCCATGGCCGTCACTGCGACAAGCAACATCGAACCGGTGATCGCTGGTTTCATCGCTGCACCCCATTCCGGCGGCCCGCCGCTGGCCCCCAACCTGTACCACTCGTGTACAACCTTCTACAGGATTTGTCAAGAGTTATGTAGCGCAATCGCGAGAATTTCGGCTCTGCGCTCCGCGTTTCGCGCTTTTTCTGATGCACGACCTCCGCCTGCCCCGGCGGGCCCGTCTGGCAAGGCCGGCGCATCGATACGGATCTGCTGGCACACCTTCAGCGTGTGGTGGTGCAGCCCGTCGCGTTTGACCCCCGCGCTTCTCCCTTGCTACAATCGCGATGAGTTAACGCGCACGTTAGGGTTCGCGAGGGCCAGACCGGCCCTCGCTTCTTGTGAGGCGCAGCGAATGGCGATAGGCGAGGCGAAACCACCGGCGGCTGAGGGCGGCGCCCTCTCCCTCGACTACGTCTTCCACCCCCGCTCCGTGTCCGTGGCCGGCGTCTCGCCGCCGCAGCCGGGGGCGCCCTTCGCCGGCGTCGGGCTCGGCTTCCTGCTGGCCCTCAAGGATTCCGGCTTCGAGCCGCTGTACGCCGTCAACCCCAAGTACGACGAGGTGGAGGGCGTCCGCTGCTACGCCAGCGTCCTCGATATCGAGGGCCCCGTGGACTACGTGATCTCCAGCGTCCCGGCGCGCATCGTCCCCGCGCTGGTAGACGACTGCATCGCCAAGGGCGTGAAGACCATCCACTTCTTCACCGCTGGCTTCAGCGAGACCGGCGACGAGGAGATGGCCGGCCTGGAGTCGCGCGTCGTGGCGAAGGCTACGGACGCCGGCCTGCGCGTGCTGGGGCCGAACTGCATGGGGCTCTACGTCCCCTCGTCGCGCCTCTCCTTCCACTCCGGCTTCCCGCTGGAGGCCGGGCCCGTCGGTTTCATCTCGCAAAGCGGCGGCAACGCCATCGACATGGTGGCGACGTCCGCCGTGCGCGGTATCCGCTACTCCAGGGTGGTCAGCTACGGCAACGCCGCCGACATCGGCGAGAGCGAGCTGCTGGAGTACCTGGCGGAAGACCCCGAGACCGAGATCATCGCCGCCTACACCGAGGGCATCAAGGACGGCAGGCGCTTCTTCCGGGCCCTGCGCAAGGCGGCCGCGGCCAAGCCGGTCGTCGTCCTCAAGGGCGGGCGCACGGCCTCGGGCACACGGGCCGTCTTCTCGCACACGGCCAGCCTGGCGGGTTCCATCGAGGTGTTCGACGCCCTCTGCCGCCAGGTCAACGCAGTCCGCGTGGACAGCGTCGAGGAGATGGCGGACGCGGTTGTCGCCTTCCGCTTTCTGGGCGAGCCGGCCGGCCCGCGCGTGGCCGTGGCCGGCGGCGGCGGCGGCTTCAGCGTCTTCGCCGCCGACGAGATCGACGAGGCAGGGCTGCAGTGCCCCGTCCTACCGGAGGAGACGCAGGCGGCGCTGCGGCAGTTTACGCCCGCGGCCGGCACCAGCCTGCGCAACCCCGTGGACACGATCACCCTCTTTGAGCCCGGCGGGCTGGAGAAGACCCTGCGCGAGGTGGGCCAGGCCCAGAACATAGACGTGGTGCTCTTCCACACCAGCTTCAGCTGGGGCGCCAGCCGCCGCCTGATGTCCGCCTTCGGCGGCACGGACCCCGCGCCCTTCATGGAGCAGATGGTGCAGCAGATGGTGCGGGCGCGCGCCGCGGCCGGCGTTCCCATCGCCGTTGTCATGCGGACGCCCCTGGACGTGGAGGGGATGGAGCGCTCCGTGCTCTTCCAGGAGAAATGCTGGCGGGCCGGCTTCCCTGTCTTCCCCACCATCCCGCGCGCGGCCGCGGCCATCGCCCGCGTGCTCCAGCGTAAGGTGGGGTCAGAGCGCCCGTAGCCGCCGCAGCGGCAGCCCCCGCTCTACCGTAACAGGCGGCGACGCTCTCGCGTCCCATTATTAAGAGCACCGTACCAGGGGTTACCCTTGTGTCTGCGTGCGCGTTCTATTGATTCAGGAGATGGCTCAGGTGCTGCAGAAGATGCTGCTGGGGAAAGTGATTCCGGGACTCGTGGCGGCCGCCGCCCTGGCGGCCCTGGCCCCGCCGCTGGCGGGCGCCACGGCAGCCGCGCCCAACAGCGTGGGCATGCAGCCCGCGCACGCCACCGTGGCGCCAGGTGCCGAGGTGTCGGTCACGGTGCAGGCGGAGGCCCCCGCCGGCGGCCTCGGCTCCTGGTCGCTGGCCGTGGGCTTCGACCCGGCGGCCGTGCGTTTCGCCGGTTGCAGCGGTATGTCCTTCTGCAACGAGACGGCCTCCGGCGCAGTGGCCCTCATGGGCTTCTCCGCCGTCGGGCTCTCGGGCGCCCAGACTCTTGCCACACTGCGCTTCACGGCCGCCGGCGCGGCCGGGGCCGGCACGGCGCTGGACCTGCGGGTGGACAGCTTCGCCGATACCTACGGGGAGGAGACCGGCCCCGCCGTAGCGGACGGGGCGATCACCGTAGAAGGCGCCGCCGCCACGCCCACGCCCGCGCCGGACGGGGAGCGCGAGGCGCTCTGGGGCGACGTGGACTGCAACGGCGGCGTGGCTATCGGCGACGCCCAGAAGCTCTCGCTCTCGCTCGTCGGCATCGCGGTCACGCAGACGCCGACCTGCCCGCCGATCGGCGGCGCCGTCAGCGTGGACGCCCTGCCCCGGACCTGGGGCGACGTGGACTGCAGCGGCGCCATCACCATCGGCGACGCGCAGAAGGTCGCGCGCTCGCTGATCGGGCTGCCGGTGGAGCAGGGTGGCGGCTGCGCACCCCTGAGCGGGACGGTACTCGTCGTGGCGCGATAGCCCCTCCCGAGACGTCTCTTTCCGTTTGACGCGCTGCTGTATTGGCGCTATTATTCGCGCCAAGCCGTCCCGGCCCGTTTGTACAGGTCCCAGCGCAGGAGGTGGCTCATGTCCCCACGTATCCGCGGCCTTCGTCTTTCCCTCGCCCTGCTGGCGCTCGCACTCCTGGCCGTCGCAGGGCTAGTGACCACGGCGCTGCTCATTACCGGATCCGCGACCGTGTCCGCCGGGGGTGCGACGTACACGGGGACGACTGCGACGGGGGCACCCGTTAGCATAACCGTCAACGCCGACCGCACAGCGGTCACGGAGTACCATTTCGGCACCTCGGGCTCGGGCATTGCTTTCCTTTGGTCACCCTGCGGCGTTGGTGTTTCGTACACGCCGTCGTTCGAGCCGATTCCAATCTCCAGCGGCAGCTTCTCCCGGACCACGACGTACCCTCCTCTATTCGGCGTTTCTGGTCGCGATCAGGTCGTTAAGGGAACCTTCTTCAACGCGCAGGTTGCCGGCACCGTAGCCTTGGTTTTCCCTGATTTTGAGTGCAATGTCGAGACCTCTTGGACGGCCACGACGACGCTGGCACCCGGCGCGCGCCTGAACGGCGATGTGGACTGCAGCGGCGCGGTGAACATCGGCGACGCGCAGAAGATCGCCCGCCGCCTGATCAGCCTGGCCATCACCCAGGCGGAGGGCTGCCCTGACGTGGGCGAGGCGGTGGAGTAGGGGGGTTCGGGAACGGCCCGCTGTGGCGTAAGAGCATGAGAGCATGGGAGCATCAAGGTACAGGCCCCGGATGCTCTATTGCTCCAATGCTCTATTGCTCTATTGCTCTATTGCTCCAGCCCTAGCGCCGCCCGAACTGGCGCGCCAGCAGCTCCGCGCTCATGTGCAGCATCACCGGCCGGCCGTGCGGGCAGGTATGCGGCGACTCGCTCTCCTCCAGCTGGCGCACCAGCTCCCGCATCTCCTCCAGGGCCAGCGTCTTGCCGGCGCGGACCGCTCCGTGGCAGGCGAGCGACATGGCCACGCGGTCGCGGCGGTCGCCCTCCTCCTCTTCCAGCAGCAGGTCCAGGAAGCGCAGCACGCTCTCCCGCACGTCGCCCGCGGCCAGGGCCCGCGGCAGCGCCCGCAGCACGAACGCCCCTTCACCGAAGGGCTCGATGTCGAAGCCGTGGCCGCGCAGCGCCTCCGCCTGCTCCGCCAGGAGCGCCCGCTGCAGCGGCTCCGGCTCCAGCGCCAGCGCCTCCAGCAGCCCCTGCACGTCGGGCTCGCCCCGCTCGCGCCCCGCGCAGAAGCGCTCGTAGAGCACCCGCTCGTGCGCGGCGTGCTGGTCGATCAGGTACATGCCGTCGGGCCCTTCGGCGATGATGTAGAGCGACCCGAACTGACCGATGACCCGCAGCACCGGCAGCGCCAGCGCGGGCGTGGGCGCGGCTGCCCCTCCCCCCGTCAGGCTGAAGCCTGACCCCCCGAGAGTGGCTGACCCTCCCTCTGAGCCCGGGGGGTCGGCCTTGAGGCTGACCGGGGCGGGGGTAGGCCCAGAGCCGCGCTCCACCCGCAGCGCGTGCTCCCAGAGCGGCGGCGTCCAGGGCGGGGACGCCAGGGCTAGGCGGGCGCCGTGGGCGGACCCCGGCGGCGCCAGGGCGGGCACGGGCGCCGCCGCCACCAGCGCCTGCCGCACCGCCCTCTGCAGCGCCCCGAAGACGGCTGACTCGTCGCGAAAGCGCACCTCGGCCTTCGCCGGGTGCACGTTCACGTCCACCTCCTCGTGGGGGACCCGCAGGTTCAGCACGGCGATGGGGTGGCGCCCGGTCATGAGCATCCCCCGGTACGCCTCCTCCACCGCGAACGCCAGGCGGCGGCTCTGGATCCAGCGCCGGTTGACGAACAGGCTCACGTAGCCGCGGCTGGCCCGCGAGAGCTGCGGCGGTGCCACCAGCCCGCTGACGGCGATGCGATTCGTGTCTCCTGTCTCCTGTCCCCTGTCTCGAACCGCCAACATCACCCCGGCCACGTCCGCGCCGTAGACGGCGGCGACGGCATCGCGCAGGTCGCCGTTGCCCGGCGTCGCCAGCGACTCGCGGCCGTCCAGGAGCAGGCTGAAGCGCACCTCCGGATAGGCGAGGGCGTAGTGGCTGACGACGGCGGCGATGGCGCTGCTCTCCGCGGCGGCGGAGCGCAGGAACTGGCGGCGGGCCGGCAGCCGGGCGAACAGGCGGCGCACGCCCACCGATGTCCCGGCGGGGGCGCCGCGCTGGCCGCCCTCCGGCGGCGCGCCGGGGACCAGCCGCAGGACGGCGGCGGCCTGGGCCCCGGGCGGCCGCGAGGCCATCTCCACCTCCGCCACGGCGGCGATGGAGGGCAGCGCCTCGCCGCGGAAGCCCAGCGTCAGGATGCGGGCGAGATCGGCCGTCTCCGCGTCGAGCTTGCTCGTGGCGTGGCGCTCAAAGGCGGTCGCCAGCTCTGCCGCCGCGATGCCGCAGCCATCATCCGTCACGCGGATGCTGTCCAGGCCGCCGGCCCTCACCTCCACAGCGATGCGGGAAGCGCCGGCGTCCAGCGCGTTCTCCACCAGCTCCTTGACCACGGAGGCCGGGCGCTCCACGACCTCGCCCGCCGCGATGCGCGCGGCGACGTCGGGCGGGAGTACGCGGATCGCCTGTCCTGCCTGCTCGCCGGGGCGGGAGCCGTGCCGAAGGGCCATCCCGCCGATTGTAGCAGCGGCGGGTCGCCAGCCGGTAGGAGGTTTCGGCACGGGTTTGTGGACAGCGGCGTCGCAGCCGTCAGCGTAGGGGTGGACCGGTGTGTCCACCCCCGCCCGGCCGCGGGGTGCAGCAGCCGGGGTCAGGGGCCGGGGCTGCCCCGCGCCCGCTCCACCAGCTCGTAGAGGCGCGTCAGGGCCTGCAGCGGGGTCAGGGACTCCGGGTCCAGCGCCGCCAGCTCGCGCCGCAGCTCGCCGTCCGCCGAGAAGAGCGGCAGCTGGGGGGCGCCCTCGCTGCGCCGCCCGGCCGGCCGGCCCTCACCCCTCGCCTCCAGCTCCTCCAGGATCTCCCGGGCGCGCAGGACGACGGGCTTCGGCAGCCCCGCCAGCTGGGCCACGTGCACGCCGTAGGAGCGGTCGGCGCCGCCGGGCAGGATGCGGTGCAGGAAGACGACGCGCCCGCCCTCCTCGGCCACGGCCACGTTGAAGTTGCGCACGCGGGGGAGGACGGAGGCCAGCTCCGTCAGCTCGTGGTAGTGGGTGGCGAAGAGGGTGCGCGCCCGCGCGTCCGGCCGGTTGTGGATGAACTCGACGACGGCGCGGGCGATGGCCATGCCGTCATAAGTGCTGGTGCCGCGGCCGATCTCGTCGAAGATGAGCAGCGAGCGCGGCGTGGCGCCGTGCAGGATGGCCGCCGTCTCCAGCATCTCCACCATGAACGTCGAACGCCCGGCGGCGATGTCGTCCAACGCCCCCACGCGGCTGAAGATGCGGTCCACGAGGCCGATGCGCGCCTCGGCCGCCGGCACGAACGACCCGGTCTGCGCCATGAGCGCGATGAGGGCGGCCTGGCGCAGGTAGGTGGACTTGCCGGCCAAGTTGGGGCCGCTGAGGACGATGACCTGCGAGTCGTCAGCCGAGAGGTGAAGGTCGTTGGGGACGAAGGAGGCGTCGGGCAGCATGCGCTCCACCACCGGGTGGCGGCCGTCCCGCACGACGATCTCGCCGCCCTCGTCCACGGCCGGCCGCACGTAGCCGTAGCGCGCGGCCGCCTCGCCGAGGCCGCAGTAGACATCCAGCAGCGCCACCGCCGCCGCCGTCTCGCGGATGCGCGCGCCCGCCGCCGCCACCTGCGCGCAGACCTGGCGCAGCAGCGTCCGCTCCAGCTCCTCCTGCAGCTCCTGGGCGTGCAGCACGCGGTACTCGTGCTCCGCCAGCTCGGGCGTCGTGTAGCGCTCGCCGCCCACCAGCGTCTGCTTGCGCTGGTAGCCGTCCGGCACGTGCCCCAGGTTCGCCTTGGAGACCTCGATGTAGTAGCCGAAGACCTTGTTGTAGCCCACACGCAGCGACTTGATCCCGCTGCGCTCGCGCTCGCGCCGCTCCAGGTCCGCCAGGTACTGACGGGCGTCGCGGGCCGTCTCGCGCAGGCGGTCCAGCTCCGCCGAGAAGCCGGGCCGGATGACGCTGCCCTCCTGGGGGTCGTCCGCGACGGCGGCGGCCATCAGCGCCGCCGCCTCGCCGCTACCGCCTGAGGCGGCCAGCCCCGCCAGCAGCTCCTCCCGCACCCCGCCCTTGCCGCCGGGCGAGCCGCCGTCCCCGTCCAGGGCTTCGCGCAGTGGCGCCAGCAGCTCCAGCCCGCGGCGCAGGGCGGCGAGGTCCCGCGGGGTCGTGGCGGCGAGGACGCCGGCGGCGGCGGTGGAGACGCGCGCGCAGAGGCGCTCCAGGTCCGGCATTTTCGCCAGCAGCGCGGCCGTGCGCCCACGGCGGACGGCGGAATCGAAGAAGAGCTGCACGCCGTCCTGGCGATGTCCTATCTCCGTTATGTCGAGCAGTGGCTCCCCGAGCCAGCGGCGCAGCAGGCGCTGCCCCATCGCGGTCTGCGTCTGGTCCAGCACCGCCAGCAGCGTCAGCGGCCGGCCGCCCGCGCCCGCCTCGGCAGGGCGGATGGGCTCGAACAGCTCCAGGTTGCGGCGGGTGCTGGCGTCCAGGAACAGCGTGCGCTCGGGCCGCGCTAGGGCGATGCGCGAGACGTGGCCCAGGACGGGCCTCTGGTTGTCGCGCAGATAGCCGACGACGGCGCCCGCGGCGATGGCTGCCGGCGCCGACCCGGCGAGGCCGAGACCCTCCAGTGAGGCCGCGCCGAAGTGCTCAAGGAGCGCCGCCACCGCCGTTTCCTGGTCGAAGGCCCCGGCCGGCAGCGGCGTCAGGGTGGCGGCCGTGCCCGCCGGCGGCGCCGCGCCCTGCGGCAGCAGCAGCTCCGCCGGCCGCAACCGCTCCAGCGCCGCCGCGGCGTCCTCCGGCGCCGCCTGCAGGCAGGCGAACTCGCCCGTGGAGACGTCCACGTAGGCGACGCCGCAGCGGGAGTCGCCCGGGAAGAGGGCCGCCAGGTAGTTGTTGGCGCCGCTGGTGAGCAGGTTGTCCTCGACCAGCGTGCCGGGGGTGACGACGCGCACCACCCGCCGGTCGACCAGCCCCTTGCCCTTGCCGGGCGCCTCCATCTGCTCGCAGATGGCGACCTTGTACCCCTTCGCGATGAGCTTGGCCAGGTACGAGTCCAGGGCGTGGTAGGGGATGCCCGCCAGCGGCACCCGCTGCCCCTTGCTGACCGGCCGCGAGGTGAGGGTGATATCGAGCTCGCGGGCGGCCGTCTCGGCGTCGGCGTCGAACGTCTCGTAGAAGTCGCCCAGGCGGAAGAAGAGGATGGCGTGCGGGTAGCGGCGCTTGATCTCCAGGTACTGACGGCGCAGGGGCGTGGTCACGGGCGCAAGACTCCTCGGCCCCGCCTGAGGCGGGGGCTTGACGGGATTATAGCGCGGCAGAGCCCACAGCGCGGATGATCTTATGTCATTCGCGCTGTGCGGGGCCGGGCGGCCGCCCAGCGCATCGCCGGGCGGCCGCCCCGCGTTCGCTCAGTCCAGCAGGCAGCCCTGCGGCGGGTTCAGTGGGACGGCATCGAAGACGCCCAGGTTGTTGCCCCCCTCGTCCGTGGCGTGGAGCTCGATCCGGCAGACGGGCGGCTGCCCCTGGATGCCGTAGGTCATGAAGGAGATGACCTGGACGGCCTGCCCGATGGGCACCGGGGACGCCGTCTGGCAGTGGACGTGAATCTGGGAGGTCTGGCAGGTCCAGCCCGTCGCGGCCTGCGGCGGGTTCGCGCTCACCCAGGGCGGCTGCTGGTCGGCGAAGATGATCTCGATGTCGAAGACCTGGCCGGCGAGGCCTGTGTCGTTGATCTGGATGGCCAGTTCGGCAAGCTGGCAAGTGGGGGTGCCGATGACGGCCGACAGCCCATTGGGCTGCCCACAGCCCCCGTCGGTGTAAGAGCCCGCGGCCCCCAGGCGCGGCTTCGGCGACGGGCTGGGCGAGGGGCTGGGACTCGGCGACGGGCTCGGCGTGGGCGAAGGCGTGGGTGTGGGTGTCGGCGTAGGCGTCGGTGTCGGCGTCGGCGTGGGTGTAGGTGTCGCCGTGGGCGTCGGCGTCACCGTCGGCTCCCCTGTGCCCGTCTCCTGGGGCGTCGCCGTCGGCGTCCGCGTGGGCGTCGGGGTCGCCTGGGGCGGCTCGGTCGGGGTCGCGTGGGGCGTCGGCGTGGGCGTCGGGGTCACCTGGGGCGGCTGGGTCGGGGTCGCGTGGGGCGACGGGGTCGGCGTGGGCGTCGCGCCGCCCCCGCCGATGGGCGGGCAGTTCGGGCCCACGGTGAAGGGCAGGTTGATCAGTCCGCGGGCGAACTTCTGGGCGTCGCCGATCGAGACGCTGCCGCTGCAGTCCCAGTCACCCCACATCCTGGGCCCGCCCGGCGTGTCCACGAGGCCCCTGAAGGGCGGGCAGTCCGGGTCTTGCGCGGCGCCCAGGTTGATCAGCAGGCGCGCCACCTTCTGCGCATCGCCGATCGTCAGCAGGTCATTGCAGTCGAAGTCGCCCCAGCGCCTCGGCCGCGGCTGGGGCACGTGCTTGGCGGAGCCCAGCGAGACGCCGGTCGCGTTCTCGTTCTCGTCAAAAAGCGGGATCACCCGCGGGTCCTCGTAGATGGTGCCGTGCCCCGGCGGCTTGTGGGTGATGAGCGTCCGCATGCGCTTGGGCTCGTGGTTATGCAGATGTTTGAGGCTGGCGGGCAAGCCCGGCGGCGGGTCCGTGAGCTCCACGTCGAAGAAGACGTCGAAGAAGCTGTCGGCCGTGCCAGCGGCCGCAAACGGCGGCAGGTCAAGCACGTTGGGCGTGCTGTTCGCCGTCTCCTCGATCTCGCCCAGGGAGCGCATGTTGGGGTGCATGGCGGCCTCGCGCACGCGCACGATGACCGGCCCCAGCATCGGGCTCATCCCCTGCAGCTCCATCGATACGATCTCCGTCGGCACCTGTTCGCGGCCGTCGCCGTCGGTGTCCGCCAGCGCACCCATGCGCACGTGCACCGTCGTCGGCCCCTCCAGGGCGACGGTTTCGGTGCCCAGGGGCGAGGTGATGGTGGCGCGGGCCAGCGACCGCGGGAAGAAGTCGACCTCGACCGGGTCCGGGCTGTGGATCTCCGCCACCACCTGGACGCCCGCCGGCTGGTCCTGCTCGTCCACCAGGTTAACGGTGAACGGGAACGGGTTGCTGCGGTAGTCGTCGCCGGGGATCGGCGGCTTGTGGTGGATGAGCGCGGCCATGTGCGTGGCCTGATCGTTGTGCAGGTGGGCGAGGCGGGCGGGCAGGCCCGGCGGCGGGTCCATGATCTCCACGTCGAAGAAGACGTCGAAGAAGCTGTCCGCTGTGCCGCCCGGGGTAAACGGCGGCAGGTCAAGGACGCCGGGCGTGCGGTTCTCCGTCTCCTCAATCTCCCCCATCGTCGCCATGTTGGGGTGCATGGCGGGATCGCGCAGCATGACCTTTATCGGCCCCAGCAGCGGGTCCTCGCCGGTCAGTTCCAGCATCACCATCTCCGTGGGCACCTGCTCGCGGCCGTCGCCGTCGGTATCCATCACCTCGCTCAGGTCAACGTGCACCTCGGTGGGGCCGGAGAGGTCGACGGTGCTTGTGCCCAGGGGGCTGATGATGCGGACGCGGGCCGTTGTCACGGGGAAGAAGTCCACCTCAATGTGGTTGTACTTCTGCGTGGGAACGCAGAGGCGCAGGGGGCGGATCACCTGCAGGTCCGTCTGCTGGAACTGGTTGCGGATGGAGACAGTGCGCGGCTCAAACGTCTGCCCGGGCAGGTCCTCGATCTTGTAGCACTTGAGGTGGTTGAAGGGATCGCGCAGCCCCTCCTGGTTCTTGTCCACGGGGTTGCAGAGCCGCTCCGGCTCCACCACCCTTACCTGCTCGACGCCGAACTGGTCGCGCAGCACGGCGTTCCGGGGCTGGAAGGGCGGCGTCCCCTGGATCACGTCGTAGCACTTGTAATGGTCCCTGGCCAGCTCCGAGGGTTCGTTGTTCTTCTCCGAAGGCACACACAGCGTCTGCGGCTGGCGCACGGTCAGGTTCTCGCGCCCGAACTGGTTAATGGTGAACACCTTGCGTGGCTTGAAGGGGCGCTGGCCCGGCAGGTCCTGGATCTTGTAGCAGACCAGGTGCGCCGTCTCGTCCTGGATCTTCTCCTCGTTCTTGTCCACGGGGTTGCAAAGCTCCTGCGGCTCCAGGACCTGCGTCTCCTTGGACTCGAACTGGTCCCTCAGGAAGACGTTTTGCTGGAAGGGCTTGGGGGCCACCTCATAGCACTTGTAGTGGTCCGGGGGCCGGACGGGGCTGGCCGTGACCGTCTGGGCGCCGGTGACAAGCACCGGGTCCAGGAAGTCGGTGACGATGCTGTTCTGCTGGAGGATGACCATGAAGGCGTAGCTGGCCGTCGGCATGCCGCCCAGGAGCGAGTCGATCCTGGGGGTGGTGAAGAAGGGGGCGAACGCGTTCAGGTTGAAGGCATAGCCGGTGCCCATGGCGGAGGGAGCGGCCCCGAAGACGACGGTGACGTTCCACTGCGCGCCGAAGCCCAGCGGCGGCAGGAAGTTGAGGCAGAGGCGGAACTGGATGTGGTCTGCACCGATGCCATCCTGGATGGCCACCACGTTCGCGGTGCCGGGCCAGTCCGCCGCCGTGCCCGGGGCGGCGAACGACGAGTGACAGATATCGACAACCCAGAGGCTGCTGACGGGAAAGGGCGTTCCCGCCGCCGGCTGCGTGGGCGACGTGTAGCTGCTGCCCAGAGGCGGCGCCGCCGGGGGCAGCGGCAGCGTCAAGGCCGGCGCGCCCGCCGGCGGTACGTACGGCCCGCCGAGCGCGTCCCTGACGCCCATGCCGCCGGCGAGCAGCAACGCTGCGGCGAGAAGCCCCAGAAGGACCGGGTGGCGAAGGGCGAATCGCGGTGTCATAGCCGCACCTTTCTTCCGGGCGCGGCCTCCGGCAGCCGGCCCGCTCTGTCGCTCAGTTGGAAGCCCCTGTCCTGGACGCATCCCCTGCCTGGATTGGCCCTCAGTATAGACGCGCGGATTGGTTTGTCAATACATGGGCTTAGAGCCCGGTATCTGAGGCGGTGCGCTCTTTCAGAAAGTTGCGGACGACGCCGCGCAGGCTGGTCTGCAGGTCGCTCTCAAGGCTGAGGCATCCTGAGCGGAGCCGCCCAAATCGACGCCCCAGCATTTATGCTGGGGTGGCCCCCCCCCCCGATTCTACGGCCCGAATTCGTCCACCACGGCGATGGCGTAGGGCGCCTGCTCGCGGCAGGCGTCGCACCGCACGCATTTCTCCTGGTCGATGCGATACGAGCCGTTCTCGTGCACGACGGCTCGCGTGGGACAGATCTCCTCCGCCAGGGGCAGGCGTTCGGACTGGCGTGCCACCTCATAGCGGATCAGCCCGCGGCAGGCCTTCGCCGGACAGCGCCGGCGCACGAGGTGTTCCTGCAGCTCGTCGTCAAAGAAGCGGAACATGGACATCACGGCCGTCGGCGCCGCCTGGCCGTGCACGCAGTTGGCGTTGCGGGCGATCTCCCCCAGCAGCCGGATCAGCTCCAGGTCCGCCGCCCGGCCGCGGCCGCTGCTGATGCGGCGCAGGATCTCCAGCATGCGGCGCGTGCCCGCGAAGCAGGTAGTGCAGCGCCCGCACGACTCGTCCTCGGCGAACCACTCGAAGTAGATGCAGAGGTCCAGGATGCAGTTCGAGTCGTCGATGACGACGAGGCCGCCGGAGCCCATGAACATGCCCCGCTCGCGGAACGGCTCAGGCTCCAGCGGGATGTCCACGTCGCTCGCCGGGATGATCCCGGAGAGCGGGCCACCGGGCTGGACAGCCTTCAGCCTGCGGCCCTCGGGCGGGCCGCCGCCGGCCACCATCACCACATCGCTCATCTTCGTCCCCAGCGGCGCCTCCAGGACGCCCGCGCGCTGGACCTGGCCGGAGAGCGAGAACATCTTCGTGCCCTTGTGGTTCTCCGAGCCCACGTTGGACCACCAGTCCGCGCCGTGGCGCAGGACCAGCGGCGCGTTGGCGTAGGATTCCACGTTGTTGACGTTCGAGGGCTGAGCGAACACGCCCGCCTGGGCCGGGAACGGCGGCCGGATCTTGGGCATCCCCCGCCGGTCTTCCAGCGAGGCGATGAGCCCGGTCTCCTCGCCGCAGACGTAGCTGCCGGCGCCGCGCACCACCTCCAGGTCGAAGGCGAAACCGCCCCCGGTCGGGCCCGCCTCGCCGCTGCCCAGGATGTCCTTCCCCAGCAGCCCCTTCTCGCGCGCCTGCTCTATCGCCCGGCGCATGCGCGCCACCGGCAAAGGGTACTCGTCGCGGATGTAGATGTATCCGTAGTCCGCTTCCGTGGCCAGCCCGCCGATGATCATCCCCTCGACGATCAGGTGCGGGTCGCTCTCCATCAGGTTGCGGTTGACGAAGGAGCCCGGATCGCCCTCGTCCGCGTTGCAGATCATGTACTTGGGCTTGCGGGCGGAGCCGCGCAGGAAGTCCCACTTGCGGCCGGTGGGGAAGGCGGCGCCGCCGCGACCCCAGAGGCCGGAGTCCAGCAGCTCCTTGATCACGCGCTCCGGCCCCAGCGTCAGCGCCTTGCTCAGCCCTTCGTAGCCGCCGCGCGCGATGTAGTGGTCTATGTTCTCCGGGTCCGTGACGCCGCAGTTCGCCATCAAGCGCCGCACCTGGATGCGGAAGAAGTCCAGCGCAGCCAGCGGCGGCACTCCCGCCAGCCCCTGCTCGCCCACGACCGCCAGCGTGTACTCTGCGGACACGCCGGGGCCCGTGAATGCCTGGTCCAGCAACGCCGGCACCTTATCGGCCGTGACGCGCTGGTAGAGCACGGGCGCCTGCCGGTCCGCCTGAGGCGGGTGGATCTCCACGATGGGCTCCGCGTAGCAGAGGCCCCAGCAGCCGGTAAGCATGACGTCGGCCTCCAGCCCGCGGGCGGCGACCTCGGCGCGGACGGCCGCCAGCGTCTCCTCGGCGCCCACGGCCCGGGAGCAGGTGGCGACGCCGACCTTGATCAGCGCCCGCGGCGGGTTCGCCAGCGGCGCCCAGGCCGCGTCCGCCGCCCGGCGCAGCTCACCGTACGTACTCATCCTGTCATTCTGAGCGCCCGCACGCTCGCTCGTCGGGCCAACGCATCTTCGCGAAGGAGTCTGGGGAGGGGCAGACATCCGCAGCGAGAGCGGCCGCCGCGATTGCTGCCACGACATGCTTCTCCGGGCATGCCCTCAGACCGGCGGCAGCGCACCGGCACGCTGGTGTGCTCACGTCCCCGGCTCCCCCGGCGGCTCCGGCGCGGGCGCAGCCTGCGCCGGGCCCTTGAGAGCGCGCGCGAAGCGGATGGCCTCGCTGGTGCTCAGCGGCCCCAGATAGCGGCCGCGGTGGCGCAGCAGCGGGGCCAGGTGGCAGGTGCCATCGCACTGCACGAGGCGGAGCTCCCAGCGGCCGTCGCCGGTGGCCTCGTTCATCCCGCACCCCAGCTCCGCCTCCAGCGCCCGCCGGATCCGGAGCGACCCCTTGAGCAGGCAGGCGGGGCCGCTGCACCACTCCACGACCTCCTCGGCCGGGGGCGCGGTGCGGACCTCCGAGTAGAAGTCGATGGTGCCGAAGACGATTGCCGGGGTGGTGTTGAACTGGCCGGCCAGCAGCGGCACGGCCTCCGGCGGCACATAGCCGTACTCGTGCTGGATGCGGTGCAAGGCCGTCAGCAGATCGGCGTGATCGGGACGCAGATCGTTGATCAGCTCCTGGACGCGGGCGCTGAGCCCGGCGCTGCCCGCCAGGGGCGCGACGGCGGCGAGCCGCGAGTTGTGACTGGCCTGAGAGAACAATCCCTGGTCTTTCTGCTGGTCCGGCGATTGTGTAAGCCGTCACACATGATACGGGGCGGCCCCGGCGCGGGCAAGGCGGCCATTCCGGCTCCCCGCCATCGCCTCGAAACATGGCGGCGCCTTCCCGCTCATGGTAAGGCACTCGTACCATGAGCGGAGTATGGCGCCGGCAGTGCCCGGAAACTCCGTGCTCCGCTCGTCCCTTCGGCTGCGCTCAGGACAGGCCTACGAGAACCTCAGGACGAGCGGAAAGGGATGTCGAGGGATCTCACTCTCATTCTCCGTGGCGTCGCCAGCGGCGTGACTCGCGGCTGGTCAGCCTCTGCCTACCCCGCGAAGAGCGCCTCCACGAACTCCCGCGGCTCGAACGGGGCCAGGTCCTGCGGCCGCTCGCCGGTGCCCACGAAGCGCACCGGCACCTGCAGCTGGTCGCAGATGGAGAAGATGACGCCGCCCTTGGCCGTGCCGTCCAGCTTGGCCAGCACCACGCCGGTCACGCCCACGGCCTCGGTGAAGTACTTGGCCTGGTGCATCGCGTTCTGGCCGCTGGTGGCGTCCAGCACCAGCAACACCTCGTGCGGGGCATCCGGGTACTTGCGCTGGATGATGCGGTTCACCTTGCGCAACTCTTCCATGAGGTTCACCTTCGTGTGCAGCCTGCCGGCGGTGTCGATGATCACGATGTCCGCGTCCCGCTTCTCGGCGGCGACGAGCGCATCGAAGATAACGGCGCCCGGGTCAGCGCCCTGCTGGTGAGCGACGACGTCCACTCCCGCGCTTGCCCCCCAGTGCTTGAGCTGCTCGATGGCGGCGGCCCGGAACGTATCGCCCGCGGCCAGCAGCACCTTCTTGCCCTGCGTGCTGTAGGCGTGGGCCAGCTTGCCGATGGTGGTGGTCTTGCCCGTACCGTTCACGCCCACCACCAGGATGATGGCGGGCCTGGGCAGCGCCTCCCGCTGGCCATTTGCATGCCATATCTGGCCGCGGCCGGTGTCCACCTCCAGCACCCGCACCATGTCGTCCTTCAGCGCCTGGATGGCCGCCTCCGGGTCGCTGATGCGCTCAACCTTCACGCGCTCCTTGACGTCAGCGATGATCCTGATCGTGGTCTCGACGCCGGTGTCGGCGGCGATCAGCGTCTCCTCCAGCTCTTCCCAGATCTCTTCGCTGAGCCCCCGCCGAAAGATGCCGCCGATGCGGCTGAACCACGTGCTGCGGGTGCGCTCAACAGCGTGCTCGACATCCGCGGCCTCGCCCGCCGCCGCCGGGGCCACGGCGGCCCGCCCTGGCTCGGCCTCCGCCGGAGCGCCTGCAGCGGACTCTGGGGGCTGCGCTTCCGCCGGCGCTGCCCGCTGCTCTTCCTCATCTCGCTTGCGCCTGAAGAACCTCACCATCGACTCGATGATAGGGGGACGAGCGAACCAGGGGCAAGCGAGAGGGCGGTCAGGGGGTTGCGCAGCGGTTGAAAAAAAGCGCTTCCCGGGCGGTGCCCTGCGTCTCTGGCCTCCAGGTCTCGCCTGGGCTTCGGGTTGCCCCTCGGCTGCGGCGAGTCCCTTCTTCCTGATCCGTTGGGTCGCTCGGGAAGCAAGTGCATTCTCTCCCGCCACGGTAGACCTGTCAACGTCGGATTTCGGCCCGGCAGCGCGCTACGGCCCGTTAACTCGTCCATTCCGCTACTTTTCTCGTTCATTCGCAGCGCAGCGCAGGCCGCAAGCCGCAATCATAAGTTGTCAACAAATGAACACGTCTGCTGTGGACAACCGCCCGCACCTAGCCCCGCGCCGCCAGCGCCTCCGCCAGCACCCGCGACAGCTCCCGCAGGAACTTCCCGCGTGTGTAAAGGCGCCGGACGCCGGCCGCGCGCGCCGCCCGCAGACGGCCCGCGTCCACGTGCGGCCCGAAGGCGATGACCTCGACGCCGTGGGAGCGCGCATCGCGGACGGCGTCCGGCACAGCGATATCTTCCACGCCGAGATCGATGATGAGCACGTCCGCCAGGGGCAGGAGGGCGTCCAGCTCCGCGCGGGACTCGATGGCAGCGAAGTCCGCGCCCAGCCGCTTCGCCGCCTCCTCGATGCGCACGGCGGCCATCAGTTCGGGGACGACGGCGAGAATACGACGTGTGATGGTGGCCTCCAGGCGCCCGGTCGGCGCTCCTTCCCCCATTCTAGCGCCGCGGCGCGGCCGAGTGTGCGCGGGACTCGGGCCCGTCAGTTCTCGACGGCCGCGGCCGGGACGTCCGCCAGGCGCATGGAGAGGACGCGCGAGGCGGCGTCCGGCGCCATGGAGATGCCGTAGATGCTGTCCGCCACCTCGATGGTCCGCCGGTTGTGCGTGATGACGACGAACTGAGTGCGCTGCGACAGCTCCTTGAGGGCGGTGGCGAAGCGGGCGACGTTGGCCTCGTCCAGCATGGCGTCCACCTCGTCCAGCACGCAGAAGGGCGAGGGGTTCACCTGCAGCAGCGCGAACAAGAGCGATACCGCCGTCAGCGCCTTCTCGCCGCCGGACAGCTGCGTCAGGCTGTGCGTGCGCTTCCCGGGCGGCTGCGCCTCGATCTCGATGCCCGAGGCGCCCGGGTCCTTCGGGTCCGTCAGCCGCAGCCGCGCGTGCCCGCCCCCGAAGAACGTCTGGAAGTTGCGCTCGAACCCCTCCGCCACGCGCAGGAATGTCGTCTCGAACCGCTTGCGCATCAGCCCGTTCAGCTCGCCGATGGCGTGATGCAACGACTGCTCCGCGCCCTCCAGGTCCCGCACCTGCCCGGCGAGGAAGTCGTGCCGTTCCCGGAGCGACTCGTAGTCTACCTCCGCCTCCACGTTCACCGGGCCCAGCGCCCGGATGCGGGCCCTGAGCCCTTCGATCTCCAGGCGCAGCGCCTCGCGGTCCACGGCGGCGCCGCCGGAGATCGGCCTCAGACCGCCGGGGCCCTCTTCGGCCGCGCCATCCGCGGCCAGCCAGAACGGCACCGCCGGCGGCGTCTCCACGCGCTCCCCCAGGATGTCGCCGTCCGCGGAGACCACCAGCCCGTCCTCCGCCATGCGCACGCGCAGCGTCTCCATCTCAGACTGCCAGCGCCGCACCTCGGCCTCCGTCGCCAGCAGGCGACGCTCCGCCTGAAACAGGCGGTTCTGAGCGGCGAGCACCTGTGAGTGCAGGTCCCGCTGGCGGGCTTCCAGGTGGCGCGCGCCCTCCTGCTCCGGCTCCGTGCCGGCCAGCAGCGTCTCCATCTGCGAGCGCGCCTGCGCCGTCGCCGCCTCGTCCGAGCCGACGGTGGAGTCCAGCGTCGAAATCTCCATCTCCAGCCCGCGCAGTTGCACGCTCTTGGCGTTAACCTGCGCCTCGATGCGGGCCAGCGCCGCCTCCGCGTTCTCGCGCCCGGCGGTGAGAGAGCGCAGCTCGCCGTCCACCTGGGCGAGGGCGTCGGCGGCCTCGTTCACGGACTTGAGCAGCGTCTTGCGGCGGTCCTTGAACAGTCCGTCCGCCCGCGAGAGCTGCCTGGCCGTCTCCGCCGCCTCCTTCGACTCGCCGAGCTGGGCCTCGCGCTCCTGGGTCACGCGGTCCGCCTCCTGCTGGTAGGCCCGCCCTTGCTCCCGCAGCGCCACCTGCGAGCCGATGAGCCCGCGCAGCTCGCCCCGGAAGTGCGAGAGCTTCTGCTGGCGCTCGCCCATTGCGTCCTGCAGCTTCTGCCGCCGGTCCAGCGCCTCGTCCGCCTCCCGGGTCAGCGCCGCCAGCGCCGTCTCCGCCCCGCGCAGCCGCTGCCGCAGAGCGTCCGCCTCGCGCCCCGTAATCTCCAGCGAGCGCTGGATGCGGTCCATCTCCCTGGGCAGCGTCTCCAGGTCGCGCTCGTACTCCAGCACGAAGGGACGGCTGGCCTGCGGCTGCCCGCCGCTGATGGCGCCCGAGGGATGGAAGACGATGCCGTCCGCGGTTACCAGCGTCCCCAGCCCGCGCTTCTGCAGCCGCGCGGCCGTGGCGCTGTCCTGGACGATGATGGTACGCCCGAGGAGGGCGTTCATGAGCTTCTCGTAACGCGGCTGGCACTTGACCAGCTTCGCGGCCACACCCAGCACCCCCCGCTCCTTGAGCACGTTCAGCGGGTAGACCTGCTTCATCCCGTCCAGCGGCAGCGCCGTCACCCGCGGCCCCTTCTGGTCCACGAGCGCCTGCACCGCCGCCATGGCGTCTCCCTGGCGGTCGAAGACGAACGCCTCCAGTTGGTCCGCCAGCGCCGCCGCGATCGCCTCCTCCAGGCCGCGTGGCACGCGGATCACCTCGTACACCGTGGCCACCGCGCCCTCGATGGTCACGGTGCGCTCGGGCTGCGAGGCCAGCGCCTGCTGTTGCGCCTCGGAAATCACGTTCAGCCGCGCCTCCAGGCCTTCCCTCTTGCCGCGGCGCTCGTTCTGGGTCGCCTCCACCTTTGCCAGGGATTCACGCGCCTCCTGCACCTCCAGGTCCAGCGCCTGCCGCCGAGCGGACGTGTGGGCCACCTCCGCCAGCAGTTGCGCCTCCTGGGCCCGCAGGCCGCGCAGCACCCGCAACTGCTCCGCCATCTGGTTCACCAGAGAGCGCCGGCGCGTGTCCAGGCGCGAAGCCTCGCGCTCCAGGTCGCGCTGGGTGTCCTCCAGCCGGCGCAGGCGGGCCTTCAGCTCCGCCGCCGCCGTCAGCAGCCGCTTGCTGCGGGCCTCGGCGTCCGCCGCGTGGGCCAGCGTCTCGCGGAACTCCTGCTCCAGCCCGGACAGCTCCTCCTGGCGCGCCTGCCAGGCCTGCCGCGCCGCCGCCACCGCCTGCCCCAGCCGCGCCCTCTCCTCCGCCTCCACCGCCAGCACCCCGGAGGCGCGCTGCCGCTCCCGCTCCAGCGCCGCGATCTCCTCCTGCAGCTCGCCCCCGCGGGCCTGCAGGATACCCCGGCGCTCCCGGGCCACCGCCAGCCGGCGGTCCAGCTCTCTCAGGCTCTGGTCAACGCGGTCGCGCTCGGCGCCGGCCGCTGCTGCCGTCTGCCGGCGTTCTTCCAGGCGGTCCGTGACGTCGGCAAGGTCGCGCTGGCAGGTCTCCAGGGCCACCCTGGCCTGCGTGAACTCCGCCTGGGCCTGGTCGTGGCTCGCCCGCGAGACGGTCAGGGACTCCTGGGCGCCGTGCCAGGACTCTTCGTAGAAGACGCGCAGGTACTGGGCCAGCTGCTTCGCCAGCTGCGAGTGCTCGCCCGCCCGCCTGGCCTGGCGCTCCAACTGCGCCATCCGCGGCGCGATCTCCTTGATCAGCAGCTTCACGCGTTCCACGTTCTCATGGGTGGACACGAGGCGGTCCTGCGCCTCCTCGATCTTCAGCCGGTAGCGCTGGATGTCCGCCGCCTCCTCAATCAGCTGGCGCCTGTCCTCCGGGCGCAGGTTGAGAACGCTCTCCACGAGCCCCTGGCCGATGATGGCGTAGGAGTTCTGCGTGACTTCCGCCCTCATCAGGATGGCCTGCAGCTCCCGCAGGCGGACGCGCTTGCCGTTGATGAGATAGTCGCTATCGCCGTTACGGGCGCCGCGGCGGGAGATGGCGACCTCGGCAGCGTCCACGGGCAGCCAGCCGTCGCTGTTATCCAGGGTGAGCGTGACCCCCACTTTATCGCCCCGCGGGCGCTTGCCGGAGCCGGCGTAGATTATGTCATCCAGCTTCCTGGCGCGCAGGAGGCGGCCGGACTGCTCGCCCAGCACCCAGCGCAGGGCGTCCGCGATGTTGGACTTGCCGGAGCCGTTGGGCCCGACGATGGCGGTTATGCCCTGGCCGAAGTCAAACGCAGTGCGAGCGGCGAAGCTCTTGAAGCCGTAGAGATCCAGGCGTTTCAGGTACACAGCGTGTGCCGTTAATTGGTCGCCGCCAGGGTTTCCAGCGCCTGCCTTGCCGCGTTCAGCTCCGCCTGCTTCTTGCTCCTGCCCTGCCCGCGGCCCAGCACCTGGTCATCCACGGTCACCTCAACAGTGAACAGCTTCGCGTGGTCCGGTCCCTCCGATGAGATCAGGCGGTAGTGCGGGATCTGCCGCCAGCGCGTCTGCGAGACGTGCTGCAGCTCCGACTTGCTGTCCGCGGTGAACCCCCCTGCCGCGATCTCCTCCAGGTCCGGCTTCAGCAGCCGCAGCACCAGCTTCTTGGCCCTGGGCACGCCGCCGTCCAGGAACGCCGCGCCGATCAGCGCCTCCAGGCCGCCCGCCAGGTTGGACGGCCGGCCTCGCCCGCCGGACAGCTCTTCGCCGCGGCCCAGCACCAGATAGTCGCCCAGGGCGATGCGCTCCGCCGCCCGGGCCAGCGCGTCCCAGCGCACGAGCAGGGCGCGGATCTGGCTCAGGTGCCCCTCGCTCAGCGCCGGATAGTCCCGGTAGAGCTTCTCAGAGATGACGTGGCCCAGGACGGCGTCGCCCAGGAACTCCAGGCGCTCGTTGGACTCCACCTCTTGCTCGGACTCATTGAGGTAGGACCGGTGGTACATGGACTGCTGCAGCAGCGCCGGGTTGCGGAAGGCGATGTCCAGCTTCTGCTCCAACTCCTCGATTGGGTGGGGACGCGATACCGTTGCCTGCCTAACCATAGCACCTATCCGTCTCTCTGAGTGGAGCGAAGGATCCGTCGTCACGACGAGCGGATCGCGTGCGCGTGACGGATTTTTCGCTGCGCTCAGGGTATTACCCCTGGATAAAGAGAGCCGCCCGAAAGCGGCTCCCCGTCGCAAGCTCAACCCCGGCCATGATAGGGCGACCCCCACGCCCCTGTCAATAAAACACTCTACAATAAGTCCGCTATCTATGAAAAAGGCAAACCTTATCGGTAAGTGGTCCCGCGCGCTCCCGCCGGCGGGGCGCGACACCGTCCGCCAGCTCTGCCACGCGGCCGAGCGAAACGGCATCGCCCTCTACCTCGTGGGCGGCCCCGTGCGCGACCTCCTGCTCGGCCTCCCTTCCCTCGACGCCGATATCGCCGTCGAGGGCGATCTCGCCGCCCTGCTCGCCGGCCTGCCCGGTCTGCGCACCGTGCGCCACGCCCGCTTCCTCACCGCCACCGTGCGCGGCGACGGCTTCACGCTGGACCTCGCCACGGCCCGCAGCGAGACCTACCAGCGCCCGGGAGCCCTGCCCACCGTCACCCCGGCCGCCATCCGCAAGGACCTGCTGCGCCGCGACTTCACCATCAACGCCATGGCCCTGGCCCTGACCGGTGAACATCGCGGCGAGCTGACCGATCCCTCCGGCGGCGAGCGCGACCTGAACGCGCGCAGGCTCCGCGTCCTGCACGACGCCAGCTTCCGCGATGACGCCACGCGCATCTTGCGGGCCGCCCGCTACGAGGCTCGTCTGGCGTGCAGCATCGAGCCCCGTACCAGCAAGCTCCTCCAGCGCGATCTGCCGTACCTGGACAGCATCAGCGCGGCGCGCATCCACCACGAGATCTCCCGCACGCTATGGGAGATCGAGCCCGAGCGCATCCTCCTGCGGCTGCAGGAGCTGGGCGCGCTGCGGGCAGTCTACCCCGCCTGGTCTTTCAGCGCCGCTCAAGCGCAGGCGTTCCAGACGCTGCGCCATCTTCGCTCGCCGGCGCTGCACGCAGCCTATTGGCCGCTCCTGGCCTGGGAGGCCTCCATCAGGGACTCCGGCCTCGCGCGCCGGCTGGCCCTCACCAGGACGCAGGCGCAGTGCATCGCTGCGGTCCCGCACCTGCGCGCCATCGAGCCCGACCTGGCCGAGCGGCCGCTCAGCGCCGGCCGCGTGTGCGAGATGCTGGCGCCGCACCCACTGCCGGCGGCGTGGGCGCTCGCGGCCATCACGACGCTGGCGCTGACACGGGAGCGTTGCCTGGATTACCTGCTGCGCCTGCGCCACGTGCGCACGGCCCTGCGCGGAGACGACGTCCTCGCCCTCGGCGTCTCGCCCGGCCCGCCGGTCGGCGACGCGCTGAGGCAGCTGAAAGTTGCTAAGCTGAACGGTGAGGTGAAGTCCCGGCGCGACGAGGAGCAGTTCGTATCCCGCCTTCTGACCCCGTGACCCATGACCCCATGACCCTCGACTCCTCCCCCTGCCACGTCTGCGGCGAGCCGGCCGCCGAGTCCGCCTCCGCCGTCTGCAACGGCTGCGAGCGGCGCTTCCACCTGCGCCTGCGCGAAGACGCCGAGGGCAGGGATTGCGGCGAGGTCTGGATCAGCGAGCAGTACCTCTCGCTGGAGTTCGCCTGCTTCCCCTGCCTGCGCGGCGAGCCGCCCGGCGGTGCGGCCCCCGAGCCGCCGGTGGGCCGGGGGCACTAGCCGCGACCTGTCATTCAGAGCCGAGCGGGGTGGGGGAAGGATCGGAGGGCGGAGGGCGAAGAATCCCGGCGGCCGGCAGATAAAGATTACCTCTCTCTGGAGTTCGCCTGCTTCCCCTGCCTGCGCGGCGAGCTGCCCGGCGGTGCGGCCCCCGAGCCACCGGTGGGCCGGGGGCACTGAGGAACGAGCGGAGCACAGACGGCGATTCCGGCGTAGGGGCAGGTCTGAGACCTGCCCCTACGCGGGTCGTTCGTACGGTCCAGCGTCAGGACGCCCCGAAACGCCCCAGCAGCGCCGCGATCGCCTTCGTCCCCCGGCGGAAGTCCTCGATGCGGATGTTCTCGTCCGGGGCGTGGATGTGCGCGTCCGGGTAGCCGATGCCGCAGTCGGCCGTGGGCAGGCCCAGCGTCTGGATGAAGGGGTACAGCGGCCCCGTGCCCGCCATCGCCGGCACGATCACCGCCTCCGCGCCGTAAGCCTCGCGGATGGCGTCGCGCATCACCCGCACGAAGGGGTCCGTCACCGGCGTGCGGGCCGGGTGCTCGCCGCCCAGGTCCGTCACACGCACGTCGGCGAAGCCGTGGCGGTCCAGGTGCGCGCGCAGCTTCGCCAGGACGTCGTGCGGGTCCTGGTCCGGCACCAGGCGGAAGTCCATCTTGGCCATCGCCCGCGCCGGCAGCACCGTCTTCGGCCCCTCGCCCTCGTAGCCGGACGAGAGGCCGTCGATCGTTGCGGTCGGCTCGAACAGGTGCCGGGCGATGTAGTCCACGCCGCGCACGCCCAGCAGCGCCTCCTTGATCCCGAAGCTCGCCAGCGTCTCCGCGTCCTCCCGCGGCATCGCCTCAATGGCCGCGCGCTCCTCGGGCGTCGGCGGGCGCACGGCGTCGAAGAACCCGTCGATGAGGATGCGCTCGTCTGGGCCCTTGATCGTCGAGAGGGCCCAGGCCAGGCGCCAGGCGGCGTTGGGCAGCACCGTGCCGTAGGAGGAGTGCGCGTCGCGGTTCACGGTCCCCACCTCCAGCTGCACGTAGAGCAGCCCCTTGACGCCCAGGACCACCTGCGGCAGGCCCTCCCAGGTGACGCCGCCGCCCTCCCAGATGCAGGCGTCCGCGGCCAGCAACTCGCGGTGCTCCGCCACGAACTCCTCCATCTGCGGGCTGCCGATCTCCTCGTCGCCCTCAATGCAGAACTTGATCGCGCACGGCAGCTCGCCGCGCACCTCCCGCCAGGCGCGGATGGCGGCCAGGCGGGCGGCGATGTTGCCCTTGTTGTCGGAGACGCCGCGGCCGTAGAGCTTGCCGTCGCGCAGGGCCGGCTCGAACGGCGGCGACGACCACAGGTCCAGCGGCTCGGCCGGCTGCACGTCGTAGTGGTCGTAGAAGAGGAGCGTCCGCGGGGACGCGCCGCGCGCCTCGGCGTAGACCACGGGGTGTCCGGACGGACGTCCGCCCGTCTGGGCGCCTTCCCGCCCTTCGGCTTCGCTCAGGACAGGCTTCGGAAGGACCTGCGTCTCGAACCCGAGGGCGCGTAAGAGTGCCGCGACGTGCTCCGCCGTCTCGGCGATCGCCCGCTTCTGCGCGCTCACGGTGGGCAGGCGGCAGAGGTCGATCAGCGACTGGATGGCGTCGTCGTTGTGGTCGTCGATGTGGCGGAAGATGTCTTGCACGGGGTTATGTCTCCTTCCCTCACCCCTACCCCTCTCCCGCTTCGCGGGCGAGGGGGAACGTTGAGGCGCCACGTTACGCCTCCCGAACCATCGAGATGATATCGCCCCCCGTCAGCGGGCGCCACTCCGGGCCGTCCGCAGAGGCCGGGCGGTACCCCAGCCGCAGCCAGAAATAGAGCGCCAGCCCCAGGCTCTGCGGCGCCGGCGCCTCAAAGCGCGTGACGCCGTGCCCGCGGACGGCCTCGCTCTCCAGCAGACGCACCGCCTCCGAGCCGTAGCCCCGGCCCCGCAGCGCCGGCGCCACCTCCATCCGGCGCACCGTCAGCGTCCCCGCCTCGATGGTGAAGCCGATGGCGCCGATCGGTTCAGCGGTGCCTGCGCGGGTGATAGCGACGACGTCGGGTTCGTCCCAGCCGTTGCGCTCCTCGGCAGTGGCGGGGCGGAGTTGCACACGCGGGACGCCGGCATTGCGTGCGGGCGCCTGCCCCTCCCCAGGTCCTTCGCGAAGATGCATAAGGCCGCGCGCAGACGTCATGCCGCTCAGGATGACGGATTTCCTACGGGCGTGCGCGCGGCCAGCCACCGCTCCACCAGGTCCGGCATCTCGCGCAGCGCCGCCTCGCGCCGTGTGCAGGGCGGCAGGCTGTTGAGGAAGTCCGGCCCGTAAGACTTGCTGACGATGCGCCGGTCCAGCACCACCATCACGCCGCGGTCCGTCTTCGTCCGGATCAGGCGCCCGAACCCCTGCTTGAAACGCAGGACCGCCTGCGGCAGCGCGAACTGGCCGAACGCGTCCTCGTACAGTTCGGACCGCGCCGCGAACACCGGGTCCGTGGGAACGGCGAACGGCAGCCGCGCCATGACGAGCAGCGAGAGCGCCTCGCCCGGTATGTCCACGCCCTCCCAGAAGCTGGCCGTGCCCAGCAGCACGGTGTTCGGGCTGGCCTTCAGCGCCCGCACCAGTTGGCGCGGCGAGCCGTCGATCCCCTGCCCCAGCACGGCGATCCCCTCCTCCGTCAGCGGCGCCGACACCATCCGGTGCACCGCCCGCAGCCCGGCGTACGAGGTGAACAGCACCAGCGCCCTCCCCTGGGAGGCCCGGGTCAGTTCGATCACCGCGCGGCCCAGCGCGTCCAGATAGTGCGGCGAGTCCGGCTCCGGCATATCGCTCGGAACGAGCACGAGCGCCGCGCGCGGGTAGTCGAACGGCGAGCCCAGCTCCAGCACATCGGCATCCTGCAGGCCCAGCCGCTCCTGCATGTACTGGAAGCTCCCCTGGCTGCGCAGCGTGGCGCCCGTCAACACGATGCTGCGCCGGCCGGCGTAAAGCATCTCGCCGAGCAACTCGTCGACGGCCAGCGGCACCCAGGCCAGGACCAGCGCCCCGTCCGCGCGCTCGCACTCCAGCCAGACGACGCGCTGGGGGTCATCCTCCTCCAGGCCGTGGGCGATGCCCGCGACGGCCTCCTGCACCTCCGCCATCAGGTTGCGCACGTCCGACTGGATCAGCTCCAGGTTCACGATCCCCAGGTCGCCCGACTGCCCCAGCGCGCCGTCCAGCGCCTCCAGCCGCGAGGCCGTATCACCGAGCGCAAGGCGCAGGTTCTCCCAGGCGATCTCGCCGTCCGTCCAGTCCGGCTGCACGCGCATGCCGTGGCTCAGGCGCAGGCGCTTCTCGCTGTCGCCCCCGTTCGCCGCGTGCTCGGAGAGGAAGCTCTTGAGCCGCTCACAGAACTCCTTCAAGCGCGGCCGCGCCGCGGACGCCGCCTGCCGCACAGAGCGCGCGCGCTCCAGCAGCTGCGAGCCTGCCGCCGGCACCAGGGTCATGCCGCGCAGCCCGGACTGCACCGCCGGGGCCGCCGCCTCGCAGCGGTCCAGCAGCCCGCCCAGGTCCCGCTCGCCCGTGCGGAAGCCGAACTGCCGGCTGGCCTCGTCCTCCAGGTGATGCGCCTCGTCGATCACCAGGTGCTCGTAGGGCGGCAGCACGTGGCCCCCGGCCGCGATGTCCGACAGCAAGAGCGAGTGGTTGACTACGACGAGGTGCGCGGAGTCGGCCTGGCGGCGTGCCTTCTGCAAGAAGCAACTGCCGTCCACCACGAACGCGCTATTGCCGGAAGTGCAGTCGGCTCCTTCTGCGCTCAGCCGCTGCCAGGCCGGCTCCTCCGCCGGCGAGAGGCGCAGCTCAGCCCTGTCGCCCGTCTCCGTCCCCTGGAGCCAGACGAGGACCCTGGACGCCAGCAGCGCCTCGCCGTCGCTGAGCGAGTCCGAGCCGCGAAAGGCCTGGAAGCGGCGCAGGCAGAGGTAGTTGCGGCGCCCCTTCAGCTGGCACGCCCGCAGCTCCGGCCGCGCGGGCAGGAGCTGTTGCAACGTGGGGATGTCCTTGCGCACTAGCTGCTCCTGCAGGTTGATCGTGGCCGTGGATATCACCACCCGCGTCTCGTTCGCCAGCGCGTGGCAGGCCGCCGGCGCCAGGTACGCCAGCGACTTGCCGGTCCCCGTGCCGGCCTCCACCAGCAGCCGGCGGCCGTCATTCAGCGCCCCGGTCACGGCGCGCACCATCTCCTGCTGCACCGCCCGGTCGTCGAACTCCTCGAACAGGTCCGCGCGCCCCCGGGCGGACGCCAGCACGCGCAGCGGCTCCTCCGGCGCGACGGCGACCGGCGTGGCGGCGGGGCTGAGCGGACGCGCCGCGGCCGGCGGCCTGCGGACGGAGAGCGGCGCCGCCCCGGCCTCCATCCCCGGCGCAAGGGCCCAGACCTCCGCGAAGAAGCCCCGCCACGGCCAGGCCGTGGGCGTCAACCACTGCGCGATCTGGCCCAGCACCTCGCGGGGCAGCCGGGCCGCCGCCTCCTGCAGCGCCAGGAACAGCGCGCGGCTGGCCTCGGCGTCCGCCGGCGCGCGGTGCCGCACGGGAAACTCGATACCGCAGTGCGCGGCGAGAGCGGCCAGCCCGTACTCCGTCAGGCCCGGCAGGAGAAGGCCCGCCAGTTCCTGGGTATCGTAGACGGTCCCGCTGTGCCGGATGCCGGCGCGGTCCAGGAAAACGGCGTCGAAGTCGAGCGCGTTGTGCCCCACGAGCACGGCGTCGCCCAGGAAGTTCTCGAAATCGGCCGCCACGGCCTCCAGCGGGGGCGCCTGCCGCAGCTCTTCGTCCGTTATGCCCGTCAGCGCCTGGACCGCCAGCCCCAGCGGCCGCCGCGGGTTGACCAGCGTCTCGAACGTATCCAGGACGCCTTCGCGGCTGAAGCGCACGGCGCCGATCTCGATGATGGCGTCTGTATCGCGGTTGAGGCCGGTGGTCTCCAGGTCTAAGGCGACGTACTCGGTGGCCAAGTCGCGGCCATTGTAGCATCGGCTGAGCGCGCGAGCTAGAACAAATGGTCGCGCCTCTACAACTCTGTCACCCTGAGGAACGAAGGGTCTGTCGCAGCCACACGTTGGCCGGCGTTGCGCGCCCGCGACCTTCTCCTACGTCCCCACGCGTCATGCCGCTCGGCGCTTCCGCCCGGACAGATCCTTCGCGGAGCCTGTCCTGAGCGGAGCCGAAGGGCTCAGAATTCTCTCATGTCGCTGGCGCAGCGACCCCGCCAAGAATGAGAATGCCATGGCGGCTCCTTTCCGCTCATGGTGAGGCACTCGTACCATGAGCGGAGTATGACGCCGGCAGTGCTCGGAGACTCCGTGCCCCGCTCGGTCCTACGAGAACCTCAGGACGAGCGGCAAGGGATGTCGAGGGATCCGGAAGAACCGTGAAACAGCGCCGACAACCGCGCGGCGCCAATGTCACACGTCGCATTTTCGAGGCAACGACATCGCTGCGCCGCGCCCGGCCGCCGTTCAGCCCCCCGCCGTCTCCTCCAGCTCGTACGGCCGCAGGTTGCCGGCGGGCAGGCCCTGCGCGGCCTGGAAGCGGCGCGCCCTCAGTTGTTCCAGCATGTGTTGCTGGTCCCTCAGCTCCTCCTCGAAGACCGTCACGTAGTAGCCCACGCCCTGCGTGGAGTGGCAGTCGCTGGCGCCGATGCCGCGCTTGCCCAGCACCTTCGCCACGCGCAGCGCGAACTGGTTCTCGCGCGGCGTCGAGCCGCCGTTCGCCACCTCTATCTCGTCCACCAGCTTGAAGGCCGCCATGCGCTCCGCCGCCTCTGCCGGCGTCATCTCGAACGGGGGACGGCCGTCGCGGCGGAAGTGGATGGGGTCGAAGAAGTGGCGAAACGGATGCGCGACGGTCATGAACCCGCCCACCTCATCCAGCACGCGCCGCAGCTCCGCGGCCCGGCGGATGCCCGGCATGTACTGCTCCAGCCCGACGACGATCATGTGGCCCATGTCCGTGGAGACTTCCATGCCGCGGCTGACGAAGAGCCCGCTCCGGCTCCGGAACTCCTCTATCTGGTGGGCGTCCCACACGCGGTCGTGCTCGCTGATGTTGACGCCGCCCAGGCCGATGCGCCTGGCCTCCTCGATCAACTGGTCCGGGGTCAGCGAAGAGTCGGCGGCGCCGCGCACGGTGTGCACGTGCATATCAACGATTGTGCCGGGCATGGGCCTCTCTCTCGTAGGTCGGGCTCCTGGGTCACGCTCGTAGGTCAGGCCTTTAGCCTGACCGCTGGGCGTATCTTAGCCCCAGCCAATCCGCCCCCGCCACCGCGCTCGCAGCCATCACCCCACCAGCGCCCGCGCCTCCGCCGCCGTCAGTGTCCGCGCCACGAACGCCTTCCCTAACGAAGAGTCCAGCCGCCTGCGGATGGCGCGCGCCTCCGCCTCACCGGATGTCAGCGCGAAGAGGGCCGGGCCGGCGCCCGCCAGGTGCACAGCCCGGGCCCCCGCCTCCAGCAGCGCCTGGCGGCGGGGGCCCTGCCCCTCGAAGACCGCCACGGCCGCGCGCTCGAAGGCGTTGTGCAGCAGCGACGGCTCCAACGGCCGCCCGTGCCGCAGACGCTCCACGAGCGCCTCGCTGCGGGACCCATCCGTGAAGTCTGACGGCTGGAGCGACTCGTACATGAGCCGCGTCTTGCCGGGAATCCCCAACGCCGGCGCCAGCAGGACCAGCCAGGCCTCCGGCGCATCCGGCAACGGCGTAATGCGCTCGCCGCGCCCTGCCGCCAGCGCCGTCCCGCCGTACAGAAAGAACGCCACGTCCGATCCCAGGCGGGCGGCCAGGGGTAGGAGCCGCTCTTCGTCCCAACCGGTTTCCCACAGGCGGCTCAGGGCCCGCAGCACGGCCGCGGCGTCGGCGCTGCCCCCGCCCAGGCCGCAGCCCACCGGCACGCGCTTGCTCAGGTGCACAGCCGCGCCGCGGCCGGGCGCAGCCTCGTCGCGCAGCAGGCGGGCGGCGCGCAGCGCCAGGTCATCCTCGGCAGCCGTGAGCGGGCCGGAGACGGTCAGGCTGATGGCGTCCGCCGCCCGGAACTCCAGCTCGTCCCCCAGGTCCAGCGTCTGCATGACAGTGCGCACCTCGTGGTATCCGTCGGCGCGGGGCCCCAGCACCTCCAGCGTCCAGTTGATCTTCGCCGGCGCAATGGCGCGCATCTAGTCCACCGTCTCCAAAGTACCTTGACTGTCTCCCGTGGTCCGTTGAGTCGCGGTGCCATCCCGTCTGTCATCCTGAGCGCGACGACATCTGCCACGTGGCTCTCCGCAGCTTCGCGAAGGATCTGGGGTGGGGCAGACCTGCGAGCGAGGGGCGATGGCGCGTCCGCACCCCCAGTGTACCGTCTCTCTGTTCAAAGGTGCGCCGTGTTAAAGCTGTTCTTGACACACTGCACTAGTCCTTCACCGCCCCCGCCTGCCGCCGGTACTCGAAGTAGAGCTGCCTCCAGTCCGCCAGCTCCAGTTCCGCCGGGCGCTTCTCGGGCTCGATGCCCGCGGCCCCCAGCAGCGCCTCCGCCTCCGGCGGCTCGATCTCGAGCCCGATGGCCAGCGAGTTGCGCAGGCGCTTGCGGGGCGCGGCGAAGCCGGCGTGCACCAGGTCCAGCAGCGCTCCCCGGTTGTCCACCTCCACCTCCGGCGTGTCCAGCACGTCCAGCCGCACGACGGCCGAGTGCACCTTCGGCGGCGGGTTGAACACGCGCGGCGGCAGGCGGAGGAGGATGCGGGCACGGGCGTACATCTGCGTCTCCACGCCCAGGTACGTCAGGCGCCCCGGTGCCGCCGTCATGCTCTCCGCCACCTCCTTCTGGAGGGTGACGATGAGCCGGCGCGGGCGCACGGCGGCGTGCAGGAACTTGCGCACGATGGCCGTGCCGATGAAGTAAGGCAGATTGCCGGCGACCACATACGGCAGGCCGCCGCCGCCCCGCTCCAGCAACTCCTCCACGGGCGTGGAGAGGATGTCCGCCTCGACCACCGAGACCCCGGGGCGCGCGGAGAACTCCTGGCGCAGCCGTTGCGCCAGGCGGTGGTCCACCTCGACGGCGATCAGCCGCCGGGCGCGCTCCGCCAGAAAGCGCGTCAGGAGGCCGGTGCCGGCCCCCACCTCCACCAGCGTTTCGTCATCGCCCGCCTCTGCCGCCTCGGCGATGCGGCGGAGGGCATCGCGGTCCACCAGCCAGTGCTGGCCAAGAGACTTGCGTGGACGGGCGCCGGCGGTTCCTCTCACACCGGCATCATAAGACAGGCGTGCGCCTGGCCGGTGTGCCGCCTCCAAAATACCTTGACTGTATCCAGTGGTACGTTGAGCGCGGCGCCATCCTGTCCGTCATCCTGCGCGCGCAGACGTTTGCCACGTGGCTCCGCGCAGCTTCGCGCAGGATCTGGGGTGGGGCAAACCTGTGCGCGACGCACGCCGCGCCCGAACCCTTCGTGTACCGTCCCTCACTTCAAGGGTGCGCGTGGCAAAGCTGGCCTTTCAACACCCGCCTAGGGGCCCAGGATGCAGATGTCCACCCAGCGGGTGTGCCAGTCTGAGACCTCGCCGGCGCCGAAGCCCAGGTCTATCATGCTGCCGCGCACGCCGCCGCCGGTGTCCGCCGCCAGGCCGTATCCATAGCCCGGGATGTACATCTGGGTCCCCAGCGGGATCACGCGCGGGTCCACCGCCACAATGCCCCGGTAGACGCCCGTGCCCGTCGCCGTGGTGCTGCCGCCGGCGCTCGTGGCGTTGTACCACGTCGCCCACACGTGCAGCGAGCTGGCGCAGGAGACATCGCCGGCCGGCGCCACTGCGGCCGGGGCGTACTCCGGCGCCGGCGTCGCCGCCACGAAGGTGCCAATCGCTATCACCTGCTCGGTCGGCGCAACCGTCGTCTCCGCCAGCAGCTCTCGCCTGGCCTCGTGGCTGTTCACCTGGCGGATGCGGTACTGCCGCCGCACGTAGCCGTTGTTGCCCGCCTGCAGCAGGGCGGTGCTGCCCTGCTGCAGGTCGGCGTCGTACTGGTACACCGTGTCGAACTCCAGGGGAGTATCCTCCTGCGCCTCCACATCCCGGACCGTGACGACGCTCACCGTCATGCCGCTATGGATCGGCTGGCTAACGTCCGGGTACACCAGGTCCAAGGGCTGCACCTGGATGCCCGCCTCGGCCAGCAGCCCGCCCACGGTGGCGGCCCTCGTGTACGCCTCCTGCTCCTGCCCGGCCATGATGAACCGCACCGGGTTCGCGTACTGGACGAAGATGTGCTGTCCGGAACTCAGTTCCGTCTCCGGCAGCGGCGAGACGAGGTCGTGCGGCCCCACGCGGATGCCCAGGACGGCCAGCGCCTGGCCCACGGTGAGGCCCGCGGAGCGCTGCGAGGAGGCGAACCCGTTCTCATGCAGCGTGAAGCCCACAGGCTCGTCGCGTTGCATTGCGAACGCCGTCTGCGTCTGCGGCGAGACGAAGGCACCGCGCGCCGCCAGCCGGGCCGCCGCCACGACCAGCGGCCGGGGGATGAGGGCGACCCCCGGCTCCGCGCTCAACAGCCCGAGGGCGGCCGTGGAGCCCATCTGCGCGGAGAGCGGCGAGACGAGGGCGCCGGTGACCGTCTGCGCCTGCGCCTGCAGGGCAGCGGCAAGGGCGTCGCTGGCGACGGCGTGGGCTGGGGCGCGTGGGGGGCTGTTGTCGCCGGCGTGCGTGCGGGCAATGGGAATGACAAGGGCGATTAGGGATGCGGTGATAAGGGCCGCCACCAGGGCCAGGTGCAGGTGCCCGTTGGGGATCCCTGTCAGAAGACGGTACGCCGGGCCATTTGCCAGAGAGGCGGCCCCGGCCGGGAACCACCTCTTCGCATTTGGTCTTAGCAATAGCACCTCATCACTGGACCTGCTTCCGTACGACCGCAGCGGCCGTTATACCGGTCGTGCACCCGCTGTCGATCTGGTGCACAGGCTGACCCCTGACAGCCGGCTCCAACCCGGTATACCTGCGGCGCCCGGGGCTAACCACTTACCGCTGCTCCCTTCCGGGCCTGACGGGGTTCATGGCGTCCCGCCGCGCAGGGCCAGGCTATCAACACCACTTCTCAGGGGCAGTCCCTGCGGCGCCTAGACCTCGAGCGGGAATTCGACCCCGCTATAGCGGATTGCGGGTACAGGGCACCGCTAGCTCCCCGTCTAGCACGACCGTCGCACATCCTATCACGCCCTGGAACAGCCTTGTCAAGCCGCGAATGAGTGCCCATAAAAACGTATCTGGGAGTACTTGGCGATATTGTCCTGCCCGTACTCGTCACCAATCGGCCGCCGCTGCCCAGGAAGGCGCGCCATCTCCTTCAGTACTCCCACGCGCGTGTCAATTTGTGCAAATTGTCACGAAAACCGCAAGACCCGCGCGCGGTTGCTGGGGGCCAAACCCCTGCGATAGACTACGCGCTGGTTAAGGCCCGAAAGGAGCGCCCCTCTTGCCCGTCCGCAAAGCAGTTATTCTGGCCGCCGGCTACGGCACCCGCTTCCTGCCCGCCACCAAGGCGATCCCCAAGGAGATGCTGCCCATCGTGGACCGCCCCGTCATCCAGTACATCGTGGAAGAGGCCGTCGCCGCCGGGCTGGACCAGATCATCATGGTCACCAGCGCCGCCAAGCGCAGCATTGAGGACCACTTCGACCGCCAGTTCGAGCTGGAGCACGCCTTGGAGGCCGCCGGCAAGCGCGATTACCTGGACGCCGTGCGCGGCCCCGCCGCGGTGCAGATGGCGTTCGTGCGGCAGAAGGAGCGGCTGGGCAACGGCCACGCCGTCCTCATCACCCGTCCCTTCGTCGGCGACGAGCCGTTCGCCATCTTCTTCCCGGACGATGTCATCTTCCACCACGTTCCGGCCATCCGCCAGCTCATCGCCGTGCACGAACGCTACGGCAGCACCGTCCTCGCCGTCCAGCAGGTCCCTCCCGAACGAATATCCCTCTACGGCGTGATCGACCCGCGGCCGGTGGGCCCGCGCCTCTACGAGGTGCAGCGCGTGATCGAAAAGCCGCCGGCGGCCGAGGCGCCCTCAAACCTGGCCACCGTGGGCCGCTTCGTCGCCACGCCCGAGATCTTCGACGTGCTGGAGCAGACGCCGCCCGGACGTGCCGGCGAGGTCTGGCTCATGGACGCCTTCGATCGCCTCCGCCAGCGCCAGACCGTCCACGCCTACGAGTACGAGGGCGAGCGGTTCGACTGCGGACAACCCCTGGGCCTACTTGAGGCCTCACTTCACGTCGCCCTGCAGCGGGACGACATGCGCGCGGACCTGAAGGCCTACATCCGCTCGCTGGACGTCTGATGGCCGCGCGCACGCTCGTCCTCGGCATCCCCCTGCCCCACGTCAGCTTCGATAACTACTCGTTCCTGTCCGCCCCTTCCTTCGCCGATTACTCGCGCCTGATCGTGGAGACCGCAGCGGTCTCGCGGGCCGTGGACGACGTCATCCAGGGCCACGCGGAGCACCACACCTTCGCCGGCCAGCCCATCGCCAACGCGCCCGCTTCGCCGCGCTCGTTCAGCCTGGCGGAGATACTGGCCATGCGCCGGCGCGAGGCGGAGTGGGTGCTGGCCCGCGGCGGCGTCATCGTCTGCCTCGCTCACCCGGACGTGCCGCACACCGGGGCCGAGGGCATCGCGGAATGGCGCCCCTACGACTGGCTGCCCGAACCGGAAGGGTTCAGCTACCCGGTGGACCTGGCGCCGGCTTTCGGCAGGCCCGGCGTTGTGCTGCAGGACGAAGGCCACGCCTTCGCGCCCTACGTGCAGGCGCTGGCGGAGCGGCTGGCCTACCGTGTCCAGGTCAACGAGCAGGCGCCCGCCCTGAAGCGCCCCGGCACGGTCTTCATCCGCAGCTCGGGCGGACTGGCCGTGGGCGCGGAGCTCCCGGTGCTGGACGGCCGCGTCATCATCCTGCCCCCTCTGCTCCGGCCCGAAAACGACCGCGCGTTTGTGGCCGAGACGCTGTTCCAGTGCCTGGAACGGTGGCAGAATAGGGCCTCAGAGACGGCGCAGACGCTGCGCAAGGAGGTCCCGTGAATCCTGGAGACGGCGCTCATCTTCCCGTGCATCCGAAGGCTGCCGGAGGGCCAGTCCGCGGTCAGCTGCGGCCCTCCGGGCCCGGGGTGGCGGCCTGATGGCAAGCGGCAGCGGCCTGCTGGCCGGGAAGAGGGCGCTGGTTATGGGCGTGGCGGACAGGCACAGCCTGGCCTGGGGCATAGCGCAGGAGTTGCACCGGCACGGTGCGACGCTTGCCTTCACCTACCAGGAGGAGCCCCGCGGCCGCATCGAACGCAACGTCAGGGGACTGCTGGCGTCGCTCGGCGACCCGGCGCGCTTCCCGCTCCTCCCCTGCGACGTCGCCGAAGATGCGACGATCGACGCTGTGTTCAGCCGCCTGCGCGCCGAGTGGGGCGGCCTGGACGCGCTCGCCCACTGCATCGCCTTCGCCGACAGGGATGACCTGAACCGCCCCTTCTCGCAGATCTCGCGGGGGGGATACAAGCTGGCGATGGAGATCAGCGCCTACTCGCTGAACGCCGTCGCGCGCGCCGCCGCGCCCCTCATGGCAGAGAACGGCGGCGGCAGTATCATGACGCTAACGTACAACGCCGTGGAGCGCGCGGTGCCGGGCTACAGCGCCATGGCCGCGGCCAAGGCGGCCCTGGAGGCCGGCGTCCGTTACCTGGCCGCGGAGCTGGGGCCCAGCAAGATCCGCGTCAACGCCATCTCCGCCGGGCCCGTGCGCACACTCTCCGCCAGCGCCGTCAAAGGTATCACCGCCCTGCGCCGCTGGACGGAGGAGGCCGCGCCGCTGCGCGAGAACATCACCCTGGAGGACGTCGGCAACACCGCCGTCTACCTGGCGAGCGACCTCTCGCGCATGGTCACCGGGAACATCATCTTCGTGGACAGCGGCACGCACGTCCTGGGCGCCCAGGCCGGAGCCATCCTCATAGGGCAGCCGGCAGCGGAGCCGGAGCCGCAGACGCCCGGCTAGCGGTAGGGGCTCAGCACACACGGCAACGGCCGGATATCACGGCTTCCTCAGGTCAAGCCGATGCGGCACGTGGGGCGTAGGGGCGAATGGCATTCGCCCGCAGAAGCCGGGTACAGCGGGCCCTTCGGCTGAGCCTGCCTGCCGATAGGCAAGGCAGGCAGGCCGGTAGGCAGGGGGTGGGACGCACGGCATCTCGATTGCGGAGCGGTGGGGTCGGGCTCTTCCGCGATCTGGAGGGCGTTGGGCGCGGCCCCATGCCGACCGTCATCCTGAGCGCGACGACACCTGCCACGTGCCTCTGCTCAACTTCGCGAAAGGGTGTGGGGCGGGCAGCCTGCAGGCGAGGGGACGACGGCGCGCCCGGACCCCGATGTACCGCCTGTCAGGGCTCCTCCTCGTCCGGCTCTTCGTCCTCACTCCACTTGCGCGGGCGCTCCCCCAGGATCTCCTCGCGCAGTATCTGGTCGCCCTTCTTGCGGCGCTTTTCGCCGGCCTCGCGCAGCAGATCAATCACGTCTCCCAGGCCGTCCAGCTCCTCCGCCAGCTCGGGGTAGGAATCCAGCTGATCGCGCAGGTCGGCCTTGCCGGTGATCACGTCTTCCAGGTTCGCGGAGCGGCCGGCGGCCTTCTCCGCCTCGGGCCTGGCGGCGGGCAGATAGCCGGCCCTCGTCTCTTCCTCGGCGTCGGCGCCGGCGGGCTCGATCGTCTTGATCGCCTGCAGCGCGGTCTTCAGCCAGCGCTGGCCGCCCGGCGAGAGCGCAGCCAGGCGCGCGACCAGAGATTCGTCCACCTTGCTGATAGCGCCGTCTTTCGCCATGGCAGATCAATTTTACGTCAATTGGCAGAATCTAGCGACCCCACCCCCAGGAAAAAGCGGGAGGGCGGCGGTCGTCGCGCCGCGCTGCCTCAAACCCGTATGGCCGCTCAAAGCGCTTGCCCGCCACCACCATCCGGACGTCTGATTCCTGCCTGCCCGCCGGTCTCAGGCCCTGAAGCTAACCCCCTCCGCCAATCTGCACGTCCGCCGTCTTCACGGCCGGTATCAGGTCCCCGGTGGGCACCGTGTCGTCCGGATCGCAGGCCGCGCCGATCTGGTCCATGTCCACATCTCGCTGGTTGTCTTCGCTCTCCCCATTCACCACGAGCGGGCAGTTGTCCTGGCGGTTCAGATAGCCGTCGCCGTCCTGGTCGGAGTTCGTACCCGCCTCCCGATGCCCAATCGCGGTGCACCCCGTCTCCTGGGTAACCGCCAGGTTGATCAGCTTGCGCGCCACCTTCTGCGCATCGCCGATCGTGAGGCTCCCGCTGCAGTCCACGTCCCCGAAGATCGTCCCGTCCACCGAGCCTATCTCGGCGCACCCCGGCTCCTGGCTCACCGCCAGGCTGATCAGCTTCCGCGCGATCTTCTGTGCGTCGCCGATGCTCAGACCCCCGTTGCATTCCACGTCCCCGAAGACAACATCGCTCGGCGAGTCGTTGGGGTCGCAGGCCGCGTCCAGCCCGTCATTGTCGGCGTCGCCGCTGCCGGTCTCCCGCGGGTTCCCCACGTTCGGCGCCAGCGGGCAGGTATCCAGCCCGTTCTCGTAGCCGTCCAGGTCCGCGTCCCGCTGCCCCAGCGCTACACTCGTGAACGTGTATGTCCCCGCCGCCGCCGGGTTCCTCAGGGAGACTTCGCCGCCGCCGGAGCCCCCTCCACCGTCCGCCCGCGTCATCCCGTAGGAGACATTGACCACGCTCAGCGGCGAGCAGAAGTCAGTGATCACAAAGGGCACGGGCGTTGCCGCCGGGTCCCCGATGTTCTGCAGCAGCGTCACGGAGGGGTAGCCCGTGGCCGGGTTATCCGTGAGCCCCGCGATCGGGATGATGACGGTGGCTGGCTCAAAGACCAGAAACTGCAGGAAGATCGGTATTCCCGCCACAAATGTAATCCCGGCAGACCGGCTGATGGGCTGCGGGCCCGGCACGATGCGGCTGATGAAGTCCGGATAGTGGTCGATGCCGTCCAGCACCCCGTTGCCGTCCCCGTCCTCCGCAAAGTCCTGCGTGCCGTTGCCGTCCGCATCGAGGAACGACACCGTGTCGTTAGCGTCTATGCTGGCGTTGCGCATGTCGAACTCCACCGGCAGCCGTGTGGCGCAGGCGCCGTTGATCAGTCCGAGAGTGGCTTCCGCATTCAACTCCCCCACACGGGCGTTAATGGGGATGTCCCCGCCCGGCGTCACGTGCCACGCGGCCGGGATGTAGATCACCACCGCCGCAAAGTTCACGTCCCAGGCGGGGACATCGAAGCCGACTGTGACGTCCGAAGCGGCGCCGGCGCTGGCGTCCGTCACGCTGGCCGATAGCTGTGGGTCGAACGTCGCGGCGCCGTCACTGCGCGACGCGAATACCCCGGTTAGCACGATGGCTCCGATCAGGAGAGATGGAGGGAGAACGGCCCGAGTCACCTTCAGTCGCATTGTGGCCCCCTTTAACACTGGACAGGACCGGCGCCCTGCCATAGTTAGACCTGCGAAAAGCTGCTCAAGCCTAGTCTAGCACGAAAAGAGGAACGGTCAATCCCGATTTGCAGTTCTTATGTCGAGAAGCGGTTAAGGCCGGCCGCCGTCGGTCCGCGCTTACTTCCCGATTCGCAGCAGCGACATGAACGCCTCCTGCGGTATCTCCACGTTCCCCACCCGCTTCATCCGCTTCTTGCCCGCCTTCTGCTTCTCCAGCAGCTTGCGCTTCCGCGTCACGTCGCCGCCGTAGCACTTCGCCAGCACGTTCTTGCGCAGCGCCCGCACGGACTCCCGCGCGATGATCCGCCCGCCGATCGCGGCCTGGATCGGTATCTCGAACAGCTGGCGGGGGATCAGCGAGCGCAGCCTCTCGACCAGCGCCCTCCCCTGCTGCTGCGCCCGCTCCCCGTGCACCAGCATGCTCAGCGCGTCCACCGGCACGCCGTTCACCAGGATGTCTACCTTCACCAGGTCCTCCGGCGAGTAGTGAGAGAAGCTGTAGTCCATGCTGGCGTACCCCTGCGTGCGGCCCTTCAGCTGGTCATAGAAGTCCACAAGCATCTCGGACAGCGGCATCTTGTACTCCAGCAGCACCCTGCGCTCTCCGGCCTTCAGGTGGGGGTCGTGCTCCAGGTAGTCCATCTTCGTATACTCGCCCCGGCGCCCCGTCACCAGCTCCATGATGTTGCCGATGTGCCGGTCCGGCGCCACGATCGACACGTTCATCCACGGCTCGCCGATCCCCGCTATTCTGGTCGGCTCCGGCATGTCCGCCGGCGAGGCGATCGCGACTTCGCTGCCGTCCGTGAGGGTGATGTGGTACTCCACCGAGGGCGCTGTGGCCAGCAGGTCCAGCCCGTACTCGCGCTCCAGCCGCTCCTGCACGATGTCCATGTGCAGCAGGCCCAGGAAGCCCGCGCGGAAGCCCGGACCGAGGGCGACCGAGCTCTCCGGCTCGTAGTTCAGGGAGGCGTCGTTCAGGTGCAGCTTTTCCAGGGCATCCCGCAGCAGCTCGTAGTCCTCCGAGTTCGCCGGGTACAGCCCCGCGAAGACCATCGACTTCGCCGGCTTGTATCCGGGCAGCGGCGCGGGCGCCGGCCGCGCTTCGTCCGTCACCGTATCGCCCACGCGGCAGTCGCGCACCGTCTTCAGGCCGGTGGCGATGTACCCCACCTCGCCGGCCGCCAGCCCGTCCGTGGGCGCGAACGAGGGCCGGAACACCCCCGTCTCCAGCGGCTCCACGGTGCGCGCGGTCTGCATCAGGCGCAGCCGGCGGCCGGCCCGCACCTCGCCGTCCACCACCCGCACGTAGGCGATGACGCCCTTGTAGGAGTCGTACTTGGAGTCGAAGATCAGCGCCCGTAGGGGGGCCTCCGGGTCGCCCGAGGGCGGCGGCACGCGCTGGACGATCGCCGCCAGCAGCGCCTCCACGCCGGTGCCTTCCTTGGCCGAGACGAACAGCACCTCGTCGCGCTTGAAGCCGATGACGTCCACCATCTCCTGGGCCACGCGCTCCGGTTCGGCGGAGGGCAGGTCGATCTTGTTGACGACGGGGATGATGGTGAGATCAAGGTCGAGGGCCATGTAGACGTTGGCCAGCGTCTGCGCCTCGATCCCCTGCGAGGCGTCCACCACCAGCAGCGCCCCTTCGCAGGCCGCCAGCGCCCGCGAGACCTCGTAGGTGAAGTCGACGTGGCCGGGGGTGTCGATGAGGTTGAGTTCGTAGGTGGCGCCGCCACCCCCCGCCTCGCCACCGGGAAGGAGGGAGGAGGAAGAGGGAAGAAGGGGGGTCTCACGCGCCGCCTCTCCTTCCTCCTTCCCTCTTCCTTCTTCCTCGGGGCTGGGACGGGGGCGGGGCGCCCACTCCATCCTCACCGCGGCGGCCTTGATCGTGATGCCGCGCTCGCGCTCCAGGTCCATGGTGTCCAGCACCTGCTCCGCCATCTGGCGGGCCGGGATGGTGCCGGTCAGCTCCAGCAGCCGGTCGGCGAGGGTGCTCTTGCCGTGGTCAATGTGGGCGATGATGGAGAAGTTGCGGATGCGGGAGCGG
This sequence comes from Dehalococcoidia bacterium, assembly GCA_030649945.1. Taxonomy (GTDB): domain Bacteria; phylum Chloroflexota; class Dehalococcoidia; order SM23-28-2; family RBG-16-64-32; genus JAUSFE01. The sequence goes on along the minus strand of JAUSFE010000071.1, from coordinate 109,835 downwards.
TCCATGGCTGCTGCCATCGTAGCAATGGCAAACGGGCAATGGGAAATCCCCGAGTCATTGGTGTAGGGGCGACCTTCGGGGTGGGGTGCGGAGGGTGCGGGGAAGCTCGCCCGGGGCGCGGGCGCGGCGGGGCGACGGAGACCCTCACCCCCTGGCCCCCTCTCCCGCTCCGCGGGCGAGGGGGAACGCCAGACATCACATCCTAGCAGGGCGCCGCTTCCCGCTCATGCTGAGGCTCTCGAAGCACAAGCGGGGTAACAACGCCGCTTGTGCCTGGGCGCCAGGCTTCAGCCTGACCGCCAGACCAGTGCTGCCTCCCCTCTCCCGCGCACGGGAGAGGGGCCGGGGGTGAGGCCCCCCTACGCCGCCTGGAAGAGCTGGAGCGTGTTGCCGTCCGGGTCGCTGAAGGTGGCGATGATGAAGCCGCCGCCGTCGTCGCGGCTGGGGGCGCGCGCGAAGTCCACGCCCTGCGCCCGCAGGCGGTCGTACTCCGCCTGGCAGTCGTCCACGGTGAGGTCCAGCATCACGCGGTACGGCTCGCGCGAGGCGCCGGAGACGTCGCTGTGCTTGCCGAGGCAGAGCTGCGCGCCCTCGCCGGCGAACGCCACGAACTCCGGCGTCTCCATCTCGGGCTTGAGTCCGACGGTGTCGCGGTAGAAGGCGGTGAGGCGGGCCAGGTCGCCCGTCCAGATGATGGCGCTGTGCACTCCCTTGATCATGCTGCTCCTCCTATGGGCTCCGACTTGACCAGCCCGACGACGTTGCCCTCGGGGTCCGCGAACTGGGCGAACGTGACCATGTTGGGGATGACGGTGACCGGGACGATCGTGCGGCCGCCCAGGCCCTCGATCTGGTTGAGGGCGGCCTGCGGGTCCGCCACCTCGACGTAGAAGGTGACCTGGTTCCCCTGGTCGCTCTGGCCGATGCCGCCGTTGATGCCGTGGCCGCCGCTATCGGTTTCGACCAGGCCGTAGTTCATGGGGTTGCCGGCGTCTATCTTCCAGCCGAAGAGCCGCGAATAGAAGTCGTGGAGCTTCTTGCCGTCGCGGCCGTTGATCTCGAAGTGCACTACTGGGCTGCCCATGTGTCCTCCTTTTGCTTGTGGTTTGGGTGCGCGAATGACTACCGGGTGGCGCGCTGCGGCCCGGCCTCCGGCGGGGGCGCAGCAAAGGGGCGCCCCGGCCGGAGAGTGGCCCGCGCGTGTGGGATGTTAGGCTTGCGTGAGGGTGCGCAGCTGGCCGATGTGGTCGTTCAGGTGGAAGTTGATGAGGGCGCCGGTCCACTGGGCCAGGGTGACGTTCTCGCCGAGCGGGGTCTCCTTGAGCAGGGGAATCGTGGCCTTGCGGCTCAGCTGGTCCTCCGTCAGCCCGCCGACAAAGCGGCCGATCTCGCTGTACCGGGCCTCGACCTGCGACATCAGCTCCCGCGCGGACTTGCCCCGGCGCTGCTCGAAGAAGGTGACGCCGGGCGTCACGTCGATGACGGGGTTGTCGGCTTCCACGAAGCGCTTGATGCCGCCGATGAAGCCCTGGGTCTCTTCGCCCATCAGGTGCGAGAGGACCTCCTTGACGCACCACTCGCCCGGAGCAAGCGGGCTGGACGCCTGCTCTTCGCTGAGCGGCGAGACGATCTGGCTGAGCTCGCGGACCTTCTGGCTAAGCTGGTCCTGAAGACTGGCTGCGGTGACCATGGGGCGGGTACCTCCTCTGGCTTGACGCGGGTTGACTTCACCCAGTATAGTGACTTCACTTAGCATGTCAACACTCCTGCGGCAGAATTTTCAGTAGATGCAGAAAAAACCATACAACCAGGAGTGTCCCATCGCGCGCACGCTGGATATCGTGGGCGACCGCTGGACGCTGCTCATCGTCCGCGACCTGTTCCTGGGGAGAGCGCGCTTCAGCACGTTTCTGGATTCATGCCCGGGCCTGCCGCCGCGGCTCCTCTCCGGGCGCCTGAAGCGGCTGGAGGAACAAGGCCTTGTGGAGCGCACTGTCTACAGCCAGCACCCGCTGCGCGCGGAGTATCGCCTGACGGAGAAGGGGCGCACGCTCTTTCCGATCCTGCGCGCGATCGGCGAGTGGGGGCTGGAACACCTCTACGAGGACAACCCGGAGACGGGCCGCTCTATCGAGCGGTTCGTGAAGTCGCTGGTGCCGGAATTCCAGGAGAGCTAGCAGGCGAACGAGGAGGTCCACCGTGCCCCGCACTTACGGCGCGCCCGAGAAGATCCAGCCGCAGAAGCTGGCCGACTACCTCGCGGTGATGAGCAAAGCGGTGTTCCAGACGGGCATGAGCTGGCAGGTGGTGGAGAAGAAGTGGCCGCAGATCCTGGAGGCGATGCGCGGCTTCGAGCCCCTGGCGGTGGCGTCGCTGACGGAGGTGGAGCTGGAGCAGCTCTCGCGCGACCCGCGGGTGATCCGCAACCGCCGCAAGCTGGAGGCGATCGTGGACAACGCGCGGCAGATGGTGGAGCTGGACGAGCAGCACGCGGGGTTCCGCAACTACCTGCGCTCGCACGGCGGCTTCGAGGGCACGGTGGGCGACCTGCGCAAGCGCTTCCGCTTCCTGGGCGAGCTGGGCTGTTACTACTTCCTCTGGGTGGTGGACGAGCAGGTGCCGGAGTACGACGACTGGTGCGCCTCTCGGGGCATCGAGCACCGTCACGACTGAGGCGCCATTCGTTCGTTCGTCCTGAGCCGGGGGGGTTGCCGCCGGCCTGGGCGCAGCACTTCCGGCTACCAGCGTGCGGCCCGGAGCGGCGGGTGAGTCTCGAGGCTGATCGCCGTGCGGTAGGCGACCGTGCTGCGCCCCTACGCTAAACTTAGGGCGTGACCACACCGGCTAAATCGCTGACAACACTCGAATACGACAAGGTGATCGCGCGGCTGGCGACGCACTGCCAGACGGCGCCGGGAAAGGCGCTGGCGCTGGCGCTGGAGCCTTCGGCGGAGTACGGCGACGTGCTGCGCCGGCAGCGGCTGACGGCGGAGGCGCGGCGGCTGCTGGAGCTGAAGCCGAACATCGGCATGGGCGCCGCCCACGACGTGCGCACGATCGTGCACCAGGCGGGCCTGGGCCACGTGCTGGAGCCCGGCGAGCTGCTGGACGTGCAGGTCACGCTGGCCCTTTCGCGCACCGTACGCGAGGCCATCGACCGGCTGCGGACGTACATCCCTTACCTGGGGGAGATCGCGGACCGCATCGCGGACTTCCGGGAGCTGACGGCGGAGATCGCGCGCTGCATCAGCCAGCAGGGGGAGGTGGTGGACGGCGCCTCACCGGTGCTGGCCCGCCTCAGGCGGGAGGCCCGCCTGGCGCACGACCGGCTCTCCGCGCGGCTGCAGCAGGTCCTGAAGTCCGCCCGCAGCGCCATCCAGGAGCCGATCGTGACGCTGCGGGACGGCCGCTACGTCGTACCGGTGAAGGCGGAGCTGCGGTCGCAACTGCCGGGCATCGTCCACGATGTCTCGTCGTCCGGCGCCACAGTGTTCCTGGAGCCGCTGGAGGTCGTCGAGATGGGCAACCACTGGCGGGAGCTGCTGGCGGAGGAGCAGCGGGAGATCGCCCGCATCCTGCGCGACCTTTCGGCGCGGGCCGGCGAGCGCGCGCACGAGATCACGGCGGCGATAGAGGCGCTGGCGGAGATAGACCTGGCGCTGGCGAAGGCCCGCCTGGGCGAGGCGATGGGCGCCACGCACCTGCCGCATGACGGCCCCGAGCAGCGCTGGCTGTCGGCGGAGCCGGGCTCGCTCTTCCTCCTGAACGCGCGTCACCCGCTGCTGGCGGGTAACGCCGTCCCGGTCACCGTGTGGCTGGGCGAGGGCGGGCCCAGCTCCGCCGTACAGGCGGCGACAGCGCACCCGGAGCCGTTCACGGTGCTCCTGATCACGGGGCCGAACACCGGCGGCAAGACGGTGGCGCTGAAGACGGTGGGCCTGCTGGCCCTGATGGCGCAGGCCGGCCTGCCGGTGCCCGCGGACGCCGACTCCCGCCTGCCGGTCTTCGACGCCGTCTTCGCGGACATCGGCGACGAACAGTCCATCGAGCAATCGCTGTCCACGTTCAGCTCGCACGTGGGGAACATCGTGGCCATCCTGCGCGCGGCCACGGACCGCTCGCTCGTGCTCATGGACGAGCTGGCCGCCGGGACGGACCCGGTGGAGGGCGCGGCGCTGGCGAAGGGCATCCTCTCGCACCTGCTGGCGACCGGCTGCCTGACCGTGGCCACCACGCACCACGGCGAGCTGAAGGCGTTCGCGCATGTGACGCCGGGGATCACGAACTCGTCGGTAGAGTTCGACCCGGAGACCCTGTCGCCCACGTACCGGCTGATCATCGGGCTGCCCGGCCAGTCGAACGCGCTGGCGATCGCCGAGCGGCTGGGCATGCCCGCGGACATCCTGGCGGAGGCGCGCGCGGGCATTGACCCGGACCGCCTGGCGGTGGAATCGCTGATCAGCGACCTGCACCGCCACCGCGAGGAGGCGGAGACGTCCGGCGCGGCCCAGCGGGCGGCGGCGCAGGAGGCCGAGCGGGCGCGCGCGCGGGTAACGAAGGAGCTGACGGCGCTGGAGGCGAACCGCGACCGCCTGATCGAGAGGACACGCAAGGAGATGGAGGCGGAGCTACAACAGGCCCGCCTGCGGCTGCGGGAGGCCCTCAAGGAGATGCAGCGGGCGGAGCGGCTGACGGTGTTCGAGCGGGCGGCTGTCGTGGAGACTGCGCAGCAGGAGGTGGCGGCCGTCGAGGAGCAGGCGAAGGCGGTGTCGCAGAGGCAGCGCAAGCGGCGGCGGGTGCCGCTGCCGCCGATCGCAGCGGGCGACCGCATCTTCCTGCAGGACGTGCCCACGCCCGGCGAGGCGCTCTCGCCGCCGGACGCCGAGGGCGGCCTGGACGTGCAACTGGGCTCGCTGCGGGCGCGCATCAACGTCAAGCAGATCGGCCGCGTGGAGAAGGCCGGCGCGGACGACGAGGCCCCGAGCAGACGTCAGTACGAGCCGTCCGCCGGCGAGATGACCAAAGTTTCGCCGGAACTGGACCTGCGCGGGCTGACGGTGGACGAGGCCCTGGCGCTGACGCAGCAGCGGCTGGACGAGGCGGCGCTGGCGGGGGTGGGGGAGCTGCGCATCATCCACGGCAAGGGCACAGGCACGCTGCGCCGGGCGATCCGCGATATGCTGCGCAAGCACACGCTCGTGCGCGGTCATGCGGCAGCGGAGATGCGGGCGGGCGGCGACGGGGTGACGGTGGTGGAGATAGCGGGGTAGGGGCGGCCCCTCGCCCCACGCGCCCCGTAGAGCATTGGAGCATTTGAGCAATGGAGCATCTGCGGAAAGTCGGGGAGGAAGAGCGAAATGACTGACGCCATGATTGTCTCTGCGCGCTATGTAGTGGACGAATCGCTGAAGGACCTGCGCACCGCCATCGAGGGGCTGCCCGGCGCGGCGCTGGACTGGCGGCCGGGGGGCCTGCCTGCCGGCCAGGCGGGCGCGGAGACGAACTCGGTCGCGGTGCTCGCCACGCACGTGCTGCACAGCACCCGCTGGTGGCTGAGCGTGGCGCTGGGGACGCCCCTGCCGGACCGCGACCGCGAGTCCGAGTTCAGGGCGGCCGCGAGCGATGCCGCGGCGCTGCTCGATCTCGTGGACGCGCTGTCGGAGGACTGCCGGCGGCTGCTGGGCTCCGTGCAAGAGGTGGACTGGGCGGCGCTGCGCCCGGTCGGCGGCGACCCGCGGGAAGCGCCGGCGGCGTTCGCGCTCCTGCACGCCGCGGGGCACCTGCGGGAGCACGTGGGGCACATCGCGCTCACGCGGCAGCTGTGGGAGAGCCGCCCCGAACCTTAGAACCCAGAACCCTTTGTGTCTTAGTGCCTTCGTGGTGTTTCACGAGGGACTCCTACCACAAAGACACAAAGACACGAAGATTACATTCCTTCAGCCCCTTGGAACCCAGAACCCTTTGTGTCTTAGTGCCTTCGTGGTCTTTCACAAGGGACTCTTACCACAAAGACACAAAGACACGAAGATTACATCCCTTTGAACCCCCTAGCACCTGACACCTGACACCTGACACCTGACACCTAACACCACACCTAACACCTGCCCGGTGCGGTAAGCTCTGAGCCGTATGAGCACGCTCCGGTCGCTGTTGCCGCAGCGCATCCTGTTGCCCGTGCAGGAGTTCATCCAGACGGAGGCCGCAGGCGGTGTCGTGCTGCTGGCGGCGGCGCTGGCGGCGCTGGTCTGGGCCAACTCTCCCCTGGACGGCGCCTACTTCGACCTCTGGGAGACCAGGGTCAGCTTCGACGTCCAGGTCTTCGCCGCCTCCCAGGACCTTCAGCACTGGGTGAACGATGCGCTGATGGTCGTGTTCTTCTTCGTCGTGGGGCTGGAGATCAAGCGCGAGATGCTGCACGGCGAGCTGGCCGGGCCGAAGCGGGCGGCGCTGCCGGTGGCGGCCGCGCTGGGCGGCATGGCCGCGCCGGCGCTCATCTTCGCGGCGTTCAACGCCGGGGGCGAGGGCGCGAAAGGCTGGGGCATCCCCATAGCGACTGACATCGCCTTCGCCATCGGCGTCCTGGCGCTGCTGGGCGACCGCATCCCTTCCGGCCTGCGGGTGTTCCTGCTGGCGCTGGCCATCGTGGACGACATCGGCGCCATCCTGGTCATCGCCGTGTTCTACACGGAAAGCCTGGCGTGGGACTCGCTGGCCATCGCCGGCGGCCTGCTCGCGCTGATCGTGGCGATGCAACTGGCGGGCGTGCGGAACATGGTCCTTTACCTGGTCGCCGGCGTGGCCCTGTGGGCCGCCATGTTCGAGTCCGGCGTCCACGCCACGATCGCGGGCGTCCTCCTGGGGCTGCTCACGCCCTCGCGGCCGCCCCGGGCAGAGACGGCGTTCAAACGGGAGGCCGAGAGCCTGCTGGCCCAGTACCGGGAGGCGGCCGCGGAGGAAGACATCGAGCGGGTGCAGGCGGTGCTGGGCGAGCTGGAGGAGGTCGCGGCGGAGAGCGCTGCGCCACTGGAGCGGCTGGAGCGGCTGTTGCACCCCTGGAGCAGCTTCCTGGTGGTGCCGGCGTTCGCGCTGGCGAACGCCGGCGTGCACCTCTCCGGCGGGCTCATCAGCGATTCGGCGGCCAGCCCCGTGACGTGGGGGGTGCTGCTGGGGCTGGTGACCGGAAAGCTGGCAGGCGTCTGCGCGGCGGCCTGGCTGGCGGTGCGGCTGCGGCTGGCGGAGATGCCCGCGGGCATCGGCTGGACGCACCTGGCCGGCGCCGGGCTGCTGGCCGGCATCGGGTTCACAGTGTCGCTCTTCGTCACCGGCCTCGCGTTCGCGGACGGCCAACTCGTGGGCGAGGCGAAGGTCGGCATATTGGCGGCGTCGGTGATCGCGGGCGTCGCGGGGTACACGTTCCTGCGGCTGGTGGGCAAACCATCACCCGCCGGCGGGCAGGCGGAGGCCGCCGGCGCATGATCGCGGTCATCGCCGGCGGGGTGGGCGCCGCGCGTTTCCTGCAGGGGCTGCTGGCCGTCCACAGACCATCGGACATCACGATCATTTCGAACGTGGGAGACGACGCCGAGTTCTTCGGCCTGCACGTCTCGCCGGACATCGACATCGTCCTCTATCACCTGGCAGGCATCGCGGACGAAGAGCGGGGCTTCGGGGTGCGCGGCGATACGTTCAACGTGCTGGAGGCGATCTCGCGCTACGGCTACGACACCTGGTTCCGGCTGGGCGACCGCGACCTGGCGACGTGCCTCGCGCGCACGCACCTGCTGCGCAAGGGACGGACGCTGTCCGAGGCGACGGCGGAGATCGCGAGCGCACTCCTGACGCCGGCGCGCATCATCCCCGTCACGGACGACGCGCTGCGGACGAAGATCCGCACAGACGACGGCGTGGTGGACTTCCAGGAGTACTTCGTGAAGCGGCGGACGGAGGGCCACGCCTGGGAGGTGACGTTCCAGGGGGCGGAGAGCGCGCGGGCGGCGCCCGGCGTGCTGGCGGCGATCCGGGAGGCCAGCGCCGTGCTGATCACGCCTTCCAACCCAATCGTCAGCATCGGGCCGGTCCTCGCGGTGCCGGGCGTGCGGGAGGCGCTGCGGGAGACCGCAGCTAGGGTCGTAGCCGTCAGTCCGATCGTGGGCGGCAAGACGATCAAGGGGCCGGCGGACCGCATGCTGCGAGACCGGGGGCTGGCGGCGAGCCCGGTAAGCGTGGCGCGGCTGTATGAGGACTTCCTGGACGTGATGGTGATCGATAGCGTGGACGCCGCGCTGAAGCCGGAGATAGAGGCGCTGGCCCTGCCTGCCAGCAGGCAGGGGTTGGACGTTGTGGTGACCGATACGATAATGGCCTCGATGGAGAAGAAGGCCGCCCTGGCCCGGGCCGTGCTCAGCACCGCGGGCGCACGATGATCGCGGCGCTGGTGCCGGCGAAGGCGCTGGACCAGGCGAAGGGACGCCTGGCCGCGCTGCTGAGCGAGGACGAGCGGCGGCGGCTGGCGCTGGCGATGCTGGAGGACGTGGTGCGGGCGCTGCAGGGGGCGGCGCGCATCGGGCTTATCGCTGTGGTTAGCCCCGACGCCGAGGTGCTCGCGCTGGCACGGGAGCTGGGCGCGCAGGCGATCCAGGAGCCGTCATCGGTGCGCGGCATCAACCAGGCGCTCTCGCACGCCCTCAAGATTATGTCACACCGCGCCCTCGACGCCCTGCTGGTTGTGCTCGCTGACGTGCCCGCCGTTACCCCGGCCGACATCGACGCCGTGCTCGACGCTCTGCCCGCGGACCGGGGCGCCGTCATCTGTCCGTCGCACGACAGGGGGACGAGCGTGCTGGCGATGCGGCCGCCGGCGCTCATCCCGTTCCGCTTCGGTGCGCACTCGTTCCCGGCGCACAAGCGCGAGGCGGCGGCGCGCGGCGTCCCCACCGCGGTCCTGCGCCTTGCCGCGCTGGCCCGCGATATCGATGGGCCGGACGACCTGCGACTCCTGATGTCCGGCCCCGCCGGCGGCGCTGAAGCCGCGCCGGTGCGGGCCGGCCCCGCCACGCAGCGCCTCCTCGCGGAACTGCGTGTGGCCGGGCGGGCCCCGGGGTAGGCCGGTGGTGCGTTCCGTCTCGGAAGCCATCGCGGCGCGCCGCTCGGTGCGCCGGTTCGCCGCGCGCCCCGTGGACCCGGAGCTGGTGCGCGAGCTGGTGGCGCTGGCCTGCACGGCGCCGGCGCCTCATCACTCGCGGCCGTGGCGGTTCGTGAACGTCGCCTCGCGCGCCGGCCGCGAACGGCTGGCGGAGGCGATGGCGGAGGCCTGGCTGGCGGACCTGCAGCAGGCAGGCCGCCCCGTGCAGGAGGTTGACCGGCTGCTCAGGCGCTCGCGAGGGCAGATACTGGAGGCGCCCGCGCTGGTGCTCTCGTGCCTGGTGCTGGACCAGGCGAAGGAGTGGCCGGACGCCAGGCGGGCGGCGGCGGAGCGCGATATGTTCATGCAGAGCCTGGGCGCCGCGCTCCAGAACATCCTCCTCGCCGCCGGCGAGCGCGGTCTGGCGGGGTATCTAAAGGGCGCACCGCTGTTCTGCGCCGGCGCGGTCCGCCAGGCCCTCGACCTGCCGCCCGGTTGGGAGCCCGCCTTCCTGGCGCTGCTGGGCTACACGAACGGAGGCGCGACGGCGGCCGCTCGCGAGCCCGTTGACGCGGCGGACTTTCTGCTGGAGCGATGAGTGGATGAAGCAATCAAACAATCAGGCAATCATGCAATCAACCAATCCACGCCAATGCGGCGCCCGCCGCACCTCTTGTTTGCTTGATAGCTTGATTGATTGATTGCCGATCGCCCTCCCGCCATGCCACACACCTATACGAACGACATCGTGACGTTCTACGAGGACGCGGGCGAAGGCCCGGTGGTGGTGCTGATCCACGGCCATTCCGTGGACCTGCGGATGTGGCGGCAGCAGACGCCGGGGCTGTTGCAGGCGGGCTACCGGGTGGTGTGCTACGACGTGCGGGGACACGGGCGTTCGATGGTGGCGCCCGGCGGGTACACGTGGCAGAGCTACGCCGCGGACCTGCGGGACCTGCTGGACCGCCTGAACGTGGAGCGTCCGCCTCAGGCGGACCTGAGCGTCGGCGCCGTGCACCTCGTCGGGCTCTCCATGGGCGGCGGCATCGCCCTCCAGTTCGCGCTGGACTGCCCCGAGCGCGTGCTATCGCTGACGCTGGTGGACTCCGCGCTGCCGGGCTTCACTTACGGCGAGGAGATCAGCGGGCGCATCCAGGAGCTGGTGCAGGCGGTGCGGGCCGAAGGCGTGCAGGCGGCGTTCGAGCGGCTCTGGCTGACGCACCCGATGTTCGACGGCGTGCGCCGGCGCCCGGAGAGCTTCGCGCTGCTGCGAGAGATGGTGAGCGGCTTCCAGGCGCCGGAGTACCGCGAGGACGTCTCGACTGCCGGGTACGAGCAGCCGGCGATCGCCGAGCGGCTGGGGGAGATCGCGGCGCCGGCGCTGGTGGTGGCCGGCGAGAATGACGTGCAGGACTTCCGGCTGATCGCGGAGATTCTGGCCGCGAACCTGAAGAACGCACGCCTGGCGGTGATGCCGGGCTGCCACCACCTGCCGCCCCTGGAGGATCCCGAGGCGTTCAACGACCTGCTGCTGCGGTTCCTGCGCTCGGCGAGCGGGCGCGGAGTCTGAATGGTAATCTGAGCCCATCCACCAACCTGAATCGAGGGAGAGCCATGGACGTCTTCGAAGCAATCAACACCACGCGGGCGATGCGGCGGCTGAAGGCCGACCCGGTGCCGGACGACCTGGTCTGGAAGGTGCTGGACGCCGCTATCAGGGCGCCCAGCGGCGGCAACCGCCAGCCGTGGAACTTCATCGTGGTCCGGGAGCGGGCCACGAAAGAGAAGATCGCCGGGTGGTACCTGGACAGCTGGAACAAGTCCTACGCGCTGATCAAAGGGGCGGCGGCGGCGAACCCGGAGACAGCGCGGACGTACGCCTCCGCGGAGTACCTGGCAAACCACCTGGCGGACGTGCCGGTGCTGATCATCGCCACCGTAAACCAATCGGGCGTGGCGGCGGTATCGCCGGGGGGAGCGTCCATCTACCCGGCGGTGCAGAACCTGATGCTGGCGGCGCGGGCGCTGGGCCTGGGCACGGCCCTGACCACGCTGCACCGCACCCACGAGGCGGAGGTGAAGGCGCTGCTGGGCATCCCGGAGGGCGTGGAGACGATGGCGCTGATCCCTCTGGGCTGGCCGCGAGGCAAGTTCGGCGCCGGCCCGCGGCTGCCGGTGGAGAAGGTCACCTACTGGGAGACCTGGGGGCAGACGGGGGAGCGCTGACTGCGGGAGCCCGCCGCCGTGACGGTTGACGTCCGCTCGGTCAGCGAGGGCGATTTTCCCGCGCTGGCGGGCCTCGACCTGACATACCGGACGGATCACGTCCTGGCCACTAAGACACAAAGGCACAAAGATTCAGATTATTTGGATTCTCAGTGTCTTAGTGTCTTTGTGTTTAACGCCCCCGAAGAACTGTACCCAACCCTCGGCACATGCCACTGAGACACAAAGGCACAAAGACTCAAGGATTATTAGGATTCTTAGTGTCTTAGTGTCTTAGTGTCTTAGTGGTTAACGCCCCCGAAGAACTGGACCCGACCCTCGGCACATACGTTGGAGCGCTCAGCCACGATCACGAAGACGGCAGGCCGACGTTGTTCATGTACCTGGAACTGCGCTGACCTCTGCCTGCAGCAGGCGCAGCAGCCGCTCGCGCTCCTCCGCGATGCCCTCCGCCAGGCGGGCGACGGCGACGGGGAAGGTCCAGGCCTCCACGCGGCGTCGGTCCAGCGGCCGCACCCGGCCATACGCCCTCAGGTAACCCCAGATCAACAGTCCGCGGCCCACCTTCGCCATCAGCCGGATGGGCAGCCCGTAGTTCGCCGGCGGCTCGCCCAGCCGCAGGATGAGGAGCGTGCGGGCTACGTCCGCCTCCGGGTCGCCGCGCGAGGCGTTGGGCCAGTCTATGACGACGGGACCGCGGCGGCCCATGAGCACGTTGGCGGGATGGAAGTCGCCGTGGCAGAGCGCGTCTCCGTCGGGCAGCGCCTCCAGGCACTCCGCCGCCGGGCCGCCCAGGTAGGGTGGGACCAGCGGCGAGAGGAGGGCTCCTCGCAGACGCCACTTGAGGGGCGAGAGCGTCTCAGGAGCGATGGCGGCGTGCATGCGGGCGTGCAGTTCGCCGCAGGCGCGGGCGCCGGGGAAGATGCGCCACGGCTGGCGGCTGACGAGGCTGAGGAGGTCCGGGCCGTCGATGCGCTCCATGACGAGCCCGGGGCGGCCCAGCGCGTCGGCCCTGCCGAAGACGGCCGGGACGGGGACGCCGGCGGCGCGTGCCGCCTCCATGGCCGTCGCCTCGCGGTCCATGGAGGCGGCACGCGCCGCCGGCGTTGCGCAGCAGCCGCAGGACCTTGCCGTCCTCCCAGGCGAACATCTCCGCCTCGCGGCCTTCGGCTATCTTTTGCAGCGTCCCGGTCTCTACCAGTTCAGTCTCCTGTCCCGAACGGCCTGCGGCGTATTATAGGGCGCAAGGGAAGGGGCCGCTGTGACGGGAATCACCGGGGACGCGGGAGAAGGCTGGCCGGCGGAACTGTGACCAGCGGCGGCTGGTGTGGATGGCCGTGGCTGCGGCGCTCAAGAACCTGGTGAGACGGGACCCCGAGCGGGTGGCGCCTGAGATCAGGAAGTGGCTGGCGGACGAACGGAAGCTGCCGGCGGCGCTGGCGCTGCGCGCTACGCGGGATTGACGCCGCGGCGCAGGTCGCGCTCCAGGGAGGTGAAGACGATGGCCACGTCCGCCGCGAAGTCCGCCGTGCGAGGGCCCGTCATCTTCACCCACCAGATGGCGAGGTTGAGCAGGGCGTGGTCGCAGACCCAGGGGTTACCGCCCTGGACCTGGGTTTCCAGCAGAAAATCACGCTCGTCCCACGCGTAGTTCGCCAGCATCGTCCTCTCCCCGGGCTCGCCTCGCTGTTCGCACCGCAGCCGTTCGCCTCTTTCACTCTCTATAACAACTTACGTTGCGCCGCGTTTCAGCGGTCTCATCATGGTGCGATAATGCCGTTATGCCAGGGAAGATGCAGGGGCGCACGGGCCGGTCTGCGCTGAACATGTTCGCGGAGGCGGCACGGGCGCGGGCGGAGCGGCACGCGCCGCTGGCGGCGCGCATGCGGCCGCGGACGCTGGACGAGTTCGTGGGCCAGGACCACATTGTGGGGCCGGGGCGCGTCCTGCGGCGGGCGATCGAGGAGGACCGTCTGCCCTCGATCGTGCTCTGGGGGCCGCCCGGCTCCGGCAAGACGACGCTGGCCCGCATCATCGCCTCGCTCACGCGATCGCACTTCGAGCCCGTCTCGGCCGTCTCCTCCGGCGTCGCGGACCTGCGGCGGGTCGTGGCCGAGGCGTCGGAGCGGCTGGGCGAGACAGGCCAGCGGACGATCCTCTTCATCGACGAGATCCACCGCTTCAACAAGGCCCAGCAGGATGTCGTGCTGCCTTATGTCGAGGACGGCACGATCACGCTCATCGGCGCGACGACCGAGAACCCCTCGTTCGAGGTGATCTCACCGCTGCTCTCCCGCTCGCGCGTCTTCCGGCTGTCGCCGCTGACGCCGGAGCAGGTGGAGGGCATCCTGCGCGCGGCGCTGGCGGATCCGGAGCGCGGCCTGGGCGCGATGAAGGCGCAGGTGGCGGACGAGACGGTGGCGGCGCTGGCGGGCGCGGTGGGCGGCGACGCCCGGATCGCCCTCAACGCCCTGGAGCTGGCCGCGCAGACGGCGGCGCCGGACGCAAAGGGCGCGCGGCAGGTGACGCTGCGGGAGATCGAGGAGGCGCTCCAGCACCGGGCGGCGCTCTACGACAAGGCCGGCGACTGGCACTTCGACATCATCTCCGCGTTCATCAAGTCGCTGCGGGGGTCGGACCCGGACGCCGCGCTCTACTGGTTGGCGCGGATGCTGGAGGGCGGGGAGGACCCGCTGTTCGTGGCGCGGCGGCTCGTCATCCTGGCCTCGGAGGACGTTGGCCTCGCCGACCCGCAGGCGCTGCAGGTGGCCGTGGCGGCGCAGCAGGCGGTGCACTTCATCGGCATGCCGGAGGGGTTCTACCCGCTGGCGGAGGCCACGCTCTACCTGGCGACGGCGCCCAAGTCCAACTCCGTGGGCACGGCGTACATGCGGGCGTTAGAGGACGCCCAGGCCACGCTGGCGGAACCGCCGCCGCTGCACCTGCGCAACGCCCCGACGCCGCTAATGCGCGAGATGGGCCACGGGGAGGGCTACCAGTACGACCACGCGCACGCCGACCACTACTCGGGCCAGGAGCACCTGCCGGAGAAGCTGGCGGGCCGCCGCTACTACCTGCCGGGCGAGCTGGGCTACGAGCAGCGGATACGGGAGTGGATGGAGCGGCTGAGAAAGAATACGAGCCAGGAGTCCGATTGAACGCAAACCTGGCCCGTGTACGTTAGTGTGTTGGCCTCACCAACGTCCAGTTGACTGCCCGGTGGCACCCAGAGCATGGCGGGAACGTCTCGCCGCGACTCAGGGCAATCTCGCGGCTGCACCCGCAGTCGCCGCGGTAGATGCCGGAGGCTGTCGAGGAGTGACCTGTCGATGGCATTGCCTTCACCTCCTTTCATCCCTAACTTCAGCGTGGAGAGAACATCCTTGCTCATTTAGCGTAGCCCACCCACGGCTGTTGGTCAATACATGTACACAGGTTAGCATTTGAAGATGTGTTAGAATCCGCCACAATGAAGACTAACGCCCTCTACTACGGCGACAACCTGGATATTCTCCGGAACCGCGCTCATTTCCCGGAGGAGTGTGTAGACCTCATCTACCTCGACCCACCGTTCAACTCAAGCCGGTCATATAACGTGCTCTTCAAGGAGTCCAGCGGCGCTGCGAGCGAAGCTCAAATTGAAGCTTTCGAGGACACTTGGCACTGGGGTTTGCCTGCCGAAAGGGCGTACGAGCAAGTCTTCAGCGGTCGAAATCAAGGTGTCGCCCGTATGCTGAAGGCGATGGTAGAGGGGCTGGGCCGCAACGACGTCACCGCCTATCTGGCGATGATGGCCATACGCTTGGTGGAACTGCACGTGGTGCTTAAACCCACTGGATCCATTTACCTGCACTGCGATCCCACCACTGGACACTATCTCAAGGTGATTATGGATGCCGTTTTCGACCCGAGGAACTTCAGGAATGAGGTCGTCTGGAAGCGAGCGAGCACGGTCAAGAGCAACTTTGGGCAGGGGGCCAAGTCGTGGGGTCCTGCTACAGATAGCATCCTGTTTTACAGCAAGAGCGACAGTTACACCTTTCACCAGCCGTTTCTGCCCTACTCGGAGTCCTACACGAGTGGCGCTTACCGCCACGTTGAGTCCGGTACGAACAGGAGATACCGGCTCGTCAGCATGATTGGTCCTGGAGGAGCGGCTAAAGGTAATCCGCAATACGACGTGATGGGTGTGACTCGGTACTGGCGCTACTCCAAGGAGCAGATGGAGCGCCTGGTCGCAAGAGGCCTTGTCGTACAAACGAAGCCAGGAAGAGTGCCCCATCGCAAGTATTATCTCGATGAGGGGCAGGGTGTCCCCCTGCAGTCGTTGTGGACTGACATTGGCAACTTACAGGCGCCCGCAAAGGAGCGGATTGGCTATCCGACGCAGAAGCCGCTGGCGCTCCTAGAGCGGATCATCGATGCGTCGTCCAACGCGGGCGACATCGTTCTCGACCCATTCTGCGGCTGCGGGACGGCTGTCCAGGCGGCACAAGCGCTAGGACGGCGTTGGATCGGCATCGATATCACGCATCTTGCTATCGGCCTAGTGCGGCGACGCATGCAGGACGCATTCCCGGGCATCGAGATCGAGGTCATAGGAGAGCCCAAAGACCTCGCTGGGGCGCGCGATTTGGCTGCAATGAAGCCCAAGCAATTCGAGTACTGGGTTGTTGATAAGTTGGATGCTGTGCCGACGGGGGGAACTGGGCCAGATCTTGACGGGGTGAAACCGTTCATGGAGTTCGGCGGTAAGGGCAAGCGCGCCGTCATCTCCGTCAAAGGCACCAAAGTCGTGAATCCCGAAATGATCCGGGAAGTTGCCGGGTCACTCGGAGACGATAAGCCAATCGGTATTCTCGCGACCCTCGTCGAACCCACTAGAGGTATGAAAACGCAAGCGGCTGCCGCCGGGTTTTACGAGTCAGGCGGTCGCAAGTATCAGCGTTTGCAAACCATCAGTGTGAAGGAGATTCTAGAGGGCAAGCGCCCCGATCTTCCCTCTCCGGCATCCCCCTTCTCAAGGGCCCCGGTGGAGCGGGAGAAGGCGCAGCAGGATACTCTGCTCTAGGAACCAGACGATGAAAGAGTGGGAATACACGGTAGTCGCCTTGGAGGACGAAGATGGCGGCTACTGGGCTGACGTGCCGGCGCTGCCTGGGACGGGCTCGCAGGGCGAGACGCTGGAAGAGGCTATCGAAAACACCAAGGAAGCCATCGCCCTGATGATCGAGTACCTGCGGGAACGAGGAGAGACGATACCGGAGCCGAAGGACGTCACGGTCAAGGTCAAAGTGGCGGCCTGAAGCCACGGCCACCATGACCTCGGCACATCCCCGCATCATCGCCGTGACCGGCGTACAGGCCGCGGGGAAGAGCACCGTCGCGCTGCTGCTGGCCGAGCGCTTCCCGCGAGGGGTGCACATCGAGGCGGACGCGCTACACTGTACGCATGGCCGTTGACATCGCACAGCGCCGACGGGAGCACGTGGATCTGCTGGAATCGGAGCTGCCGCGGCTCGTCGAGGGGCTGAAGGCGATGGGCGCGTCCCTCATCGTGCTCTTCGGATCGTTCCCGGCCGGTCGGCGTGACCTGTTCACTGACCTCGACATCCTGGCAGTGATCGAGAGCGATATCCCGTTCATCCAGCGGCTGGGCGAGACGTACCAGCGCCTCGCGCCAGAGGTGCAGGCCGACATTCTGGTGTACACTCCCGAAGAGTTCGAGGAGATGAAACAACGCCCATTCGTCCGCCGCGCGCTGGCCACCGGAGAGGTCGTTTATGCGCGACCCGGATGAGGCCGGCCGCTGGTTCGCACAGGCGGAGGATGACCTGCGCTGGGCCGAACACCTCGCCGGTGCGGGCGGCCACAACATCGCCTGTTTCCTTTCGCAGCAGTCGGCTGAGAAAGCTCTTAAGGCACTCCTGTTCAGCCTTGGCGAAGAGCTGGTGACCGGGCACTCGGTTCAGACGCTGTGCAAGCGCGCGGCCGAATTGGTGCCGGAAATGCGCGACAAGTGTATTCGCTGGTCTTTCCTGGACTCCTTGTATCTGCCTACCCGCTACCCGGACGCCCTGCCCGGGGGAATCCCAGCGAGAGCCTTTGACGACGACGCCGCGAACCGTGCGATCGAGCGCTGCCGTGAAGTAGTTGAATTCGTGCGTACCCGGTTGTCCCCCGCTTGACACCCTGGGCCCGCACCGATAGCATTTCGCCCGCACCCAACGTTCGCAGCAGAGGAAGGAGCAGCCCCATGCCCGCAGCACAGAAGCCCGAGGACCTGGACCGCCTGTTCGGCGAGGCGCTGAACCGCGCCGACCTCGACGCCATCATGACGCTCTACGAGCCCGGCGCGGCGATGCCGGAGCAGACCGGCAACGTCGCCGTGGGGACGGACGCCCTGCGCCAGTCCATCGGCCAGTTCGTGGCCATGAAGCCGCAGATCGACCTGCAGGTGGAGAAGGTGGTGCAGGCGGGGGACATCGCCCTGGTGTACTCGAAGTGGAGCATGAACGCCGGCGGCCAGAAGATGGATGGCAAGGGGCGCGAGGTGGCGCGCCGCCAGGCGGACGGCACCTGGAAGTTCGTGATCGACGATCCCTTCGGCGGCATGTAAGGGGCGGACGGCCCCGGAGCCGGCGCCCGCGACCTGCTGCACCGAGTCCCGGACGGCCAATAGGGTTCTGAAACCTGAAAAAGGATTGACAGTACAGGGCGCCGCTCCATAGAATCGCACCAAACCCAATAGCGACACGCCGAACCTTTACCGGGCGGGGGACCCAACCACGGGGTGAAGTCCGCCGAAGGTGGACGGGGCTACTTTCCGGCCCTAATCCGTCAGCTAACCTCGCAGGCGTGGGGAAGGTCGATCCGCCGTCCGGTCCGGCCTTTTTTCCTGTCCGGGTGGCGATACCAACCTGGCCGCTGCTGCTGATGGGAGGAAAGCGATAGAGCCCGAAAGGCCTTTGGCTGCCGCAAGCCACTTCTCCAGCGGATCGCTCGGCCTTGACGCCGGCACGTTCGCTGCCTCCCTTCTCGGCTCCCCACCGGAGGCCGCCGCACTGGCGACGGCGCTCCCGTACTCCGCTCTCGCTCCCACCGCAGACGCCGGCGCGCTTACCCTGGAGAGCCCGGCCCGGCACTTTGAACAGACGCTCCCCGCCCTGCCCGGCGTGCGCCGCCGGCGGCGGGCGGCCATACTCAAGCGGACGCTGGAGTGCCTGCCTGCGGCGGTGACGCTCACCGTGCTCTCCTCGCTGGTGTGGGCGCCCGTGGTGGCGCCGATGGCCTTCGTCATCGCCGTTCTCAGCTTTCACGCCTACTGGACCTGGCGGGCGACGATGAACGGGACGCACGCCGTGAAGGGTTACTTCATTCTGCGCCGGCACCGCGGCACGGACTGGCGCGGGCTTTACGAAGAGCACCGGGGCGCCGGCAAGCCATGCCTGGACTGGGACGACACCCGCCACATCGTCATCATCCCGAACTACACGGAGAGCGCGGACAAGCTCCGCCTGGGCCTGGACTCTCTGGCGGCGTCCGAGGTGGCGTCGCAGTTGGTGGTGGTGCTGGCGATGGAGGAACGGGAGGGAGACGAGGGCCGGCGTCGGGCCGAGCTGCTGGAGGCCGAGTACGCGGGGCGCCTGGGGATGATCTTCTCGACCTTCCACCCCTGGGGCGTCCCCGGCGAGGTGGCCGGCAAGGGCTCGAACGAGGCCTGGGCCGCGCGCCAGGCGAAACGCGAGGTGGTGGACCGGCGGGGCCACGACATCGATCTCGTGACGATCACGAGCTGCGACGCTGATACCGTCTTCGACGCCAAGTACTTCAGCTGCCTGACCTACGGTTTCGCGACCCATGCCAACCGCTACCGCCGATTCTGGCAGGCGCCGATCTTCTTCTACAACAACATCTGGGACGTGCCGGCGCCGCTGCGCATGGCCCACTGCCTCTCCGGCCTCAACCACATCGCCCGGCTGTCCCGCAGCGTCTTCCGCATGGTGTTCCCGCAGTCCACATACAGCCTCAGCCTGCGCCTGGCGCACGAGGTGGACTACTGGGACCCGGAGGTGATCCCGGAAGACTGGCACATGTTCCTGAGGTGCTACTACCAGATGGGGGGCGAGGTGGACGTGGAGGCGATGTATACGCCCCTGTACATGGACGGCGTGCGCTCCCGCAGCTACCTGGCCACGTTCATGAACTACTTCCAGCAGTCGCGGCGTCACGCCTGGGGGTGCACGGACATCGCCTACGCCATACAGCAGTCCATAGAGCACCCGGAGATCCCGTTGTGGCGGCGGGTGCGGCGGGTCTGGGCGGTGGCGGAGAGCCACCTGCTATGGTCCACGCAGTGGTTCCTGATCACCACCTCCAAGGTCATCCCGTTCTTCTTCGCGGCGATCTTCGGCGTCGAGATACCAATCTGGTTCCCCGTAGCCTCGTACTGGATCCTGCTGCCCTGTTTGGCGACGCTAATCCTGCTGCTGACACTGGACGCCATACTGCGCCCCAGGCGTCCGGCCAGCTTCCGCTGGTGGCTGTTCCCGCTGCAGTACGGGGTGTACTTCTTCATGGCCATCATTACGTTCTTTACGTCCGCGCTGCCGGCCCTGGACGCGCAGTTCCGCCTGGCGCTGGGCAAGCGGCTGGAGTACCGGGTGACGGAGAAGGCCTAGCGCAGCACCGGGGGTCGCAGGGCGTCACCTGCGTGGAGGCCGCCGACCACTGAACAATGAATCCCCGGCTGGGCTTCTCTCGTAACCCCTGCGATAGCATCAAGCCAGACCGGGCGGGCCCGCACGGTCATCCGAGGTTCCAGGAGCGAGACAGACGTTGTTCATCTTCGGCGAGTTGGGCAGGATAGAGGAGTTCGTTTCGGACCTCTACCCCTACCGCTGGCCGATCACAGCGGGCTTGGCCATCGCCTTTGTCGCTTTCCTCGTCTTCGCCTACAGGATGCACTGGCACCTGGCGGTCTGGCGCCACAAGCTGCCTTCGGCCATCATCGCCATCGTCTTCGTCACCGTCGCCGTTCCGGCCGGCAACTACCTCATCTCACCGCTGTTCGAGCGCACCACCGTCTGCGAGGCGAGCCCGATCCCCGGCGCTGGCGCCGGCTCCGAGAGGTGCGAGGGCGTGGCCATGGCCATGGAGTCCTCCACTCTCGCTCCTACGGCTGCCCCTTCACCGGCCGCTACCGCTCGCGCCACGCCCGCGCCGACTCCCACGCCGTTCCAGCCGCTGGTTGCGCAGCTGGGGGAGTTCCACGGCGCGGACGACTTCCACTTCGGGCGCGGCAAGGCGCTGCTGATCGAGACGGCGCCCGGGCAGTACACGCTGCGCTTCGAGGAGTTCTCCGTGCGGAACGGCCCGGACCTGTTCGTCTACCTCTCGACAGCGGCGGACGGTCTGGGCGAGGGGTCGCTCAACCTGGGGGACCTGAAGGGGACAGACGGGGCTTTCAACTACGAAGTGCCGCCCGGCACGGACCTGTCGCAGTTCAGGAGCGCGATCATCTGGTGCCGCCAGTTCGCGGTGCTCTTCGCGCGGGCTCCGTTCGGGCCAGCGTAGGCAGTGCGAGCGGGCGGCCGGGGCCCGGCGCCGTCAGCCGCGTTTCACATCACTTCGACTAACAGCCCGGTCTCTGGACCGGCTAACCTTCCTTCTTGGCAGCCCCTTCGGCCTTGCCCTGGGCGGGCCCGGCGGGCCGCTTGAGAACGAAGTAGCTGGTCTCCATCCTGATCAACGGGTGCACCGCGGCCACCTCCCAGCCGTCGCTGCCCAATGTGTCCAGGTAACGGCGCACGAAGGCGGTGCGGTGCTCACCCGGCTGGCGGATGAACTCTACCCCTTCCGCGGAGATCCTCCCGCGGAAGTCCACGTAGGCGACCTTGTATTCCCAGCGTGCCATCTCGCCTCCTTCCGCAGCGAACCGGCGCCGGGCGCGGGGCCGCCCGCTCGGTTCCAGTGTACAGAGGAGGGACAACGGTGGACAGCGGCCGGACCGGCGGGCCACAATGGCTCCCAGCGAAGGCTGCTGCAGAGGCCCCCTCGCGAGCGCAGTCGGGGGCCGTCCCAGCGAACCGGTAGGAGGAAACCGCCATGCCCGAGTCCACGATGTCACCCGAGGTACGGGAGATCCGCCAGAAGGTGAAGACCTTCATGGACGAACACATCTACCCGAACGAGCCGCTCATACTGGAGGAGGACCACCAGCCTGAGCGCGAGCGTCTGATGCTGGACCTCCAGGCGCGGACGAAGGCGATGGGCATGTGGGCGCCGCACCTGCCCGCGGAGGCCGGCGGCATGGGCATTGGCTTCATGAAGTACGTCTACATGAACGAGATCCTGGGCCGCAGCCCGATAGCGCCGCGGGCGTTCGGGGCGCAGGCGCCGGACTCCGGCAACGCCGAGATCCTCTGGCAGTTCGGCACGCCGCAGCAGAAGGAAACCTGGCTGAAGCCGCTGGTGGAGGGGCAAATTCGCTCCTGCTTCTCGATGACCGAGCCCGATGTCTCCGGCGCGGACCCCACGGGCCTGCAGACGCGGGCCGTGCGCGACGGCGACGAGTGGGTGATCAACGGCCACAAGTGGTTCACCAGCGGCGCATACGGCGCGTCTTTCGCCATCGTCATGTGCGTCTCGGACCCGGACTCCCCGCCGCACCGGCGCATGAGCCAGATCATCGTGCCCACGGACGCGCCGGGCTTCGAGATCGCCCGCGCGGTGCCGGTGATGGGCGAGACCCTGGGCAACCACTGCGAGATCTACTACCGCGACTGCCGCGTCCCCGTGACCAACACGCTGGGCCAGGCGGGCGATGGCTTCATGATCGCACAGAAGCGCTTGGGCCCCGGGCGCATCCACCACTGCATGCGCTGGCTGGGCCAGATGCAGCGGGCGTTCGAGCTGATGTGCCAGCGCTCGCTCAGCCGCGTCGCCTTTGGCAGCCCCCTGGCGCACAAGCAGACCGTGCAGAACTGGATAGCGGACTCCGTAGCGGAGATTCAGGCGGCCCGCCTGCTGACTCTGCACGCCGCGCGCAAGATCGACCAGGGCGACGAGGCGCGGGTGGAGATATCGCTGATCAAGTTCTTCGGCGCGAAGATTCTGCACGACGTGATCGACCGCGCGATCCAGGTGCACGGAGCGCTGGGCGTCTCCGGCGACACGCCGCTGGAGGGGATGTACCGCCAGGCCCGCGCCGCCCGCATCTACGACGGGCCCGACGAGGTGCACCGCATGGTCGTGGCCCGCCGCGTGCTCCAGGCCTTCAGCCAGGGCTCCGTCTGGGAGTTCGAGTAACCGCAGAATCTCGCGGTACGTTGAGCGCGGCACCATCCCGTCTGTCATCCTGAGCGCGACGACATCTGCAACGTGGCTCTGCGCAGCTTCGCGAAGGATCTGGGGTGGGGCAGACCCGCGAGCGAGGGACGACGGCGCGCCCGAACGAGCACGGCTCATCCCGTCCGTCATCACGCCTTCATCAGGTCAAGACCATGCGGCTCAGACGGCCGGGACCGGCGCGTGCTGCGCCCCTACTAAAGAACGTCCTTCGTGCTCGGGACTTCGCCGGCCAGGCGCTCGTCGATGCGCACGGCCGCGCTCAGGGCGCGGGCCAGCGCCTTGAACGCCGCCTCCGCGCGGTGGTGATCGTTGGCGCCGGCCAGTAGACGCACATGGAGGTTGAGGCGCCCCTCCTGGGCGAAGCCCGCGAGCAGGTGCTCGACGTTCTCCGCGGGCAGCTGGCCGATCAGCTCTCGGTCGAACTCGAGGTCGATGCTGGCGTGCCCGCGGCCGCCCAGGTCTACGGCGACGAGGGCCAGCGCCTCGTCCATTGGCACGATCGCCTGACCGAAGCGGACGATGCCCCGGCGCTCGCCCAGGGCCTGGTCCAGCGCACGCCCCAGGACGATGCCCACGTCCTCGATCAGGTGGTGCGGGTCGCGCTCGATGTCGCCAGTGGCTTGGACGTCCAGATCGAAGAGGGCATGCCGCGCGAGCGACTCCAGCAGGTGGTCCAGCATGCCGATGCCGGTGGACACGGTGTAGCGCCCGCTGCCGTCCAGGTCCAGGCTCAGGGAGATCTGGGTCTCGCGCGTCTTGCGCTCGATGCGGGCAGCCCGGTTACCCGGCAACACCGGCTCCGATCTCCCGCAGAGCATCCGTCAGGCGCTCGCTGTGCTCCGGCTTGCCGATGCTGATGCGCACACAGTTCCGCAGGCTGGGGGTATCGAAATAGCGGATCATGATACCGCGCTTCCGCAGCTGGTCACGCACGTGCACAGCCGGCACGCCGCGCACCTCGCACAGGATGAAATTGGCCGTTGAAGGATACGGCCGCAGCCAGGGCAGTTGTGCCAGGCGGGCGGACAGGCGTACGCGCTCCTCGGTGATAAGCCGGACATGCTCTTTCAGCGTCTCCCTATCGTCCAGGCTGGCCAGTATCGCCTGTTCGGAGGCCACGCTCAGGTTATACGGGATCTTGACCTTCCAGACGATGTCCACGAGCGGCGGCGGCAAGACCGCATAGCCTGCCCGCATTCCGGCCAGCCCGGCCCACTTACTAAACGTGCGCACGACGATGAGGTTATCGTGCTGGGCCACCAGGTCCACCGCGCTCTCACCGTCGAACTCGGCGTAAGCCTCGTCCAGCACAACCGCTGTGTCATAGCGCAGCAGGCGCTCGAGTTGCTCGCGGGGCAGGGGGTTACCCGTCGGGTTGTTGGGCGCTGCCAGGTAGAGGAGCCGGGCGCCGCTGCGGAGGACAGCCTCCAGAGCCGGCAGGTCCAGGCCGAAGTCCTCCCGGCGTGGCGCCTGCACGACGCGGGCGTTATACACGGCGCCCAGGAAGTCGTACATGCCGAACGTGGGCGGTGCGTTGACCATCGTGTCGCCGGGAGAGAGGAATAGCTGCGCGGCCAGGTCCAGCATTTCGTCGGAGCCGCTGCCCAGCACTATCTGCTCTGGGTCCGCGCCCACGTACTGTCCCACAGCCCGGCGCAGGCGGCGCTGGGCAGGGTCCGGGTAGAGGTGGTAGGAGCCGAAGGCGCCAAGCGCCGCAGCCACCTTCGGCGATGGGCCGTACGGGTTCTCGTTACCGTCCAGCTTGACGATGCGGTCTTCCGGGATGCCCAGCCGCTGCGCCACCACGTCAACGGGCTCCACGGGCTCGTAGCCCGGCAGCTCCAGCAGGTGCGGCCGCACCAGCCGGCGGATGTCGTGCGCCCGGCGGCCGTCCGTCATCGCGCACGACCCTTGATCCGGCTCTCGATCGCTCTCGCGTGGCCGGTAAAGCCCTCCGCGCGGGCGATGGCGGCGGCGGCCGGGCCAATCTCCTCCGCCATACGCCGGTCCAGGCGCACCAGGCTCGTCACCTTCAGGAAGTCCTGCACTCCCAGGGGCGATGCGTAGGCCGCGCTGCCGCCCGTGGGCATGACGTGGCTGGGGCCGGCCGTGTAGTCCCCGATGGACTCCACGGAGTACGCCCCGGCGAAGAGGCAGCCGGCGCTCAGCCCCTCTTCCAGCAGGCGGTCCACATCCTGGACGTGCAGGCACAGATGCTCGGGCGCGAACTCTCCGGCCAGTTCCGCCGCCTCTGCGATAGATTCGACGACGACGGCGCCACCCCGGGCATCGAGGCTGGCCCTGGCGACGCCGGCCCGCGCCAGCGAGTCCACATCGCGCTCGAGGGCTGCCTGGACCGCCTGCGCCAGCTCCGGTGAGTCGGTGATGAGGATGGCCGTCGCCAGCTCATCGTGCTCGGCGCCCGCGAGCAGGTCGGCGGCGACCAGCTCCGGGTCGGCCGCTGCGTCCGCGACCACGACGGTCTCGGACGGGCCGAAGATGCCGTCGATGCCCACCTCCCCGTACAGCCTCTTCTTGGCGAGGGTGACGAAGATGTTTCCCGGCCCGCAGATCTTGTCCACCTTCGGGACCGGCCCCGCGCCGTAGGCCAGCGCCGCGATGCCCTGGACGCCGCCCGCCCGGAACACCCGGCCAACGCCGGCGATGTCCGCCGCCACCAGCTTCAGCGGCGAGACGGACCCGTCCGGGGCGACCGGCGTGGCGACGACGACCTCTTTCACCCCCGCGACCCGCGCCGGCACGGCCATCATCAAGAGAGTCGAGGGGTAGACGACGGTGTTGCCCGGGATGTAGAGGCCCACGCGGCGGAGCGGCGTCACTATCTGCCCGAGGCCGTCTTCCTCGAAGCTCCGGGCGGAGTGCGCCAGCTGCCGCTCATGGTAATCGCGGATGCGGCTCGCGGCCGTGCGCAGCGCGCCGACGAGCGAGGGCTCGACCTGCGAGTACGCCGTCCGTATCTCCGCCGGCGATACCAGAAGCGGCAGCTCCGAGCCGGCCGGCGACACGCCGTCGAGCTGCTCGTTGTAACGGCGGACGGCCGCCTCTCCCTCACGCCGCACGTCCCAGAGGATGCGCTCCACAACCGCGCCCGCGTCCAGGTCCGCGCCGAAGACGCGGCGGATGGTCTCGCGCACGGCGGCGGGCAGGTCGGGTTCGTCCAGCGGGGCGCGGCGGAGCAACGTCCGGCGGGCCTCGGCGGCGCCGGCGACTATGCGCACGCGAGATATTCCTTGATCGCGCCCACGCAGCGCTGGGTGGAGTCCTGCAGGCACTCCCGGACGATCTCCGGGCGAAGATAGCGGAGGGTCTCGTCCACCAGGTCCGGCAGGGACCGCGTCATCTCCTCGACGTCGTCGGCGCCTTCGAACCCCGCCTCCTTCAGGTGCCGCGCCGCCCGGTCGCGGAAGCGGTCCCAGTCCGGCTGCTGGTTCACGAAATCGATGATGAGCCGGTGCCAGCTGCGCAGCGTCTCGCGGTCAATGAAATCGATCTGCAGGTCCAGGGCGGAACGCGCCACCGCCTCCACCACGTGGACCATAAGGTCGCTATCGCCCCGGCGTTCCGCATCCAGCGAGAACTGGAGGGCGCGGTCCATGACGTTCGCGCGCAGGGTGCCGCCCAGCGCCGAGCGCTCTCCGAAGAAGGGACGGTAGATGGTGCTGATCCACGTCTCGTCGGTGACCAGGTGGCTGAGGTAGCCGGCGACGAAGGAGGCAGTGGCGGCGTTGAGGGCGGCGGGGTCGGCCAGGGCAGGGTAGGCGCTGAAGAACCCGCTGACGCCGCTCTGCTCATCGAAGCAACGGAGGTCGAAAAAGTGCGTGCGCTCACGCTCCCAGCGCGTCATCACGCGGATGTCCGGCGCTGTCGCGCCCAGGTACAGATCGCCGCGCTGCGAGTCCAGGAGCGCGAGCTGCAGGCGGTCTGCGACCTCTTTCGCGATAGCAGTGTGAATGGCCAGTGGCGGCATAAAGACGAGTCCCTGGGAAAAATTGTATCAGACGCCGGGCGCCGCCCCGGCAGCGCGGCGCAGGGCGCCCAGGAGCTGCTTCAGCACCGGGCCCGGGCGGCTGTCCTTGCGCGCGATGACGCAGGTGGTGGAGCGGTAGAGGAGGTCGATCACCTTGAGCTTGTTCTCGGCGAGCGTTTTGCCCGTCTCGGTGCCCTCGATGAGCAGGTCGGCGTCCTCCGGGACGAAGCCTTCCGAAGCGCCGGCGATGGGGATGATCTGGTAGCGCCAGAAGTGGCGGCTGCGGGCGTAGTGGTCGGCCGTCGCGGGGAACTCGGCGGCGATGCGCACGGCGGCCCTGCCTGCGGAGCGCCAGAGGTCCAGCGCCTCATCGATGGTGCCGGCCGGCAGGTCCGCGCTGACCACCGCGGAGAGGTTGTACTGCCCGCGCTGGAGGTCGATCACCTCCTCCACGGGGCTGGCAGGGAAGCTGTACAGGTGCTCGTTCAAGCAGTCGCGGCCGGTAATGGCCAGGTCCAGCTCGCCCGTGGCGATGAGCTGAGGCATATCGTGCGGGCGGATGACCTTCACCTCGACCCCGGGCAGCGGGCTGGGCGGGCGGCGCAGCGCGGGCGATTCGCCGTAGCCGGGCAGCTCCAGGCCGGCGGCGCGCAGCGCCTCTACGGCGTGGCGCTGCTGGTGCCCATCGGGCACGGCCAGGCGGACGGCAGCGCGCCCGGGAGCCGGCAGGGGCCCCCGAGCGGCCGCGGCCAGCGGGGGCGGCAGGCGCAGGACGCCGCCGCCGTTCGCGGCGCCCCCGTTCGCGGCGCCCCCGGAAACGAGCGGTCCGAGGACGGGGCCGAGGTCTTTGCGCGCCAGGGCGCCGGCGTTAGCGATGAGCCACGCTGAGCTCTCCAGCAGGCAGAACAGAGGCGTCAGGCCGTGGTCCCGCAGGTGGTCCTCTCCCGCGGCGGCAATCACGGCCACGTCCGCGTCCTCAGGCGGGTAGGCTTCCGCGGCCCCCCAGACGGCCTGGATGCGGTAGGCGGGCAGGCGGGCCGCCCGCGCAAACGCCTCCGCCAGGTTCGGGTAATCGCTGGCGATGCGTACGGTGGCGAGGGACGCGAGGCCCGGCAGTCCGGTCACCGCGGAAAGCGCGGCGCCGGCATATATCTGCGCCGGCCCCAGCTTGAGGTCAAAGAGCGGCACGAGAGGCTGCTCCGGGAACTTGACCTGCATCTCCCTGACCCAGGCGATGCTGCAGACGCCCAGGTCATAGTTGCCCAGCGCTATCTGGATGGGGATGTCCTTCTCCCGGAACACGCGCACGGTCACTCCGCCTGAGGCGGACCGGCCGCGCACGGCCAGCCGGTAAGAACGCGAGCCCTCGCCGTATCCCTCCACGCGGAGGCCCGCGCCGGCCAGGAGATCGGCCAGCGGCGCGCGCAGATCTCCGGCGGGGAGGGCGAGCTTGATCATCCGCCTGAGGCGGACCCGGCGACCGCCCGCACCACATCCGCCACCCGGGTGAGGCGCCGCTCTTTCCCGCCATCGCCGCTGAGGATGAACTCGCCGCCGGCGACGACCACCTGCCTGCCGGCAAGCACGGCGCGGTGGCGGGACGAGCCGCTGGCGCCGGCCATCACGGCCACGCGCCGCCCCGCGGCCCGCAGCGCCAGCGCCAGCGCGAAGGCCGCGCCCAGGTCCAGGCCGTTCGCGGCCGCACAGACGATGTTTACCGCCGCCTGCTCCGGCGCAGCTTCCGCTGTCAGCAGGGCGGCGATCTGATCGATCTCCAGGGCAAAGCCGGAAGCCGGGACGGTATCGCCGCCGACAAGCGAGATGAGGGCGTCGTAGCGGCCGCCGCCGCCCACCTTCCGGCCGGCGACGTCGAGGTGAAAGACCGGCCCGGTGTAGTACTCGAAGTTGCGCACGAGGAGGGGAGCGATGCGGTGAGAGACGCCGATCTGGGTGAGCACCCTGGACACGGCGCTCAGCTCGTCCAGCGGCCTGGCGATCTCCGGGACCTCCGTCACGAGCGCGCTCCTCAGGTTATCCAGATACTCGGTCGCCTCCCCCTCCACCGTGAGCAGGCCGCTGAGAGAGGGGGACAGCCCGGGGACACGCTCCTGCACCTCGCCCAGGGCGGCCAGGTCGCCGTCGAGGACACGGTCGTAGAGGCGGATCTGCTCGGGAAGGCTGAACCCGCCTTTCACCAGGATCGCGCGCAGGATGCCGGGGTCGGACAGCTTCACGCCGGCGGAAAGGCCCAGCGCCTGCAGGGTCTCGCAGGCCATCAGGATCAGCTCCACGTCGCCCTGGGGCTGCGTGTCGCCGATGAGCTCCACGCCGCACTGCCAATCTTCGCGTGACTCGTCACCCTGGGCGAAGCGGAAGACGTTCTGCACGTAGCAGAGCTTGGCAGCCGGCAGGCCTGCGAGGCGTTCCGTGTACAGGCGCGCCGCCGGGATGGTGGAGTCCGGTCGCAGCACCACCCTTTCGCCGCTCCAGCCGTCCCAGTCCAGGAACGAGTATACGCGCTCCAGCATCTGCGGGGAGAGCGTGCCGGCGGCGGTGAAGAGGTGCAGGCGCTCCAGGGTTGGCGTCCGGACCTCCGCGTAGCCCCAGCCCAGGCATACCTGCCGGAACGCCTCCTCAACGCGGCGGAAGCGCATCGTATCTTCGGGCAGCATGTCTGTCATGCCGCGGCAGCGCATTGATTCACTCATTCGAACATATCTCCCAGGGATGTGGTCATTCTAGCATCGCCCCCAGGCCCATTCAAACCAGATGCCTGTATCGCCGGCGCGGGCGTATAATCGGGCTGCTCAGTAGATGCGATCGCCAATGGACGAAGATTCTGCACCCCGGCCAGCCAGGGGGCTACGGATAGGCGCGGCGCTGCTTGCTCTCTTCCTCGGCGGTCTCATCTTCGCCTGCTCCGGCGGCCCGGACGCGCCGCCGGGCGCCGTGCACGTGCTGACGACAGACGGGGTGGTAAACCCCGTAATGGAGCGCTACGTCGACCGCGGCCTGGACGCGGCCGAGGAGGACGAGGCGGCCCTGGTGGTGATCCGGCTGGACACGCCGGGGGGCCTGCTCAGCTCCATGAACAAGATTGTCAAGCGCATCCTGGCCGCGCGTGTGCCGGTGGCGGTCTACGTGTGGCCCGCCGGGGCGCAGGCCGCCTCCGCCGGCACGTTCATCACGGAGGCAGCACCCGTGGCGGCGATGGCGCCCACCTCGCGCATCGGCGCCGCGCACCCCGTGGGCAGCGGCGGCGAGGAGATAGAGGGCCCGCTGAACGACAAGGTGACCAACGACTCCGTGGCCCTGATCCGCAGCCTGGCCGAACGGTACGGCCGCAACGCCGACTGGGCGGAGGACGCCGTCCGCGAGAGCGTATCCGCGAGCGCGACCGAGGCCGCCGCCCTGCACGTCGTTGACCTCGTCGCCCCGGACCTCGATGACCTGCTGCGCTCCGTGGACGGGCGCAGCGTGGAACTGGACGGCCGGCAGCGTGTTACCATCCGCACGGCCGGCGCGGCGGTGGTGTACAACAACCGCAACTTCATCGAGGATTTCCTGGACATCATCGCCG
This sequence comes from Dehalococcoidia bacterium, assembly GCA_030649945.1. Lineage (GTDB taxonomy): Bacteria > Chloroflexota > Dehalococcoidia > SM23-28-2 > RBG-16-64-32 > JAUSFE01. Next base: position 79,568 of record JAUSFE010000071.1, on the reverse strand, counting down.
ACCCGAACATCGCTTTCCTGCTCCTCTCGCTGGGCTCGCTGGCGCTGTTCATTGAGATCATCCACCCGGGGGCGATCTTCCCCGGCGTCTTCGGGGTGATCTCCCTGCTGCTGGGGTTCTTCGCGCTCAGCGTGCTGCCCTTCAACTGGGCCGGCGTGGCGCTCATCCTCTTCGCCTTCGTCCTGTTCGGGCTGGAGATGTTTGTCACCAGCCAGGGGATACTGGGCATCGGCGGGGCGGTGGCGCTGGTGCTGGGCGGCCTGCTGCTGACGAGCGATAACCCGCCGGGGTTCCAGGTCTCGCCCTGGCTGGTATTCTCGCTCGCCGCGGCCCTCGCAGCGTTTGTCGTGTTCGTGGTCGTCAACATAGTGCGCATACGGCATATGCCCGCGCTCGTGGGGGCGGAAACGGTGGTGGGAAGGATGGCGGTAGCGCGCTCCGCGCTCAACCCCTCCGGGTTCGTTATGCTGGACGGGGAGTACTGGCAGGCGGAAGTGGAAGACGGGGAGGTGCAGGCGGGCGAGCAAGTGGTAATCACGGAGATCAGCGGACTCAAGCTCAAAGTAAGAAAGCCGCAGCCGGAAGGAGAGTAGCAAATGTCAGACAGATCGCCGTTGGACGCCCCGCAGATGGGGGGCGCCCCCGGGACCAACTTACTGGCGCGCGTCCTCACCGCCTTCGGGTACATCATGGCCATCCCCCTGTTCCCGTTCGCGGTCAAGATTGTGCAAGAGTACGAGCGCGGGGTCATCTTCCGCCTCGGCCGGCTGGTGGGCGCGCGGGGCCCCGGCCTGTTCTTCATCCTGCCCTTCGTGGAGAGGATGATGAAGGTGGACCTGCGCATCGTGACCATGGACGTGCCGCGCCAGGACGTGATCACCAAGGACAACGTCACGGTGAAGGTTGATGCGGTGGTGTACTTCCGGGTGGTCAACCCGGAGGACGCCGTGGTGAAGGTGATGGACTACATCCGGGCCACGGCCCTGGTGGCGCAGACGACGCTGCGCAGCGTGCTGGGCCAGTCTGAGCTGGACGAACTCCTGAGCAAGCGGGAGGACCTGAACCAGAGGCTCCAGCAGATTATTGACGAGGCTACGGAGCCGTGGGGGATCAAGGTCACCATCGTCGAGGTGCGCGACGTGAGCCTGCCGGCCGAAATGATCAACGCCATGAGCCGCCAGGCCCAGGCCGAGCGCGAGCGGCGCGCAAAGGTGATTCACGCCGAGGGAGAGTTCGAGGCCTCCAAACGGCTGGCAGAGGCCGGAGCGGTGATGGCGGCTGAGCCTGCAACACTGCAACTGCGCTACCTGCAGACGTTGACCGAGATAGCGTCTGAGAAGAACAGCACAGTAGTCTTCCCGATTCCCATCGACCTCATCAGCATGTTCCTGCAGCGACAGGGGGGCGGCGACGGCCAGGGCGGGCCGGCCGCCAGGCGCGAGATACCGGCGAAGGATAGCTGATCAGGCGCGGAGCGTGACCTCGCCGGCCTCGATCGTCAGCGCCGTCCCGTCCGGCCGGCGCAGGATCAGGTTGCCGTTCGCGTCCACGTCCTCCGCCACGCCCTCATACGCCTGGTCGCGGAAGCGGACGGTGATCCGCCGGCCCAGCGTCTCCAGCCGCGCGCGCCATTGTGCGAACGCCGGCGCCGGGTCGTCGTAGAGAGCCTCGAAGCGGTTCAGGAGCGACGCCAGCAGCGCTTCCCGCGGCACCGCGCGGCCCAGCTCGCGCTTCACGCTCGTGGCGATGCCGGCGATCTCAGAGCTTTCCTCGATATCGAAGTTCACGTTGACGCCGATGCCGACGAGCGAGTAGCGCACCTTCCGGCCCGCCAGCTCGCTCTCGATCAGGACGCCGGAGAGCTTGCGGCCCACCATGACGACATCGTTCGGCCACTTGATCTGGGGCCGGAGGCCGGTCTCGTCTTCGATGGCGAGCGCCACCGCCAGCGGGGCCACGATGCTCAGCGGGCGCAGGCGCTCCAGCGGCGGGCGCAGGAGCAGCGTCAGATAGAGGTTCTGGCCGGCGGGCGAAACCCACGAGCGCCCGAAGCGCCCGCGCCCGGCCGTCTGCTCTTCGGCGATAACAGCCGTGCCCGGCGCGGCGTCCCGTTCCGCCTCACCGCGAGCGACGTCCTGGGTGGAGCCGGTGCTGGTCAGGTAGATGAGCCGGCGCCCGAGAAGGCGAGTGTTCAGGCGTTGCTCCAGGGCGGCGAGATCCAGCCACATCCTGGGACAAGGATAGACGGCGGGGGAAACAAAAGACCAGCCCCGGAGGGCTGGTCTTTTGTGCCCGGCACGTAGGCCTGTCCTACGCGCCATTCAGCTATCGCACCAACACCTCAGAGAGGTGAGGGTGTGAACGGACAGGCCTACGGCCGTTGCTACTATTGTCGTCCATTCACATCACCTCCTTTCCTGCGTCGCATAGTACCAGAGCAAGGCAGGCCTTACAAGGGGAAACGGCGTTCCGCGCGCAAAATACACTCGCGCACGTGGCACGGCATCTCGATTCCCCACATGGCAGGCGTTGTGCGGCGACGGGGTGTAGGGGCGCAGCACAGGCCGTTCCCCCACGGTCTGAGCTGCATCGTCTTGACCTGAGGAAGGCGTGATATCCGACCCCTGCCGCGTGTGCTGCGCCCCTACGATGGCGCGCCCGCCCCCTCGTGTACCGTCCCTCACTTCAAGGGTGCGCCGTGCTAAGGCTGTTCTTGAGACACTACACCCTAGGCACCCCGCTGCAGGTCGCGCAGCACGCGGCGGGCCACCTCGGCGTCGTCGCAGGGGTACGGCCCATCCGCCAGGTGCACCTCGATCTCGTGCCCCTTGCCCGCCAGCAGCACCACGTCCTCATCCACGGCCATGGCCAGCGCCTGCGCTATCGCCTCCCGCCTGTCGGGGACGACGGCGAAGTCGTGGCCTTCGCGGCGGCCGCCCGCGCGCAGGCCGGCGGCGATCTCGCGCAGGATGACGTCCCGGTCCTCGCTGTAGGGGTTGTCGTCCGTAACGATGGTGTAGTCCGCCATCTGGGCCGCCACCCGGCCCATGGCCAGGCGGCGGTCCTTGTCGCGTTCGCCGATGCAACCGAAGACGGCGACGAGGCGGCCGCGCGAGAGCTGGCGCAGGAGGCCGAGAACGCGGCGAAGCGAGTCCGGCGCGTGGGCGAAGTCCACGACTACGGTGAAAGGCTGCCCTGCGTCCACCAGTTGCATGCGTCCGGGGGCGCCGGGCCAGGATTCCAGCGCGGCCGTTATCGACGGCAGGTCCAGGCCCGCAGCCAGCCCGGCTGCGGCAGCAGCCAGTGCGTTGTAGACATTGAAGTCCCCGGGCCGCGGCAGCCTGACCCGCGCGCTGCCTGCCGCAGTCAGCAGATGGAAGCGCGTGGACCAACCCGCCGTTACGAGGTCATCGCCCCGGACGTCTGCGTCGCGCTCTACGGCGTACGTAACCCGGCGCGCGCTGGTGAGGCCGCCGAAGTATGCGTGCGCGGGGTCATCGGCGTTGAGCACGGCCGTTTTGGGGAGGCCCTTGTCCACAGACTCGTCCAGCATCTGGAAGAGACGGCCCTTGGCCGCGCTGTAGTCCTGGGGCGTGCCGTGAAAGTCGATATGGTCGAGCCCGAGGTTGGTGAGGACCGCGATGTCGTACTCGCACTCGTCCACGCGGTGCAGCGCCAGGCCGTGCGAGGTGGCCTCTACCACGGCCCAGCGGCAGCCCGCCTGCACCATCTGCGAGAGCATGGCCTGCACCTGCGGGGCCTCGGGCGTGGTGAAACGGCCTGTGTCCGGCAAGAGCGCCGCGCCGATCCGGCACTCGGCGGTGCTGATCAGGCCGGCCTTTTCGCCGGCGGCGGTCAGCACGTGGCACATCAGGTGGGCGAAGCTTGTCTTGCCGTCGGTCCCCGTGACGCCGATCACCCGGAGCCGGCGGGCCGGATGGCCGTAGACGGCGGCGGCGATGCGCGGGAGGGCGGCGCGCGCGTCCTCCAGGACAAGCACCGGCAGGGCCGCCTCGCCGGCGATGGCAGCCCACTGCGCCTCGTGGTCTGCCTGGACGGCGATGGCGCTGGCCCCCGCCGCCACGGCCTGGCGCAGGAAACGGTGGCCGTCTGTCTTGAAGCCCGGGACGGCTACGAAGACGGCGCCCGGGCGGACCAGCCTGGAGTCCTGGGAGACGGCGTCCACGCGGACGCCCGCAGGGCCCAGGAGGCGGGCGCGTGGCAACTCCTTGAGGAGGTCGGTCAGCAGCATCGTCAAAGATAGAAACGGCCCGCCGGCCGCTCCGTTGCTTCCGCCTCAGGCGGATTCAGTCCAGCAGGCCTGTAGGCCGAGTTCTGTATCCTTCCGGGGAAGGACGGCGATCATCAATCTGGGATCCTGCTTGCGCAGGACCTCTAGCGGCCAACCCGAGGGTTTGGGCCGGGCACCCTTAGCACCCTCCTATTTGGCCTTGCTCCGCGCGGGGTTTAGCCGGCCTCCGGCTCACACCGAAGCCGGTGGGCTCTTACCCCACCATTTCACCCTTGCCCTTCCGGGGAAGGGCGGTATGTTTCTGTGCCACTTTCCGTCGGGTTACCCCGCCTGGGAGTTACCCAGCGCGCTGCCCGTTTGGAGCTCGGACCTTCCTCTCCCCCCGCCGAAACGGAAGAAGCGATCACCCGGCCTGCTGGACTGCCTTGATTATATCATTCCCCCGCCTCAGTCCGGGTGTAACGAGGGCGCGCGGCTGTCATCACCCGTTGCGTGAACAGCGACGAATTGGGCGCCTATACCTGCCCCTTCTGCCGCGATTCCGGACTCTGCGCGGAGTGCCAGGGCCTGGGCCGGCTGCCCTGCCACTTGTGCGACGGCCTGGGCTGCCGGGACTGCGAACTGACCGGCACCGAGACCTGCCGGTTCTGTGAGGGCACGGGCCGCTGCCGGCGCTGCGCCGGAGACCCGGACACCCCGGTCTGGCGGGCCCGGCCGGCGGTCTAGTCCGGCGCGCGGTCCAACGCCTGGTTAGCCAGTTGGTCCGCCCGCTTGTTGCGCGCCCGGGGCACCGCCTCTGCGGCGAAGGAATCGAAGCGCCGGCGCAGCTCCAGGAGGCGGGCGAAGAACGGCTGCAGCCGCGGGTTGCGCACCTTGTACCGGAACTCCAGTTGGCGCACGACCAGCTCCGAGTCCATGCGCAGGCGCACGCGCCCGGCGCCCAACGCCAGCGCCGCCTCCAGTCCGGCAATGGCGGCCTGGTATTCCGCCTCGTTGTTGGTGGCGCGGCCGATTCTGCGCGAGACGGTATGGGCCTCCGCCCCCGCGGGATCGTAGACCACGGCGCCGATTGAGGCCTCGCCCGGGTTGCCGCGCGAAGCGCCGTCCGTTTGTACCACCCACTCTTCGGCCACGGTGTTAGGGCCGCGGGATAAGCTGCAGGCTGTCGTCCGCCACGACGATGCGGTCAAGCAGTTCGCGCAGCAGGTCTTGCTTATCGCCGAACGGCAGCGCTTCCCATTCGCCGCGCAGGCGTCCCAGCGCTTTCTCCCACTGCCGCCGCCGCTCCGTCTCGCTGGCCCGCTGCTCTGCCTGCCTCTGCGACTCCGCCAGCTTGTCTTCGATCTGCAGTTGCTCGCCGGCCAGGCCCACGCTGAGGGCCCTTACCTTCTCCAGGTTCATGCTGCCGGAGGCGGCGGAGTCCAGGTACTGTTCCAGCCTGCGGTCCAGCCTGCGCGCCTTGTCCCGCAGGCGCCTGATCTGCGCCTCAGCGTCGCGGGCGCTGGCCGCCCCATTGCCCTGCGCCGCTGCGGCCGCCGCCGTGAGCGTGCGGGCGTCCAGCGCCTCGCGCACGCTCTGCTCCAACTCCTCGGCGCGGCGGGTATGGTAGTCGCAGAGGCTGCGGTTCGTCCTGGACTCACACTGGTAGTAACGGTACTGGGCCGTGCGCATGACGCCGTCGCCCCGCCGCTGCCACTTCTGCCGGCGGGTCACGCCTATCATCTTATTCCCGCAATCACCGCAGTACGTGATCCCGGACAGCAGGAAGGGCGTGAGCTGCCGGGTCTGCGCGGCGGGCCGGCGCTGGTCCAGCCGCTCCTGCACGCGCTGGAAGTCCTCCTGCGAGATGAGCGGCGCGTGGCTGGCCGGCACCCGGACGCCGAAGCGCGAGTAGGTGCCCACGTAGGCGCGGTTGCGCAGGATGTCGCGCACCGTGACCATGCTCCAGAGGCCGTCGCGGCGAGTGCGCAGGCTCTCCTCGTTCAGCCGCCTGGCGATGCGGCGGATGCCGAGGTCGTCCTTCAAGTAGAGGCGGAAGATGTAGCGGACGATGGAGCCTTCCTCAGCTACGATTACCAGGCGGCGATTGGGGCCCACGCGGTAGCCGTACGGCGGGCGGCCCAGCGCCTCGCCCTTCACGGCCTTGCGCCTCATGGCGGCCTTGACGCGGTCGCCCAGATTGCCGTTCGCGCGGTACTTGGTCCAGGCGTTAAGGAGATACGAGGAGATGTCCTCGCCGGTGTCGATGCTCACTATGGGGACGCCCAGGCTGGCAAGCTGGAAGTACCGGCGGGCGGCTTCGGTAAGCGCGGCGCTCAGGCTGGAGAGGTCCGGCACGACCACCATCAAGAAGCCGTGGGGCGCCTGCTGCCGGACGAACTCCATCATCTGGCGAAAGCCCGGCCGGTCGCCCTCGGCCTTGCTGTCGAAGAAGGTAGCGGCGGCTTCGTAACCGTTCAGCCTGCAGAACTCCAGGAAGGCCTCGCTCTGGTCGGCGAGCGACTGCCGCTTCGTCTCCCGGAAGTAGCCTATGGCGCGCACGCTAGCTCACCGTCTCTAAAGTACCTTGACTGTGTCCCGTGGCACGTTGAGTCGCGGCGCCGTCGCGCTTGTCGTCCTGAGCGCGACGACATCTGCCACGTGGCTGTGCGCAGCTTCGCGAAGGATCTGGGGTGGGGCAGACCTGCGAGCGAGGGACGATGGCGCGCTTGAACCCCCAGTGTACCGTCGCACTCTTCAAGGGTGCGCCGTGGTAAATCTGTTCTTCAGACACCACGCTAGCTCACCAGCAGAATGCGCTCACAGCTGACGCACTGCACCAGGCCGAGGCCCGTGCGCGCCTTCTGCAAGACAGACATGGGAAGCGTGATGCGGCAGCCCTGGCACATGCCCCGCTCCACCCTGGCCACGGCCTGCCCGCCGCGCCGCTCGCGCAGCAACTGGTAGAGGCTGAGGGCGCCCCTGTCTATGCCGCCGGCCTGGCCTTCCCGCTGCGCCTCAAGCCGGGGCACGTCCGGCTCTATCTGCGACTGCTCCTGCAGGAGCGTCTGCTGGCCCTCCTGCCACTCCTTCTCGATTCCGGAGCAGACCGCCTCTGCCGAGCGCAGCTCGGAATCGGCGTCCTCCAGCTCCACCAGCAGGCCGAGCAGCGTATCCTCCCTCGTTCTCGTCAGCGCCCTCAGCGAGCGCAGGTCCGCGTCCAGGTCCGCCAGCTCCTTGGGGTTGCCCACTGTGCCGCCGTACAGCTTCGATTCAACCTGTGCCGCCTTGCCGCGCACTTCGTCCACGGACCACTCCAGCTCCGTCTGCCGCGAACGGAACGCCGCCGCGGCCTGTCTCTTGAGCTCGGCCTGCTGCCGCGCCTCAACCAGTTCCTCCGTCTCCCCCAGCGCTGCCTCAATCTCCGCCAAACGCTCGTTCGCCCTGTCAAGAGCGCGATCCGTCTCCTGCAGGGCAAAGAGGTCAGCGGCGGTGGTCATTACGTAAAGGCATCTTCAGCGCGTCCGGGGAGGGGCGGGGATGGACAATATCTGCTGCGGGATTATAGACTTAGCTTCGAAGGTTTGCAATATCACCTCCGGCTTACTGGGCGGCAAAAGACTGAAATTCCCACGGGAACCGAGACCGCGTACTCTCATGCGATTGAACGTCCTCAGGGAGCTGCAACAGCCCCTCGGCGCGACCAGCACATACGATGTCGCGGAGTCCGTGCTGCGCCTGGCCGATGTGCGGTTGGAGGGGCTCTCGGGGCTCCTGCGGCTGCTGCGCACCGACCGCGGCCTGCTGATATCGCTCGCCGGGAGCGCGCTCATGCGCGAGGAATGCGCCCGCTGTCTGAAAGAGGTCAAGTGTGAGGTCAGGATCGATTTCGAGGAAGAGTACATCCCGATCATCGACCCCAGAACGGGGGCGCGGGTGCGCGTCTCAGACCTGGATGTCTTCCGGATTGGCCCGGACTTCGTGATGGACCTTGCGGAAGGGCTGCGCCAGTACGTCTTGATGGCCGAGCCCGCCAAGCCGTTGTGCGATAGCGCCTGCGCGGGCCTGTGCCCCACCTGCGGCGCCGACCTGAACGCGGGACCGTGCGGGTGCCCGCCGCTGAACGATGAGCGCTGGCGCACGCTGGCGGGCCTGAAGAACGACCGGGAAGGGAGCTAAGAAGTGCCGCCACTACCCAAGAAGAAGACCTCAACATCCCGCAAACAGCGCCGCCGCGCGCACATCTCGGCCTCCATTCCGGACCTCGTGCCGTGCCCCCAGTGCCGCAGTCCCAGGCGTTCCCACCACGCCTGTCCCGTGTGCGGGACGTACCGCGGCCGGGAGGTGCTGGCCGTGGGAGGAGAGGAGCCGCGCCGCCCGCCCACCCGCGCCTGATGCGCCCTTCTCCGCGCTGAACGGGCCGTGCTATACTGCCGCTGGCCATGCGACGAGGACTACTGCTGCTGCTGCCGCCCCTCAGCCTCTTGCTGGCGGCGGTGGCCGCCATCACCTACTTCATCTGGTGGGACGCCACTCACTGCACCTTCTGCCGCACCCGCCTGGATGAATTCGGGCGCTGCCCCAACCCGGACTGTCACCTGGGGCGGCTGACGCTGGAGCGAGAAGGACAAGAGGCCTGACGCCGCCTGATGAGCGTACAATCCGCTGTCGCTGACCTCGTCGCGGAAGCCCTCCATAATGCCCCACAGGACCCATCTCTAGCGCTGCTCTTCCCGGGCCAGGGCAGCCAGAAGGTGGGCATGGGCAGCGACCTGGCCGCGGCCTCAGCGGCGGCCGGGCGCGTCTTTCAAGCCGCCGACCGCGCTCTGGACATGGACCTGAGCGGCCTGTGCTTCAACGGGCCCCAGGAGAAGCTGACCGCCACCGTCAACTCCCAGCCCGCCATCCTTGCCGTGTCCGTGGCCTGCCTGGCCGCCGCCCTTGAGGCCGGGACGCTGGACCGCCGGCCGGGCTGCGCCGCCGGACACAGCCTGGGCGAGTACACGGCTCTCGTGGCGGCCGGCTCGCTCACGTTCGAAGACGCTCTACTGCTGGTCAGAGAGCGCGGCCGGGCGATGGAGAAGGCCGGCAGGGAGCAGCCGGGAACGATGGCTGCCCTCGTGGGGCTGGACAGCCGGGCCGCGGAGGAGATATGCAGGGCCTCCGGCGCTGAGCTGGCCAACTTCAACGCGGCCACTCAGATCGTGATCGGCGGCACGCCCGGCGCGATCCAGCGGGCGTGCCTGCTGGCGAAGGAGCGCGGCGGCAGGGGCATCGCCCTGAACGTCTCGGGCGCCTTCCATACGTCTCTCATGAGGCCCGCCACCGAGGAGTTCGCCGGGGCCCTGGCGCAGGCGGCGATAGCGGACCCGGCGATACCCGTGGTTAGCAACGTCACGGCGCGGCTCCTGCGGGACGCGGCGGCGGTGAGAGAGGACCTGAGGGAACAGATGACGAGACCGGTGCTGTGGCACCAGTCGGTCATGACGATGATCGAGGGCGGGGCGACAACGTTCATCGAAGCCGGGCCGGGCAAGGTGCTCACGGCGCAGCTCAAGAGGACCGCCCCCGGCGTTACCGCGATCTCCATTGACGGCATCGGAGCCATCGCCAGTCCCAGCAATGTTTGATCTTTCGGAGAAGGTCGCGCTGGTCACGGGCGGCTCGCGGGGAATCGGCCGCTCCATCTCACAGCACCTGGCGCGCTGCGGCGCGGCGGTCGCCATCAACTACCACAAGAGCGCGGACCAGGCCCGCAGCTTGAAGGCGCAGATCGAGTCCGAGGGCGGCAGGGCCATCGCCGTCCAGGGGGACGTGCGCTCGCCCGAGGACGTGGAGCGGATGGTGGGGGAGACCGTGGCAGCGCTGGGCCGGCTGGACATCCTGGTAAACAACGCGGGCTTCAACCGTGATACGCTCATCCTGCGAATGTCTCTCCAGGACTGGGATGAAGTGATGGACCTGAACCTGCGCGCGGTCTTCCTCTGCACCAAGGCGGTGCTGCGCCCGATGATGAAGCAGCGCTGGGGCCGGATCATCAACATCGGCAGCGTGTCCGGGCTGGCGGGCAACGCCGGCCAGGCGAATTACGCCGCGGCCAAGTCCGGGCTCATTGGCTTCACGCGCGCGGTCGCCCGGGAGATGGGGTCGCGCAACATTACGTCGAACCTCGTGGCGCCCGGCCTCGTGATCACGGAGCTGACGAAGGACATCAGGCCGGAGATCGTCCAGGGCGTCCGGCAGCGGCTGCTGATAGACAGGATGGGGAAGCCGGAAGACATCGCCGCCTGCGTCGTCTTCCTGGCCTCAGAAGAGGCCTCTTACATTACCGGCCAGGTGATATCTGTGGACGGCGGACTGGGGCTCTAACGTGGCCGGCAAGAGGCGGAGGTCGCGGGTGATAGCCCTGCAGGCGCTGTTCGAGCTGGACACCGTCGGCCACCCGCCGGAGCAAACGATAGGCCGGCTGGTGGAGGAGCTCGGCGTCTCCGCCGAAGCGGAAGCGTTCGCCCGGGAGCTCGTCGGGGGCGTCCTGGAGCACCGGCCGGCCATCGACAAGACGCTCTCGGACACGGCGCCGGCCTGGCCGCTGAACCAGATCGCCGCGATAGACAGAAACATTCTCAGGCTTGCGATATACGAAGTCCTCATTGATAATAAGGTGCCGGTGCGCGCCGCCATTAATGAAGCTGTAGAACTGGCCAAGGAGTTTGGCGGCGAGAGCTCCCCGAAGTTCATCAACGGCGTACTGGGATCCGTCAGCCTGATGGCAACCCGCTGACCCAAGGAGGATAATGTTGGCTTCCGTCTTTGAGCGAGTAAGAAAGATCATCGCGGAACAGTTGGGCGTGGAGGAGGAGGAGATTGCGCCTCAGACCTCGTTCGTCGAGGACCTGAACGCCGACTCCCTTGACCTCGTGGAGCTGATCATGTCCCTGGAGGAGGAGTTCAGCAAAGATGGCAAGACCATCGAGATCTCCGACGAGGACGCGGAGAAGATCACCACCGTTCAGGACGCGGTGAACTACATCATCGAGCTGGGGGCCGCCGAAGACGAAGCGTAGCGCCTGCCCGTCCGTCTCAGGTGGATACAGCCCCCCACCGCCGCGCGGGGGGTCTTGTCTTATAATGTGATCACGTCATGAATATGTTCGGCATCGGCCTTCCGGAGGTAGTCGTCGTGGCGGTGATCGCCGTCATCGTCCTGGGCCCGGAGCGGATGCCCGCAGTGGCGGTGCAGATCGCCCGCGCCATCAAGTACCTGCGGGGCTACGCCACGGACGCCACCGCGCAGATGCGCGGCGAGCTGAGCGAGCTGACGAAGGAGTACGAGGAGGTGCGCAGGGAACTCCACGACTTCCGCGAGAGCGTACGGAAGGACATCTCCTCCGTCGTCAAGGATGTGGAGCGCGCGGCCGCCGCAGCGCAGCCGATAGTGGAGCCCGGCGGCGAGCCACCGCCCAAGCGACCTCAGGCCGGAGGTCAGGGCGCCTCCTGATCGCTCCCCCCCGCTTGCCCGCTGACCGATGAGCCGTGTAGCGCCCCCCCCCGACCTGCCTTCCGGGGCCCCGGAGGAGGAGAGCGGGGAAAAATACCTGACCCTGATGGAGCACCTCAAGGAGCTCCGCTACCGGCTGATGGTGTCCGCCATCGGCGTGGTTCTGGGGCTGGCGGTGTCCGCCTACTTCGGCCAGGACCTCATCGACTTCTTGAAGCGGCCGGCGGAGGAGCGCAGCTCCAACTTCCACCTGCAGTTCATAGAGCCGTTCGAGCTGTTCGTCACCTACTTCCGGGTATCGCTGCTCGGGGGCCTGGTGCTGGGCATGCCGGTCATCGTCTACCAGGCCCTGCGCTTCGTCTCGCCGGCGCTGAAGCCCGGCGAGAGGCGCTGGCTATACGGGACGGTTGTGGGTGCGACGGCGCTCTTCCTGACGGGGGTCGCTTTCGCATATTATGTCGCGCTGCCTCCGGCCCTGGACTTCCTGTTGAACTTCGGCACGGACCTGGCCCAGCCCAATATCCGCGTCGGCAGCTACATAGACTTCGTGACCAGGCTGCTGTTCTGGACGGGGGTGGCGTTCGAAACGCCGCTGGTGGTGATGTACCTGGCCCGGCTCGGCATCGTGCGGGCCGGGCAACTGGTCGGCTGGTGGCGGATCGCTATCGTCGGCGCCTTCGTCGTCGCCGCCGTCGTCACGCCCACCATCGACCCCGTCACGCAGTCCCTCGTGGCCGGGCCCATCATCGTGCTCTACTTCCTGGGCATTGTGCTGGCGGTCATTGTCCAGCCCAAGCGGCCGCAGGCATGAGCGCACCCCCGTCATTTGGGGCATTCGCATGTATCGCGGCGTTGTCCACCGCTCGCCCTACGAGTGCCTCAGGGCGAGCGGGAAGGGAGGTTGGCCCGAATCCACAGCCAGCCAAGGAGCCCCGACCCACTCATGGTGAGGTTCTCGTACCATGAGCGGCGGCCGAAGCACTCCAACCTCCAACCTCAACCTCCAACTTCCAACCCCGCATTGACCCCCTCGGGCACCCACGCTATTATTTGTGAAAGTGAGTGAGCTTGAGGATCTGCACGGGCAAATCGCGACCTGTCCTGCCTGCGACCTCTGCAAGAGCCGCACTCACGCCGTCCCCGGCGAAGGCGCCGCGAACGCCGAAGTGATGCTGGTGGGCGAGGGTCCCGGCTTCCACGAGGATCAGCAGGCCCGCCCCTTCGTGGGACCGGCCGGCCACTTTCTTGATGAGCTGTTGAGCAGCGTTGGCCTGCGCCGCAGCGAGGTCTACATCACCAACGTGGTGAAGTGCCGGCCGCCGCAGAACCGCGACCCCCTGCCGGCTGAGATCGAAGCCTGCCGCCGCCACCTGGAACGGCAGATCGACCTCATCAAACCCCGGCTCATAGTCACCCTGGGGCGCTACTCACTGGCGTGGTTCTTCCCCAAGGACTCCATCAGCAAGGTGCACGGGCACCTGCGCCAGCGCGACGGCCGGTACTTCGTGCACATGTACCATCCGGCGGCGGCGCTCCACGCGGGCAACCTGCGCAGCGTGATCATGGAGGACTTCCTGAAGGTACCCGTGGCGCTGGCACAGGCGCGAGAGGCCAGCCAAACGGCTGCGGCCGCGACCGCGGCCGTCGAGCCGGCAGCGGAGCAGATGCGCCTCTTCTGACGAGTTATGGTAGAAAAACTAAAGGCGATACCCCTCGGCGGTCTCGGAGAGATCGGCAAGAACATGATGGCGCTGGAGCTTGCCGACGACCTGATCCTCATCGACGCCGGCCTCATGTTCCCCGAAGAGGACATGCTCGGGGTCGATCTCATCATCCCCGACGTCACGTACGTGGAGGAGCGCATCCACAAGCTGCGGGGCATTGTGATTACGCACGGCCACGAGGACCACACCGGCGCCCTGCCGTACGTGCTCCCGCGCCTGCGGCTGCCCAACGGCAGGCTGCCGCCGGTCTACTGCACGCGCCTGACCAAGGGCCTCATCAGCGTGAAGCTCGATGAGCACCACCTGCTGAAGCAGGCGGACCTGCGCATGGTGCGCCCGGGCGACCGGCTGAAGCTGGGACGCTTCGTGGTGGAGATCATCCACATGACGCACAGCATCCCGGACTCCACGGCGCTGGCGATTGAAACGCCGCTGGGCACGGTCTTCCACACCGGCGACTTCAAGTTCGACCACACGCCGGTAATGGGCGATCCGCCCGACCTGATGCGGATAGCGGAAGTGGGCCGCCAGGGCGTGCTGCTCCTCTTCTCCGATTCCACCTATGCCGACACGCCCGGGTACACGCCTTCGGAGCGGGTGGTCTCCGAGACGCTGGACAGGATCATGGCCAACGCGCCCGGCCGGGTGATCGTGGCCACATTCGCCTCCCTGATATCGCGCATTCAGCAGGTGATAGACGCGGCTCTCAAGAACGATAGACGGGTGTTCGTGACGGGCCGCAGCATGATGAAGAACGTGCAGATGGCGGTGGAGCAGGGCTACCTCAACGCCCCGGGCGACATCCTCGCCTCGCTGGACAAGATTCGCAAGCTGCCGCCGGAGAAGCTGGCGATCATCACCACCGGCGCCCAGGGCGAGCCCACGTCGGCGCTGGTGCGGATAGCGAACAGGGACCACCGCCACATCCAGATTCAGGCGGGGGATACGGTGGTCTTCTCATCCTCTGCCATTCCCGGCAACGAGCTGCTGATCAACCGCACGATTGACAACCTCTACCGGCTGGGGGCAAACGTCCTGTTCAGCCGCATCGCCAACGTACACGTGCACGGGCACGCGGCACAGGAGGAGCTGAAGCTGATGATTGGGCTGGTGAAGCCCAGGTACTTCGTGCCGGTGCACGGCGAATACCGGCACCTGGTGATGCACTCCGCGATAGCGCGGGCGCTGGGCGTGGCGAATGACAACGTATTCACCCTGGAGGACGGCGACATCCTGGAGATCGACAAGAATGGCGCGCGCGTGGCCGGACGCACCCCCGCGGACTTCGTATACGTGGACGGCCTGGCGGTGGGGGTGGACCAGGTGGTGCTGCGCGACCGCAAGCACCTGGCGGGCGACGGCGTCATGGTGGCGATCGTCGTCATTGACAGGCACACGGGTAAACCAATCGGGCGACCCGACGTTGTATCAAGGGGATTTATCGAAACCGAAATGTCAGATGATCTTATGGAAAAGGCGCGCGACGTAATTGAGCAGGCGCTGGCCGGCAAGGAGCACGTAGCGGAGCGCGGAGACTTCAACACGCGGGTGCACGACGCGCTTTCGCGCTTCCTGTTCCAGGAGACGAGGCGAAGGCCGATGATCCTGCCGATGAGCATCGAGGTATAGGCGGATGCCGGTAAAGACGCGGCCCCGTCCGCGGCACCGGGGCGTGAGCTACCGGCCCCGCAAGACGACGGCTGCCCGCAGGGCGCCCCGAAGCTCGGGCGGGCCTTCGCTGCCGGCCGCGCAGCCCGTCTTCATCGCCACCGGCTTCGCGGGGGCCGTGGCGCTGGCGCTGGCGGTGGTCTTCCTCGGCCCCATCATCAATGCCTTCGAGGCCGTCCTCCGCGTCTTTGGGCTGGGACTCGTGGCGCTCACCGGCGCCGTCGCCCTTGACGCCTGGCTCTTCAGCCGCAAGCCGGAGCTGGACAGCAGATCTCTCCGGACCTGGTGCGGGGCGCACCTGCTGCTCCTGTTCGGCTTCGGTCTGGCCGGCCTCTTGAAGCCCGGCTGGACGGCCGGCGACGTCTCCTTCTCGGAGGTGAGCGCGGGCGGCAACCTGGGGCGCCTGTTCACCGGCAGCGCTGCCGGCGTGCTGGGCTGGCTGGCCGCCGGCGCCACCGGTTTCTCGCTGGTCTGGCCGCGCCGAGCCGGGCAGGCCTGGCAGGGGGCGGCCGCCGCCGGCCGGTGGACAGCGTCGCTGGAGATTCCGCAGCGTGCCTGGCAGGCCATCTCCGCCCTCTTCACGGGCCTCTTGCCGAGGGCCGAGGCGGAGCGCGAGAAGCTGCTGGACCGCCCGTATCTGCCGCAGTGGGACGAGGAGTGGCAAGAGACGCCGGACCTGGAGCCGGAACTGGAGCCAGAGCCGGCGGCGGACGGCACCGCCGAGGTCAGCGACGTAATCGTGACGAGCGAGCCGGCGGAGGAGGCGGGGGCGTTCCAGCGGGCGCTGCCCATGGGCCGCCCGGCGGGCCACGGCTGGGAACTGCCGCCGCTGGACCTCCTGGCCGAGGCCGCCGATGTAGAAGTGCGGCCCGTGGACAACGAGGCGCGCTCCAAGCTTATCATCGACACTCTCGCCTCTTTCGGGGTAGACGCCCGCGTCGTCTCCATCGCCCAGGGGCCCACGGTGACGCAGTTCGGTGTGGAGCCGGGCTGGGAGACGAAGACGCGCTCCGTAGGGGTGCGCGACGAAAGCGGCCGCCCAATCTACGACAGGGAGGGCCGGCCCGTGACACGCACGGAGGTGGTTTCCCGCACGCGGGTACGGGTGAACCGGGTGACGGCGCTGGCCAACGACCTGGCGCTGGCCCTGGCCGCGCCCACGATCCGCATCGAGGCACCGGTGCCGGGGAAGCCCATCATCGGCATCGAGGTGCCGAACAGCACCGCCTCACTGGTCGCGCTGCGCAGCGTGATCGAGAGCACCGCCTTCCAGAAGGCGAATCTGCGCTCCAAGCTGGCGCTGGCGCTGGGCAAGGGCGTGTCCGGAGAGCCGGTGGCGTCCGATCTCTCAAGGATGCCGCACCTGCTGATCGCCGGCGCGACGGGCAGCGGCAAGAGCGTTTGCATCAACTCCATCATCGCCTGCTTCCTGCTGCACAATACGCCGGAAGACCTGCGGCTGGTGCTGGTTGACCCGAAGCGCGTGGAGCTGGCGACCTTCGCCTCCATACCCCACCTGGCGTTCTCCAAGATCATCACGGACCCGGACGACGTGGTGGGGACGCTGCAGGCGGTGATCCACGAGATGGACAGCCGCTACCGCCGCTTCGCGACGGCGGGCGTCAGGAACATCGAGGCGTATAACAAGAGCCCGCGCGCCACTTACACGCTGCCGTACTGGGTGGTGATCATAGACGAGCTGGCTGACCTGATGATGGCCTCGCCCTACGAGGTCGAGCGCCAGATCTGCCGCCTGGCGCAACTCTCCCGCGCCACGGGCATCCACCTGATCATCGCCACGCAGCGGCCTTCCGTGGACGTGGTGACGGGGCTGATCAAGGCCAACTTCCCCACGCGCATCGCCTTCGCGGTTTCCTCGCAGGTAGACTCCCGCACCATCATCGACGGCGGCGGCGCGGAGAAGCTCCTGGGCCGCGGCGACATGCTCTTCATGCCCACGGACGCCTCCAAGCCCAAGCGCATCCAGGGCTGCTACGTCTCCGATGCCGATATAGACCGCGTCGTCGCCTGGTGGGCCAACGATAAGTTCCGCCACCTGGTCCCCGACAAGATGGACCACCTGCTGGCGGAAGTGGAGGATGAGGAGGCGCAAAAGGCGGCGGAGGAGGACCCGCTTTACGAGGCCGCGAAGGAACTGGCGATGCAGCACTCCCGCGTCTCCACGTCGCTCTTGCAGCGCCGCCTGCACATCGGCTATCCGCGCGCCGCCCGCCTGATCGACATCCTCGAGGACGCCGGGGTCATCTCCAGCGCCGAGGGCGGGCACTCGCGGGTTGTGCTTGCGCGCGACGGCGAAGACGCGGGCGACGGAGACCGCTTCGAGTAGGGTCGCTGCCCCGCCAGCACGATCATCCGGATGCTATCGAACCCGTAGTCGCGGCCGTCGAAGCCGCCCCACGTCCGCCGCACTCGTTGCGCCCCCTTTTCTGACCACAAAGACACAAAGGCACGGACAGTTATATATCCATCAGCCGAATCTTTGTGTCTTAGTGTCTTCGTGGTTCAGCCGCGCCCGCCGGGCAGCCGCCAGCCGGGTAGGGGCGAACGGCGTTCGCTCACCTCCCTCCCGCAAACGCTGATTTTCTGGCCCGCCTGCATCTTGACAACACAATGGCCTGTGCTATGTTTGAGTTGGAGCACAAGACATGAAGGACTGGAGGTGAGGCCGGCGTGATAAGGCTCCATGCGCTGCTCCGAATACTCCAGGTGGACCGGGCAAGGTCCCCTGCGTAGATTACGCAGAGGAAGTGCGAAACCGCGGAGCGGCTCGCTGCAAAGAGGCTGAAGAGCCCATCGGCCCATAAGGGCCGCAAAGCTAAACGCCGGACGCGGGACCAGATCTCGAATAAACAGCTCCCCGGAGGAATCCGGGGAGCTTTTTTATCTTGCCCACGTTGCGCCCTCCACGTGTCCCCCGTTCTGACCACATCCGTGATCCCTCGACATCCCTTCCCGCTCGTCCTGAGGTTCTCGTAGGACGAGCGGAGCACGGCATCCCCGAGCACTGCCAGCGCCATGCTCCGCTCATGGTACGAGTGCCTCACCATGAGCGGGAAGGAGCCGCCGTGAATTCTCATTCTTGGTGACGTCGCGAGTAGTCGATAATCTTTGCGCCTTAGTGCCTTCGTAGTTCACTCTCCGCCAGCACTTCGTGTTCCCCGTTTTGACCACAAAGACACAAAGACACGAACAGCTATAAATCCATCAGCCGAATTCTTGTGCCTTAGTGTCTTCGTGGTGCATTCTGCGCCAGCACGATCATCCGGATGCTATCAAAGTCATAGTCGCCGCGGTCGAACCAGGGGGTGAGGCCTACCGCCGTCGCGACGGCCGCGCGCGCCCCGCGCCCGGGCGGGGCATCGGCCCGCCGCCGCCGCGACGCATCGCCGCGATGATGGTCAGCCCTTCCTCGTCCCCCACCAGCTCGCGGCGCAGCTCCACCACACGGTCGCGCAGCAGGGCGGCCTTCTCGAACTCCAGGTTGCGGCCCGCCTCCTTCATCTGCTTCTCCAGCTCCTTGATCAGCCGCGCCAGCTCGTCGCGGGGGATCTGCCCCGCGGTGTAACTCGGCCGTTGCTCTGCCACCTGCTTCACGCGGTCCGTGATGTCGCGGATCGCCTTGCGAATGCCCTCCGGCTCCACGCCGTGCTCGCGGTTGTACTCCTCCTGGAGGCCGCGCCGGCGCTCCGTCTCGGCGATGGCGCGGCGCATGGAGTCCGTCATCACGTCGGCGTACATGATGACCCTGCCGTTGACGTGGCGGGCGGCGCGGCCCATGGTCTGGATCAGCGACCACTCGCTGCGCAGGTAGCCCTCCTTGTCCGCGTCCAGGATGGCGACGAGACTCACCTCCGGCAGGTCCAGCCCCTCGCGCAGGAGGTTGATGCCGACGATGACGTCGTAGACGCCCAGGCGCAGGTCGCGCAGGATCTCCACCCGCTCTAGCGTCTGGATCTCGCTGTGCAGGTAGTGCGTCTTGACGCCCATCTCCGTCAGGTAGTCGGCCAGGTCCTCGGCCATCTTCTTCGTCAGCGTCGTGACCAGCACGCGCTCGCTGCGCTCGGCGCGCAGGCGGATCTCGTGCAGCAGGTCGTCCACCTGCCCCTTCGTGGGCCGCACCTCGACCACGGGGTCCACGAGCCCGGTGGGGCGGATGATCTGCTCGACCACCTGCTCGCTGTGCTCGTACTCCCAGGGGCCGGGCGTGGCGGAGACGTAGACGACCTGGTTGATGTGCGAGAGGAACTCCTGGAAGTTGAGGGGGCGGTTATCGAGGGCTGAAGGCAGGCGGAACCCGAAGTCTACGAGCGTCGTCTTGCGGGCCATGTCGCCCTTGTACATGCCGCGCACCTGGGGGATCGTCATGTGCGACTCATCGATGAACATCAGGAAGTCGTCCGGGAAGTAGTCCAGCAGCGTCCAGGGAGTGCTGCCGGCGGCGCGGCGGGCCAGGTGCCGCGAATAGTTCTCGATGCCCGAGCAGTAGCCCTGCTCGCGCAGGCACTCGATGTCGTACCGCGTGCGCTCGACGATCCGCTGGGCCTCCAGCAGCCGGCCGCGCTCCTGCAGCAGCTGGTAGCGCTCCGCCAGCTCCGCCTCGATGTCGTCGATGGCGACCTCGAGCTTGTCCGCCGAGGTCACGAAATGCTTGGCCGGGTAGATGTCCACGGCGTCCATCTCGGAGAGCACCTCGCCGGTGAGCGGGTCCAACTGCATGATGCGCTCCACCTCGTCGCCGAAGAAATCGACGCGGACGGCCAGCTCCTCGTACGCCGGCAGCACGGTGAGCGAGTCGCCGCGCAGGCGGAAGCGGCCGCGCAGGAGGTTCTGATCGTTGCGCTCGTACTGCATGTCCACGAGCCGGCGCAGGGCGCGGTTGCGGTTGGCGACCTCGCCCTTCTGGAAATGGAGCACGAAGTTGTAGTACTCGGAGGGCTCGCCCAGGCCGTAGATGCAGGACACCGAGGCGACGATGACGACGTCGCGGTGCTCGAAGAGGGCGCGCGTGGCGGCGTGGCGCAGCTTATCGATCTCCTCGTTGATATCGGCGTCCTTGGCGATGTAGGTGTCCGTGCGGGGGATGTAGGCCTCCGGCTGGTAGTAATCGTAGTAAGAGACGAAGTACTCGGCGGCGTTCTCCGGAAAGAAGTCGCGGAACTCGGAGTAGAGCTGGGCGGCCAGCGTCTTGTTGGGCGAGATGACGAGCGTGGGGCGATTGGCGCGGGCGATGACGTTGGCCATCGCAAACGTCTTGCCGGAGCCCGTGACGCCTAGCAGCGTCTGGTGCTTGTAGCCCCGCCGCAGGCCCTCCTCCAGCTTCTCGACGGCCTGCGGCTGGTCGCCGGTCATCTGGTATTCGGAGGAGATGATAAACGGCTTCTCGGCCGGGGTGATGGCCATGAGAAAGCCTTCACGCGGAACCAGGCGCTCCCTCAGCGGGTCAACGCCCAGCAGGAGGCCCTCGAGCGTGTACGCGCCGATGGCCGGCGGGGCGTCTTCGGCCCCGAAAATGCAGATGGACTCCTCTTCGGTACCGTTTATCCTCGCAACGATACGTCCGAGGTCCCAGTCGCGAGCTGTGCCATCAGCCAGCTTCAAGCGCGCCCTGCGGTGCGGCTGAACGCCGAGCCGCCTCAGCAGAGACGCAGGCATCGTCGTGAATGAGGCGCCCGTATCGACTAGCGCCTCGACGGTTTCCTCGCCTCTGGGGCCGATGATGGTGATTGGGTGGAAGAAGGTGCCCATGCCAGACAATTGTATCAGCCGGCCTGACAGCGGCCTGTCAGGAGGTGGCGCCCTTTGCACTTGAAGGCGCTATGCTTGGCACAAACCATCTAGCGAGCGGGAGATGCCAATGTTCATAGCCATGAACCGGTTCAGGGTCGCCGCCGACCGTGAGGCCGACTTTGAGCGCGTCTGGCGCGAGCGCGAGTCCTACCTCAGCGGCGTGCCCGGCTTCGTGCGCTTCGCCCTGCTGCGCGGCGATACGCCGGGCGAGTACATCAGCCACAGCACATGGCAGGACCGCGCGATGTTCCTGGCGTGGACGCAGAGCGAGGCGTTCGCCGCCGGCCACCGCCAGGGCTCACTCGCCGGCCTGCTCGAGGGCCCGCCGCAGGTATCGCTCTACGAGGCAGTAATCGAGCAGCCGTAGCGCGGTCCCGGTGCTTACGTTTATCCGCCGGCCTCGCCGCCCGCCGGGCACTGCGGAAACCCGGATCGCCTTGACACCTTCCCGCACCCGCCCTAACATATCCTTAAGGTCATCACGGATAGAGTTGACATTCTTGGACGCAGACCAGCCGTCGGATAGTTCCGAACCCCCACATTTACGCCTTCCCTCACCCTGGCGACGCAAAGTCGCTCTTGTGGGCCTGGCTAACCGGGTACCCCTTCTCCTGAGCTGAATCCATGCCTTGCCATATTTCCCGCGGCGGCAGCCGGGGCGGAGGTAGACGTTAGCCGTGGCCCATCCCGCCGCGCGCCCGCGCCAGACCGCAGGCTCAGAGGCGCTTGCCGCCCTGCGCTCCCAGATAGACCAGCGCCTCCAGGAGTGCGCCCGTCTCATGGAGGCCGGCGTCATCATCATTGACCCCGCCACAACCTACCTGGAGATGGGCATTCAGATCGGCGAGGGGACGGCCATCTACCCGAACACCACCCTTGCCGGCAAGACGGTCGTCGGGCGGCATTGCCGCATCGGCCCCAACTCCGTCATCGTTGACTCCCGCATCGGCGACCGCTGCGAGGTCTTCGCCTCTGTCGTCGAGGGCGCGGTGCTGGCGGCCGGCGTGGACATCGGGCCGTTCAGCCACCTGCGGCCCGGCGCCCGCCTGGAGTCCGGCGTGCACATCGGCAACTTCGTGGAGATCAAGGCCGCGCGCCTGGGCAGAGGCACGAGGGCCGGCCACTTCGGCTACATCGGCGATGCCCAGGTCGGCGCAGACGTCAACATCGGCGCCGGCACGGTCACCTGCAACTACGACGGCAAGACGAAACACAAGACGGTGATCGAGGACAACGCCTTCATCGGCAGCGGCACCATGCTCGTCGCGCCCGTCCGCGTCGGCCGCGGCGCCACCACCGCCGCCGGCGCCGTCGTCACCCGCGACGTCCCGGAGGGCGCCACCGTGGCCGGCGTGCCCGCCCGCGTCCAGACGGAACCGGCGGGGGAGCGTCCGCCTCAGGCGGAGGGCGCGAAACCCGCACCGCGCAGGCGTAACAAGAGTGGATAGCGACCTCATCGCCGGCATCATCATCCTCCTCCTCGGCGTCGCCGCCTTCATCCTCCTCGTCGCCGGCGAGGCCGGCGTCGTGGCCGGCGTCCGCGAGCGGGCGATGAAGGAGCCCGTCGAGTCGCGCGTCGAGGCCCTGCGCCGCTTCTACCACGAGCGCCAGCTCACCCTCTCGTCCCTCACGCTCGCCCGCAACCTGGCTGTCGTCGGCGTCACCTCGATCGCCGTCTTCCTCGTGCTGCGCGAGACCGGGCGCGACTGGCTGGCCCTCGCCGCCACTGCCGTTGTCATCGCCCTGGCTTTCGTGCTGTTGCAGGCGCTGCCCAGATTCCTCGTGGCGCATGACCCCCAGCGCTGGCAGCACGCCCTCGGACCCTTCGTCTCGCTTGTCCGCCTCACCTTCCGGGGCCCTGTCATGCTTCTGGACGCCCCCATGGAGGCCGTGATGCGCGGCCTCCAGCGCCGCCACGCCACGTCCGCGGGCGGCAGCGAAGAGCTGATGCTCCTCACGGAGATGGAACAGGCGGGCGCCGCCCTGGAAGAAGACGAGCGCGAGATGATCCGCGGCGTCATGGAGCTGGAGCTGACCAGCGTGCGCAAGGTGATGATCCCCCGCACAGACATCGCCGCCGTGGACGTTAAGGAGGGGTTCGAGAAGCTGGCGAAGGCCATGGTGGAGGGCGGCTACAGCCGCATCCCCGTCTACGAGGGCAACGTTGACCACGTCATCGGCATCGCCCACGGCAAAGAGGTGATGCGCCACCTGGCCCGCGGCGGCCAGCAGCCCAGCATCCGGCAGATCATCCGCCCGGCCCACGCCGTGCCGGAGAGCAAGAAGGTGCACGAGCTGCTCGCGGAGATGAAGCAGAACCAGATCTCCATGGCCATCGTCGTCGATGAGTACGGCGGCACGGCGGGCCTCGTCACCATTGAGGACCTCCTGGAAGAGATCGTGGGCGAAATCCGCGACGAGTTCGACGTCCAGGAGCAGCCCGTTCAGCTGGTCACGGCCAATGAGGTCATCGTGGACGCCCGCGTGGGCATCGACGAGCTGAACGAGATGTTCGACATGTCAATCCAGAAAGAGGACTTCGACAGCGTCGGCGGCTTCATCGTCAACGAGCTCGGCCGCATGCCCAGCGTCGGCGACACCGTGCGCGTGAACGGCATCAGCCTCAAGGTCCTCAGCGTCGCCGGCCGGCGGATCAAGAAGGTCCGCGTCGTCAAGCTGGAAGACCAGGAGCAGGAAAACGCCCCGGCGGGCGCATAGCACTGACCACTATCCACTATCCACTATCCACTATCCACTATCCACTATCCACTATCCACTCCCGGTGCCACTTCCCCTGCAGCCCAGACCCGGCTCCTGTGCTATCATGGGCCGCTGATGAGCACTGCCAAAGCCGGCGCTCCCGCCGCGACGCCGCCGCAAGAGCTAAAGTTCTGGGTCGGCTTCAACCGCATCCCCGGCGTTGGCCGCGTGCGCTACCAGGCGCTCACCGGCTACTTCCCATCGCTCGCCGAAGCCTGGCAGGCAGGCCCCTCCGAGCTCCGCGCAGCCGGCCTGGATGAGCGCATCGTGCGGGTCATCGTCGCGGAGCGCCCGAAGATCGACCCGGACGCAGAGCTGGCGGCCCTGGCGGGGCACGGCATCCGGGCCCTCACCTGGAGCGACCCTGCGTACCCGGCCCGGCTCAAGGAGATCGACGACGCGCCGCCGGTCCTTTACACCCGCGGCGACATGTCGGGTGCCGACGAGTGGGCCGTCTCGGTCGTGGGCACCCGCCGCCCCACGCCTTACGGGCGCCAGGTCGCGGAGGAGCTGGCCTATCAGCTCGCCGCCAACCGCATCTGCGTGGTCAGCGGTCTCGCCCGCGGTGTGGACGCCATCGCCCACCGCGCGGCGCTGCAGGCCGGGGGCCGCACCGTGGCCGTGCTCGCCTGCGGGCTCGACATCGTCTACCCGCCGGAGCACGCGAAGCTGGCCCGCGAGATCATCGAGCACGGCGCCCTCGCCAGCGATTACCCGCCTGGCACGCAGCCGCGAGGCGAATATTTCCCCCGCCGCAATCGTATCCTCTCCGGGCTCAGCCTCGGTGTGCTGGTGGTGGAGGGAGACGTGAAGAGCGGCGCCTTGATCACCGCCCGCCTGGCCGTGGACCAGAACCGCGAGGTCTTCGCCGTCCCCGGCAGCGTCTTCTCCCCCCAGAGCCGCGGCACCAACCTGCTGATCCAGCAGGGGGAGGCCAAGCTGGTCCTCAAGGTGGAGGACGTGCTGGAGGAGCTGAACCTGACCATGGTGCCCCAGCAGATGGAGATGAAGGAACTGCTGCCAGCGACGGATACGGAAGCCGATCTCCTGCGTCATATATCGAAGGAGCCCGTCCACATTGACGAGGTCTGCCGTCAGAGCGGACTCCCGGTATCGACTGTCAGCAGCATTCTGGCGATGATGGAGTTGAAGGGTCTGGTGCGGCAGATGGGCCCCATGGCCTACGTCCGTGCGCGGGAAGCCCCGGCTTCCTACGGCGGCTGACCGCGCGGCCCAGCGGAGGTAAGTGAGTTTGGCAAGAGCGAACGGTAAGAGTTCCGCGGCCCGCGCAGGCCGCAGCCTGGTCGTCGTCGAATCGCCGGCGAAGGCCCGCACCATCTCGCGCATCCTCGGCGCCAAATACGACGTCAAGGCCTCCGTGGGCCACGTGCGCGACCTGCCCCGCTCCGCCCTCGGGATCGAGATCGACAAGGGGTTCCGCCCGCAATACGTGATCCCAAAGGAGAAGAGCCGCGCCGTCAAGGAGATCAAGGACGCCGCCCAGAAGGCCAGCCAGGTCTTCCTCGCCACCGACCCCGACCGCGAGGGCGAGGCCATCGCCTGGCACCTGCTGGAGGCCGCCGGCCTGAAGGCGCTGCCGTCCTACCGCGTCGTCTTCCATGAGATCACCCCCGAAGCGGTCCGCGAGGCATTTGAGCACCCGCGCGACATCGATATGAAGCTGGTGGATGCCCAACAGGCCCGCCGCGTTCTGGACCGCCTGGTCGGCTACCGGCTCAGCCCCTTCCTCTGGAGCAAGGTCCGCCGCGGCCTCTCCGCCGGCCGCGTCCAGTCCGTCGCCGTGCGCCTCGTCGCCGAGCGGGAGCGCGAGGTCCAGGCCTTCCGCCCGCAGGAGTTCTGGACCATCGAGGCTGATCTCGAAAAGCAGGGCGAGACGCCGGGATTCAAGGCCCGGCTCTTCGGCTACGCCGGCAAGAAGAACAAGCTGGAGATAGAGCAGGAGACGGAGGCCCAGCGCCACCTCGCCGCCCTCCGCTCGTCCTCCTACCGCGTCCTCAGCATCGGGGCCAAGACGCAGGCGCGGCGGCCCTCAGCGCCCTTCATCACCAGCACCCTCCAGCAGGAGGCCTCGCGCCGCCTGGGCTTCTCGGCGAAGAGGACCATGAGGGTGGCCCAGGACCTCTACGAGGGCATGGCGCTGGGCTCCGGGGGCGAGGTGGGCCTCATCACCTACATGCGCACCGACTCCACAAACGTCGCCGCTTCGGCCCTCGCCGAGACCCGCGGCTACATCGCCGAGCGCTACGGCAAGCAGTTCCTGCCCGCGCACGCCCGCCTTTTCACACGCAAGGTGAAGGGTGCCCAGGAGGCGCACGAGGCGATCCGGCCCACTTCCATCCACCGTGAGCCGGAGGCCGTTCGCCCCTTCCTCAGCAACGACCGCTACCGCCTCTACAACCTCATCTGGCAGCGCATGCTGGCCAGCCAGATGGCGGACGCCGTCTTTGAGGTCACCACTGTCGACATCGAGGCCCGCCCCGATGCCGGCCGCGACCCATACCTGCTGCGCGCCATCAACACGCAACTCCAGTTCGCCGGCTTCCGCCAGGTCTACGAGGAAGGCCGCGACGACGGCGAGGAGGAGGACCTGGGCCGCAACCCCCTTCCCGCCCTGGCCCAGGACGATCCCCTGCGCCTCCTGCAGCTCCTGCCGGAACAGCACTTCACGGAGCCGCCGCCGCGTTTCACGGAGGCTACCCTCGTGAAGGCCCTGGAGGAGAAGGGCATCGGGCGCCCCAGCACCTACGCGCCCACCATGTCCACCATCCAGGACCGCGGTTATGTCGAGCGCGAGGGCCGCTACCTCAAACCCACCGACCTCGGCTTCGTCGTCAACGACCTGCTCGTCGAGCATTTCCCGGACTTCGTGGACGCCGGCTTCACGGCCCAGATGGAGGATCAGCTGGACGAGGTCGCCGCCGGCGAGCGCCAGTGGGTGCCCGTCGTCGAGCAGTTCTACCAGCCGCTGGAGAAGGCGCTGGCTACAGCGAAGGAGGCGGCGCCGAAGCAGGTGACGGCGACCGAGGAGACCTGCCCCGAGTGCAGCCGCCCCATGGTCATCCGCTGGGGCCGCCGCGGCCAGTTTCTGGCCTGCACCGGCTACCCGGAGTGCAAGGGCACCCGCTCCCTGGAGGGCGAGCAGCCCGCCGAAGAGCCGCAGGCGACGGACGAAAAGTGCCCGGAGTGCGCATCGCCCATGGTCATCCGCAGCGGCCGTTTCGGCAAGTTCCTGGCCTGCACGCGCTACCCGGAGTGCAAGGGCCGCGCGCCCCTGGCCGCCAAGGTGGGCGTGGCCTGCCCCAGGGACGGCGGCGATATCCTGGAGCGCCGCTCCCGCAAGGGCCGCATCTTCTTCGGCTGCGCCAACTACCCGAAGTGCGACTTCACCACCTGGACGCGCCCGCTGGCACAGCCCTGCCCCGATTGCGCCGGCCTGCTCGTCGCCGAGCGAGACAACAAGGCGAAGTGCACCGCCTGCACCTGGCGCGGCGACGCGCCGGAGCCGTCGCCCGCGCCCGCGCCCACGGCGGTCTGACGAACGGGCGTCCGCGCTGTCCCACCACGCCCCTTCCCGCTCGTCCTGCCTGCCCGCCTCTGGAGGGAGGCTCTCGAAGGACCGGGCGGAGCGGCCAGGCAACACACCCGGGGCGCCTGGCTCCGCTCATGGTAGGAGTGCCTCACCATGAGCGGGAAGAAAGGCAGCGCGCCTTCATCCCGCTGACGAACCACGCCACTTCCCGCTCGTCCTGAGGCTCTCGAAGGACCGGGCGGAGCACCGCACACCGATACACGGGTGCCGCCTTGCGCGTTATACGTACTGATGGACGAACTGCTGGACGCCTACATCCGCTACCTGACAGCGGAGAAAAACCTGTCCCCCTACACCCTCCGCAACTACCGCTCTGACCTCACGCACTTCGCAGACTACCTGGAGAGCGAGGGCGCCGGCGTCCTCAGCGTGGACCGCCACGGCTTCCGCCGCTATCTCGCGCGGTTGCGCGAATCCGGCATGGTCACCGCCAGCGTCGCGCGCAAAGTCAGCACGATCCGTAACTTCTATCGCTTCCTGGCACGCGAGGGCACGCTGGCGGCGAACCCGCTGGCCGGCGTCCACGCCCCCAGGCGCGAGCGCCGCCTCCCCGCCATCCTTACGCGCGATCACCTCACGGCCCTCATCGAGGCCGCCGACGAAGAGACGCCCCGCGGGCTGCGCGACCGCGCCATCCTCGAGCTGATGTACGCCGCCGGCGCCCGCCTGAGCGAGGTCGTCGGGCTGGACTTGCGCCACCTGGACCTGGGTGAGCGCTCTCTGCTGGTGCGCGGCAAGGGCAACAAGGAGCGCATCGTCCTCTTCGGCGCTCCCGCGGACACGGCCCTGCGCCGCTACCTGAAGGACGGCCGCCCGCGGCTGGCGTCGGGCCCGGGCGGACGCCAGCCTGTCACGGCGGAGCCGGCCCTCTTCCTCAATCGCGACGGCCGCCGCCTCTCCGGGCGCTCCATCCAGCAGACCGTCCGCCGTCACGCCCTGCGCGCCGGCCTGGAGCAGCGCGTCTTCCCGCACCTCCTGCGCCACTCCTTCGCCACGCACCTCCTGGACGGCGGCGCGGACCTGCGCGTCGTCCAGGAGCTCCTCGGCCACGCCAGCGCCTCCACCACCCAGATCTACACCCACGTAACGGAAGAGCGCCAGCGCCAGGCCTACATGGACGCCTACCGCAACATCCCCTGGCGCCCGCGCAAAGCGCGCAAGACGTAGCCACGAATGTGTCGGGACCGTAGAGGCGCACGGCGTGCGCCCCACCCCTGTCAAGGGACAGGGAGCGGATTAACGGATCGAGGCCGCCGGGAACATCCCGGCCAGCGCCGAGCGGGCGCCGCCCCCGCCCCAGATTCTGCGGGAAGGTCGCCGTCGCCCGATTCGGAGGATCGCCGCCCCGCAGAATGACAGACGCGCATGGGATGCCCGCAAGGCAGAGCTTAAGCCGCTGCAACTTCAGCGCCGGCACCCGCTATAATCAAGAGAACTGCCATGCAAGAGCCAGCCGTACCCCGCCGGGGCCCGTCCGCGCGCCTGGTGGACGAGATCGAGGAGCAACTGGAGACCGCGCCCGTTCCCCAGGGCGATCTCAAGGTCCTCCTCATCAACGGCCCCAACCTCAACCTCCTCGGCCGGCGCCAGCCGGAGATCTACGGGTCCATGACCCTCGCCCAGATTGAAGAGCAGGTCCGGCGGCGCGCCGTGGAGATGGAGGTGGAGGTCCGCTGCTTCCAGTCCAACAACGAGGGCGAGATCATAGACTTCCTCCAGGCGGAGGGCCCGTCCGCCACGGGCGTCATCATCAACCCCGGCGCCCTCACCCACTACAGCCTGGCCCTGCGCGATGCCCTGGAGGCCATCGACAGGCCCACCATCGAGGTCCACATCTCCAACATCCACCAGCGCGAGGAGTTCCGCCGCCGCAGCGTCACCGGCGAGATGGCGGACGCCGTCATCGCCGGCTTCGGCTGGCAGGGATACCTCATCGCCCTGGAGGCGCTGTTCTCCGTCCCCGTCACCAGGAAGCGCAGGCAATGACCCAGCCCAGGCTCGACCGCCTCCGCGAGAAGATGGCGGAGGCGCGGCTCGACGCCCTCGTCGTCGGCTGCCCCGTGGAGGACATCTTCCACGTCAGCGGCGCCAACCGCCGCTACCTCTCCGGCTTCGCGGGCTCCATGGGCTGGCTGCTCGTTACGCTCGAAGGCCAGTTCATCGCCGTCGATTTCCGCTACTTCGAGCAGGCGGAGCGCGAGTCGCCGCATTTCACCCTCTTCCAGACCAACGGCGGCATGGAGAAGTGGTTCGCGCCGCTGGTGGCCGCAGCGGACCTCGCCGGCGGCCGCATCGGCTTCGAGCCGGGCGACGTCTCCGTGGCCTCATTCCAGGCCATGAAGAAGTCGCTGGAGACCCTCCCGTCCGCCGATCGCCCGAAGCTTCTGGCCGCGCCGCCCATCGTCTCCCGGATGCGCGCTGTCAAGGAGCCGGCAGAGGTCGCCGCGCTCCAGAAGGCCGTGGACCTGGGCGACGACGCCTTCACCCACGTCGCGCAGCGCATCGAGCCCGGCTGGACGGAGCGCCGGGCGGCCTGGGAGATCGAGAAGTACGCCCGCGAGCGCGGCGCCGAGAGCCTCTCGTTCCCCACCATCGTCGCCGCCGGCCCCCGCGGCGCCATGCCCCACGCCATGCCCACGGACGACCCCATCCCCGCGGGCGTGCCCATCGTCATCGACATGGGCGTGATCGTGGACGGCTACTGTTCGGACCTGACGCGCACGATGTTCGTGGGCAAGCCGGACCCGAAGTTCCACGAGGTCTACGACATCGTCCTCACGGCCCAGCGCACGGCCGAGGAGCTGGTGCGGGCGGGCATGACCGGCGAAGAGGCCCACATGCTGGCGCACACCGTCATCGCTGAGGGCGGCTACGGCGAGAACTTCGGCCACGGCCTGGGCCACGGCGTCGGCCTCCTCATCCACGAGGCCCCGCGCCTGGCGAGACTCTCGAAAGACGAGCTGCTGGACGGCATGGTCGTGACAGTCGAACCGGGGATATACATCACCGGCTGGGGCGGCGTCCGCATCGAGGACCAGTGCGTGATGGAGGGCGGCAAGCTGCGGGTCATGAGCCGCGCGCCCAAGCTGATGGTGTAGCGGCGACAGGCTATCCGTTTGTCGCCCGGCTGCTCCGGCGGGTAATCTATATACGAGGGCCGCGCGTCCCGGACACCATGCCAGGAAAGGAACCCCATGATCGAAACAGGTGAGCTCCGCAGGGGCTCGACAATCGAGATCGACGGCACCCTCTACCAGGTGATCGAGGTGGACCACATCAAGATGGGCCGCGGCAGCGCCCAGGTGCGCATGAAGCTGCGCGACATCCGCGCCGGCCACATCGTCGATAAGTCCGTGCAGGCCGGCACCCGCTTCACCCGCGCCCGCGTGGAGCGCCAGCCCGCCCAGTACCTCTACAGCGAGGGCGACCTCTACTACTTCATGAACACCGAGACCTTCGACCAGTTTCCCGTGAACGGCAGCCGCGTGGAGGAGGCGCTGCCCTACCTGAAGGAGAACCTGACCTGTAATCTGCTGATGTACGGCGAAGAAGCAGTCGGCATCGAACTCCCGGCCGCCGTCGAGCTGGCGGTGGTGCAGACCGACCCCGGGCTGCGCGGCGACACCGCCCAGGGCGGCACCAAGTCCGCCAGCCTGGAGACCGGCCACACCGTCAACGTCCCCCTCTTCATCAACACCGGCGACGTCCTCAAGATAGACACCCGCACCGGCCAATACCTGGAGCGCGCCAGCAAGTAGGGGCGCCGCCTGCCGCGCCCACACGCCATCCGCCAGCCGCGTAGGGGCGAACGGCGTTCGCCCAGCCCCGCCCGCGGCGCCGTGCGACACCGGTAGGGGCGCCTGCTCGCTGCGCCCGCACGGCGTCACGCCCACCTGCAACATCTCGCCAAAAGGTGACACAATAGCCCCATGCTAGAACCGATCCGCGTCTCCGCCCTCGCCCGCTACATCAAGGACCTCATCGAGTCCGACCTGCGCCTCTCCAACCTCTGGGTGGAGGGCGAGATCTCCAGCCTCAACCGCTCCCCGCGCGGCCACGTCTACTTCACGCTGAAGGACGGCAACTACGCCCTGCGCTGCGTCATGTTCCAGCGGCAGTACCGGGGCGCGCCCCTGGAGAACGGCGCCCAGGTGCTGGCCCACGGCAACGTCGGCTTCTACGCGGAGCGCGGCGACATCCAGCTCGTCGTGGACTTCGTGCAGCCCGCCGGTATCGGCGCCCGCCAGGCGGAGTTCGAGCGGCTGAAGGAGCAACTCGCCGCCGAGGGGCTCTTCGACGAGGCCCGCAAGCGCCCGCTGCCGCCCTTCCCGCAGCGCATCGGCGTCGTCACCTCCCCCACCGGCGCCGTCTTCCACGACATCTGCCACGTCCTCGACCGCCGCTGGCCGCTGGCCGAGGTCGTCCTCGCCCCCACTCCCGTACAGGGCCCCACGGCCGCGCCCGGCGTCGCCGCGGCCATCGCCCAACTCAACCGCGAGCCCGGCATCGAGGTCATCATCGTCGCCCGCGGCGGTGGCTCTATGGACGAACTCTGGGCGTTCAACGAGGAGGCCGTCGCCCGCGCCATCTACGCCAGCGCCGTCCCCATCGTCTCCGGCGTCGGCCACGAGACCGATTACACCATCGCCGATTTCGTCGCCGATCTCCGCGCCCCCACACCCTCCGCCGCGGCGGAGACCATCGCCCCGGACTGGCGGCAGGTCCACCGCCACCTCGAGAGCAGGTCGCTCGCGCTCGTCACGTCCAGCCGGGCGCGCATCGCCTCCGGGCTCACCGGCGTCGAGCGGGCCGGCCACCGCCTGCGCATCGCCCTTCCCGACACCGGGCGTCATGCCGAGCGCGTCACGTCCCTCCTGCGCCACGCCCACAGCGCCATGGCCCGCTCCCTGGACCAGCGCCGCCAGCGAGTCGGCACCGGCTCGCTCCAGCTGCGCTCGCTCGACCCGCGCAGCACGCTCGCCCGCGGCTACGCCGTCGTCCAGCTGCGCGAGGGCAAGCAGGCCATCACCAGCGTCCGCCAGGTGAAGGGCAAGGACCGCCTGGACGTCCACGTCAAGGACGGCAAGTTCCCAGCGGAGGTATCGCGCCAGTATGGCTTCTAAGGGCGGCAAACGCGACGTAGCTCGGGGCCCCAGCCCCGAGGGCGAAGGCTTCGAGACGCTATACGGGCGCCTCGAGCAGACCGTGGCCAGCCTGGAGGCCGGCGACCTGACACTGGAAGAGTCGCTCGCCCTTTACGAGGAAGGGATGAAGCTGGCCCGCCGCTGCCAGGAGCTGCTCCAGAACGCCGAGCTCAAGGTCACGCGCCTCCAGGAGCAGTTCTCCGAGGGTCTCGGCGCCCTCCGCGAGGAGCTCGAGGAGTACGAGCCCGCACCGGAGCCAGACCCCGCGCCGGAACGGGAGCCGGCCTTCGGGCAGGACGAACTGCCGCTGGAGTAACGCCATCCATTCGCGCGCAGCCCCACGCGTCCCCCTGTCATTCTGAGCGAGATAACGGTCTTCGACGGCACCACGCATCTTCGCGAAGGAATCTGGGGCGGGACAAACGTCCGTGCGAAGAACGGTGCGCCGCTTCCGGCTCTGCCAGGCCGCCTCAGTGGAGAGCACACGGGCGAACCATCGTCGCTCCGCTCGCCCTTCGAGAGCCTCAGGGTGAGCGGGAAGGGGCGGCATACTCTCCGCCGCGGCGAAGCAGCACTTCCCGCTCATGGTGATGCGCTCGTACCATGAGCGGAGCACATGCGCCGCGCGACGTAGCAACCCGCAGAGCCATGCTCACGCCCGCAACATAGGCGCGGGTTTCACCGCGCAGGGATGACCTCGTACAATGCCGGCGTGACCTCTGAGCCCAGCCTGATCCGCGCCGACCTCCACAACCACACCCACTTCTCTCCCGATAGCATCCTCTCGCCCGCCCGCTTCGTCGCCCAGGCCGTCCGCCGCGGGCTGGACTGCATCGCCGTCACGGACCACAACACGCTGGGCGGCGCCGAGGCCGTCCGGGAGGCCGCGGCCGCCACCGGCCTCCGCGTCATCGCCGGCGAGGAGGTGCGCACCGACGATGGTGAAGTGCTGGGCCTGTTCCTGACGCAGGATATCCCGCGCGGCCTATCCGCTGAAGAGACGATCGGGCGCATCAAGGCCCAGGGCGGCCTCGCCGGCGTCCCCCACCCCTACGACACCCTGCGCTCCGGCCTGGACCCGGCCGTCATGCTGCGCCTCGTGGACCGGCTGGACTTTGTGGAGGGCCTGAACGCCCGCATGGTCTTCTCCGCGCACAACGATAAGGCCGTCCAGTTCGCCAGCGCCCACGGCCTGCCGCTCTCCGCCGCCAGCGACGCCCACTCCCGCTGGGAGGTCGGCCGCGCCTACGTCGAGATGCCCGGCTTCACCGGCCCCGGCGACTTCCTGGACTCGCTCCGCGCGGGACGCCTCGAGGGCCGCCTCTCGACGCCGCTCGTGCACCTGATCAGCCGCTACGCGATGTTGCGGCGGAAGCTGGGCTGGAGGCCGCGGTGACCCTGCGCCTGGCGTGGTTCGCGACGGCGCGCGGCGCCACCTCCGGCAAGCTGCTCGCCGCCGCCCATGACGAGATCGCCGCCGGCCGCCTGGACGCCCGCATCGCCGCCGTCTTCTGCAACCGCGCGCCGGGAGAGGACGCGAACACGGACGCCTTCCTGGACCAGGTTCGCCGCTACGGCCTCCCGCTCGTGACGCTGTCCTCGCGCGATTTCCGCCGCGCCCACGGCGGCGAGATCGCGCACAAGGGCGGGCCGCTGCCCCAGTGGCGCCGCGACTACGACCGCGAGGTGATGCGCCTGCTGGAGCCGTACCCCTTCGATATCGGTGTGCTGGCCGGCTACATGCTCATCTTCTGCGAGGAGGCCGCCGCGCGCTGGGACCTCCTGAACCTGCATCCGGCGCCCCCGGGCGGCCCGTCCGGTATGTGGCAGGATGTCGTCTGGCACCTGATCGAGGCGCGCGCCGTCCGCTCGGGCGTGATGATGCACCTGGCCACGCCTGCGCTCGACCAGGGCCCCGTGGTCACCTACTGCACCTACCCGCTCCGCGGGCCGCAGTTCGCCGCGCTCTGGCGGGAGATCGAGGGCTGCTCTGTAGACGAGATCAAGGCCGCGGAGGGCGAGTCCAACCGCTTGTTTGCGGAGATCCGCCGTCACGGCGTCGCCCGCGAGCTGCCGCTGGTCGTCGAGACCCTGCGCGCCTTCGCGGACGGCCGCGTCCGTATCGTCGCCAGGCGCGTCGTGGACGCCGCCGGGCGCCCCATCCCCGGCTACGACCTCACGGACCGCATCGAGTCGCTGGTGGCACCCACGCTGTGACCCTCCCCCCCCGGCCTGCGGCCACCCCCTACCGCCCTGCGGAAGAGGGGCCAGGGTGATGGCAATAGCGCTATAATATCCCCCGAACCCGGCCCGAGTCTCTGGAGGATGTCCATGACCCAGCCGAACCTGCGCCTGCCCGTCCGCAAGGCGGCACTACCCGTCAAGCGCGACCTCGTGCAGCCTCCGGCGCTCTGGCGTCAGGCCGCGCCGGTGGTCGCGCGGGGCGCGGCCCTCGTCGCCGCCGGCGTCGTCGGAGAGTGGCTCCTGCGCTCAGCAGCGAAGCGCGCCCTCCGCCTCCCGCTCCCGGCCAGGAGGGGCGCGCGCAATAGCAGGGCGCTCGCCCGCCGTGGCGGGGCGCCGCCCGCCGGCGCAATCGCCGTCTCCGAGACGCTGATCCTCCACCGCGTGATCGTCCGCAAGTAGGCGAGCCGCCGGCCGCACGCCGCCCTGGTATATGATTCAGTCGCCCCTATGAAAGTCCTCCTCGTCGGCTCCGGCGCCCGGGAGCACGCCATCGCCTGGAAGCTGCGCCAGTCGCCGCGGCTCACGGACCTCTTCGTCGCTCCCGGCAACGCCGGCACCGCCACCCTCGCCGCGAACCTCGATATCAAGGCCGCCGATGTCGAGGGCCTCGCCCGCGCGGCGAAGGACCTGCGCGCTGATCTCGTCATCGCCGGCCCGGAGGACCCGCTCGCCCGCGGCCTCGTGGACCGCCTGACCGTGCAGGGAATCGCCGCCTTCGGCCCCTCGCAGGCCGCCGCCCGCATCGAGTCTTCCAAGGCCTTCTCCAAGGACCTCATGCTCCGTCACGGCATCCCCACTGCCGCCGCCGCCGTCTTCAGCAATCGCCCGGACGCCCGCCGCTACATGGAGTCCCGCGCGGGTCCGGTCGTCGTCAAGGCCGACGGCCTGACCGCCGGCAAGGGCGTCTTCGTCTGCGATTCGCCGGAGGAAGCGCTGGACGCCATCGACCGCATGATGGGGGACGAGGCGGTCTTCGGCGCGGCCGGCCGCACCGTGGTGATCGAAGAACGCTTCTCCGGCCGGGAGGTCTCCGCCCACGCCTTCACGGACGGGGTCACCGTCAAGCCCCTGCCCTTCTCCTGCGACTACAAGCGGGCGCTGGACGGCAACGAGGGGCCCAACACCGGCGGCATGGGCGCCTACAGCCCGCCGCTGTGGCTGGACGAGGCGCTGGAGCCGTTCATCCACGAGCGCATCACAGAGGCGGCGGTCCACGCCATGATGTCCGAAGGCGCGCCGTACAGGGGCGTCCTCTACCCCGGCCTCATGATCACGCCGCAGGGCCCGCAGGTCCTGGAGTTCAACTGCCGCTTCGGCGACCCGGAGACCCAGGTGCTCCTGCCCCGCCTCAAGTCAGACCTCCTGGAGGTCTGCTGGGCCGTCGTCAACAACCGCCTCAGCGAGACGGAGATCCAGTGGTCCACGGACGCCTGCGTGGGCGTCGTCCTCGCCTCCGGCGGCTATCCCGGCGAGTACCAGACCGGCTACCCCATCGCCGGCCTTTCCACCCTCGAGCCGGGTGTCCTCGCCTTTCACGCCGGCACCGCCCTTGCGGACGACGGCGCCGTGGTCACAGCCGGCGGCCGGGTGCTCACGGTCGTCGCCACCGCCCCGACCCTGTTAGCGGCCCGCGCCGCCGCCTATCGCAACGTCCAGCGCCTCCACTTCACGCGCGCCCACTACCGTCGCGACATCGCCGCGCCGGCTGAAAACGCGCGGGTGGAGTAAGCTGCCTATGTTAGAATGAGCGCGTTATGGCGCATATGGCCGGTCTCAAGAGAAACATCAAGGTCTTTATCCATAGGGGTGAGTCCAAGTACGTCGCGGAATGCCTCGACCTCAGCATCGTCACGCAGGGTGATACCGTCGACGAGACCATCGCCAACCTGGAGGAGGCCGTGAGCCTGCACCTGGAAGGGGAGGACCTGGAGGAGCTTGGGTTCGCGCCGAATCCGACCCTCATCGTGACCCCTCACCTCTAAAATGCGCTCGCTCGTGGCCATCCTCCTCGAATGACTTGTTCTATTACCTCTGTGACGCAGCTTTTTCAAGCCAAGGGTCATTCAGGGCTTGTTCGCGGCTGTGACAGGCTTCGTCTGGCTTCACCACTGAAGATATAGAATTCCGCTTCCCGTAGGGCTTCGCCCCTTGACCCGCTGACCCCTTCGCCCCACAATCACCCCATGACCAGCACCCGCATTGCCTGCTGTCCACTGTCCACTGTCCACTGTCCACTGCCATGCCCCGCGTAGCCATCCTCACCGGCTCCAAATCCGACCTGCCCGTCCTCGAGCCGTGCGTCCAGACCCTGACCGAACTCGGGATAGACCACGAGCTGCTCGTCATGTCCGCGCACCGTTCCCCCGCCCGCGTCCAGCAGTTCGCCGCCACCGCCGCCGATAGCGGGTTCGAGGTGATCATCGCCGCCGCCGGCATGGCGGCGCACCTTCCCGGCGCCGTCGCCGCCTGGACGCCCCTGCCCGTCATCGGCGTGCCCCTCGGCCAGCCCGGCGCCACCGCCGTCTCCGGCCTGGACGCGCTGCTCTCCATCGCCCAGATGCCACCCGGTGTCCCCGTCGGCTGCATGGCCGTCAACGGCGCCCGCAACGCCGCCCTCTTCGCCGCCGCCATCCTCGCCCTCAAGTACCCCGCCGTCCGCCAGGCCCTGGAGCGCTTCCGCAAGGAGCAGTCCGCATGAGTGCGCGGCGCGCCACAACATCTCGGAGGGACGCCGCCGCCCGCTTCGGCGATACATACGCCAGCGCCGCTACCGATGTCTTCACCGCCGTCCAGCGCGAAGTCTTCGGCGCTGATACCTACGTCAGCGGCTACACCACCGTCGCCCAGGCGGAACTCCTGGCCGATCGCCTCGGCCTTGCGCCCGGCGACCGCCTGCTTGACCTCGGCGCCGGTCTGGGCTGGCCCGCACTCCATCTGGTGGAAAAGACGGGCTGCCGGGCGGTCCTCACCGACGTGCTGGAACCCGGCTTGCGCGGGGCCATCCGTCACGCCCGGCGTCAGCGTATCGGCCGGCGCTGCGCCTTCGTGATGGCCGGCGCCGCCCACCTGCCTTTCCGCGCCGGCGTCTTCGACGCCGTCACGCACACTGACGCCCTCTGATGAATCCGCGCCAAGCTCTCCGTGCTGAGGGCGTGCTGGCAGGTCCTGCGGCCGGGCGGGCGGATGGCGTTCTACACGATTCACATCCCGGCCGGCACGCCGCCTGATCACTACCGCCGCACCGCCCGCGCCCGCTCGCCCGGCCTCGCCTCCTGGCGCCGGACACAAACCGACCTCCTACGCACGGCCGGCTTCACCGGCATCGAGGAGATCGACGTCACCGCCGACTTCCTGGACACCACCGGCCGCTGGCTCCAGGCCCGCACCCGCCACGCCGATGAACTGAGCCGGTCCGAAGGCGCCCAGTCCCTCCAGCGGCGGCTCAAAGACAACCGCGCCACCATCCGCGCCATCCAGGCAGGGCTGCTGAGGCGCTCACTCTTCCTCGCTGTGCGACCCCTCTGACCGCGCTGTCCCCATCTGTGCTAATCTGTGGCCGATCCAACCTCCAACTTCCAACCTCCAATCTCTCGCAAGGAGGCCCCATGCCGCTGATCGCCCACGACTCCGTCCAGCCGGTTCCAATGCTCCCCGGCGTCGTCCGCCGCACCATGACCGCCGGCGACCGCATGATGCTCATCGAGGTGCGTATGGAGGCCGCCGCCGTCGTCCCCATGCACACCCACCCGCACGAGCAGACCGGCTACCTGGTCTCCGGCCGCGCCCGCTTACAGGTGGGCGACGAGGTGCGCGAGCTCTCCCCCGGCGACTGCTGGATGATCCCCGGCGGCGTCCCCCACGAGGCCACGGCCCTGGAAGCCTGCGTCTTCATCGACGTCTTCTCCCCGCCGCGCGAGGAGTACCGATAACCGGCCCAAATCTTCCCGGTAGTAGGGGCGACCTTCAGGTCGCCCGCGTCAAGCAGACCCGTCGGCATCCTTCCACAGCCTCCCCGCTTGACAGATTACCCTCCCCCGCGCGTTAATGAATCACTCTCTCAGAAGAAGGGGTGCGGGATGAAGACGGGCCACTTAGTTGTTCTTGCCGCCTTGGCTGCCCTGGCGGCCCTCTTCGCCTTGCCCACAAGCCCCGCGCTGGGCGCCACCTTCACCGTCGACAGCACCGCCGACGCCGTGGACGATGCCCCGGGCAACGGCGTCTGCGCCACGGCTGGAGCCGTCTGCACGCTCCGGGCCGCCGTTCAGGAGACGAACGCCCTGCCCCGGAACCGACACCACCGCCGGCCCCGACGGGGTCGCCGACACCGGCGACGAGCCCGTCCTCTACCTCACCCCCATCCAGACCCGTGAGGACTACGACGGCATCATCGACGTTGACGGCTGCCACGACTCCCCCGAGGAAGACTTCGACGGCGACTCCTTCGGCGCCACCCAGAACGGCCTCCCCCTCTTCCGCGACGAACGCGAAGCCCTCTTCCTGGGCACCGACGCCATCCACGCCTGCGCCCAGACGCCCGCAGCCGACGACGAGCCCGCCCCCGACGCCTGGCCCTTCGACTTCAACGACGACCAGAAAGCCACCGTCAACGACATCCTCAAGTACATCCCCGTCTTCAACACCGCCCCCCCCAGCCCCGCCTACAACCCCCGCTTCGACCTCAACGCCTCCGGCGGCATCACCGTCAACGACATCCTCCTGTTCATCCCCGTCTTCAACCAGTCCTGCCTCCGCTGAACCGGCCCGGCGCACACCCACCCGTGGCTCAGGGCCCCAGCCCTGAGCCACCTTCCCGCCGCCACGCCCCGGGGCCGCCTGCTACAGGCGGCGCCGCCCGGCCCTTCCACCTCTCCCGCCGATGCCCTAAGATAGCGTGGTGGCAGGCAGCACTCCCAGCGCAGCCTCGACGGCGAAAACGATCAACCAAGATGCGCCTTCCCCTATCCGCCACACCTCGCTAACGCGCGCTTTCTCCGAAAACAACCAAACCCCGGATACGCCCGCCGGGAGTCAATCAAACCCGATCCCAGGTTCCAGAGCCTGCCCTGAGCCTGCCGAAGGGTTCTTGGTTCTCGCTCTCCCATGATCGAGCGCTACGCCCGCCCCGGCATGGCCCGCGTCTGGTCGGAGGAGAACAAGCTCGACGCGTGGCTGCGCGTCGAGATCGCCGTCTGCGAGGCCTGGGCCGAGCGCGGCGTCATCCCACCCGCAGCCATCGAGAAGATCCGCGGCGCGAAGTACGACGCCGGGCGCTGGCGCCAGTATGAGCGCGAGATGCACCACGACTTCAACGCCTTCGTCCGCTCCGTCGCCGATAGCCTGGGCGAGGAGTCGCGCTTCGTCCACCTGGGCCTCACCTCCTACGACGTGGAAGACACCGCCCTCGCGTTGCGCCTCAGCGAGGCCACCGAGGTGCTGGAGGACGACGTCCGCGCCCTCATGGACGCCATCGCCGTGCGCGCCCGCGAGCACAGGCAGACGCTGACCATGGGCCGCAGCCACGGCGTCCACGCGGAGCCCACCTCCTTCGGCCTCAAGCTGGCGCAGTGGTGGGACGAGATGCGCCGAAACTCCCACCGCCTCACGCATGCCAAGGAGCAGGTGTCCGTCGGCAAGGTCTCCGGCCCCGTCGGCTCCCACGCCACCGTTCCGCCGGACGTCGAGGACGACGTCTGCGGCCGCCTGGGCCTGCTCGTGGAGCCCATCTCCACCCAGATCGTCCACCGCGACCGCCACGCCCAGTACGTCTCGACGCTGGCGCTGATCGCCGCCAGCCTGGAGAAGTTCGCGACCGAGATCCGCCACCTGCAGCGCACCGAGGTGCTGGAAGTCGAAGAGCCCTTCTCCCCCGGCCAGACCGGCTCCTCCTCCATGCCCCACAAGCGCAACCCGGAGAAGTGCGAGCGCATCTGCGGCCTGGCCCGCCTCTTCCGCGGCTACGCCGTCGCCGCGCTGGAGAACGTCGCCACCTGGCACGAGCGTGACATCTCCCACTCCTCCGTGGAGCGCGTGGTCCTGCCGGACGCCTGCATCCTGCTGGACTACATGCTGGACCTGTTCACCTACATCGTGCGCGGGATGCAGATCTATCCCGACCGCATGCGCGAGAACATGGACGCCAGCTACGGCCTGCCCTTCTCGCAGCGCGTCCTACTGGCGCTGATCGACAAGGGAATGAACCGCCAGGAGGCGTATAAGGTGGTGCAGGCGAACGCGATGAAGGCCTGGGAGAGCCGCCGGCCGTACCTGGATTTCCTGGCCGATGACGAGCAGGTGACGTCGCGCCTCTCCCGCGACGAGTTGGCCGGCCTCTTCGACTACGGCTGGTACCTGCGCCACGTGGACGAGAGCTTCGCGAGGTTAGGGCTGTGACCCCCGTCCTCACCGAGACCGCCCTGGACCTGCCGCTGCTCGCCCGCGGCAAGGTGCGCGACCTCTACGACCTGGGCGACCGCCTGCTCATCGTCGCCACGGACCGCATCTCCGCCTTCGATGTCGTCATGCTCACGGGCATCCCAGACAAGGGGCTCGTCCTCACCCAGCTCTCCGCCTTCTGGTTCGAGCTCACCGGCGACATCGTCCCCAACCACTTCATCGCGGTGGTGGACAGCCCGCGCATCGACGGCGTGCCGGCCGAACTGCCGCGCGAGATGATCGGCCGCGCTATGATCGTGCAGAAGGCGCGGCGCATCGACGTCGAGTGCGTGGTGCGCGGCTACATCTCCGGCTCCGGCTGGAAGGACTACCAGGAGCACGGCGCCGTCTCCGGCGTTCGGCTGCTGCCCGGGCTGGAGGAGAGCCAGGAGCTGCCGGAACCGATCTTCACGCCGACGACGAAGGCGCAGTCAGGCCACGACTTGCCCATGACCTTCCGCAACGTGGTGCAGATGGCCGGCGAGCGCGCCGCCACGGCGATGAAGCTGCGCAGCCTGGCCCTCTACCGCTACGGGCGCGACTACGCCCGCGAGCGCGGCATCATCATCGCGGACACCAAGTTCGAGTTTGGCTGGCTGGACGACGAGGTGATCCTCATCGACGAGTGCCTGACGCCGGACTCCAGCCGCTTCTGGCCGGCAGACCAGTACCGCCCCGGCGGCCCCCAGCCCAGCTTCGACAAGCAGTTCCTGCGCGACTACCTGACAGACAGCGGCTGGAACAGGGAGCCGCCCGCGCCGGAGCTGCCGCCCGAGATCGTGGAGCAGACCGCCGAGAAGTACCGCGAGGCATTCCGCCGCCTCACGGGCCGCGAGCTGATCAGGCCGTAGCCATGGCTGTCCTCGCTCCCGATGTGCGCGAGTTCGTGGACGCAGCGCGCGTCGCCGCCCTGGCCACCGTGCGTCCGGACGGCCGCCCGCACGTGACGCCCGTCTGGTACGAGTTCGACGGGCGCGAGTTCGTCATCAGCACGCTGCGGAAGACGCAAAAGCTGCGGAACATCGCCCGCAAGGGGTTCGCCTCGCTCTGCATCTACGACCAGGAGACGTACCGCCACGTCATAGTCGAGGGCACCGCCCGCGTGGGCAGCCCGGTGGACAATGTCTGGCGCGAGCGGGTGGCGATGAGATACCTTGGTGAGACGGCGGGCAGGGCGTACGTGCGCGAGGCGGGTGACTGGGATATGGTGGCGCTGCACATGCGGCCGCTCAAGTGGATGACACAGGGCTTCGAGACGAGCTAGGGTGGTTGTCATTCTGAGCAGGAGAACAGCTCTCGTCCGTACAGCGTATCTTCGCGAAGGAATCTGGGGGAGGGGCACTCGCATCTTGTCCCCTTGGGTGGGAGCTGCCGCCGGGATCCCCCTTCGCCTTCGCTCAGGACAGGCTTCGCGAAGGTGCCACGAACCCAACGGTCGTCGCCGCTCAGGACGCCAGCCCCCAGGACCGCAACTCGCGTTGCCGGCACATGCAAGCTAGGACTCACCCATGACACAGCAGCCGGACCCGATACAACGCGCCGCAGGATACCTCCGGCAGGAAGGGTGCAAGAGCCTCGAGGAGCTAAGCGCCCTCATGGACAGCGCCGCCGCCGCCTGGCAGCGTTGCCTGGAAGGGATGAGCGAAGACGAGGCCGGCTTCCACCCGCCACAGACCACGCACGCCACCACCGCGATCAGCGGCGAGGGACCCAGGTGGTGCGCCAAGGAGGTCATCGGCCACTTCCTACGCAGCGAGCGCAGCCTGAACCAGCAGATCGCCGGGATGGCGGGCCTGCCTACGCCCGATGCGCGTGTGCCAACGGTCCGGGCGATGGGTGAACGCTCAGAGGATGACGAGACGCAGCCCATTGCGGAGTTGCGGCAGCGGCTGGCGGAATTCTTCGGCGAGACGCAGTCGCTCTTGTCATCGCTCCAGACCGCTGGCGCACCTGATGGGTCGTTCCCGCACCCGGTCTTCGGCCCGCTCACCGTGAAGGAATGGATGGTGTTCCACCGGCTGCACAGCATGGACCACATCCGTCAGATCGACGCCCTGAAAGCCGCGCCGGGCTACGCCGCGTCATGAGCACCTTCCTGGCGCGCGTAGACATCACCCTCAAGCCCACGGTCAACGATCCGCAAGGGCTCACCATCCGGGGCGCCCTGCACTCGCTGGGGTTCAAGGAGGTGCAGTCCGTCCGCGCCGGGAAGTACATGGAGATCCGCGTCGAGGCGGCTACCCCGGAAGAGGCGGAGGCGCGGGTGACGGAGATGTGCCGGAAGCTCCTGGCGAACCCGGTGATCGAGGACTACCGCTTCGAGATCGAAGAGGCGAAGTAGCTCCCGCGCCCGTCAGATCATCGACGCGCCCAGGCGCCGCCGCACCTCGTCGTCGCTCAGACCGTCGATGCGCAACAGTTTCCCGCGCGAGGCCGCTCCCCGGCTCAGCGTGACGCTGGTGGGCGGAAGCCCCAGCGCGCGCGCCACCAAGCGGCATACCGCCTCGTTCGCCTTCCCCCGCTCCGGCGCCGCCCTCACCCGCACGCGCAGCACAGCCTGCCCTGAGCCCGCCGCAGAGTCCCCCTGCCAGCCAGCGATCTCGTCGCTGCGCGCGCCAGGGGTCACGCGGACGCTAATTCGGGCCGTCGGTCCGGAGGCGGTCACTGGTTCCTGCTTCCACGCTCCTGCTATCATAGCCGTCGCCATGCCGGATATGCTCGTGCGCCTCTACGACCTCCCGGACGGCGATCGCTATGAGCAGCGGGCGTCGGACAACGGGTACACGGTGCGGCGCGCCGAGCCGTGGGAGCGTGGGGCCATGCGTGCCTTCGTGGCGCAGCACTTCAACGAGCTCTGGGCCGCAGAGGCCGAGCGCGCCTACAACCACACCCCGATCGCGGCCTACCTGGCGCTAAAGGGGCCGCAGATCGCCGGGTTCGCGGTCTACGAGTGCACGCGCCGCGGCTTCTTCGGCCCCACCGGTGTGCGGGAGGACCTGCGCGGCGCGGGCCTGGGCGCGGCCCTTCTCTTCCGTTGCCTGGCAGCGATGAGGGAGATGGGGTACGCATATGCGGTGATCGGCGGCGTCGGGCCGGCCGCGTTTTACGAGAAGGTGTGCGGCGCGTTCGTCATCCCCGGCAGCGAAGTTGGGGTCTACGGGCCGCTTTACGAGATGACACAGAAGGAGACACGATGAGCCAGCCGGCGCCCGAGCCCCGGTCCGAGTACTACGAGTCCCAGCGCATGCGCATGCACTACGCCGTCTGGGGCGATGGGTCCATGCCGCCGCTGCTGCTCATCCACGGCGGCCAGGACCACTGCCGCAACTGGGATTTCGTGGCGGCCGGGCTGCTGGACCGCTAC
Source organism: Dehalococcoidia bacterium (assembly GCA_030649945.1). Taxonomy (GTDB): domain Bacteria; phylum Chloroflexota; class Dehalococcoidia; order SM23-28-2; family RBG-16-64-32; genus JAUSFE01. The sequence goes on along the minus strand of JAUSFE010000071.1, from coordinate 35,085 downwards.
ACGATCTACGCCCCGGACCTGCGCGGCCACGGCGATAGCGGCTGGGCCATCGGCAGTATGTACAGCCTTCCGGAGTTCGTGCTGGACATCGCCACCCTGGCGACCGCCATCGCCGGGAAGCTAACCATCATCGGCCACTCCCTGGGCGGCGCCGTCGCCATGCAGTACGCCGGCACGTTCCCGGAGCGGGTGGAGCGCGTCGTTTCGATAGAGGGCTGGGGCCCGCCGGTCATGGAGCACCGGCCGGCCCACGTGCGCATGGGCCACTGGATAGGTCACATGCACGAGATGGAGAGCCGCCACCCGCGCCGCTATGCCACGATAGAGGAAGCCACCAGGCGGATGATGGAGGCGAACCCGCACCTGACGCCGGAGATGGCCCGGCACCTCACCATCCACGGCACCCGCCGCAACGACGACGGCACCCTATCCTGGAAGTTCGACAACTACGTGCGCATCCGCTCTCCCTACGAGTTCAACGTCGAGGACGCCAGGGACATCTGGTCCCAGATCGATTCGCCGGTCCTGCTGATCAAGGGCGCGGAGAGTTGGGCTGTGGATCCCACCAAAGAGGGGCGGGCGCCCTTCAAGGACTATCGCTTCGTGGCCATCCCCAACGCCGGGCACTGGGTCCACCACGATCAGTTGGACGGCTTCATGCGCGTGGTGCTGGATTTCCTGGGCGAGGGGACGCCGGCGGCTACGGCACGACTGACGGACGATGGCCACCATGTCAGGTAAGGAACCGGCCGCAGTGGGAGAGCTGACCCGCGAGTACCTCTCGTTCGTCGCCGGTAAGATGCTGGCGGACCCGTCCGTTACAGTGACGGAATTCGAGGTCATCCCGGACCCCTTCGAGTTTCCGCGCTTCGGGGAGAAGGAGTTCTTCGCGATCCCCTTCAGTTACCAGGGCGCCAACGGCGGCGGCCGCTCGTCGCTGGTCCTGCGCGTAATGCCACCCATGGACGCCGTCATGATGCTGACCGGCGACACCGAGCACCGCGAGCTGCGGGCGTTCCAGGCCGGCATCTACGACATGGTGCCACGCACCTTCCACATCCCCTACGTCCACGTCATCTACCGGCCGGAACGGCAGCAGTACTGGGCCTTCCTGGAGGACGTACGGCCGGAGATGGAGGCGCTGGGCATGCACTCCGTGCTCCCGGACGCGACCATCCGCACCATCCTCTCGCATCTCGCGGCCTTCCACGCCACCTTCTGGGAGCGGCGCGATGTGCTGGACCGGCCGTGGCTCATGAGCCTGCGCCGGCCAGTGGACTACTTCTACCGCTGCATTGTGGACATCCTGGACGGCATGAAGAGCCCGGCGCAGCCCTCCGTCTACGTCACGGAGAAGTGGCCGTGGCTGGCGGAGGGCGTTGTCAATCTCATGGACTCCCTGAGCGCCGGCGACCGGAAAGCCCTGGAGCAGCTGTACCGGGAGCCGGAACACCTGCTGCAGAAGGTGGAGCGGATGCCACTCACCCTCTGCCACTACGACTTCGACAACCGCAACCTGGGCATCCGCCACGGCCCGCAGGGCACGCAGACCGTGGTCATTGATTGGGAGATCCTGGGCCGCGGGCTCTCAGCCTCAGACGTTGTCCGCTTCCTCATCTACCAGCAGCCGCCCAACCTGGACGAGCTGCTGGACCACTACCTGGACGAGCTGGAACGCAGCCTGGGCAAGCGGGTTGACCGCGACGGGTGGCGCGAGGGGTTCGAGCTGGTAGAGGTGGCCGAATGGCAGATCCGCGGCGTACTCTTCGGGGTCATGGTGAGCGCCCCGTCAGCGCCGGTGCCGGACGAACAGAGACCGGCGATGCGGGAGCGCGTCTTCTCTGATATCGAGCACATCGTCTCGCTGGTGCACAAACACGGGCTGGCGTAGAGACGCCCCGGCGGGGCGTGTCTACGGGCACCGCGGACAACCTCAACACACTCCGCAATCTGGTGCGGCGGCGGTCCCGGCCGGGGCGACCGCCGGTAGCCCCTACGTCTCGTTCGCGGGTTCCCGCTGAAGACACGCGGCGACAGGCATGAACGCCTGTCTGGGCTCCAGACCGCCCGGAAGCGTCTAGCGGCGGTTGGTCTGTTTCGGCCGGCTCGGCCCTGCCGCCACGGCGTCGTTGGCCCCGCCGTCGGCGCCGTCCGCGCCGGCTGCGCTCTTGTGCAGGTGCTTTTCGGCGTACATCGCGGCGTCTGCCTGCAGCATCAGGGCATCCGCGGTCGAGCCGCTCCAGGGGTAGCCGGACAGGCCGAAGGACGCGGAGACGCGCAGGCTAACGTTAGCGTCCTCGATGAGCGGCGTCGCTTCCAGGCGGCGGCCGATGCGCTCCATCAGCACCCCTGCCGCCTGCTCGGACGTGTCCGGGAGAAGGATCGCGAACTCGTCGCCGCCGATGCGGGCGGCCACGTCGCTGGCGCGCGTCTGCTGTAGCAGAAAGCTCCCGAACGCGGCAAGCAGCTGATCACCCACGCGGTGACCGCAGGTATCGTTCACGGATTTCATCGAGTCCAGGTCGACGACGATCACAGCGAGCGGCCGCTCAAAGCCCAGGGCCGTCTGCAGCTCCCGCTCCAGGCGGTCGAAGAAGTAGCGGCGGTTGAAGAGCTGCGTCAGGTCGTCCTGCATGGCCATGTTGGCCAGTTCCATGTTGTGCACGAGCAGCCCGTGCCGCAGCCTGCGCTCGAGGTTTACCGCGATGCGACGCGCCCTGGCCGCAGCGATGTAGGCGTAAGCGCCCAGCAGGACAAGGACGGCGCTGTGCAGGAAGAAGTCCGCCCTTGGGAACTCGTGGGCCGTCGTGATCGCCCAGGCGACGACCAGAAGGACCCCACCGATGATGCGCATGACCCACACCTCTCGCGACAGACTGCGGGTAGCGACGGCCGGGCCCTGCACCTCCAGGGCGTTGGGGGGACTGAAATCGCTTGGTCTGCTCAAGTAAGGTACCCTTCACCGTATGACGTAAGGTATTTGTGGTAGAGCTTCGGACGCTGCCACTTATCCAGACGTTATGTTCGGAACAGGTGTTACACATCCGGCGCCCGCGCCGCTATCTGCGGCGAAATTGCTGCGCCGGAGGCGGCGGTATACAATCCACGTGGGCGGGCCCGTAGCTCAAGGGCAGAGCAACCGGCTCATAACCGGTGGGTTGCAGGTTCGACTCCTGCCGGGCCCACCACGCAGTTACGGCGAACATGCTGGAAGAACGCATCGCGGCCTACCTGCGGGCCAAGCTGACCGGCGCTGAAGGCGTCGCCGTCAGCGATCTCCGGCGTATCCCCGGCGGCGCCTCCCGCGAGACGTGGGCCTTCGACGCGCGCTGGCGCCAGGACGGCGAGGAGCGCGGGCAGGGCTTCGTGTTGCGGCGCGACCCGGACGCCAGCCTGCTGGAGACGGACCGCAACGTGGAGTTCCAGGTGATGGGCGCCGTCTCTGGCGAGGGCATCCCCGTCCCGCGCATGTTCTGGCTGGAGAACGACGGGGCCTGGCTGGACCGGCCCTTCTTTGTGATGGAGCGCATCGACGGTTGCGAGACCAGTCCCACCAAAGTGCTCATGGACCCGCAATTCTTCCCCGGCCGCGCGCGCCTTGCCGAAGACTTCGTGCAGATCCTGGCCCGCATCCACGCGCTGGACTGGTCGCGGGCCGGGCTGGCGACGCTGGGCGTTCCGAAAGACGCGGCCTCCTGCGCGATCACGCAGATCGAGGCGTGGGAGGCCGTCGTGGACCGCGACGCCCTGGAGCCGCAGCCCGTCCTGCGCGCCGCCTTCCGCTGGCTTCGCCGTCATCTTCCGCGGGAGGCGCAGCGCATCGTCCTCGTTCACGCGGACTACCGCACCGGTAACTTCCTCTGCGCCCCGGACGGACAGATCAAGGGCATCCTGGACTGGGAACTGACGCACCTGGGCGACCCGCTGGAAGACGTGGCGTGGGCGGCCATCCGTCCGTGGCGCTGGCTGGGCAACGAGCTTGTAGGCGGTCTGATGGAGCGCCGGGACTACTACCGCCGGTACGAGGCGGCGAGCGGCCTCAGCGTCGACGAGGAGTCCGTCCGCTTCTGGGAGGTGCTGGGCAACGTCAAGCTGGCGGCGATCTTCCTCACCGGCGCCCACTCCTTCTGCGACGGCCGCACGCGCAGCCCCATGATGGCGTTCCTCTCCCGCAATAACTCCAGGCTGGAGCTGGAGATCATGGACCTGATGGGAGTATAACGTGAGGCCGAACGCACTTGAGGCCCTGCGCGGAGTGCAGGCAGCCCTCATGGAGAGCATCGTCCCGGAGCTCAGCACCATGTACGCGCAGGACGTGTCGCAGGTGCTGCAGATGCTAATCGAGTCCCTCGCCGGGGAGTGGGATAGCGCCGCCGACGACCTCGTCAGGGACAACCGCCGGCTGGTGGAGTTGCTCTCGCAGGCCCGGGGCGCGCTCCAACCGCTGGCCGCAAGCAACGGCGACATCGGCCCGCTCGTCCAACAGCTGGACGAAACGCTGGCGGCGAAGGCGGACGATTCGCTCAGGCTCTCCAGCCTGACAGCGCGGAACAACGCGCTGCGCGGCGCCCTGGAGCAAGTCCTGGTCCGGATCGAGGACGCTACGGGCCGGCCGGGGACAGAGGCCCTGACCCCGGTGCGCAAGGCGCTGTACGATCATCTGCGGCAGGTATCGGTCAGGGGCTGGAGCTTCTGGGACATGGCCAGCTTCCGCGAGAAGATGGCGGCGCTGCGGGCCGGCGGCGCCGCGTGACCGCCCGGCAGCGATTGGAGTAAGATTGGGTGAGATGGTTCAGACGGGCATGGGCAGCGAAGAGACGCTGGAGCGCATCCGGCAGGCCTTGGCGGACTATACCCCGAAGCGGATCGACCACCCGGCGTCAGCCGATGCCGCCGTGCTCATCCTGGTGCACGATAGGGCAGGGGACCCGCACATCATCTTCACCGAGCGCACGAACCACGTAGAGCACCATAAGGGGCAGATATCCTTCCCCGGCGGAGCCTGCGCCGGCGGCGACGATTGCCTGGAGACCACCGCCCTGCGCGAGACCTTCGAGGAGATAGGAGTGCGCCCGGAGGACGTGCGCCTCCTCGGCCAGCTCGATGACATGGTGACCGTGAGCAACTTCCGTGTCACCCCTTACGTGGGCGCCCTGACCTCCGAACCCGACTATCCGTTCGTCCTGAACGAGCGCGAGGTGGTCCGCGTTATCCAGGTGCCCCTCGTCTTCCTGCTGGACGAGCGCAACATGGAGCTGGAGGTACGCCAGCACCAGGGCCGCGAGGTACTCGTGCCGGCGTTCAGCTACAACAGCCATCGCATCTGGGGCGCCACCGCTCGCATGCTGCACCAGTTCATCGAGCTCCTTCGATAGGTGCCTGCCGCCGGCCCGTCACCTGCAAGTCCCACCCGCCAGGAAGAGAACGGCCCGCCCTGCCGCCGCTGCGCCGGCCGCCGTTGGGACATTCAGGTCCAACCCAAGACCCGCCTTCGCTATCTGGTAGAGACCGTCTTCGCCGCCCCCGACGTCTGGGTATTCCAGAGCGACTCCGGCGGCTGGCCCCGGAAGGACTTCGAGCGTTGGACCTGCGCCGGTTGCGGCCGCAGCGTCAGGGTATAGGAGCGCATGCGTCTCCTCCTTCTGCGCCACGCTGAGTCCCTGGGCAACCGCGAGTTCCGCCTGCAGGGCCGGCGCGATTTCCCCCTGACAGAGCGCGGCCGCCAGCAGGCCCGCGCGCTCGCGGGGCGTCTCGCTTCCGCCGGGCTCACCACCGTTTACACCAGCCCCATCGGCCGCGCGAGGGAGACCGCCCGCATCCTGGCCGGGGCGGCCGGCGTCCGGCCCCGCCGGGAGCCGCGCGTGCAGGAGTACGACTTCGGCGAGGCGCTCTCCGGCCTCACCTGGCAGGAGATCCGCGAGCAGCACCCGGAGATCGTGGCCGCGCTCCTGAACGACGACTCCGAGTTCCCCCGCTACCCGGGCGAGGAGGGCCGCGCCGCCTTCCGCGACCGCGTCTGCCCGGCCATACGCGAGATCGCAGAGCGCCACGCCGCCGACCAGGCCGTGGCCATCGTTACTCACGCCGGACCCATCGTCGTCTTCGTCATCGAGCTGCTGGGCCGCAAGTACAGCCGCCCCATCCCCTTCAGCGTCGATAACGCCTCGGTCACCACCGTCGAGTTCAGCGCCGGCGGGTCACCCTTCCTCCCGGAAGCCGTCCTCATCGGCCTCAACGACACATGCCACCTGAGAGCACTGGAGACGGGCGGCGCGAAATGAGAGACGAGGCTCACCACCGGTTTCCCATCCGCGTCAGGCGGACCGTACACTGACAAGCGTATGACTGAACCCCAGGTAACCGAACTCATCGTCCGCGGCATCGTCGTCGGCGTCTTCCAGGAGAACTGCTGGGTCATCGGCAACCGCCGCACGGGAGAGGCCATCGCCATCGACCCGGGCGACCAGGCGGCCGAGATCCTGGCGATGGCGAAGGACATGGGAGTGCGCATCAAGCTCATCGCCAACTCGCACGCCCACGTGGACCACATCCTGGGCGTGCGCGACGTGCAGTCCGCCACCGGAGCGAAGTTCCTGATGCACGAGGGCGAGCGCGCCATCGCGGCCACGGCCGCCCGCAGCGCAGCGATGTTCACCGGCCAGGTCGTGGAGCCGCCGCCGGACCCCGACGCGTACCTGGCGGACGGCGACGAGATAGACGTGGACGGCGTGAAGCTCAAGGTCATCCACACACCCGGCCACACGCCGGGCAGCCTATCGTTCTACACGGAGGGCATGCTGTTCAGCGGCGACACCCTCTTCCAGGGCTCCATCGGCCGCACGGACCTGCCCGGCGGCGACTACCAGCAGGAGATGGACAGCATCGTTGACCGCCTGCTCGTTCTCCCGGACGACACCATCGTCCTCCCCGGCCACATGCAGGAGACGCGCATCGGCTTCGAGCGGCAGACCAATCCCTTTGTGCTGGAGGAGCTGCGGCGGCGGAGAGGGGAGTAGTTCTCGTGGTCACTCGAGTTCCTCTTGGATAACACACTCGGCTGGCTTCTCCAGGCAGGTGCGTTCTCTGCACACGGGGCGGTGAGGGCGCAGCACTGACGCGGGCGAGCGATCTGGGCCGCGAGTGGGCGCTGCCGGTGGCGAAGCGAAGGACCACGCCGCACGCGTGCTGCTCCCCTACGCGAAGCGTGGCGGGCGCGCTGCCAATCTCACTCCAGCGGGAAGCGCTCCAAATCGTGCGCCACGCTGATCTTGCCGTCGTAGATGGCGTCCAGGCCCGCCGTGAACTCCGCCTCCTGCTCCGGCACGATCGCCGGCATCACGTGCGAGAGCACCAGGTGCTTGACCCCCGCGTCCCGCGCGATGGCCGCGCCGTCCTCCACTGAGGCGTGGTACGTGTGCGCGTCCGCCAGCAGCGACGCCTGCAGCTCGTTGCCGATGCCGCGCAGGCGGCCCTCGACGTCCGCCATCATCCGCTTGTTCATCGAATCGCAGACCAGGAGGTCCGCGCCCTGCGAGCCGTTGAGCAGCCCCGCGCAGGCGACCGTATCGCCCGAGATGACAACCGAGCGGCCGTTGCGCTCCAGCCGGTAGCCGAACGCCGGCATCACCGGCCGGTGGTCCACGTGGAACGCCTTCACGGCGATCTCCCCTACGGTCGCGATCACCGCCGGCTCTTCCCCCGCAGAGACCTCCTTCACGTCACACTCCGTCGCCACCGGCGATAGCTTCTCGCCGTGGTGGTCCAGCCGGAACTTCGTGTCCGCCGCCAGCGCCTCGCGGAAGCCCGCCACCATGCGCGCCGTGCCCGCCGGGCCGTACACCGGCAGCGGGGCCGTGGCGCCGCCCACCCAGCGCATCACCAGGAAGTCCGCCATGTCGGTGGTGTGATCAGAATGCAGGTGCGTGAAGAAGACGGCGTCTATGCGCTGCGGCGGGATGCCGGCCTGGTACAGGCGCAGCGTCGCGCCCCAGCCGATGTCAATCAGCAGGTTGACGCCGCCGCCCGAGACCACCTGGCAGGGCCCGAAGCGATGGCCCGTGTGGATGGGGCTGCTGGTGCCGAGAAACGTGATCTCCAGCGAGACTGCCATTGTTCAATTCCCTTCCAGGACGCTGCGTCTGCCCGGCGCATCCGTTATGTCACCGGGGCGCGAGGTCCCTCAGCCACTTGAGGCTCTGCTCCCTCTGCCCTTGCGGGTCCCTTGCCGTGGGGATGATGTTCAGGATGGGCGTGGTGATGCCGTTCTGGCAGTACGCCTCTATCTTCTCCCGGCACTGCTGCGGGCTGCCGAAGACGAAGAGGTCATCCACCACCTGTGGGGGCACAAGGCCCATGGCGCCCTGGCGGTCGCCGGCCCGCCACGCCTTCATCATCGGCGCCAGTTGCTCGCCGCGGCCCAGCCATTCGTGGAATGCGTAGTAGAAAGGCGTGGTCAGGTAGCCGGAGACGATGAAGCGGCCGGCCATCTGCGCCACCTGCGCGTCCTCGGTGGCGATGACGAAGATGCGGCAGGCGATGTCCAGCTTCTCCGGGTCCTTACCAGCCTGCCGCGCGGCGTCCTTCGCAACTGAGGCGACCCTGCGGGCGTCCTCCGGCGCGATGTAGTTGGTGATCACGCCTTCCGCCATCTCGCCGCCGAGCCGCAGCATCTTCTCGCGCAGGGCGCCCACGAAGACGGGCGTCGGCGCGGACGGCGCGCGCCCGAGACGGAAGCCCTTGACATCGAACCACTGGTTCGCGGCGACCGCCTTCTCGCCGGTCAGCGCCTGCTTCACGAAGGCGATGGTCTGGCGCATGCGCTCCAGCGGCCTCTCCAGCCGCACGCCGTTCCAGTTCTCGACGATGGCGGGCGAGCTCGTGCCCAACCCCAGGCAGAAGCGCCCCGGCGCCAGGTCCTCCATGGCGGCGGCGCTCTGGGCGATGAGCGTGGGCGTCCGGGTGTAGATGCCGGCGATGGCGGTGCCCAGGCGCTGGTTAGTCCAGGTGGCCACGGCCGCCAGCGGGACGAACGCATCGTTGGCGTTGACCTCGGCGGACCAGACATCGGTGTAGCCAGCCGCCTCGGCTTCCTGCAGCGGTTCCCGGTGCTCGCGCATCGGCAGCCCCTCCAGCGGGATGGTGATGCCCCAGCGGCCGGCCATCAGCGGTTGAACTGGGGCTCGCGCTTCTCGACGAAGGCGCGGACCGCTTCGGCATGGTCGGGCTGGCGGCGCGCTTCGCGGATGGCGAAGCCCTCCTGGGTGACCGCGCGCCGCAGGTCGCTTTCCACCGCGTTCTCGTGGATCAGGCGCTTGGCCGCCCACACGGCGGAGGCAGGGTTGGCGGCGATCTCCTGCGCCAGCGCCAGCGCCTCGTCCATTAGCGATGCGTGCGGGACGACGCGGTCCACCAGGCCGCGGCGCAGGGCCTCTTCGGCGTCGATGATGCGGCCGGTGAGGGCCATGTAGAGGGCGTTGCCCAGGCCGGCCACCTGGGCCAGGTAGCGGGTGCTGCCGCACTCCGGCGTCAGGCCCACCTTCACGAAGCGGGCCGAGAACTTCGCCCGATCCGAGGCGATGCGGATATCGCACGCCAGCGGCATCGTCAGGCCGATGCCAACCGCGTGGCCGTTGATCGCGGCGATCATGGGCTTCGAGCGGCTGAGGGCGATGGGGACCTCCGGGCTGCCCTCGCCCGAAGTGAGGGGCGATACCTCCCGGCCGGTCTGCGCCCGCCCGGCCAGCTCCCGGCTCCAGCCGCTGAAGTCGCCGCCGGCGCAGAAGGCCCGGCCCGCGCCCGTGACGACTATGACATGCACCTGTGGATCCGCGGACGCCAGCGCCAGCGCGCGCAGGAACTCGCTCTCCATCTGGAAGCCCCACGCGTTCAGCTTCTCAGGGCGGTTCAGGGTGATGAGCAGCACGTGGTCCGTCCGTTCGTAGAGGATGTGTTCGAACTTCTCGGGAGTTTCGGCCATGGGCGTTTCCTTCCTTGGCGCAACACACGCTAAGCCGGCCGCGCCTGCCAAAATTTACCATATCGCCGCACGCTGGGTCGTCGCCGGCGGGCCTGAGACGGAAACTTCAGCCGGAGAGATGTCTCAGGGAGCGCTGGGCGGCCTACTGCCCGCCCGGCGCCGTCGCGGCTACCTGGTCCGCGTCGAGCATGTAGCCGATGCCCTGCATGGTCTTGATGATCGCCGGCTCGGCGGGGTTTGGTTCCAGCTTGCGGCGCAGGCGGGAGACCCAGACGCGCAGGTACTGCACGTCGCCACGGCACTCCGGGCCCCAGACTGCGGTGAGCACTTCCGCGTTGAACAACGCCTTGCCGGCGTTGGCCGCCAGGTGCTGGAGCAGCAGCCACTCCGTGCGGGTGAGCGAGACGGCCCGGCCGTCCCTGGTTACCAGGCGGCGGTCCAGGTATATCTGCACGTTCTGCACGCGGATGATGCGCTCCGCAACCCGGCTGCCGCCGCTGCGGCGCAGCACCGCGCGAATGCGGGCGCCTAGCTCTTCGAGGCTCACGGGCTCGACTATGTAGCCGTCCGCGCCCAGCTCCAGGCCCCGCAGATTGTCCGCCTCGCTGTCTACGGCGGCGACCATGATCACGGGGGTGTCCACCCGCTCGCGAATGCGGCGCAGCAGCTCCAGACCCGTCGTCCCCGGCATGACGGCATCCACCAGCACCGCCTCAGGACGCTGCTCGTCAATCAGGCGGAGGGCCTCATCGCCGACCCCGGCCGTGACCACGCCAAAGCCGTGGCCGGCGAGCCCCGGCGTGATGGACCTGAGGATGCCCCCCTCACCGCCTACCGCCAGCACCAGTGGCTCCGGGGTCATACGGTCGTACTCCTTCGCGGGCCGCTTGCCCGGCCCACGCCCTGAGTGTACACGATACCGGCCCCCGCCTCAGGCGGGCCGGCGGTCAAGGGTCAGGGCTGTCCGGCAGGGCGGAGGATAGCGCGCTTCAGGCGCCCTTCAAGCGGCCGGCCGACGATCTCTTCGGCGAACCAGGCAGCGTCGAGCAGCGCGTCCAGGTCGATGCCCGTCTCGATGCCCATGCCGTGCAGCATCCCCACCATATCCTCCGTGGCTACGTTCCCGGACGCGCCGGGCGCATACGGGCAGCCGCCCAGGCCGCCGATGGACCCGTCGAACTGGGCCGCGCCCACTTCCATGGCGGCGACGATATTCGCCAGCGCCATGCCGCGCGTGTCGTGGAAGTGCAGGCGCATCGGGCCCGGCGCTTCGTCCCGCAGGCGGGAGACCAGGCCGAATACCTGCCTTGGGTTCGCGACGCCGATGGTATCGCCCAGAGCCACGACGTAAGCGCCCGCCTCCCGCAGTGCGCAGGCGATTGCGATCACGCGGGAAGGATCGACAGCGCCTTCGTAGGGACAGCCAAAGGCCGTGGCGATGTACGCCGCCCACGGCAGTCCCGCCCCGCGCGCCAGCGCCGCCACGGCGCCGATGCCCTCCAGCGACTCGGCGACGCTGCGGTTGACGTTCGCGCGGTTGTGCGACTCGCTGGCCGAGACGACGACCGAGATCTCGTCCACGCCGGCGGCGATGGCGTTGCGGGCGCCCACTTCGTTCGGCACGAGGCCGATGTAGGTGACGCCCGGCCAGCGCTGGATGGCGCCCATCACATCGCCGGCGTCCGCCATCTGGGGGATAGCCTTGGGATGGACGAAGGAAGCCGCCTCGATCCGCCCGAGGCCGGTGGCGGACAGCCGGTCGATGAGGGCGATCTTGCGGTCCAGCGGGATGATGCGGGCCTCGTTCTGGAGGCCGTCACGAGGTCCCACTTCAGTGATCGTGACGCGCTGGGGCCAGCTCACGCGACAACCTCCTGCTCCAGCTCAATGAGCACCACGCCCTCGGCCACGCGGCCGCCCTCGGCGCAGTGCACTGCGGTCACCTTGCCATCGTATGGAGCCTCGATGGCGTGCTCCATCTTCATCGCTTCCAGCACGACCAGGGTCTGGTGCGTGCGCACATGCTCGCCGGCGCGGACCATGACCTTGAGGACGAGTCCAGGCATGGGGGAAGCGAGACCGCGCTTGCGATGGGCTTCCGGCGTCGCGTGGTGGTGCTCCCCGAACGACCAGCGCAGGGTATAGCGGCGGCCCGCGATCTCCACCTCCAACCCCTGCTCAACCGGCCGCACGCGTCCGTTGCGGCTGCGCCCGGCCGCCTCCACCAGCACGGCGCCCTCTTCTGAGCAGGCAAAGCGCACGCGCCGCTCGCGCCCCATTACCGTCACGGCCCACTCGTCCGCCGTGCCCGCCGCGCGCCGGCCCTGGATCACGTGGACACTGCCCTCGTGCTCCAGGTCCACACGGGCCATGCCGCCGGTGCGCCAGGGGCCCGCGGAAAGCCAGGGGTCCGTGCGCGAGTAGAGTCCTCCCACCAGCGCCCCGAAGGCCGCGAGCAGCGCGTCCTCGCCGATCACGGAGACGAGCGCCTCCGCGCTGACCTCCGCTTCCAGGAAGGTGGTCGTGGCGCCGCCCGCCTGGAACACCGGGTGAGAGACCACCGCCCGCAGCAGCGCCAGGTTCGTCTTCACACCCTCCACGCGGTACTCCGCCAGCGCCCCGTGCATGCGCTGCAGCGCTTCCGGCCGGTCGCGGCCCCACGTCAGCACCTTGGCCAGCAGCGGATCGTAGTAGGTCGTGATCTCGTCGCCGGCGTAGGTGCCGACGTCGTTGCGGACGCCCTCGCCGGAAGGCGTATCGAAGACGGCGATGTGGCCGGGGCTGGGCAGGTAGCCCTTCAGCGGGTCCTCGGCGTAAACGCGGCACTCCACGGCGTGGCCGCCGAACGTTATGTCGCCCTGCCCAAACGGCAGCGCCTCCCCCGCCGCGATTGCCAGTTGCAAGGCGACAAGGTCCTGTCCCGTCACCAGCTCCGTCACGCCGTGCTCCACCTGGAGGCGAGTGTTCATCTCCATGAAGTAAAAGTTGCGGTCGGCGTCCAGCAGGAACTCCACTGTGCCGGCGTTGACGTAGCCAGCCGCGCGGGTGATCTCAACCGCAGCCTCGCCCAGGCGGCGGCGCAGGTCATCGTCCACGGCTGGCGCAGGCGACTCCTCGACCACTTTCTGGTGGCGGCGCTGTATCGAGCAGTCGCGCTCGCCCAGGTGAACGGCATTGCCGTGAGTGTCGCCCAGCACCTGCACTTCCACGTGCCGCGCGCGCATGATGGCGCGCTCCAGCAGCATGCGGCCGTCGCCTGACGTGCGCTGCGCCTCGCGGCGGGCTGATTCCAGCGCTTCCTCGAAGCCGCCGGGGCTCTCCACCAGGCGCATGCCGCGGCCGCCCCCGCCGGCGGCGGCTTTGATCATTACGGGGAACCCTATCTCCCGCGCCCGCGCCAGGAGCGGCGCGGCGTCCTGCTCCTCGCCGTCGTAACCCGGGATGACCGGGACGCCGTGACGGGCGGCCAGCCCGCGCGCCGCGGCCTTATCGCCCATCGCCCGGATCACTTGCGCCGGCGGGCCCACGAACGCCAGGCCGGCTTCCCCGCAGGCGTCGGCAAGCGCCGCGTTCTCCGACAGCAAGCCGTAGCCGGGATGCACGGCTTCCGCCCCGCTCTCCCGCGCTGCATCGATGACCGCGGCGATGTTCAGGTAGCTGTCCGTGGCGGGAGAAGGCCCAATGTACATGGCGCTGTCGGCCTGCAGTACGTGCAGCGCCCGCCGGTCAGCGTCGGAGTAGACGGCCACCGTCTCCACCCCAAGCGCCCGGCAGGTGCGGATGATACGCACCGCAATCTCTCCCCGGTTGGCGATAAGGACCCTGCGGAACATCAGCGGCCCTCACCCCCGGCCCCTCTCCCGCTCCGCGGGCGAGGGGAGATCGATATCCACTCCGGCTTGCGTTTCTGCAGAAAGGCGCTCACGCCCTCCCGCGCCTCGCCGTTCGAGCGGACGCCGGCGATAACTACGAAACTCTCGCCGGCCATGTCACATGCGAAAGACGCCGAATGTCGTCTCCGGGATGGGTGCGTTGGCGGCGGCGCTCAGGCCCAGGGCCAGCGTTGTGCGCGTGTCCAGCGGGTCGATGATGCCGTCGTCCCAGAGGTGGGCCGTGCTGTAGTAGGCGTTGCCCTCCCGCTCATACTTCTCCAGGACCGGGCGCATGAACTCTTCCTGCTCCTCGGGCGTCAGGTCGTGCCCCTCGGCGCGCATGTTCTCCAGGCGCACCGTCAGCAGCACACTGGCCGCCTGCTGGCCGCCCATCACTGAAGTCTGCGCGTTTGGCCACATCCAGAGGAAGCGCGGCGCGTAGGCGCGGCCGCACATCGCGTAGTTGCCGGCGCCGAACGACCCGCCGATGATCAAGGTGAACTTCGGCACCTCTGCCGACGCCACCGCCGTCACCATCTTGGCGCCGTGCTTGGCGATACCTTCGTGCTCGTACTTCTTGCCCACCATGAAGCCCGTGATGTTCTGCAGGAAGACCAGCGGCAGCTTGCGCCGGCAGCAGACCTCGATGAAGTGCGCCCCCTTCAACGCGCTCTCCGAGAAGAGGATGCCGTTGTTCGCCAGGATGCCCACCGGGTAGCCCATAATGCGGGCGAACCCGCAGACCAGGGTGGGCCCGTAGGTGGCCTTGAATTCGTGGAAGCGGCTGCCGTCCACCAGGCGGGCGATCACTTCCCGCACGTCGAAGGAGCGGCGCAGGTCTGCGGGGACGATGCCGTAGATTTCCGCGGGGTCGTAGGCCGGCGGCACGGGGTCCGTCACCTCCCAGGGCAGGTCGTTGTGGCGCTGGCCGAGGCTGGCGACGATGCTGCGGGCGATGGAGAGCGCGTGCTCGTCGTCAGCGGCGAAGTGGTCCGCCACGCCGGAGATCTGCGTGTGCACCTCGGCGCCGCCCAGGTCCTCCGCGGACACCTCCTCGCCCGTCGCCGCCTTCACCAGCGGCGGTCCTCCCAGGAAGATGGTACCGGTGCCCTCCACGATCACGGTCTCATCGCTCATCGCGGGCACGTAAGCGCCGCCGGCGGTGCAGGAGCCCATGACCACGGCGATCTGGGGAATGCCCTGCGCGGACATGCGGGCCTGGTTGTAGAAGATGCGCCCGAAGTGCTCGCGGTCCGGGAACACGTCTGCCTGCAGCGGCAGAAAGGCGCCGCCGGAGTCCACCAGGTAGATGCATGGGAGGCCGTTCTGCTCCGCCACCTCCTGCGCGCGCAGGTGCTTCTTCACGGTCAGCGGGTAGTAAGTGCCGCCTTTGACAGTGGCGTCGTTGGCGACGATCACGACCTCGCGTCCGCAGACCCGGCCGATGCCGGTAACCAGGCCGGCGGCCGGCGCGTCGCCGCCATACATCTCCCAGGCGGCCAGGGCGTTCAGCTCCAGGAAAGCAGTACCGGGGTCCAGCAGGCGGTGCACGCGGTCGCGCGCCGTCAGCTTGCCGCGGGAGCGGTGGCGTTGCACCTGCGCCTTGCCACCCCCGGCAGCCACCTTCGCCAGGGCGGCCTGTAGCTCCTCTACGAGCGCCCGCATGTGTTCATGGTTCGCGCGGAACTGGGGCTCGGCGGTGTTGACGGCCGTGGTCAGCAGTGGCACGGCCGCGCCTTCCAGGAAGGCCGCGGCGGCCCGGTCACGTGCGTCCTGGGTCAGGGCCATGTCAGGTTTGCCGGGCGGGGAGCTGCTCTGCGAGATTCACGAAATGCCGACCCTGGTAGCAGCTTAGCACAGGAGGAAAGCCATCCCAACGGCGGCGCGGCCTCAGCGGACGGGCAGCGCCTTGATGCGCGAGGCGACCGGCAGCCCCAGCGAGACGCCTTCCTCGGTGGCCGTCTTCAGTGTGAGAAGGCCAATGGACGGCACCTTCTCCTGGACGGTGATCTCCTGGCCGGGCTTGAGGTTGTGGCGCTCCAGGTAGCGCAGCAGCTCCTGATCCTCTTCCAGCTCCTCCGAGATGAAGTGGATGGTCGCGCGATCACCCGTCTCGAATGAGTCCAGGGGGCGCAGCTCCGGGCTCAGCGTGTAGCCGCTGCCCGGGATGGGGCTGCCGTGCGGGCAGGTCTTGGGCTCGCCCAGGAACTTGAAGATGCGCTCCTCGATGATGGGCGTCAAGCCGTGCTCGAAGTGGTGCGCCTCCACATGCGCTTCCGCCCAGCCGAGGCCGAGGACGTCGTTCAGGAATCGCTCGGAGAGGCGGTGGCGCCGCGCCACGCCCTCCGCCAGCTTGCGGCCGTGGGGCGTCAGGTGGATCGTCTTCCTGTCGTCGATCTCCACCATGCCATCGCGCGCCATGCGCTGGACGGTGGCCCAGGCCGTGGGCGGGGTCACGCGCATCCAGCGGGCCAGGCGCGCGGAGATCACCTTCTCACCCTCCGTCTCCAGGCTGTAGATGGTCTGGAGGTAGTCCTCGATAGTCACCGAGGCATGGGAGTCCCGCTGGTCCTTCATTGGTGTCCTCCTTGACCCGCAGGTATCAGGTTAGCCTAATGCGCGCGGCGGGCCAAGAGCACAAGGAGGCGATTAGGCGCCGGGCGGCGCGGGACGCCCGGCCCCGCACAGGAAGCTAACCGCGAGACGGCTCCAGCCAGCGCGGCCGGCGCGCCTCGAACGCCGCGACCTCGTCTTCGTGCTCCAGCGTCATGGCGATGTCGTCCTGCCCCTTCAGCAGGCGTTCCCGCACGAAAACGTCGATCTCGAAGTGCTCCTCCAGCCCCTCGGAGTCGTACAGCGACTGGTTCTCCAGGTTCACGCTGAGCCTGTAGCCCGGCCGGCGCTGGGCGCGGCTTATGATCTCCCGCACCTGCTCCTCCGGCAGCACGATGGGCAGCATGCCGTTCTGGACGCAGTTGTTAAAGAAGATGTCCGCGAACGACGACGCGATGATGGCGCGGAAGCCCATCTCCCGCAGCGCCCAGGGCGCGTGCTCGCGCGACGACCCGCAGCCGAAGTTGCGGCCGGTGACCAGGATGGCGGCGCCCTCGTACTCCGGGCGGTTCAGCTCGAAGTCCGGGTTCGGGCTGCCGTCCGGCAGGTAGCGCCAGTCGAAGAAGGCGAACTCGCCGAAGCCCGTACGCTCGATGCGCTTGAGGAACTGCTTGGGGATGATCTGGTCCGTATCGACGTTGACGCGCGGCAAGGGTGCGACGACGCCTGTCAGTCTGGTAAAGGCTTCCATGGGTGCTCCGGTAACTGCAATTCAGGTCTTGGCGCTTTGGCGAGATTCATTATACGGTGCGAGCGGCTCTTATTGTCGCCCTGACGAAGGAAGGGCCTGTCCGGGTGGAAGAGCAGCCAGTCAAAGACAGCGGGGACCCAGAAATGCGCACCTACTACGTCTACGTCATGACCAACCGCCGCGGCACCCTCTACACCGGCGTTACCAACGACCTACAGCGCCGGCTACAGGAGCACCGCAACGGTTCCTCCGCGTTCACGTCACGCTACGGGCTGACGAAACTCATCTACTTTGAGATGACGGAAGACGTACAGGCTGCCATCGCCCGGGAGAAGCAGATCAAGGGTTGGACGCGCGCGAAGAAGCTGGCGCTGGTGCGGGCTGCGAACGGCGCGCTTAAGGACCTTGCGCCGGAGCTTTTCGGCTGTCAGCCCGCGCCGTGGCACCGCCCATTGTCGCCCTGACAAATTCAACTGTCGCCCTGACGGAGGAAGGGCCTGTCCCGTCAGGAGGTGAGGCAGCCCCCACCATCCGGGACCCAGAATAGCTGCGCCATCGCCCATCGCCCTCGTCCGCCGTCGGCCACCGCGCGGGCGAGTCCCGAGGCGCTCGCATCGCACCAGCAACGTACCCGGACAGATTCTTCCTGCGTCAGGATGACAGGGGAGCTAGTCCCACTCCCGGATGTCCACGAAATGCCCCGCTATCGCTGCCGCCGCCGCCATCTGCGGGCTCACCAGGTGGGTGCGGCCGCCTTTACCCTGGCGGCCCTCGAAGTTGCGGTTCGATGTCGAGGCGCAGCGCTCGCCCGGCTGCAGGATGTCGGGGTTCATGCCCAGGCACATGCTGCAGCCGGCCTCGCGCCACTCGAAGCCCGCCGCAAGGAACACCTCGTGCAGCCCTTCCTTCTCCGCCTGCCGCTTCACCTGCATGGACCCCGGCACGACCATGGCGTGGACGCTGCCGGCCACCCTCCTGCCCTTCACGATCTCCGCCGCCGCCCGCAGGTCCTCCATGCGCGCGTTCGTGCAAGAGCCGATGAACACCCGGTCAAGACGGATGTCCTTTATCGCCGTGCCGCCCTCCAGGCCCATGTACTCCAGCGCCCTCTCGGCGGCCGAGCGGTCGCCTTCCGAGGCGAACGACCCCGGGTCAGGCACGCGTCCCGTCACGGGCGCCACCATGCCGGGGTTCGTGCCCCAGGTGACGTACGGCTCCAGCTCAGACGCCTGAAGGATGACAGTCTTATCGAACTTCGCCCCCTCGGCGGTTGGCAGTTGCTTCCAGGCCGCGACGGCGGCCTCCCACTCCTCGCCCGTGGGGGCAAACTGACGGCCCTGCAGATACTCGAAGGTCTTCTCGTCCGGAGCGATCATCCCCGCCCGGGCACCCGCTTCGATCGACATGTTGCAGACGGTCATCCGCCCTTCCATGGAGAGTGAACGCACAGCCTCACCCGTGTACTCGATGACGTGGCCGACCGCGCCGTCCACGCCGATGCGGCCGATGATGCCCAGGATCATGTCCTTGGCCGTCACCCCGCGCGGCAGTTCACCCTCCACCCGCACTTCCATCGTCCGCGGCCGGCTCTGCAGCAGGCACTGCGTCGCCAGCACGTGCTGCACTTCCGAGGTACCGATACCGAGGGCAAAGGCGCCGAACGCCCCGTGGGTGGACGTGTGGCTGTCGCCGCAGACGATGACCAGGCCCGGCCGCGTGTAGCCCATCTCCGGCCCGATGACGTGGACGATGCCCTGGCGATCCGAATCAACACCGTAAAATGCGATGCCGGAGTCGCCCGCGTTCCTCTTCAGCGTCTCGATCTGCTGGCGCGAGATGGGGTCCTTGATCACCAAGCGGTCGGTGGTGGGCACGTTGTGGTCGGCGGTGGCCACCGTGAGATCCGGCCGGCGCACGGTGAGGCCGCTTAGCCGCAGCCCCTCAAAGGCCTGGGCGGACGTGACCTCGTGCACAAGGTGCAGGTCCACGTAGAGGAGCGCCGGCCCTTCGGATCCGCCCTGGGCATGCTTGCCCGGAGCCTCCCGCACAACGTGCGACTCCCATATCTTTTCGAACATGGTCCTGGGGACCAACGAACACCTCCGCCTGCTGGCTTGCCCACCTATGATAACCCGAATCTAGAGGCAGGGTACCAGTTCGTGTAGGATTGCCCCTGTGAACGAGAAGGGCCCCCGCGTCTGGACGAACTGGGCCGGTAACCAGCATTGCCGGCCGGCCTCCATTGACGAGCCGAAGACCGAAGAGCGGCTCGTGCGCATCGTCAAGGAGGCGGCGGAGGCCGGCCAGCGGGTGAAGGTCGCCGGCAGCGGGCACTCCTTCACGGGCATCGCCCTGACGGACGGCCGGATGATCAGCCTGGGCCGCTACAACCGCGTGCTGGCGGTGGACCGCGAGAAGCGCACCGTCACAGTGCAGGCGGGCATCACGATCGCGGAGCTAAACGCGGAGCTGGACGCCCGCGCGCTGGGCCTGATCAACCTCGGCGACATCGACTACCAGTCGCTCGCGGGCGCGATCTCCACCGCCACGCACGGCACGGCGCGCGACCTGGGCGGCATCGCCACACAGGTCACCGGCCTGCGCCTAATCGCCGGCGATGGGTCGATCATCGACTGCTCGCCGGAGCAGGAGCCGGAGGTGTTCCACTGCGCCCGCGTCGGCCTGGGAGCGCTGGGCATCATCTCCACCATCACCCTCCAATGCGTGAAGGCGTTCAACCTGCGCGCGGCGGAGATGCCCATGCGCGTGGATGAGGCGCTGGCGGACCTGGACCGCCACATCCTGGAGAACGACCACTTCGAGTTCTTCTGGGTGCCGGGCACTGCCTGGGCGCTGACCAAGCGCAACAACCGGACGGACGAGCCCCTGCGCACGCGCGGCGCCTGGCAGGAGTTTCGCGACGACATCCTCTACAGCAACGTGGCCTTCGCGGCGCTCTGCCGCATCGGGCGCTGGCGGCCGGCACTGATCCCGCGCGTAGCGAAGATCCTGCCCAGCAGCGGCCGCACCGTCTACGTGGACCGCAGCCATAAAGTCTTCACCTCGCCGCGCCTGGTGCGCTTCTACGAGATGGAGTACGCCATTCCCAGGGAGAACGCCGTCCAGGCGTTCAACCGCGTGCGGGACTACGTGAAACGCAGCGGGTTGATCCTGAGCTTCCCGGTAGAGGTCCGCTTCGCGACCGGGGATGACATCCCGCTCAGCACCGCCTACGGCCGCGACAGCTGCTACATAGCGGTGCACGTCTACCAGGGGACGCACTACCAGCAGTACTTCGAGGCCGTAGAGGACATCATGGACGACTACGGCGGCCGGCCACACTGGGGCAAGCTGCACTTTCAGAAGGCGGAAACGCTGTCGCCGCGCTATCCGGAGTGGGAGCGCTTTCAGGCGCTGCGGACGCGCCTGGACCCGGAGGGCCTCTTCTCCAACCCCTATCTGGACAGGGTGCTGGGCCCCATCGGCGCGGGCGTCTAGCAGACCCCCGTGCCTAATCGCACTCGCGCCCGGGCCCTTCGAGCGCGGCGGGCGGGCGCCCCTACTCCTCCTCCTCGGCACCGCGATCCGGGACGGCCTGGCTGGAGTGGCCGTTGGCACGCACGCAGGCATGGCCGGACGCGTCTATAGAGAGGCCGCAGAGCGGGCAGACGGGCCGTCCCGCACCGACGATGCGGCGGAGCTGGGCGTTGAGCGCCGGGCACTGCTCCTGCGGCACGCGAACCATGAGCGTGGGGTCATCGTCGTCCTCGGTGGCGGCGTCAAAGGTCTGCAAGACCACTGACTGGTCCGCCGGGTCGAAGCCGATGGCCATGCGGCCGACGTGGAAGTCGTAGTCGGCCACCTCCGGGAACTCGTCCAGGGCCAGGCCCTCGGCCTCGGGCTCGCGGCCGAGCTGCGCGAGGAGCTGGGTGAGGGCCATGCCCAGGGCCTGCAGGTGCTCCTTCTCCAGCCAGAGAGAGGCGGAGGCGAGGGCGGCGCTCATGACGCGCAGGCGGAAGGTGCGCTGTCCGGGCTGACCGAACGATTCCGCCTCTATGCTGCGCGCGCTGCCTAGGTCAATCGTCATGGACTTGCCGCCTCACCACGGCCGGGGGTGCTGACACCGGCATCACTCCAGGGCAGCTCCGGAAAACGACTATAGCATCGCGTCCGCTGGGGCGCAGGTCAAGGCGTGCACGGGCACGGACCACCCGGCCCCGCTCCCGGATGGAGGCCTAAAGACGCTCCGCTACGCGAGGAATGCCAGTGCTCCCCTCATGGTTCGTTACCTCACCATGAGCGGGAAGCAGCGCCGGTGCATGAGCGGGCCGTGGCGGGCAGAGGCTGCGCGCCTGGCCCTGGTCCCGCCCGGCGGGCGGCAACACACGGCAGGCCTAAACCGCGCGCCGACGCGACATTAACAAGACATTTCCCGCAGACCCTGTACCCATCACCAGGCGGTGAGCATCAACCGTGGCAGGAAAGCTTAACAACCACGTTTCATGCGAGGTGAATCATGACAAAAGTGATGCGCTCAGGCGGTTACCTTATGGCGGCTCTCGTCATCACCGCCGTGCTTGCGCTGGCGCTTGGCCGCGGCGAAGGCTACGCGGAGCCGCAGGACAGGTTGGCCCCGGCCGTCCAGGCGTTCGTGCAGGCGCACCCCGGCGCGCCGGTGCCCGTGATCATCCAGACGGCGAGCCCGGCAAGCGCGCTGCGGCTCGGCGGCGAAATGCGGTCCGCCACCAACGTGGCAGACCTGCCGATCGCCGGCGCCGTAGCGGCCACGCTCACCGCCACCGACGTGGAGCGCCTCGCCCGCGACCCTGACGTGGAGTTCGTATCGCTCGACGCCCCGATGGTCTCGTCCGGGAAAGACGACGTGGTAGACGCGTCGAAGCTGGCCACGGCCTATCCGTTCGCCGCCAACGCCGTCGGCGCCTGGCAGTCGGGCCTGACAGGGAAAGGCGTGACGGTGGCCGTCATCGACAGCGGCCTGGCAGCCGCCAAGCAGTTCGGCGACCGCAGCCTGGGGACGTACGACTTCGCCAGCTCGACGGACAGCCTAGCCGACGAGAACGGCCACGGCACGTACGTCGCCGGGATCATCGCCGCCCGTGACGACAAGTTCATGGGCATCGCGCCGGACGCGCTGGTGCTGAGCCTGAAGGTGTCCGGCCGGGACGGCGCCGCGCTCGCCAGCGACGTAATCACCGCGCTGCAATGGACAGTGGACCACCAGGACGAGTTCGGCATCCGCGTGGTCAACATTTCGCTGAACTCTTCCATAGCGGACAGCTACCGCCAGGACCCGCTCTCCGCCGCCGTGGAGCAAGCCTGGTTCCACGGCATCGTTGTCGTCGCCTCAGCGGGCAACTATGGCAGCGCCGCCGACGCCGTGGACCACGCACCGGCTAACGACCCCTACGTGATCACCGCCGGCGCCTTCGATGACCGCGGCACAGCCGCCGCCGCGGACGACGCCGCCCTCTCCTGGTCCGGTCGCGGCGCCACCGTGGACGGGTACGCGAAGCCGGATGTGCTCGCACCCGGCGCCGGCATCGTCTCCACACTGGCGAACAAGTCCGCTCTGGCCGCGCACGGCGATGTCGTGCAGGGGCAGTACATCCGTCTCTCCGGCACTTCCGCCTCCGCAGCGATTGTCTCCGGCGCCGTAGCTCTGATGCTCCAGAGGCATCCGGAGCTGACGCCGGACCAGGTGAAGGACCGGCTCACCGCGACCGGCGGGCCGGTGGCAGGCTCCGGCGCGCCGCGGATTGACGCCCTGGCGGCGGCCACCACGGACGTTGCCGGAAGCGCGAACCTGGATGCCCGGCCGAACGAGCTGATTGACGCCCAGACCGGCGACATCATGTACGATAGCGTGCTCTGGCGCAGCGTCCTCTGGCGCAGCGTGTTGTGGCGGAATGTCCTCTGGCGCAGCACCACCGAAGAATTGCTGTGGCCGTAACACAGAGACTGGACGGGGTTGAGGCGCGGCCCCCGGGTCAGCGAGAGCCGGACGCACGGTCCGGCTCTCCGCACTTGCCGGCGGCGGCCTGCTGGTACCTCTGCGCGGTGTACGGGGCCGCGCTGCTGGCATCTGCCGCGGTGCTCGTCACAGACCACTCCGTAAGCGCCTCGGACCTGCCGGCCTTCCTGGCGCTGTGCGGCCTCGCCGCGATATCGCAGATCTTGCCGGTGGAAGCCCCCAACCGCCAGTCATACCACGCCACGCCCGCCTTCCTGGTGGCCGCTGCGCTGCTGGTGCCGCCGGCCCTCTACACGCCGCTGGTGATCATCCCGCTCGCCGGGGAATGGCTGCGCTGGCGCTACCCCTGGTACATCCAGACGTTCAACATCTCCACGTACCTCATCAACCTGCTGGCCGCGGGCATGCTGTTCCACGTCATCGCGCCGGGGGGAGACTTGCAACTGTCGTGGGCCAGCGCGGGCGCGGCCGTGGCAGCGGGCATCACCTTCACCGCATTGAACCACGCCATGGTCGCCGTCGTCCTGTGGCTGGCGCGTGGCATCCCTCCCGCGCAATCAGGGGTGATCTCACGCGAGAGTGTGGAGATGGACCTGGCGCTGATCAGCGTCGGCATCGGCCTGGCCGTGTTCTGGAGCGTGGACCCGGCGCTGCTCGTGCTCGGCATCGTGCCCATGTTCCTCTTCTACCGGGCGCTGTCCGTGCCCAGGCTGGAGCAGGAGGCGTACCATGACGCCAAGACAGGCGTCCTGGTGGCGCGGCGCTTCATGGAGATCCTGGCCCATGCTCTGCGCGAGGCGGCGGAGAGCCGGCAGCCGGTAGCTGTGGCCATGGCGGACCTGGACTTCTTCCGGGAGGTCAACAACACCCACGGCCACCTGGTCGGGGACGAGGTGCTGAAGGCGGTAGCCGGCGTCATGGAACGCACGCTCCGCCAGCACGACGTCATCGGCCGGTTCGGCGGCGAGGAGTTCGTGTTCCTCTTGCGGAATACGGACGCCCTGGGAGCGGAGCGGGCCGCGCAGCGCGTGCGCGCGGCTGTCGAGGCGGCGAACTTCCGGGTGCCGGGCAGCGAAGACGCGCTGCGGGTCACCGTCAGCATTGGCGTCGCGTGCTTCCCGGAGCCGTGCCCCGACGCCGAGGCCCTCCTGGAGCTGGCAGACGTCGCCGCTTACGAGAGCAAGATGCAGGGGCGGAACCGCGTCACCATGTCCGGGACCGCGGCCGGCGAGGCGGACGTGGGCAACCCCGCAGAGGCTGCACTCAGCCGCTGAACGCGCCCGGCGCGCGCAGGGCGGCCGCGCTGATACCCGGCTGAAGCCGTCGCTCACTCCGGCCGCGGATATCCGAGGGCGACAGCCACATCTCGAAGTTGATCACGGAGCTTCGTCGCGGATGTCGCCATGGCGGCCGGTGAACGCGGTGTCCCGGGTGGGGGATCCAGCTTTCCTTCGATATCGAGAACTGCCTCGCAAAGGCTCTTTGCCTTCTCTTCGTTGACCCCGCGGATGTCCGGGTCAATGTTGTGTGTAAACGCGTGCGTGTCCCCGTAGAAGTTCGAGAAGGCGTTATCCAGATCGCTTCTGTTGAGGTAGTCGATCACCAGCGTCATCGAGTCGTCCTCTTGCTGAAATCCCTGCGCGTTGACCTGGACGTTGCCCGGTAGTCGAGGGAGAGCCTTGCCGCAGCCACCTCCGCCGCCACCACTAAGGTTCGTAAACAGAAAGAAGCCGCCGCCGAGTAACAGGGCGACGAAGCCGAGCCCTACACCCCAAACCCAGTCTGGCACGCGGTACTGATATTGCGCGGACCGGCGAGATCGCCGACGAGAGAGATATGTTGGGCTACTGAGTGCTGGATTGTTGAGCATCTTGTCCAAACTCCGAATGCAAGAAGTTGATGATATTCCAGATCTGCTCGTCGGTGAGTGTGTCGCTCCAGGCCGGCATGATCGGACCCAGACCGCCTTTGATCGCGTTGAAGAAGAACTGGTCCTGATGATACGGCACGTGCACCCTCAAATCGGCCGGCTTGACGGCCAGCGTCTGCGCCTGCTGACCATCACCACGGCCGTTCTGCCCATGGCAGCTGGCGCAATTCTGAACGTACAGCTGCTGTCCAATCGAGATCGATTCTGTCGTGGCCTTGATCGGATTGCCGGTTGAGTTCGAGGTGTTTGGAATGAGAGTGATGACTACGACTCCCACGCCAAGGACGGAAACGAGCGCAGTCCCGACGCGGACGAACCTCAGGGCAAATTCGGGGAGGCCTTGCCACCCGGAAATCCAGATCGCCAGCAGCAGAACGATCACCGAAAGGCTGGCAGCGGCAACCGACAGCCACGAGCCTACCGTCAGCGGGTACCGGAACTGGCCGGTGCCAGCGCCAAGAGCGGCGACCGGTACAGGGAAGCTGGCTGTGGCGTCGTCCGCGCCGCGCCGTCGCACGGTCACATCGACCGTCCACTGTCCCGACCTGCTCAGGTACGGGCCCACAGCTTTGTAAGCGTTCAGGCCGCCGGGCTCCATGTCGATTTGAGAGACCCCAAGGTCTTCCGCCTGGTATCTAAACTTCAAGCGGACCTTCAGAACGTCGCCCACGCCAGAGGCCTGCTGCGGAAACAAGAACACGCGGAACGAATTCTGCCCGGCCGTGTTCGGCGACGCTGTGAAGTCGATTATCAGATCGTTCGCCGGCTGCAGCTGCTCATAGCCCACGATGGCGCTCGTGCTGGCCTTCTCGAAAGCTTCCGCATCCCGGACGACGCGCGATGTTGGATATAGAACGAGTATCGCCGCGGCACAGAGAACGGCGACGCCGAGCAGTAGCTCTGCGCGTACGGCGATCGACATCCGGCGCCGAAGCGCGTCCGCTGGGTCGCCTTCAAATGAGGCGTCCTCGATTCTAGGGCGGAGGTACAGTGCGTTGACCCCAGCGACAAGTAAGAGCGCCCCCATGATGCCGAGCTTGACAAGCAAGGCTCGCCCATACGCCGTGTCAACCAGGGAGCTCCAGTCTGAAATCTGCGTCACGGCGTTCGCCAGCCCGGTCGCGAGCAGAACTGTGACGCTGGTCGCGGCGATGGCCGCGAATCGCGGGAAGCAGCCGATCTGGATCTGGCTCTTCGCATCCTTCGGCATCTCTTGCCGGAGCCAGATAAGCGCCAGGGTCAATTGCAAAAGCGCGCCGATCCAGACGGAAGCCGCGACCATATGTAGGAAGTCGGATCCGACGGCCCAGAACGAGCCAACTACGGCATCCGCATGGCTAGTCAGCGCCAGCAAAAGAACGTAAGCCAGAGCGCACACAAGGCCAACCCACATGGCGCCCACGGCGAAGACGTCACGACCTCGTCTTGCGAGTAGAAGCGCCGCCCCTAGCGACGTGCCGATTCCCGCGAGCACAATCTGACGTTGGATCCAGCGTTGGCCCCAATCGTTCCGCAACACGTCGTCCAGATAGCGCGTACCGCCAAGCTGGTCTGCCTGCAAGTACAACTCGAACACGCCAACGATCGCCAGGGCAACGCCGGAAGTGAGGGCGACGCGAAGCGCTCGCGATCTTGCCGCGTCTCGCCATCGTTTGCGCCACGGCTCCTCGATCTCACCGAGGGAGGGGACGACAACCCAGAGAAAAAACGCCAGGCTGCCGAGGAGGGCCGCCGCCCAGATGATCCGCGACCAACGGACCGTCACGGTATCGGGTCTCGCGGTCACGCCCCCGGACGCTGCGCCTTCGAACGGATGACCCGAGGGCTGGCTGCCATCTGGGTTGAGCACGGTAAACGGATAGAAGCCTTTGAACAAGTGACCATCGGCTGAGGACAAGCTCTGCCACAGAACGGTGTAGTAGCCGGGCTCCAGGTTGCCGTTGATGCCGATCGCCATGTGGTCCGGCTCCGGGCCGAACACGAGCTTGCCATCGTCGACGCGGGTGCCGCTGCCGTCAACCACCCGCAGGGACGAAAGGTTCGAGTCCAACGATTCGGTGAAATACGCCGTGACGACATTAGGAGGAGCCTTCAGCTGCGCATTGGCGGCGGGATCTGACTTTGCCAGCAAGGCGTGCGCTTCAGAGGGGGTTGGAACCATAAAGAGGGCACTGGCAACCGCCAGCGCCAGGAGACAGGCGGCGAGCAGCCGTCCGGCACCGCGGCCGGCCGTCACCCGCCGCCCCCCTTAGCGGCCGCCAAGCCGCCTGCCCAACGCCAGGCCCCCGCCGCCGCAAACGACGCCGGCGCCGATGGCGGCCGCCACCAGCGCCCACACGGGGACGCCGCCGTCTCCGGCACCGCCCTCAGGCGGGGGAGCAGCAGTGGCCGCGGAAGACGCGGACGGCGTGACGGTGACCAGGCCCGGTGCGGACGAAGCTCCGCCCGGCGTCTGCGGGCCGGGGCCCACGTAGAAGTGGAACGCTCCCTGCGCCTCCTCGCCGTCCTCATCTGATAGCGTGTGCCAGAGGACCGTGTAGCGCCCGTCCGGGAGCTGCGGCGGCAGCTCCACCGAGACGTGGCTGCGGTCGTCGTCGTCCAGCTTCGCGCCCAGGTCAACGGTATCGCCGCTCGCGTTCACTACGGCGACGGACGGCAGGCCGCCGCTGCGTCTCATCTCCTGGCTGAAGTAGACATCCACGCGCGGCGGCGACTGTGCCAGCACGGCGCCCTCCGGCGGGTCTGAGCGCTTGTAGCCGGCGTGGGCCTCTACGGTACCCGCCGGGGCGATCAGCCACGCCAGCGCCAGCGCGGCCAGGGCGGCGAGCACCAGCCCAGTTGCCGCCCTTGTGACCTGTCGTCCGTCCATCAGCGGTGCGCTCCGTCCATGGCCTGCCCGCCCGAAATGTAAGCGTAAGCCAGCTGGTCCAGGCTGTGCCACGCCGCGTGCGCGGCAACGGACGCGGCCTTGCTGGCGGCCAGATCCTCGGACTCCAGCGCTGTCTCGAAGTCATGGAACGCCTGTACCAGCGTGTCGGCCTTGTCCTTCAAGTCCTCCGTCCAGTCAGTAGCGGCCGTCACCTGCCGCGCGCGGCGGATGGTGCTGAGCAGCGTAGGGTCGAGGGTAGAGGCCTTCTGCATGTCCTCGTCCAGCCGGTGGATTCCGGCGGTGTTGAGGGCGTTGACGGCGCCGATCACATGCTCTCTCTGGACGGCGTCCTGCAGCTGCATGAGCGTGTTCTCCATTGTCGTGACGCGGCTTTCCAACGCCGTCATGCCCTCCTGGTCACCGCTGCTTGAGCTGTCCCCGCAGGCAGCCGCTGCCAGCAATATAACGCCCAGTGCTACCACAGCCGCGGCGAGCTGGGGCCGAAGTCTGAACATTGTGGCATCCTCCGTTCGAAAATGTGGCGTGACGCCCGTAGCATATCGCTACCACGCGCCGAGAATCCGGGGCGGCGGCCTAAGCGGGGCGGGGAGGATGCGCGGGCGGGGCAGCCGGCGCATCGGTGGCCGGCGGCACTTCGGCCACGTCCACGTGGCGCAGGGGGCCCACCAGCGCCAGCAGCGCCGGGCCGTCGCCCAGCCAGAAGGCGCTCACGAGGCTTTGCTGGCCCGAACACCTGGAGGGGCCCAGGTGGCAGTGCCTGGCGTGTTCCTCGGCCTCGCCGGCGCTGTGGACCGGCGCGTGCTCCGCGGCCGCGCTGCTCCAGTGGCCCAGGTAGCTAATGTTCGTGATAACGGCGAGGAGAAGGATAAAGGCGGCTGCAACGTGAGGAAAAGTGCGGCGGTTGACAGCGGTTATCACCAAGTTCTGCCCATTAACATCATACTCCCGGAGAACGGGGCTTGCGTGAATTAACCGCTACATGCACTTTACAGGGTTCCTCTCCGCCCGCGGTATGAGCACAACAATAAGGCGACGACCTGCGATGTCCAGAGCGCCGGGCGCTGGGAACCCCTTTTCAGCTTCGCCTGCGCCCCGTAAGCTGAGACCGCGGGCCAACCCCGGACCCCGGATCATCGCAGCATGTGCCGCAGCATCAAGACCTTGCGACGAGTGAACGCCGACGCCGGCGAGGAGGATATCCGCGCCGCGGCGCTGCAGTTCGTGCGCAAGGTGAGCGGCTACCGGCAGCCATCGCGGGCGAACGCGCAGGCGTTTGAGTCAGCCGTAGCGGAGATCGCCGAGGCGTCGGCGCGCCTCCTGCGGTCGCTGACGGGCCTCCGGGAGCGGGCGGACGGCAGCTAGCCGGACCTCACAGCGCGGTAGCCGCGCCCGGGATACGGTCTGGACCAGCTGCCAACCGGGAGACACCCTTCGCAGCTTGGCCCGCAGGTTCCCGACATGCGCCCGCACAAGGTTGCTGGGGCCGGTGACAAGGAGCGGCGCAGGCATAGCGTGCCGTCGTGAACCCGCCTATTATCGTAAGCGGCCGGCGATTACGCAAACGGCCGAAGGGCGCCACTTGAGAATCGGAGCGTTAAAACTCGTCTGGATCGTGCTAATCCTGCTCGCCGCCTTCGTGGTGTTCGTGGAGTGCATCGCCCAGGTCGGCGGCCGCGACGAACCGCTGCCGCGCCCGCTGTACACACCACCGCCGGCCTCTACGCCCGCTCAGAGCGCCGTCCCCCACGCGGACTGGCTGATCGCTCGGGCCTGAATCAGTCCAGAGACTGCAGCTCAAACACCTGGCTGCCGTTGTCGTAGCGCACGAGCACGCGGCCCTCGCCGGTGGCGTACCAGGCTTTCTGGATGTGCCCCTCGGAGCGTACCTCCAGCCGCCACACATCGAACGTGCCCGCCGGCACCTCAATCTGCTCGCGCCCCTTCACGTCCAGGCGCACACCCACCAGCTTCGGTTCGGAGCGCTGCTGGATGCAGCTGCCCACGTCGGTGTAGCGCTCTTCCAGACCTTCGGAGAAGGCGATCGTGCGCCAGAGGAACAGGTCAGACCAGCTGTCATAGGACGGCGAGGCCACGTCCAGGCTCCCCTCCCGGCGGTCGTTGCCGGAGGTCCAGACCACTTTCACGGCGCTGCCCTCGTATGTGGCCTGGCACTGCACGGCGCCCTTCGGCCCTTCGATGACGCGGTCCACCCGGCGGGGCTTCAGCGTCCCCGGCTCCACGCGCATGGTTACCTTGTCGTTGAAATCGCCGCCCCGGCAGTCCTGCGTCAGCACCAGGTCGGGCTGCTCCTCCGCGACGGTCAGATCGCAAGCGCCCTGGACGTCGTTGTCCTTCGTGATCTCGTAGTGCGCGGTCTCCGGCGCCGTCCAGGGGACCTGCGAGACAATCGCGCGCGCCACCAGGTCTTCGTCCCCGCCGGCGCAGGAAGCAAGAAGCGCCAGCGCGGCGAGCAGCGCCGGCGCCAGGAGCGCGGGCCCGCGCATCTTACCCGCCCGCGGCGAGGACGGAGCGCGTGCGGTCGAGCGCCTCCTCGATGTCCGCGCGTTCGATGCCATAGTGGGTGACCCAGCGGAGGCGTCCGCCCTCGTCGAAGCAGAGCACACCGGCCTCGCCCAAGCGGTGCACCAGGCGGCCCAGGTCCCAGCCTTCGACGGTGAAGTACACGAGGTTCGTCTGCGGCTCCGGGGCCAGGCGCACGCCGGGCATCTGCGCCAGGCCTGCCGC
Source organism: Dehalococcoidia bacterium (assembly GCA_030649945.1). GTDB lineage: Bacteria > Chloroflexota > Dehalococcoidia > SM23-28-2 > RBG-16-64-32 > JAUSFE01. The sequence goes on along the minus strand of JAUSFE010000071.1, from coordinate 4,376 downwards.
AGCCAGGCGCGCGTTCTCGTGGTCCTCCGCGAGCCGGCCTACCATGCTCTCGAGCGCGTAGAGCCCCGCGGCGGCGATGATCCCGGCCTGGCGCATGCCGCCGCCCAGCATCTTGCGGTAACGCCGCGCCTCGGCGATGAACTCGCGGCTGCCGCAGAGCACGGAGCCGATGGGACAGCCGAGGCCCTTGGAGAGGCTGAAGCAGACGGAGTCCGCGTAAGCGGCCAGGCGGGCCACCGGCACGCCCAGGGCCGCAGCCGCGTTGAAGATGCGGGCGCCGTCCATGTGCAGAGGCAGGCCGTGGGCGTCCGCGACATCGCGCACCGCCGCCAGGTCCTCCTCGTTGAGGACGGCGCCCCCGCACTGGTTGTGCGTGTTCTCCAGACAGATCAGCCCGGTGCGCGGGAAGTGGTCGTTGGCGCCGCGGATGCGCGCGCGCAGCTCGCCGGCATCCAGCCGGCCGCGCGCGTCGTTGCGGACGGCCCGCAGGCCCAGGCCGCCCAGCGTCCAGGCCCCGCCCACTTCGTAGAGGAGCGTGTGCGACTGGTCGCCGACTATCACCTCGTCGCCACGGCGGCAGTGGGTCAGAAGGGCGACGAGGTTGCTCTGGGTGCCGCTGCTGGTGAGGAGGGCCGCTTCCTTGCCCAGCATCTCCGCGGCCACCTCTTGCAGCCGGTTCACCGCCGGGTCTTCGCCGAAGACGTCGTCGCCCAGCTCAGCGCCGGCGATGGCGCGGCGCATCTCCGGAGAGGGCAGGGTCACGGTATCGCTGCGGAGGTCTATGGTCTTCATCAAGAAAAAGGCCCCGTCCGGGGCTCAGGGCGCATGCGTCGGGGTACCGGCTAGCCGGTGCGCTCCCACAGGGACTGGTAGCCCTCGCCCCCACGGATGGCCGACATCACTTCCGCCTTCTCCTCGCGGGCCAGTTCGTCGTAAACCTGGCGGCAGCGCTCGGCCATCTCGTCGCCTCCCAGGCTCACCATACGCGACTCTATGCGGTCCCACAGTCCGGACTTGCGGAACGTCTCCATATGCCGGGGCCAGAGGAAGGACATGATCTTCTCCGGCAGCGAGAACCGTGGCCGCAACTTCTTCAGGCTCTTGAACCGCTCCTCCACAGAGCCCGCTTTGGGCACGATGGCGATGAGCGGACCCTCATGCTCGTTTGTGCGGGTGTCCAGCAGCAGGCGCTTGTCCAGGATCGCAAAACGGATTACGAGGACATCTGCACTGTCGATGACGCGGGCGACTTCGTTCATGTCCAGGCCGTAGTCATCCATGACGTGCAAATTCTACGCCCGCCCGTGGGATGGGTCAACGCGGTGTGCGGAAGGACGTTGAGGCTGAAACCGGCGGGACGAAGAGCGCTCCCGAACCTCTAGCGCCCGGCGCGCGCCGCCGTTTTCCGAGTCCGCAGCCCCTCCAGCTTCGCGCGGGCGGCGCCGGAATCGATGGCCGTACGGGCCAGCGCCAGGCCCTCCTCGATCGTGGGAGCGCGTTCGGCCAGCCAGATGCGCACACCCGCGTTCAGCAGCACCAGGTCGCGGTACGCGCCCGGCTGGCCCTCCAGGATACGCTCCGCGATGCGGGCGTTGTGGGCCGCGTCGCCGCCCGCCATCTCTTCCCGGCTGGCCGGCTGCAGGCCGTACTCCGCCGGGTCGATGCGCAGCTCCGTGACGCGGCCGCCCGGGTCGGGGCTGGGGCCCCGACCCACGGGGGAATGCTCCCAGAGGACGGCGCGGCAGGCGCGGGACGTGGGCGCGTCCTCGTTGCCTTCAATGCCCTGGACGATGAGCAGCCGGCGGAAGCCCATCTGGCCCGCGGCGAGCACCATCTTCTCCATGTACGGCAAGTGCGTGAGGCCAATGACGCTGTACGCGGAGTTGGCCAGGTTGTAGATCTTCTCGATCGTGGAGAGGCCAGTGCGCAGCGCCACCTCCTCCCGCAGGTCCTTCAGCGCGAACAGCGGCGGGACGAAGCGCGCCTGGCGCATGTAGCCCAGACCCACCTCCTCGATGCTCGCCTCCACCTGCTCCGGCGGCGCATCGGTCTCGATCCCCAGCGCCTCCAGCACGTCGCCGATGGGGACGCCGTGCTTGGGGCCCAGGTCCTTCTCGCCGTGCATGACGACGGGCACGCCGGCCGCCGCCGCCACGATGGACGACGCCGGGCTGACCACGATGCTCTTCGTGCGGCCGTCGTAGGGGCTGCCGATGTCCAGCAGCCCAGCCACCTTCGGGCGGATCAGCCGGGCGACCGCCCGCACCGCCTCGGCGAAGCCCAGCAGCTCCTCCGGGGATTCGCCCTTGAAGCGCTCGATCAGGAGGAAGGCGCCCATCTGCGCGCGCGTGGCCTCGCCGCTGAGGATCAGCGACATGGCGTCGCGCGCCTCCTCGCGCGTCAGGTCGCGGCAGTTGCGCGGCCCCTGGCCGACCTCGCGCAGGTAAAAGCGCATACGCTCAAAGGGGGAGGCTGTATCACCCGGAGGGGAAACTGTCATGAAGATTTGTCCTCGGAACCCAACTCACTGCGCGTAGTACTTCACGCGCTCTTTCTTGTACTCCGTGTGGCTGTAGAGCACGGTGTACGTGCCGATGCCGATTTCCGCAGCCATCTTGCGCACCGTCTCCTCGCATTTCTCGCGCGTCATGGCGTGGATCATGGTGAAGATGGCGTACGGCCAGTCGTCGTAGGTGGGGCGGCGGTAGCAATGGCTCACCTGAGGGTACGCGGCGAACCTGTAGCCAATCTCGTCTATCCCCTCTTCCGGCACGATCCAGCAGGTCATGCCGTTGGCGGCGAACCCGGCGATGCGGTGGCGGATGACGGCCGCGAAGCGCCGCATGATCCCCTCCTCCTGGAGGGCCGCCGCCCGCGATAGCAGCGCATCCTCGGTCATCCCCACATCGCGGGCGGGCTGCGCAAAGGGCCTGCCTTCCAGCGGCAGCTCCTCCTGCAGCACGCGGACCAGGGCCATGTCCCCTTCCGTCAGCTCGCGGCGCGGCCCCCCCGGCCGGCGCGGGCGTTGCGCCCTGTTCTCACCCTCCTCCACGTCATACTCCACGCCGATCTTGTACAGCTTCAGGTTGGGCAGCAGGTGGTACTTCGTCGCGCCCGTCCGGCGCGCCAGATCCGCCACCTCGGCCTCCAGGTCCCGCTCGCGGGGCAGCGCCAGCACGAACCAGAGGTTGTACTCGTGCTCGCGGCCGTAGTTGTGGCTGACGCCGGGGTGGGCGCTGACGGCGGCCGCCGCGCCCTCCAGGCGCTCCTCCGGCACCGAGAGGCAGACCAGGGTGCTGCGGTAGCCCACGCGGTACGCATCGAAGATGGCGCTCAGGCTGCGCAGGACACCAGAGTCGCGGGCGGCGCGCAGGCGCTCGATGACCTCGGACTCGGCGACGCCCAGCTTCTCGCCCAGCGCCGCGAACGGCTGCGGGACGAGCGGGAACTCGCTCTGGACCAGGTTCAGGAGCCGCCGGTCAAGGGCGTCCAGGGCGGGCGCTGCCCCCTCCGCCGGACCGCGCGCTCCCCCCGGAGCAGGCTCGGTCACGAGTAGCGCTGCTCTTTCCAGGGGTCGCCGCGCAGGTGGTAGCCGTACTGCTCCCAGAAGCCCGGCCGGTCCTTATCGATGAACTCGAAGGCGCGCACCCACTTCGCGCTCTTCCAGAAGTACAGGTGGGGGATCACGAGCCGGCAGGGGCCGCCGTGCTGCGCCGCCAGCTCCTGGCCATCGTGCTTGTAAGCCAGCAGCACCTCCGGGCGGTTGAGATCACTCAGGAGCACGTTTGTGGTGTAGCCTCCGTAGCAGTGGGCGAGCACGGCGCTCGCCTGGGCCAGCGGCTTCACGAGCTGCATCAGCTCCAGCCAGGCCACGCCCTCGAAGTCGTTGTCCATCCGGCTCCAGGCCGTGACGCAATGGATGTCGCAGTGCGCGGTGGCGCTGGGGAACGCCGTGAACGCCTCCCAGTCAAGCTCCACCTCATTCTCGACAAGCCCGTAGAGGCGCAGCCGCCACTGCCCCTTCTCAATGCGCGGCGTGGCGCCGTAGGAGAGGACCGGCCAGTCCTCCACAACCTTCTGGCCCGGCGGCAGGCGGTCGCCATACTTCTCGCGGTCTTTGCTGCGTCGGGAGAGAATATCGAAACCCACTGGCCCGTCCCTTCTGCCGGCCGCGCCGGCGCACATTTGAGGATAGCAACCCGCCATACCTGCCGTCAAAGCTGCGCGAATGTGCGTGTCGTTGGCCTGTGATTCTGTCAGGTTAACTGGCCAGTGAATTTGTCACCATGCTTCTTGTTGGCCGCCCACATAAGAGTACGCCAGGGGTGGGTGGAAGACGGCTTGGACTTGGCACGAGGCGACGGAGTTTGCTTTGG
>JAUSFE010000007.1 GCA_030649945.1 Dehalococcoidia bacterium | reverse complement strand
AGGTTCGCCCACCAGCGGGCCCAGTCCTGGGTCTGGGGCAGCACCCACAGGAGGGACGCCACCGGCGCCAGGACGATAAGCACGTCGATGAGGGCCAGCCGCATCAGCATCTGAAGCACCAGGAGGATGGCCACGATGCCGTAGGCCAGGGCCGTGAAGATGAGGGCGATGCCCTCCTGGCTGGGGCTCGCCTGGTCGTAGCCTGGCAGCCCCACCTGGCCCACTCCGGCGGCGATGGCGTTGTTGGCGTCGATAAGACCACGGGCAAACTCCAGCGTGAGGTTGGCGGCCAGGGCCGCCAGGATAAGCCGCGGCAGCAGTTCCATCACTTCGTGGTAGGGGCTGCGGGTGTGCTCCTTGACCATGACGTTGAAGCCGCCCCACATGACGATGACCGCTAGAGCGACGTTCACGAGAGCCCGCGAGAAGTCCCACAGGCTGCGCACCGTGGGGCTGCCGTACGTCCCCTCTGCCGGCGTGCGGGTCACGAAGTTCAGTGAGCTGTCGCCGAACCCCAGCGCCCAGTCCACGAATCCTCGGATCGCCTCCAGCAGAGCCTTCCCGATGATGGTGAGGAGAGCGTTGAGGATGTCGCCCGCCCACTTGCTGGGGTCCAGATTGCTGAACCAGTCCAGGGGGTTGGGGATGTCGGGCAGCTCAGGGTTGACCTCCGGGCTTGGTTCCGGAGGCGGGATCGACTCGACAGCGGGAGCGGCCGCTGGCCCCGCAGGAGGTGACCCTATAGAAGAGGAAGGAGCCGACGAGGTGGCAGTGGGCGGACCGGCGGGAGACGGCGGCGACGTGGCTGCCGGGCCTGCCAGCGGTGCCCCGGCGAAGACCAGCTCAGCGAGCGCCTCGCCCTCGGTGGTCTCCGGCCCCTCGGCGTGGACGGGAGCGGCCGCCAGCACCCCAACGATGAGGGCGATGGCAACCGTCACTCCGACAAGCAGGCCTCGCATGGCTCCTCCCTTCCGCCGCCTGCGGCCCGCTCCATCGCGGGCGGTCCGTCAGGCGGTTGTGGGGGCCAGTGTGAGGCCTGCCAGTCCAATGGAAGTCCAAGAATCCAGTCCAATCAGTCCAATTTGGGGCCATGTACTCCAATTTCAGTCCAATAGGCGCCTGTCGCCAGTGGACAGCGCGCTGGGGACGTGATCTGCGCCGCCAAACCTGAGCACCGGACTCGTGCGAAAGCGTTGCTCTTGAAGCGGGCTAGTTGTATCTGGATCGCGGCAAGCCCAGCCTGTGTCCGACCACCGAACTACCAGTCCGGACCTCTTGCCTGCGGCCGCTACACCTACCCTAGCAGCGTCTCCTCCATCTCCACGTGCTTCGGCATGCCTATCCGGCGGTACAGCTCGATGGCTTCGGTCGCAGCTCGCGCGCCTTGTCGCAGTCGCCGGGGCCGTCGCGGTCGATGAGCATGCGGGTGTACCAGCGGCGCACCTCCGGCTGCTCGATCTTGTGAGGCAGCTCCTGTGCCTGGCGCATGGCCATCCGGTAGTGCTCCTCCGCCTTCTCCCATTGCGCACCGGCTGCCGCTGCGATTCCCGCCGCTTTCTCCGAGAGACCGTAGGCGAAATGCACTGCCAAGCCGGTATCAACCACCTCCAGAACTATCGGGTAGAGCTTTGCAGCGTCGCGCGCTTCGTCTAGGACAGTCAATCCCTCGACTGCGGAAAACAGCATCGACCATGCGCCCCTGATTCCCGGACGTTATCTTGTGTGCGATAACGCCCATTTGCGTACTCATGAGCCCACGCCCTGGTCCCCTTCCACACTGACGCAAGAGCTGGGCCGTGGTTCGCCGCGAGCCACTACCCAACGGAGGCTCCAGGACCACCAGTTCGTTAGCCTATGGCTTCAACCTTCGAGTTTGGTTTGCCCAGCAGCCCATCGGCCGGCTACGGCAGCCGGTCTCAAAGTTCGCATCCAATAGGCGAGTCGAAGCCCTCCGTCATGAGGCCGACGGACAATTCCGCCGCATCGTCTCTTGGACCCACCGTAGCGTAGCATCTGCGCGAAAGTTACTCGCTGAGGCCACGGGGTTCGCCCAGGGATCAATCCCAAAGGGCCAGCGCCGTTCGCTCGATCTCTTCCTTCTCCTTGCGGAAGCGATCCGAGGGCGGCTCCAACATCACTCTGGGGCCGCAATGTCCTTCAGCTCGTGCCGGTGTGGCCGCAGGTAGAAGAACGCTGAACGGCGGAGGAGTTCGGTGAGGTCGGCAATGGCGCCGGCCTCTTGCGGTCCGCCAGATCGCAGCTCCGCCAGCCACGTCTCGTTGGAGCGCTTGCGCAAGTCCGCCTCCTATGCGCCGCATTAAACCACCACCCTTCTGTGGTCGGCAAGGTCGTCACTCGCTGATCCCACGATAGCGCCTGCGGTTCTTCCCGGAGAGAACCGAGCAGGGATGGCCCGACGGGCATGCCTCCCACAGGGCCGCGAGCGCCGAGTCTGGTTAAAGAAGTCCCCGGCGGCTCGAAAGGAGACGAAATCGGCCGTCGGGGACATGGGAGGTGGCCAGACACAACGCCGGGGTTACCGTGCGGGATCCCCCGGCGATCCCGACCAGCGCCGGAGCAACCGGGATAACGTTCAGCCAAGCCCCAAGTCAGGCAACGCTGAGCGCCCCGGCGTGGCTCAGCATATGCAGGTAGTCCAACACAACGACGTCGATTAGCAAGGCACCCCCAGCCAGGAGGTTCGTCGCTGCCCACAGGACGCAAGCATCCTTGCGCAGTTCCGCCAGGAGGGATTTGCGGGATGTGATCTCATCAAACGGGGCCTGCGCACCACCGGCGACGCCCGGCACCAGCCAGGAAACTGACCGCCTCAAGCGAAAAGCGAGCATTGCGGTGCCGAGCGTCAACGCAACCGCAAGCAGCATCTTGACGCCGAATGCAATGAGGTAGGCGTCACCAAAGGGAATGCTCGTGACGTCCCCAGGATGGAGGAGCCCGGGTTGGCGTATTGGCGAGTTGTACATCGCGTTGTAGAATCCCGAAGCGGCTATGAGGGCGAAGCTCGCGCCGGCCAAGCGGGGGAACCACCGGGCAATTCGTCTTCTCTGATCGGCCCCCTGCTGTCCCTGCGCCGTCCCACCCACAACTAGCACTGCCGCGGTGGCGGCGAACAGGACCAGGGCTCCCAGCAGATGGGCAATGAGCGCCGCGATGTTGGCGATGTCCCGGCCATTGAAGCTGATGAGCAGGCGCGCTCGGGCCTGAGCAACCGGGCTGGCGGTGCCAGAGGGTGGGAGCACCTCCTGCGTGAGCTCCACCTTCCCCTCAGCAGGGGCCTCGACTTGCGCGCTCAATATCCAGGTCCCATAAGCGCTTAGTCGGATAGTGCCCGCATAGTGGCCGGGTTCGCCGGTGGGCCTGATCGCATCCCCAGTCGCGTGATCGCCCTTCCCGGGCCGCACCCCTTCCAATGTCAGGCGCGCATCGGAGACGGGCTCGGCGTCGTCGGCGAACGAGACGACCGCCTCGCAACTCTGGTCAAGCGGTGCTCTCGGATCGGCCGGGGCGCAGCGCAGCTCTATCTGCACTTCTTTGCCGTGCGCCTCCGCCGGAGCTGAGGCTTGGCTGAAGAGGACGCCCGCTCCCGCAAGCGCCAGCGCGGCCAGGGCAACGAAGAGGAACCTCCGCATCGTTGGCCTCTGCATCAGCGTGCTGCGCGCACGAGCAAGTTGATGATTGACTCGTCGTTTGCTATGTCTAAGGAGACGTTAAGCCAGAAGTCGCCGTTCATGACGAAGTCGAGCGCCGCCAGGTAGTGGCCCCTGCCCGTTGGCACCGCCAGCAGCTCAAATGGTCCATGCTCCATCACGGTCATGTCGTACTGGAGGGAGACATTCGCGTTCTCAATGGGCTCGCCTCCGCGCGTCAAGTAGAAATCTATGTTCGCGCTGCGGCCTGGTGGATAAGGCGAGACGAAGATCTCCGCGTTCATCCCGCCCGCGCTGACCTCATCACCGTTCTTGAAGGGTTGGACGTCCTCCCCGTGTTTGATCCATAGCCGTTGTTCCTCTGCGGCCCCTTTCGACGGCGAAGGGTCGTTTCCCGTGGGCGCCGTCACACCCCCTCCCCCGCACGCCAGCACCGCAGCGAGAAGTAACAGGCCGGCAACCACGAGACCGGCTCTTCCCATCTCGCGGAGGGTTGCGTTAGCCGTCCTGCTGAGCCGTTCCCGTGCCGCCACGAGCCACCTCATCTTGAGATCCCTTACCCCACAGGCCTGGCGCCGCTCCCCAGCAACTGGCTGAGGCCGTTGCTGAAGCCCATGAAGTGGTCGCTCAGGAGCAGCACCGCCATAGCCATCATCATCGCGCTGCTCGCCAACGCTAGGTACCTGGAAGCGGACGTGAAGCGCTCCAGAAGAGGTAGGACCTGTGCCATGAGGCTCGCCCCTATAATCAACGGGATACCCATCCCCACCGAGAAGAGAAACATGACTGCGGCCCCTGTGAAGGGCGCCCCTGCCACCCCGACGTACACAAGCATTCCGAGAAGCACTGCGGCGCCGAAGCAAGTAGCACATCCAGTGGCGTACGCGAGACCCATGAGCATGGCGCTACGATACCCGGGCTGCCCTCGGCTCTTACCAAAGCGCGCCAGCAGCGGCATCTTGCATACCAGGGGCAGTCGCGCACGGGCCGCCTGTCGCAGCGCGAGCACCAGCATGACCGTGCCGGCCACAATAGTCATCGGACGGCGCCAGGTTTCGAATAAGGACTGCGTATCGAAGGATTGTGCAGCCAGACCGGCAGCTGCCCCGGCGAGGGTGTACACGATAACAAACCCGGCCACGAAGAAGGTCGCCATCTTCACCACACGCCAGCGCGCCGCCGCCGACACACCCCCTTGTGCATCGGACATCGAGATGCCGGCCAGCGACGGTATGAAGTAGGCGGTCAGCTGGAAGAGGCAGGGCCACATCGACACGAGGAGTCCGGCCAGGAGAGCGAGAATGCTAGCGCCGGTGAGGTGAAACCCGACCGCGCCCGAATTGCTGGCGGCGAGCGCCGAAGCATCCCATGAGAGAGCCCCGGGCGAACTGCTTCCGGGGAAGACTAGCCCGATGGTTGTGTCCGAGGTCGGCGTCGATAGCCCCGCGGGCCGATCGAAGATCACCGCAGTCGTCCGGTGATGCGGCGAGTCCGCCATCACCTTGGTCCGGGCGAGATCATCCGTGGCTGCCCCGTTCATCCAGAGTTGCGGCAACGGGAAAGCCGGAAGGTCGCCGTCGTGGATGTTCTCGGCGACCATTAAGATGACGTGATCCCGAGGGTTCATGTCGCTCTTGGGCGTCCAGCCGACCGCCTGAAAGTAGTCCGGCGAGACTAACAGGACATCGGCCGGCACTTCCGGCTGCGACCAGCCCAGCCGAGTCAGACTGCGGGCCAGGTTTCCGGCGTCTTGTGCGGCGCCGGGGCTCGAAATCTGTTCCCCCGGGCGGCCGACCCAGCTCTCGGCCGACCGCCCGAGGGCGTAGAGACCGACCAGAGAGACGACGAAGGCTGCGGCCAGGAGCAGCGCCGGCACGGCACGTTCCCAGCGGCGGGAGAGACGAGCGCCAAAGCCCGCGCTGGGCCTGCCGGTCCCCTCGAGTCGCGCCTTTGCCAGTGCCATTGCTGCTCCTGTCCCTTCGGTCCAGGTGTTCATCCGGCCTTTGTCGTCATCGTCACCTGACGGTGATACTAAGCTCCATGCCCGGGTGGTACGTGCAGACGAATTTGTACGTACCGGCCCTGGGAGACCGACCGGTGATTTCACCCGCCGCGAGCGCCTGAACGTCATACGCGATGATCCCGAAATCCGTGCTGGTCATGTTGTGGACGGCCAGTCCCTTGTTCTCGATCTTGAAGGTGATTTGGCTGGTGGCGGGCACCGTCAGGCCTTCTGGCAGAGCCTCGAAGAAGAAGTCTTCCATCACGACGTTCACGGTCTCGGTGGCAGCCGAGGACGGCTGCGGCGTCGGCGGCGTGGCGCCGAGCACCAGTGCGGCAGACGACTCGGCAGGAGCCCAACCGCCGTTTGCGAGCGCCTCGGCAAGCGTCGGAACGCCGTTCTCGTTGTCGAAGACGTACGGGCTGACGCCGCCGTGAGGTCCGCCGATGTCCATGACCACATGCCCCGCGCCAGCGTTGTCGTATTGCACGAAGACACCGCCGTGGGGATCCGCCAGGAGCGGCATCGTGATTTCCGCTTTCATCTCCAGGGTGTTGATGTCGAAGACATCGAGGTAGCCCATGTTGTTGTCGATCCACAGTTCGGCGCCGTCGGGCGAGAGCACGCCGTGGTCCGCCTGGCAGACATAGGCCAGGCAGGACGGCCGCTCCTCCAGAAGCCTCATCGCCTGGGCGTCGATGACCACGAAGGTCGCGCCGCGCTGACCGTGGCCGCCTTCGCCCTTGCTCACAACGAACAGCGTCTTTTCGTCGGGAGAGAGGACCGCTCCGTACGGTCCCCGCCCCGAGGACACCTTGCCGATGACCTTCTTCTGGGCCAGGTCAACCTTGTTAACCCAGTCCTCTTCCCCGATCGTCACGTACGCGAACTGGCCGTCTCGCGAGAAAGTCGTCCAAACCGCACCGGGGCCGACGTTGACGACCTTCTCCACCGACCAGTCACTGAGGTTGACTCGCGAGATCCAGGCGTCGTGGTCCGGAGCGTCCTTGGGCGGCCGCACCGTCATGTAGACGTACTTGCCGTCCGGCGAGGGGAATCCGATGTAGGGGCTGGCTTCGAACGGCGCCGCCGCTATCTGATTGACCATCTTGTTCCCGTCGTTCGGATCGAGCGTGAAGAGAATCTGGTCCTTGCCCCACGCGTCGCTCATCACATACTCGTCGTTCAAGATCTGAATATGATGCGGAGCGTCGATAGTGGCGATGGCCTGGGTCATCTTCAGCGTCTTGGCGTCGATGACTGTTACGCCGTTGCCGAACTTGACGCCTCCCGGGGGCGGGGCAAACCCGATAGCCGGGATGGGCTGGCCGACTCCCGCGGGCAAATAAATCTGAGTCGCATCAGGCGAAAGGCCGATGCCGTGCGGAGACGAACTGATCTCGGGGATTTCGGAGCCCGCGAGGATCTTCTTGGTCTTGGCGTCGATTATGACTACCCAGGGATGCCTGGCCTGAGAGTTGTAGCTGATGCTGGCGTTGGTGAAGAACAGCAGGTCTCCAGGTTTGGGGTCGTAGGTAGCCGGGATGTCCGCTAGGTCCGGCATTGGCGCCGGCTGCCCCATGATGAACTGCGGCACCGCGTCATCGCCGGACTCGGTCGCGCCCGGACTGGCGCCTTTGTTGTCATCGCCTCCGCCGCACGCTGCCGCAAGCGCGAGCAGTAACGCTAACGCGCCCGTGGGAATAGCCCACTTCAACCATTTCGAGGTGATCATCACGCTCCTCCTTTGGTTTTCCGCCGCGCCTTCGACGTTGTGGCCGGCTGAATACTATCGCCTTCGATTAGTGCGTCGCTGTCAATGGCGGCCAGCAGTTGTTGCAAGTCCACCTCGTTGAACTCGCAGCCCTGGTACAGCCTCACCTTTAAGTTGTGGACACTGACGTCGATGACTTTTGTTCCCATTCTCCCGGATAGCAGGTCACCGATCGTGACTTCGCTCTGGCTCGCAAGCTCGTCGCGGTCCACGATGATGACGTCGGGAACAAAGTGATCGTCCGGATCGTGCGACGTGGCGCCCCCGAGCTTCTCGGCTCGGATCTCGAGTCGGCTCTCTTGCGAGAGAAGGGCGCGGAGTCCCTCAGCGAGCAGCGAGTTTTCGTACAGAATTAGAACGCGCCTCGGCTCCATTGGCGATTACCTCAAGCTTGATTGTGCTTTCCCGCACTATTCGCGTGACCGCCAACAGAGGCGGTTACGCGCGGCCAAATCGGGTAGTTCTTGAGTTTGGGTGCCCTGCTAGAAACAACAGGTGGCCGCTGCCTGACGGCGTCGACCGGCCACTGTCTCGGAGCGGCCGTCGCAGCCCGGTGCGATTCGAGTGGGAACGAGGATCCCCCGCGGCGATAATCGGCACAACCCCGTCGTTGATCCGGGGGACCGTTGTCTCCGTGCTCGCAGAGCAGGAATCGCGCCTGCGGTCGGCTACTTGACCGTGATCTCACCTTTCGAGTCGGTGGGATGGAAGTCACACTGGTATTTGTAGGTCCCAGGCTTCTCAGGCGCCGTGAACTTAATGACGGCCGTCTGGCCAGCCGGGACCTGATCAGGGTCGGATACGGCGTCATCGCCGTTGTTGTACTGATTGTCTTCCCCGGCGAAGCGCATGTTGTGAATCGCTGCCCCCTCGTTCGCGAGCTTGATCTCAACCGTCGCCCCCGCGGCGATCTCCAAAGTGGGGTTGTGCTCCCCGTTCAGATCGAAGAAGTTGTCGCCCATGGACAGGTCAAGCGACACCGATCCGTCGGCCTCCGTGGAGGCCCCGGGCGTCTTGCTCCCGCTTTCGTCGCCGCCACCGCAGGCCAGACCCACCACGGTTAGGCCCAGGGCGAGCGCGGCTAAAGTGAATGTGAACTTCAACGTCTTGTGGGACCATCGATTCATGTGGCTCCTCCTCAGCGAATTCTGGCCGGCGCTTCGCCTCGACACCCACTGCGGGCGGGACAATGAAGCGCTGCCTCCGGAAGAGATTGTGCTCCCAAGCACAATCTCTGTGACCGCTTGATAGGGTGGCCCAGCGCACCCAGATCGGGTAGCTCTTAGACGCAAGCACCTGTCATTCCTGACAGGTGCTTGCGCAGGATTCGAATCCGGAGCGGCAACGAGGCTTACGCGTCGCCCGGAATCACGCGTACGAGGCCGGTCTGAAGAGCATACGCCACTGCCTGTGCCCGATTCCGCACGTGAAGCTTTGAAAGGATGCTCTTCATGTGGAAGTTGACGGTGCTCTCGGAGATAAACAGTCGCGCCGCGATCTCCTTGTTGGTAGCGCCGCCCGCTACCTCCTGCAGAACCTCGCGCTCTCGATCACTCAGTTGGTCCTTGTCGGACTCTTTGGGTGCCGGCTCCCGGGACATGCGCGCGAACTCCGTCAGGATCTTGGCGGCCAGACCCTGGGAAAGCGGCGCCTCCCCGTTGGCGATGTCGTTAAGTACGCGGCTGAATTCCTCGCCGGACATGTTCTTCAAGACGTACCCTTCGGCGCCACTCTTGATCGCCTCAAACAGGTCTTCCTCCTCGTCGGACACAGTGACCATGACGATCCTTGTTTCGGGCATCTCGGCTTTGATAAGGCGCGTGGCTTGAAGGCCGCTGCAGAGCGGCATCTGGATGTCCATCAGGATGAGATCTGGCCGCAGGGCGCGGGTCGCCTCGAGGGCCTTGAATCCGTCGCCGGCCTGGCCAACAACGTCCAGTCCCCAGGCCTTCAAAAGGCTGGCCACGCCATCGCGAAAGAGGGCGTGGTCGTCGGCTATGAGCACCTTCATGACTCTCTGCCCCGGGCAAGAGGGACGGTGACGGCAATAGTGGTGCCCTTGCCGGGCGCGCTGCGAAGCTGGAAGGTGCCGCCCACCGCCTCGGACCGCTCTTTCATGGTCTTGAGTCCAAACTGTGGCCAGTCGCCCCGGTCGTAACTGCCCGGGTCGAAGCCATGCCCGTTGTCCTTGACGATCACGCGCAGGCAACCGTCCTTTGCACGTAACCGCACGGTTGCGCCGGTGGCGCCTGCGTGCTTCCGAACATTGCTCAGCGCCTCCTGGACTATCCGCAGGAGCTGAATCTCGGCAGCAACCGGTAGATCAACCACATCTGCGCCGTTCTCCACCCTGCAGTTCACCTTGAGATCCGCAAGTCGTCCGAACACATCAAGATAATCCCTGATGCGCGGGACAAGACGGCGATCATCTTGGGCTGTCGCACGGAGGCCCAAAATCGCCTCACGGACATCCACGTATACCTCTCGTGCCGCTTCCTCCAGCTGCGCCACCATCTCAGCGGCCTCATCTGACCGACCGGTGGCGAGGAGATGCCTGACCGCCTGGGCCTTCGTGTTCACGTATCCCAGAACCTGCGCGAAGCCGTCATGCATCTCTCGAGCGATACGGTCTCGCTCTTCCAGGATCACCACATCCTGGACCTGCTCGTAGAGCTGGGCGTTCTTGATGGCCACCGCTATCTGTGACGAGATCGCCTCCAGCAGTTCCTGGGTGCGCTCAAGGAGCAAGTAACCACGATCGAACGTGAAGCAGACCACGCCCAGGATGTCACCGGCCGACTTTAGGGGAAGGGCCACGCTGAGAACCTGTTCACCGCTGCCGTTATCGGCCAAGTCGAGGGTAGTCTCTCCTTGCACCAACACGCGACCGCACAGCCCTTCTCCGGGAGACAAACTGATGCTGGAGCTTTCCGGGGCCCGGCCGTCTGGCCCTCGGTGGGCGGCCAAGATCAGGCGGGAGCGATCGTTCCCCCGCAGCCAGATATCGCCCGATCGGCAAGAAGCCAACGCCATCGCACGATCCAGCGAAATGGACATGATGCCCTGAAGATCCAGAGTACTGCTGACTGCCGCCGCCACATCGTTCAGCGCCGTCAAATCACGATTTCGCTGCGTTAATTCTCGGAAAAGTAGCGTCTTCTCTACAGCGATGCCTACCTGCTGGCCGATGCGCTCAAGGAGCTGGATAGCTGACACACCGAACGCACTCTCGTCGCGGCTGACGAGAGCAAGGATGCCGACAACCCTGCCCTCCGACTTGACCGGCACGCTGATGGTCGAATGGTACCCCTCCTGGCGGCATAGCTCTGCGACGCGAGGGTCGTCGAACGCGTCGGCGATGACGACGGACCTGCCAGTGCGTATGACCTCGGACCCTATGGGGTCGTCGCCCACCTTCTGCCGGCGTACTCGCTCGATAATGGCCGGCGAGAGGCCCCGGTGGGCGGCGGAATGTAGTTCTTCCCGTTCCACGTCCAGGATGCAAATAACCCCCGCGGAAGCCCCCATGACGTCTATCGCCGTGTCCAGCGACACCTGCAAAGCTTGCTCCACGCCCACGGGTTCGCTAAGCGCCGTCGCGATGGAACTCACGGCTGAGAGCTCCCGGTTCTGTCCCGACACGCGCGACTCCAGCCTCTCGATGATTCCGAAGACGAGATGGGAGAATAACGCAACGACGACGGCGGCGAGCGCCAGTATCAGCGTGAAGCCGATCCAACTCTCAAGCAGGGGCTCGAAGAGTGAATGGGCGACGTACGTGAACACGCCCAGGAAAAGGATTGGCGCGACAATTGTAGTCCACCTGAGCTGACGAATCGTCATGAGCGTCTAAACCCCTCCCGCCTATCGTCACTCCAGATCAGCACAGAGTCAATCGGGCCGCCACCGTAATTATCCTGCGGGGCAAAACCCTACACGATATGTTCCGGCCGGCATGATCTGAGGCTCGTGAGAATGCCGATCGCCGGAGAAGTTCCGTTAGGTCAGCAATGGCGCCGGCCTCCTGCGGTCCGCCCGAACGCAACTCTGCCAGCCACGCTTCGTTAGAGCGCTTGCGCAAATCCCGCCTCCAAGGCACGTTGCGGCGGCATCGGCTGATGGCGGCGTTCGTCGTCCTCGCGGTGATCGGCCGCGGCGCAGACGCTCCTGCCGAAGGAGCTCGTGGAGCGGCCGCGGCCGTCCCCATTCCTCGTGGACGTCTCGGAGCGGGCGGGCGGGTTCTCCTTCCCCAGCGGCCATGTGCTGGGCGCAGTGCTCCTCTGGGGGTTCGTCTACTTCGCCTCTGACGAATCACAGGGGGTCACCTGCCAACGGCTTCTCTGACCACTACGGAGTGGCAGCAACACTGCCGATAGGTTGAGTAGGCCAGGGTGGCAGTGGAGTCGGGCGAACGAGACCATCGATTCCGTCAGTCTTTGCAGGTAGCAGCGCTCAACATGGCAGAGAGAAACCGTGGGCCTCGACCAACCCAGGAGAAGGAAGGATGCCGCAAGAACCTGGCAAGGAACCCTCATGACTTGGGCCACGGGCGGTCATCCCGCCACCCTCATTCTGGCCGTTATCTTGAGTACGATAATGTCTGTTTGCATACTCAACGGCCCCCCTCTCTAGTCCCCCTCCACACCGGCGGCGACGAGGGTAGCCAACTGGCCCTGCACGTCGCGCTCGCGGTCGCGGTAGACCATGAATACCTTCACGTCACGGTGGCGGGAGAAGTCGAGAACCTCCTCCAGTCCCATCCCGTTG
>JAUSFE010000069.1 GCA_030649945.1 Dehalococcoidia bacterium | reverse complement strand
CAGTCCGAGGCCGGCGCCACCGGCGCGGCGGGAACGGGCGGCCTCGACGCGGTAGAAGGGCTCGAAGATATGGGGGAGATCGTCTGTCGGGATGCCCGGGCCGCTGTCCGCAATCGCCACGCACACCTGCCCGGCCCGGACCTCAGCCCGCAGGATGACCCGGCCGCCCGGGCCCTAATCCGTGAGTTGCTGGGTGGGGGTGCTGGTTTTTGGGTGTGTGGCAGGAGCGAGGCGGTGTTGCTCGTCTCCGGGCGGCTCAGGGGCGGCTCACGGGCCTGCTATGGCGGGTGGTGGGGCGCGCGGAAGGCGTGGTCTGGGCGCACAGGGCAAGCGCTGCCCCGGGCGGACGGGCGCACGGTGGAAGAGGCGGTCGGTCACGGGGCGGCCCAGGCGCAGGCGCGCACCCGCCGCAGGCCCGGCCGCAGCACCGCCTCCAGCACCCGCGTGACCAGCCGCAAGAACCGCTGGTGGGCGTGGTGGACCACCCGCCCGAACTGGGTGAAGATGGCGAAGCGCAGTCGCTTGGGGCGGGCGTGGCGCTCCTGCGGCTCCAACGCGGTAGCTTTGAGCAGTTCCAGCAGGTTGTGGGTCAGCACCTGGAGCCGCAGCCAGGCGGCATTGGCCCCAAACTTGTCCGACGGGTAGACCCCGGCCGCCAGCTCGTCCTTGAGCACGCGGTGCACGTGCTCGATGGTGCCGGCCTTGCCCCGCTGCCACTGGAGCAGCGCTTGCCCCTCGGTCGTCCAGTCGTTGGTGACCACGGCAAAGTGTTTGACCGTGCTGCCATCGCCAAACAGCACGCCCTGGGGCGTGCGGACTCGGATGGCCAGATAGCGGGAGGGCTGCCCCTCCCGCTGCTCCTGGCGGCGGCTGGGCACGTAGGCCACCTCCGCCCACTCCCGCACCACCCCCTTGGCCTCGGTGGCCCAGGGCTGCCAGGCGTCGAACGGCAGGGCCACGATCTCGCGCCGCAACTGGGGACTCAGGTCCGCGCTGACCGCGAACCGCCAGCCCCGCTCCTGCCAGTGGTCCAGGGTGTCCTGCTCGTAGGCCGCGCTGTCCGAGCGCACGCTCACCTGCCAGGGCTCGCCATCCGACCGCCCCGGCAGACTGGCGAAGGCCTCGTCCACCAGGCCCCGAATCCCGACCGAGGCTGGGACATTGCCGTCGCGAAACTCATCCGCCAGCACCAGCCCGGCCTCGGCCCACGCCACCAGCAGCGGCTGGTAGCCCCGGAATCCTTCGTAGGTCGGCAGGGCGCTCCGCTTGGACGACTCCACCAGGTGCGCGTCCACGTCCAGCGTCACCGCGGGCCCTGGCTGCACTGCGGTCACGTACGTGCGCACGCTGTGCTGCACCACGGCGCGCAAGCCTGCCAGTCCAGCCGACTCGGGCGGGATGAAGCTGCCCTGCCGCGGACGGTCGCGGACGGCCTGCGGGTCGTGGAAGCGGTCCAGCCACTGGCGGGCGGTGGAGGCGGCCGGCAGCTCGTAGCCCAACAGCGCCGCCAGCCCCCGGTCCCGCCGCAGCCCGTCAAAGTCGTCCAGGCAGTCGCCCCCCAGCGCGCTCAGCACCACCACCGACTCGACGAACTGCCCCTGGCCCACCCCCCGCACCGACTTCTTCCGCGGCAGGTGCCGCTCCGCCGCGCCCACCACCCCGCTCCGTCGCCCCAACTCGATCAACAGCGCCACTCCCGCGTGTGGCGTCTCCGCCTCGCTCAGCCCACCCTGCAGGTCGATGTCCAGCCCAGTCGACGACGGTTTGCGCATCGGGCACCTCAGCGCCAAGATGCCCCCAGTCTACCAGCGCGCGTCCACCGAGCTGCCTCACAACCGCGGCACACCACGCCCGGACCACCACCTCACTCGCCCACCCACCAGGTGCACCTTCTCATCTCGAACTCACGGATTGGGGCCACTCGTCTTCCCTTGACAGTAGCGACAGCGCGAACGTAGCCTTCCTAGAGTGATCGGGCACAGGGAGTGGTGGACATCATGAAGTT
>JAUSFE010000068.1 GCA_030649945.1 Dehalococcoidia bacterium | reverse complement strand
CCTTCAGGAGGGACTCCAATCCCTCAAAATTGTTCTCCACGTTGACCGATCAGCTCGACGACTAATCTGAATACCTTCGGTAACCCTACTTCTTGAGGCAACGGCTCTCAGTTCGGTAACCATCTTAATGAGGCACATCGCGATGCAGACCGACGGCAATCTCGTCATCTACAATACATCGGGCTGGGCTATCTGGGCCAGCAACACCTGGGGATATCCAGGCGCGTACCTGCTCGACCAGCAGGACGCAAACACGGTGATTTACTGGACGAACCAAACCGCCCTCTGGGCGACAAATACGTGCTGCCGGGCGCAGCCTAATGCCCATTCCTGGTACATTAAGAACACTTACGCCAACCCTGACGCGGCTACGATGTATAGCATCGGTTACTGGGTCGACGGGGCGTTCGACAACTCTACGTGCTCGAACAGCCTGGTCGTGCTCGATTTCGGGCAGCCAGACTACGTCAACTCGAATTACGGAACGAATTATTGGCTCAATTACTCGCCGGGGTATAAGTTCATCAGTAACGCAGACATAATCACGGCGGTCGATAACTACGCTAGGGGGTGGTACGACAGAACTGGTTCGTGCCCACGGCTTCATATCGTCGTCGGAACCAACAACAGTCAGATGACGCCCTCTGGCGGCACGCCGAACGGCGCTGGAACTAACTGGGCGAACGTGGCCTACGCTGTTCAGAGCTATTTGAGCAACGCTGGTTACAGTTGGCAGATAACGGCCTGGGCGGGCAGCGACATGGAACAGCCGGGCGGTGAGATTCCGCCCTTTGACTGCGCAGGCCGAACCCGTGAGTTCGTGGATGGCTATAACAGTAATAGTCTTGCGACATCGTTTCTCGATTACGGCACGGCCTGGGTGCCTAACGGGTGCTGGACTGCAGCTGACGTGTATTACGTGGCGTACGGCGCTGCACGTAACTACCCACTCCCAGAGGTATACACGCAATTCGCTACTGACTCCTGGGTGTCTGTGAGGCAACAAGGCTACATGTCCTTTAAGGGCGTGATGACCGAATGCAGTGGGGCCGACGCCTTGCCTATGGGTAGTTGCTGGGTTGGCGGTGATATAAATGAATATCAGTTCTCACCGACGCAGGCGTGGAATTCGCTCTGGAACACGCTTAACAGCAATGGGTTCGGGCTGTCCTCGCTGGAGTACGCCACCAACATCAAGGGGCAGTAAGGGAAGCATCATCGTGCACGTGCGACGCACAGCCGTGTTGGTCCTAGCAGCAGCCGTTACAACGGGCGGGGTATTTGCCGGCCTCATAGCGACCGGGGCGTTCGGTCAGGGCGGCGGACCACCGCCGGAGAAGCAAGCTTTCGAAGAGGCCGAAAGAGCGGCGGAACAGGCAGCCCAGAACCTGCCGCACGCCTCCAAGGTTCCGAAAGCTTCGCCGGTTGTGTCATGCCCCAACATAGACTTAGCAAGCCTGAAGACCGGCATCTATCAATACGACCCTAGATACCCGTCTCCTCCCTTCTGGCGATATGGCAACCTGGTCAGCATTGCGACAGCAATATCGAGCCAGGGCGTTCCCTACACCATTTACACTGGCTCTGGCATAGACCCTCAACAGGGCGTCATCGTTGTAGATGACCACATAATCGTAGACACTTGCGCTGTGGTCGCCGGGCTTGCGTCCCCACTTCCAGAGCCAAAATGGTATGAAACACCCTCCCGCGCGGGGGCGGTGACGCTGACGCAGATCGATGGGGATACCCTGATCTTCACCACCGCTGACGGCGCCACGGGCCGCTTCGAGTACACGACCGCTCAGTTCGTGACGCTGTCGGCTGCGCCTTAATCTGCCTACCCCGTGACGCCGGCCGCCTGGCGCATCAGCGACTCTAGGCGCTTGTAGTCCTCCTCCGGGGTCTCGTGGAGATTGCCTTGGAAGGCAAGGCGCCAGTGCTCTGCGGGCTGTCACAAACAGGCCTATTGGCCTATCTGATTTGGGAAGAGTATCCCCTTCGCATACCCCTGTTGACGCCGTAACATGGGCCATGGCGGGATATTGGCATATGATTGTTCCAGCGGGTTCGTAGGCGGGAGTTGGCAGTATGACGGGCGTCGTGATCAACGATCTCAGCATTCTCATCGGCGGCGACGCCGGGCAGGGCGTGGAGTCCGGCGGCGCCGGCTTTTCGCAGGCGTTCGCCCGCGCCGGCCTGCACGTGTTCGCCATGCAGGACTTCCGCTCGCGCATTCGCGGCGGGCACAACTTCTACCAGATCCGTCTGTCGGAGCGGCCGGTCTACTCCCACAGCGATCCCGTACATCTGGTCATCGCCCTCACGCCGGAGTCCGTGGCGCTGCACCAGGACAACATCGCCGATGGCGGCGCCGTAATCTTCCCAGACAAGTTCGAGATCGACGAGGCGCCCCTGCGCCGGCGCGGTATCAGCGTTGACGCCCTGCCGCTTCTCTCCATCGCCCAGGAGCACGGCGATCGCGTCATGGTCAACACCGCCGCCCTCGCCGCCGCCGCCGGCATCACGGGGTTCCCGCTGGAGTTCCTGGAGGGCGTCATCCGCCAGAACTTCGCCCGCAAGGGCGCCGCGGCCGTGGAGGCGAACCTGCGCGTGGCCGCGGCGGCCTGCAAGGTGGCGCGGGAGCGCTACGGGAGCGATTTTCCGTACAGGCTGCGCGCCGTTGATGGTGCGCCGCAGCGCCTGCTCATGAACGGAAACCAGGCGCTGGCCATGGGCGCCCTGGCGGGCGGCTGCCGCTTCATCTCGGCCTACCCCATGACGCCGGCCACAACCATTATGGAGTGGCTGGCGGCCCTGCCCCCCGAATACGGCGTCGTCGCCAAGCACGCCGAGGATGAGATCGCCGCCGTCTGCATGGCCATCGGCGCCTCGTTCGCCGGCGCCCGTGCCATGACCGCGACTTCCGGCGGCGGCTTCAGCCTGATGGTAGAGGCGATGGGCCTGGCGGGCATGACGGAGGTGCCCGTCGTCATCGTCAACGCCCAGCGCGGGGGCCCCTCCACCGGCCTGCCCACCCACACGGAGCAGAGCGACCTGCTCTTCGCGGTCCACGCCTCACAGGGCGAGTTCCCGCGCATTGTCCTGGCCCCCGGCACCGTGCAGGAGTGCTTCGAGACCGGCTGGCGCGCCCTGAACCTGGCCGAGCGCTATCAGTGCCCCGTCGTCGTCATGACGGATACGCTGCTCGCCTCCTCCATCCAGACGGTGGACGCGGACGCCATCGACTTCGCGGCCGTAGAGATCGACAGAGGCGCCACCCTCGACCATGCGGACCTCGAAGGGCAGCCGGGCGATGTCTACAGACGCTTCGAGTTCACCGAGACCGGCGTCTCGCCGCGCGCCCTCCCGGGCCACCCGCGGGGCGTTTACGCCGTCGCCAGCGACGAGCACGACGAGACCGGCCACATCTCCGAGGACAGCGCCAACCGCGTGGCCATGATGCAGAAGCGGATGCGCAAGCTGGACGAGGCGGAGAAGGAGCTGCGCCCGCCCGCCCTCTACGGCCCGCCCCGCGCCGAGACCACCCTGGTCTGCTGGGGCTCCACCTACGGCGCCTGCCGCGAGGCCGTGGACCGCATTAACCAGGCCGGCGGCAGCGCCAACGTCCTCCAGTTCGCGGACCTCTGGCCCCTGCCCCGCGAGGAGGCGGCGCGGGCGCTGGAGGCCTGCCGCGAGACGGTGGCGGTGGAGCAGAACTACACCTCGCAACTGGCCCTCCTGCTCAGGATGGTGACCGGGGTGCAGGTGGACCGCACGCTCAACAAGTACGACGGCAGGCCCTTCGGACCGGAAGAGATCGCGGCGGCGCTGGGCAGGGAGGTGGTCAGTGGCCACAAAGTTTGACCTGAAAGCCTTCGATTGCCCGGCGGAGAACACCTGGTGCCCCGGCTGTGGCGACTTCGCCATTCTCAGGGCGCTCAAGCTGGCGCTCGCGGAACTGGAGATCCAGCCGCACCAGGCGCTGGTCGTCTCCGGCATCGGCTGCGGCAGCAAGCTGCCGGACTACATGACCGTGAACGGCTTCATGACCATCCACGGCCGGCCGCTGGCCGTGGCCACGGGCGCCCGGCTCGCGAACCCGGAGCTGAACGTCATCGTCGTCAACGGCGACGGGGACTCCTACGGCATCGGCGGCAACCACTTCGTGCAGACCTGCCGCCGCAACCCGGACATCACCCAGATCGTGGAGAACAACCAGATCTACGGCCTGACGAAGGGCCAGTATTCGCCGACGAGCGACAAGGGGCTCGTGACGACGACCTCGCCCTCCGGCGCCATCGAGCAGGCCTTCAACCCCATGGCCATCGCCCTCGCGGCCGGCGCCGCCTTCATCGCGCGCGCCTTCGCCGGCGAGCCCAGGCACCTGGCGCAGCTCATCGCCGCCGGCATCAAGCACCGCGGCTACGCCCTGATCGATGTCCTCCAGCCCTGCGTCACCTTCAACCACGTGAACACGTACGAATGGTACCGCCAGCGCATCTATCACCTGGAGGACGAGGGGTACGATCCCTCCAACCGCGAGTCCGCCTGGCTCAAGGCGCACGAGTGGGGCGAGCGCATCCCCGTGGGCGTCCTCTATCGCACCGAGGACCTGCCCGCCTACGAGGAAGAGGTGCGGGCGCTGGACGGCGGCACGCCGGTCAGCCGCCTGCGGGAACTCGCGCAGCAGCCTCGTCCGGAGCAGTACGAGCCGCTGAAGAAGCGCTTCGCGTAGCGCGCCGCGCGGGTCGCGCGGGTCGGGCGAGATGGCGTCAGGGCGACGACAGAAGGGAGAAGAGCGCATGCAGTCCACAGCGGTCCGCAATTGCATCCGCTGCCAGCGCCCCCTGGGTGAAGGCCTGTTTTGCGAGTACGACGGCACCTTCGTCCTGGACTCGGAAGGTACCATTGTCATGGCCGGCCGCGGCGAGCGCATCCTGGCCTGGCTGATCAGCGCCCTCATCCTCATCTTCACCCTCTTCATCGGCTGGGTGATCTGGTGGTTCCTCGTCGCCCCCCGCGGCCAGAACCCCGGCAAGGCCGTCGTCGGCATCCGCGTTATCCGTACGAACGGCGATGCGGTCGGCACCGGCGGCATGTTCGTGCGCGGGCTCGCCGGCCAGCTCGCCGGGCTTATCCCCCTCTACCTGGATGACCTCTGGATCCTCTGGGACCGCGACGCGCAGACTCTCCACGATAAGCTGGTCAACACGGTCGTCGTCAGGGCCCAGGGCTCAGAGAAGATCGTGGAGCGCGGCGGGCTCGGCGCGTTGCCTGAGGGTGTAACGCCGCCTCCTATCTACGGGCCGCCGATCCGCTTCTCGTCTGCTCCCTCGCCGGGTAGCACCCCGCCGGCGGGCCCCCCGGCGCCGGATACTCCGGCGATGGCCCTCGTCCGCCTCGCCGAGCTGCGTGGGAAGGACCTGATCACGGAAGAGGAGTACCAGGAGAAGCGCCGGGCGATCATAGACCAGCTGTAGGGGCGCAGAACACGGATTGCCGGCTGATCGTCGCCGTGCGTGCCATTCACCGTGGCAACGCAACTCCCGTCCGGTCACCCGTGTGCTGCGCCCCAGCGTGGCTTGCCGCAATGATTGCTGACAGGATGAGAAGCCGTCTGCACATGGTTAACCCCCTTTGGGCCAGCGGCCAGCGGTGACCTACCGGCGCCGCAATCTGCCCGCGATTGCCAGTACAGGTATGCCGAGTGCAACCAATAGCGGGCCGATGAGAAGGGTAGGCGGTATCGACTCCCACCCATGGCTAGAAGATGCCGGTTCTCCGCCGGTCTGCGGTAGCGAGCCCGGACCAGTCACCGTGAAGTACTCGATACAAATGGGTGGATGGCTTACGAATTGGTATCTTCCTGGGACAACAGCCCCGCCACCCATCCCCTGGTAGTTCCCGACCTCGCTTGGGATCTCAAACGTCGTCGTGAATGTGCCGCTGGGATCTGTCGGGATGTTCGGGATATCGAGCGCGCCCGGTGTCCCGGAGAGGTCAAATCCTCCCTGGAAGGTTAAATAAGTGGCTTGTCCGGGGTTGCTGCAACCGCTGCCGCTTATCGAAACTGTGGTGCCAACTAGTCCGCTGGACGGGGTCAGGACCAGAGACCCCACTTGCGCCAAGCCCTGGCCCTGGCCGTTGGATAGGATGGCGGAAAGCGCCATGAGCGCTACGAGTAAGAGGGGAATTGCACGCATCACTTCTGGTCCTCCTTCCGCGCCGGTGCAGCCTCGCCGCAGGCAACCAGCAGCGTCGCTGCCGCAACGCCAACCGCCAGTAAGACCGGCTAGCCCGCGAGCCCTCATTGGCGTCCCTCCCTGGGCGACCGGCTACTCGGCTGCGGCAACCATAGCACAGTTGCCCCCGCCGGCGGTCTCGAACGTCGCAAGACCCTCATCACGAATCGGGAGGCTGGATGATTTGGAAACGTGCCCGATGTGGGCGGAGGTCGAATGCAGCTTTGCACTTCGTGCCGTCTCTTCGAATTCCTGCTGTGGGTACGCTGCTGGTGGTGGTTCCACAGTGCCGGGCGGGGTTGCCGATGTCCGGCCCGCGATTGCAGTCTGGACGATGAACCCCTTGCAATCAGAGCAGTCGTTCACCTCAGCCGCTACGAAGACTCTGTCGTAGACGAAGTGTCCATAATCGCTGTCCAATTCCACCGTGTAGCGGGTCGCCGCTTGGCCGTTATCAAGATCGAAGTCGCGGATGTCGGACACGAGGTACTTCACGTTGCCCTGATCCGCTGTTTGAAGTTGCGCCGGAAGGTCAAACGTCGTCGGGAAGATCTCTACCGCTTCTAGGAGGAAGAATTCGAGCCAGGGTTCAAGCCCCGTGATCCCCCCGGCTGCACCAGAAGCTTCACTTACGAACTCTGCTTCCTCATCGGTAGTGAGGCTAGTGAGGACAGTGTAATCTTCCGCCTTTCCTCCAGCCTGTGGTCGGCCGAGGGTTGCCGCGAAGGCGTCCATGAATTCCGTGGCCGCTCGCCAGCCAGCCGGGAGTTGAACCGAGAAACCGAGTCGGTCATTCTGATACGTTGAACCCGGGTCAGAGGGGACAGGCGGGGTAGTTGGTTCGGGGCTTAGGGTAGGGGTCAGTGGGGTTGCTGTCGCACTGGTTGTCGGCGATGACGAGGGCGCTGTCACTGTAGGGGACATTTCTTCGGCATCGTTTCCGCATGCAGCTAACAGAGAGGCCAGTAAGATGCCTAGTGGAAGGAGAATAATCTTCAGCATCCTCGGAATCAAGCGGTCTCGCCACGATATAGGCATGTCGGCGCGTGGCGGGGAAGTGCCCTCCTTTGCCTGGCTGGCCCGTCGCAACGCTAACCGTCAGCAAGACCGCAAGCCCGCGAGCCCCCATTGCGTCCCTTCCTGTGGCCGACTACTTGAGCGCCATCAGCACAACAGTATCCGGGGTCGGCCGCAATCGGGGAAGCGCAGACATCCTGGGTGGGGATTTCCCTCACGCGCCCGATGAAGCCGGACACAATTGCTGGCCCGCGCAGCCCTGCTGCGGCAGGGGTCTTGCACTTCACCGGCACTTCCGCCACAATGCAGTTAGCACTCCGCCCTTTAGAGTGCCAACCACAACCCCCTTTCTGCCAAACAAACTCAGGAGGAACCGCCGCATGGCCAAGCAACTGCTGTTCGATGAGGCCGCCCGCCACGCGCTCAAGAACGGCGTCGACGCCCTCGCCGACGCCGTCAAGATCACCCTCGGCCCCAAGGGCCGTAACGTCGTCCTCGAGAAGAAGTTCGGCTCGCCCACCATCACCAACGACGGCGTCACCATCGCCAAGGACATCGAGCTGGAGGATCCGTTCGAGAACATCGGCGCCCAGCTCGCCAAGGAGATCGCCTCCAAGACCAACGATATCGCCGGCG
This sequence comes from Dehalococcoidia bacterium, assembly GCA_030649945.1. Classification (GTDB taxonomy): domain Bacteria; phylum Chloroflexota; class Dehalococcoidia; order SM23-28-2; family RBG-16-64-32; genus JAUSFE01. The sequence goes on along the minus strand of JAUSFE010000068.1, from coordinate 8,396 downwards.
CTGGCACCACCACCGCCACGGTTCTGGGCCAGGCCATCGTCCACGAGGGCCTGAAGAACGTCGCCGCCGGCGCCAACCCCATGGCCCTCAAGCGGGGTATCGAGAAGGCCGCTGAGGCGGTCGTGGCGGCGATCAAGAAGAACGCCATCCCCGTCACCGCCCCCCAGCAGATGGCGCAGGTCGCCGCCATCTCCGCCAACAACGACGCCGAGATCGGCGAGCTCAGTGCGGCAGTGATGGAGACGGTGGGCAAGGACGGCGTCATCACCGTCGAGGAGTCCACGGGGATCAAGACTGAGACCGAGTACGTTGAGGGCATGAACTTCGACCGCGGCTACATCAGCCCCTACTTCATCACCAACCCGGAGCGCATGGAGTGCGTCATCGAGGACCCGTACATCCTCATCACGGACAAGAAGCTCAGCTCCGTCAACGACATCCTGCCCGTCCTCGAGAAGATCCTCCAGAGTGGCAGCAAGAGCCTGGTGATCATCTGCGACGACTGCGACGGCGAGGCGCTAGCCACGCTGGCCGTGAACAAGCTGCGCGGCACCCTCAGCGTTTGCGCTGTGAAGGCGCCGGGCTTCGGCGACCGCCGCAAGGACAACCTGGGCGACCTGGCCATCGTCACCGGCGGCGAGCTCATCAGCGAGGAGCTGGGCCGCAAGCTGGACGCCACCGCGCTGAACGACCTGGGCCGTGCCCGCAAGGTCGTCGTCACGAAGGAAGAGACAACGATCGTCGAGGGCAAGGGCGCCCCGAAGGCCATGCAGGGCCGCGTGCAGGCCGTTAAGAACGCGATCGACCAGGCCACGTCCGACTGGGACCGCGAGAAGCTGCAGGAGCGACTGGGCAAGCTCACCGGCAGCGTCGCCGTGATCAAGGTGGGCGCGGCGACAGAGACGGAGCTGAAGGAGCGCAAGCACCGCGTGGAGGACGCCGTGCAGGCCACCCGCGCCGCCGTGGAGGAGGGCATCGTCTCCGGTGGCGGAGTCGCCTTCATCAACGCCCTGCGCGCGCTCAATGCCGTCAAGCTCGAGGGCGACGAGGCCACGGGCGCGGCGATCCTGCGGCGCGCCCTCGAAGAGCCGCTGCGGCGCATCGCCACCAACGCCGGCAAGGACGGTTCCGTCATCGTCGAGAAGGTGAAGGGCCTGAAGCCAGGCGAGGGTTACGACGCCGCTAAGGGCGAGTACGGCAACATGGTGGAGCGAGGAATCGTAGACCCCGTAAAGGTCACGCGCTCCGCCCTGGAGAACGCCGTCAGCATCGCGGGCATGGTGCTGACGACGAACTGTCTCGTGACCGAGATCCCGGAGAAGAGGCAAGCGCCTGCCCCGGCGATGTCGGACATGTACTAGGACCCCGCCGCCCCCTGCGGCCCCGAGCACAATAGATAGAGCATCAGGAGCCAGCCTAGTTACCGGGCGGGTGGGACGCACGCCGTCCAGGACACAGCAATGCGGTGCCCCACAGGCGTATAATCATTCTTGCGGCTACATGGCCGCGGAAAACGAGGCGATGAGCCCGTGTTTACTGAGAACGGCGTCATGATTGACCTGGACGAAGTTAGAAAAGTCGTGGATCGCTGCGATGTCTTCACCATCGGCTTCCGCACGTTCGGGGAGCGGCTGATCGTGGACACGCGGACTCAGGGAGAGGAAGGGCCCATGGCCGAGGTCGTGGGGCCGGTGGGCACAGTGGAGGAGCGCTTCTTCTGGCTGGGCCAGCGCCGCCCGGCCTTCGGCGTCCCGCAGCAGTTCACCTTCTTCGTCTGGCCCCACTCCCTCCGCTTCTTCCGCGAGTGCGGCCTGGTTGAGCTAATAGGCGGGCGCCTGCAGGCCCCGCAGCTCCCCGCTGCGTCCGGCGGGCTGGACCAGGCGCTCCAGCAGTTGGACCGCCTGGAGCACAAGGCCACTCTGGACGCGATCAGGGGCAATAACTACCACACCCTCTGGGCCAGCGGCGCCCAGGTCTGACGGCCCAGAGCCACCGTGGCGGAGGGGCATAGAGGACCTGGCCGCCTCACCTCCTAAGCGGCGGCGGCGGCCATCAGCACCGCGCGGCAAGCATTGCCCCGCGGGTTTCGCTTCCGCCCGGCGCTCGTCCTCTGGTTAAATAGGGGCAGCATGCCCCCTCATTCAGCCGGCCCATGAACCGCCCTCCGCTTTACGGCGCCATAGATCTCGGCGGCACCAGCGTGCGCGCCATCGTCGCGGACCTGGACGGCAGGGTCTACGGCGAAGAGATACGGCCTTCCGAGACCGAGCGAGGGCCGGACGCCGTCTTCCAGCGCCTGGCGGAGACGCTGGAGGCGGCCGCCTCCGCCGCAGGCGGACGCCCCGCGGACCTGCGCGGCGTGGGCATCTGCTCTCCCGGGACCATCGATGTGGAGCGCGGCGTCGTCTCCGGAGCGCCGCAGCTGCCCGGCTGGGAGGATGTGCCCCTCGTGCGCATTATGAGCGAGCGGCTTGGGGTGAGCGTTTGGCTTGATAATGACGCGAGCGCCGCCGCGCTGGGGGAGCACACGTTCGGCGCGGGACGGGGCAGCCGCCACATGCTCTACATAACGGTAAGTACGGGCATCGGCGGCGGGATCATCATACACCGCAAACTCTACCGGGGGGCGGCGGGCTCCGCCGGCGAGCTGGGCCACATTGTCGTCGATATCAACGGCCCGCGCTGCGGCTGCGGCAGCAGCGGCTGCCTGGAAGCGCTGGCCTCCGGCACGGCGATCGCCCGTCAGGGCGAGGAGCTGCTCGCCAAGGGAGAGTCGCCGCGGCTGGCGGCGCTGCGCGGGCGCCAGGGACGGGTCACGGCGGAGATGGTGGCGCAGGCCGCCACGGCTGGGGACGAGGCCTGCCGGCGCCTGTTTGCGGAGGCGGGGAGATACATCGGGGCCGCGCTCGCCAGTTACGTTAACATCTTCAACCCGGAAGTCATCATCGTTGGCGGAGGCGTCGCTCGCTCCGCTGAACTCTTCTTGCCGCAGGCGGAGCGGACGATGCGCGAGCGGGCCATGGCCGAGCCGCTGAAGCACGTGCGGCTGGCGCTGAGCGCGCTGGGCGAGAGGGTGGGCCCCCTGGGCATGATCGCGCGCCTGAGCGAAGCCGCGCGCGAGAAACCCGCGTAGTCCCGTAGTTCCGTAGTCCCGTAGGGACAGACCTTCGGGTCTGTCCAAGGGGGGTGGCGCGGGGGAGCCCACACACCTTTAGCGTAGTGTGTCAAGAACAGCCTTACCACGACGCACTTTTGAAGAAAAGAGACGGTACACTGGGGGTTCGGGCGAGCCATCGTCCCTCGCTCGCAGGTCTGCCCCACCCCAGATCCTTCGCGAAGCTGCGCAGAGCCGCGTGGCAGATGTCGTCGCGCTCAGGATGACAGACGGGGATGGCAGCGCGGCTCAACGTACCACGGGACACAGTCAAGGTACTTTGGAGACGGTACACTAGCAAAGACCATCCGCTGATCCGCATAACGAGCGGCTGGACCGGGTGCCTGCCTACATCCCCGGCGCCCGGCCCCCCGTCTTGCGGTGCCACCGCCCGCGGCCGCCCTCTTTCCGTGGCGGCGCCGGCGCCGCCTCCAGCTCCGGCGGCACCGCGTCGCGCAGAGACTCCACCATCGGCTGCAGGACCGTAATCGTTTCCGCCAGCCGCCCGGCCACTGCGTCTGCCAGCGGCTCGCTCAGCGGGTCGTAGGGCAGCGTCTGGTGCAGCCGCGTCCAGGACGCCGTCCACTCCTCCAGCTCCACCTGTGGACCCAGCCGCGCCTGGATCTCCGGCATGCGCGGGGCCAGAAGCTCCGCCCAGCGGTAGGAGAACTCTCGCTGGCCCTCGAAGTGCAGACCGATCTCGATGCGCCCGGTCTTGCGCGTCAGCCAGACCTCGTAGTGGACTTTCGGCGAGTGGTAGTGGACTTGCAGCCAAACGAAGCGGATGCGCGCGGTGCAGCCGCGAAGCTCCTCCGGCAGCAGACCGAGAGCGCGGTCCTGGACAAGGGCCATGAAGTCGGCGACGCGCATGGGCATGGAATAACGATAAGGGTCAAAGGGTCAAGGGGTCAAAGGGTCAAGGGTCAGCCATCAGCCAGCGGCCGCGCGTGCTACAATTTGCGCGGCCTCACCGTCTATATATCGGGACGCAGGCGGGTAGCGGCGCCCAAGGAGGAACGAATGTCAACGCTGATCGTGGTGATCGTCATCGTGGCGGTCGTCGTGCTCATGGGGCTCATCTTCGTCGGCATGTACAACGGCCTCGTGCGGTCGCGCAACCGTGTGAAAGAGGCGTGGTCCGGCATCGACGTGCAGCTCCGCCGGCGCGCGAGCCTGGTGCCGAACCTGGTGGAGACGGTGAAGGGCTACGCCGCACACGAGCGCGAGACGTTCGAGGAAGTGACCAAGGCCCGCGGCGCGCTGGAGCAGGCCGGCACTCCCGGGGACGCCGCCGCCGCCAACAACATGCTCACCGGCGCCCTCCGCCACCTCTTCGCCGTGGCGGAGAACTATCCCCAGCTGCAGGCGGCCGAGAACTTCCGCCAGCTCCAGGCAGAGCTCTCCGACATCGAGGAGAAGATCGCCTTCGCCCGTCAGTTCTACAACACCAACGTGCTGGACTACAACAACCGCATCGCCACCGTGCCGACGGTCTTCATGGCGGGCATGTTCGGCTTCGGGCCGGAACAGTTCTTCGAGGCGGACGAAGAGGGGCGCGCGGAGGTGCCGGTGGACTTCACCGGCGCTGCCCGCGAGTAGCCGCGGGCCGTAGCGATGACGCAGGCGCCCCAGGAGCGGGTGCTGGTCTATGATCGCATCGGCGCCAACAAGCTCACAACCGTCGGGCTGGTCCTGGGCTTCGTCCTCTTCACCGCCGCCTTCTTCGCGGCCGTCGGTGTCGTCCTGTCCTCCTACGGCTCCGTTGGTCCCCAGGACGACCCGAAGCTGGCCATCCAGATAGCGGTCGCTGCGGCCATCATCGCGCTGGCCGTCGGCATCCTCATGTACTACGCGGCGACGGCCACGGTGCTGATGATCTCCGGCGCCCACGAGGTGCGCAAGGAAGAGGAGCCGGAGCTGTACCGCGTGGTGGAGAACCTGAGCATCGGCTCCGGCCTGCCCATGCCGAAGGTCTGGGTGATAGAGGACAGCGCCCCGAACGCCATGGCCACCGGCCGCGACCCGCGCCACGCTCACGTGGCCGCGACACGCGGGCTCCTGGACAAGCTGGACAAGAGCGAGCTGGAAGCGGTGATGGCGCACGAGATGTCGCACGTGGGCAACTACGACATCCGCCTGATGACGACGATCGCCGTGGTGGTCGGACTGGTGGCGCTGGTGGCGGACCTGCTCCTGCGCCTCACCTGGTACGGCGCCGGCGCACGGCCGCGCAACCGGGGGAAGGGGGAAGGGGGCCTCGGCGCGATCCTCCTCATCGCCGCCATCATCTTCATTATCATCTCGCCCATCATCGCCGCCATCATGCGCCTGGCGCTGTCCCGCCAGCGGGAGTACCTGGCGGACGCCTCCGGCGCTCTCCTCTGCCGCAACCCCGGCGCGCTGGCGGACGCCCTGGAGAAGATCGCCGCGGACCCGGAGCCGCTGGAGGCGGCGAACAAGGCCACCGCTCACCTGTACATTGAGAACCCGCTGAAGGAGCACCGGAGCTTCCTGAACAACCTCTTCTCCACGCACCCGCCTGTCGCCAGGCGCATAGAGCTGTTGCGGGCGATGGGATGAGCGCGCCCGTGCTCCGGCTGGCCCGGCCGGAAGATATTCCCGCGATCGAGGCGCTGCTCACGGCGGAGTGGCTGCCGCCGTTCCAGATACGGGAGTTCCTCGAGACGTTCTGGGTGCTGGACGAGGAGGGCCGCGTCCTCGGCGCCGCCGGCCTCGAAGACTACGGGGAGGCGGGCGTGATCCGCAGCGTCGTCGTGCACCCCTCGGCGCGCGGCCGGCGCCTGGGCGACCTCCTGTCACGGACGGCGATCGGCGAAGCGCGCCGGCGCGGCCTGCAGCGGCTCTACCTGTTCACCGGCGATAAGGCGCCGTTCTGGCGTCGCTTTGGCTTCGAGCCGTGTACGATGGCCGACTTCGAGCCGGCCGCGCGCCGGTCCTGGCAGTTCGTGGCGATCTCGGAACGCCCGGAGATCGCCCGTATGGTGACGCCGATGCGGGCGAACCTGGACCACGACAAGACGTAGGGGCGCGCCATGGTGCGGCCCCTACGGGTGCGATCCGGCACACCACGCCTTCCCGCTCGTGGTGAGGCACTCGTACCACGAGCAGAGCGACGACGTCGCGCCAAGACCGGCATAACATACGTAGGGACAGACCTTCAGGTCTGTCCAAAGGGGGGGTGCGGGCGGGGAAAGCGCCCCCCCTACGCCACCACCTCCACCCCCTCGCCCTCCACCGCCTCCCCAATACGCCATACCGGCAGCCCTGCCGCCTGGAAGCGCGCCTGGACGTCCTGCGCCTTTTCCGGCGCCACGGCCATCAGCAGGCCGCCGGAAGTCTGCGGGTCAAAGAGCACGTGCTCCAGCGCCTCACTCACGCCCGGCGCCATGCGGACCTTGCCCGCCAGGTATTTGCGGTTGCGGCCCGCGCCGCCTGTGATGATGCCCCTTCCGGCATACTCCAGCGCGCCGTCCAGAAGGGGGACCGCCGAGGCCGCGAAGCGCAGCGCGACGCCGGGCAGACGCCCGCCCGTCTGGGCGCTCGCGGCCGCCATCTCGTAGCCGTGCCCCAGCAGGGCGTAGCCGGTGACGTCCGTGAGGGCGTGCGCCTGTACTGCGGCGGCGATGTGCGAGGCGTGGCGGTTGAGGCGGGTCATGCTCTCGACGGCGGCCTGCAAGTGCTCAGGCGAGGCCTGGTCACGCATCGCCGCCGTGGTGATGATGCCGGTGCCCAGCGGCTTCGTCAGGTAGAGCACGTCTCCGGGCCGCGCGCCGGCCTTTGTCAGCACCTTCTGCGGGTGCACGAGGCCCAGCACCGAGAGGCCGAACTTGGGCTCGGCGTCGATGATCGTGTGGCCGCCGGCTACCAGGCCGCCGGCCTCCTGCACCTTGTCCGCGCCGCCCTGCAGGATGCGCGCGATCGTCTCGCCGGGCATGTCTTCCGGGAAGGCGGCCACGTTGACGGCCAGCAGCACTTCGCCGCCCATGGCGTAGACGTCGCTCATCGCATTGGCCGCCGCGATGGCGCCGTAGGCGTAGGGGTCGTCCACGAGAGGCGCGAAGAAGTCCACCGTCATCACCGCCGCCTGCTCGTCGTTCAGACGGTAAACGGCGGCGTCATCCGGCGTCGCCAGGCCGACCAGCAGGTCCGGGTGCCGGGCGGCGGGATCCGCAGAGAGGTGGCGCAGGACCTGCGCCAGGGCCTCAGCCCCTGCCTTGCCGGCTCAACCGGCGCAGGAGGCGAGCTGCGTCAGACGGACGGGCCTCGTCGCCATTTGGACTCCTTTCACCAGACTGGTTCCAGTATAGGGTTTGGCCGCAGAATGGACGAGGAATGGCGAAGGCACGGGGCGGAGCGAGAGCCGGGAAGGCGCCGCGCGCGGGCACCCTCCCGCCGGCCGAGATCATCGGCCGGCTCTCCGCGCTCTACGGCCAGCCCGCCTGGCGTCCGCACGACGACCCGATGACGGAGCTGGTGCTCACCATCCTCTCGCAGAACACCTCCGATACCAACTCCGGGCGCGCCTTCATGCGCCTCCGCTCGCGCTTTCCGTCCTGGGAGTCGCTGGCGGCGGCGCCCGCCGCGGAGATCGAGGGAGAGATCGCGGCCGGCGGCCTCGCAAAGACCAAGGCGCCGCGCATCAAGGCGGTGCTGGCGGAGGTCCGGCGCCGCTGCGGGTCGTTCGACCTCTCGTTTCTCAAGGAGTTGCCGCTGGCGGAAGGCAAAGAGTGGCTGCGCTCGCTGCCCGGCGTCGGTCCCAAGACCGCGGCCTGTGTCCTCATGTTCGCCTGCGGGCTGCCGGCCCTGCCCGTGGATACGCACGTACACCGCGTGGCCCAGCGGCTGGCGCTGGTGCCGCCGAAGGCCGGCGCGGCCGAAGCGCACGACATCCTGGAGGCGATGCTGCGGCCGGAAGAGGTCTATCCGTTCCACATCTCGCTCATCAAGCACGGCCGCCGCCTCTGCCGCTCGCGGCTGCCGCTCTGCGCGGAGTGCCCGCTGCTGGACGGCTGCCCCGCCGGCCGGACGTTCGCGCGGGTGCGCCGGCGGCCGTAGGGGCAGGTCTCAGACCTGCCCCTACTGTCGTTGGCCTGTGATTCTGTCAGGTTAACTGGCCAGTGAATTTGTCACCATGCTTCTTGTTGGCCGCCCACATAAGAGTACGCCAGGGGTGGGTGGAAGACGGCTTGGACTTGGCACGAGGCGACGGAGTTTGCTTTGG
>JAUSFE010000067.1 GCA_030649945.1 Dehalococcoidia bacterium | reverse complement strand
CGTGGTCCCCAGGCGGGCGTTCTTACCACGAAGACACGAAGACACCAGGGTTGCAGGACTCAGAAAGAATCTTTGTGCCTTAGTGCCTTCGTGGTCTCCAAGCGGGCGTTCTTACCACGAAGACACCAAGACACCAGGGTTGCAGGACTCAGAAAGAATCTTTGTGCCTTAGTGCCTTCGTGGTCTCCAACCTCCAATCTCTAACCTCCAACCTCCACCAACCCACCCGGTAACTCCCGCCAGCGCCGGGCGTCTACCCTTGCAGGGACGGGATCGCTGCCGGACGGACCAACTAAAGAGGAGGCGGCATTCCGATGAAGCAGTTTACAATTCTGACGGCCCTTGTGCTCGCGCTCGCCGTGGTGGCGCTGGCCGGCGGCCCACCGGCGGCGGACGCGGGCGGCCTGCCTACCGGACAGGCAGGCGCCGGGCGCGTGTTCCACGCCGACTCGCGGTTCCCGGAGCGGGCGGCCGCGCCGCGCATCCTCGCGCAGCCGGCGGTGATCGGCGAGGACGAGCGGCTGCCGGTCCCGGACACGACGGTGTTCCCCTTCAGCGCTATCACGTACCTCGAGCTGTACGACGCCGATGGCTACGTTGTGGCCTCCTGCAGCGGCACGCTGATCGGCCCGGACACCGTGCTGACGGCGGCCCACTGCCTCTACAGCGCGGAATCCGGCTGGAAGTATGACATCGCCGTCATCCCCGGCCGCACTCCCGAAAGCGAGCCGTTCTCCCACGAGTTCGCGGCGGACTGGTGGGTGCCCGACGCCTGGTACGATAGCGCCGCCGCCGTCTGGGACTGGGGGATCATCAAGCTGCCCGATGGGGCGCTGGGCACGGCGGCCGGCTGGCTCACCATCGCCTCGCTGCAGGCGGACACTCTCTCCGCGCCGGACTTCTGGCCGACGATCGCGGGCTACCCCGGCGACATGCCGGACGGCACGATGTGGGCGGGCGTGAAGGACGCCTTCGTCTACCTGGACGACACCGATCTGTGGTACGAGATCGACACAGCGCCGGGCCAGAGCGGCTCCTCGGTGTTCTCCAGCAACCTGACCCAGTGGTACGCGGGCTACATCGTGGGCGTCCACAACTACGGCGGCGAGACGGAGAACTACGGCTCGCGCGTGGACGAGGAGATGATCGGCTACCTGGACGGGGCGTGCCAGGAGATGGGCTGCGTGTTCCAGTACTTCGTGGAGGCGCCGCCGCCGTCCTTCCTCTGGGGCGACGTGGACTGCAGCGGCGTGGTGAACATCGGCGACGCCCAGAAGATCGCGCGCAGCCGGGTCAACCTGCCGGTGACGCAGGCGCCGGAATGCCCGGCGTTCGGCGACCCCATAGCGGCGGGCGGCCAGGCGTTCCTCTGGGCCGACATCGACTGCAACTCCGACATCGGCATCGGCGACGGGCAGAAGCTCGCCCGCTCGATGGTCGGCCTGCCGATTACGCAGGCTACGCCGTGCTTCGCGCCGGGTGCGGAGGTGGTGCTCGGGGCCGCGCCGTCCGGCGGGCGCGGCGGATCGCCGTAGGGGCGACCCCGGCGGGCGACGGATTGTCGTAGGGACGTAGCTTTAGCTGCGTCCAACGCGGGCGCGGCGCTCTTACGATGGTGCCGGCCGCGGTGCGGTATTTCGACAGCGCCGCTCTTGGACAGACCTGAAGGTCTGTCCCTACGGCTGCCATCGCTCCTACGCCGGCGGGGTCTCGTCCGACTGCGGGCCCGCCGCCGGCTGCGCGGGCAGCGGCTTGCCCCAGGCCACGCTCATCTCCAGCAGCTCCGCCAGGTCGAACACCTGCACGCCCCGCTCCTCGGCGGCGGGGACGGAGCCCAGGCCCGACTCGAACATCTGCATGCAGAACGGGCAGGCCACCGCGATGACGTCCGCGCCGGTGTTCACGGCCTCCTCCGTGCGCACGTCGTTGATGTGCTGGCCGCGGCTCTCCTCCACCCACATGTGGCCGCCGCCGGCCCCACAGCAGAACGTCCCGCGCTTGCAGCGGGGCATCTCCACCTGCTGGGCGCCCGTCGCCGCAAGCACGCTGCGGGGCTCGTCGATGATGTTGTTGTGGCGCGAGATGTAGCACGGGTCGTGGTACGTCGCCGTCTTGCCGTCGAGGTCGCTTGTTGCCCGCGCGGTCAGGCGCCCCTGGGCGACGAGTTGGGCCAGGAACACGCTGTGGTGCTCCACCTCGAACGTGCCTGCGAACTGCGGGTACTCGTGCTTGATGGTGTTGTAGCAGTGCGGGCAGTTGGCGATGATCTTCTGCACGCCCTTGCCCTTGAACGTGGCGATGTTCTGCTCCGCCTGCATCTGGTACAGATACTCGTTGCCCAGGCGGCGGGCCGGGTCGCCGGAGCAGCCCTCCTCCGCGCCCAGCACCCCGAAGCTCACGCCGGCCTGGAGGAACAGCCGCACCAGCGCCTTCGTCACCTTCACGTTGCGCTCCTGCAGGGCGCCGGTGCAGCCCACCCAGTACAGGTACTCCTGCGAGCCATCGAAGATGGGGACGGTCACGCCCTCCGCCGCCATCTCCTCAATCCACGCCGTCCGTGTCAGCTGCGTGCCGCGCCAGGGGTGGCCGCGCTGCTCCAGCTGCATAAGGGTGGCCTGCGCCGTCTCCGGCATCTCGGCCTTCTCCATCACCAGGTAGCGGCGCATGTCCATGATGGTGGGCACGTGCTCGATGAACACGGGGCACTCCTCCATGCAGGCGCCGCAGGTCACGCAGTCCCAGACGGGCTCGAAGCCCACGCCCTCGATCAGGGGCGTCGGCGTCTCCGGCCGCTTGGTCCAGGGGGCCAGCGCCGGCTCCTGCTCCTCCATGAGATGGCGGATATCGACGATCACCTGCTTGGGCGAGAGGAGCTTGCCGGTGATGCTGGCCGGGCAGGCCGCCGTGCAGCGCCCGCACTCCGTGCAGGTGTAGGAGTCCAGCAGCTGCTTCCAGGTGAAGTCCTCCAGCTTGCCCACGCCGAACGCCTCGCCGGCCTCCATCCGCTTCTCGAAGTCCGGGATGGGCGCCAGGACGCCTGTGGGCTGCAGCCCGCGGAAGAACACCTGCGGCGCGATGGTGAGCACATGCGAGTGCTTGGAGTAGGGCAGGTAGCAGAGGAAGGCCAGGAAGTCGATCAGGTGGTTGTACCAGAAGAAGGTGTGGAACGCCTCCGCCGACCCCCGCGACATCCCCAGCCCGTCCCAGATCTGGCCCACGCCGTAGGCCAGGAACGACCACTTCACGTGCTCGCCGCCGAAGAGATAGATCTCGAAGCTGTTGGTGAAGACGTCCGTGACCATGAGGTAGCCGATGAAGAAGAGGATGATCCAGCCGTCCAGGTTCAGCGTCATGCGCTGAGGCCGCCAGACGAAGCGCTGGAACGCCGCCATGCCCACGCCGGCGATGACCAGGACGTTGAAGACGTCCAGAAACGGCCGGAAGAAGAAGTCCCAGAAGTCGCCCAGGTTCTTCTCGAAGCTGATGTCGTGATCCACGCCGTTCAGGAGGAAGTTCAGCGTGCGCACCTGCAGGACTATGAACCCCCACCAGATCAAGGTGTGCAGCAGGCCACTGTACCAGTAGCGGGGCCGCGCCACGCGCGCGTTGCCCAGCAGCCAGGGGACCAGGCCGATGAGCCGAGTGATCGGGTCTGTGAAGCGGTTTACCCACTGCGCCCGCGTTAGCCAGCGGAAGCGGACCCACGCGGACCAGGCGAAGAAGGAAAGGAAACCGAAGAAGAATACGAAGAAGAATACGTTCCCTGGAAAGTCCGTAGACGGGGCGGATGGTTCCATTATTCCTCCCGGCCGGTACGCGCGATTGCCTGCCCTAACGCGATGCCATGATAGAGGAACGAGGCTGTAAGGGGGAAGAGGCGGGCTGGCGGTTGGCGGAACGAGGTGCGGACCGCGCGCAGATGATCGCAGATCGCGGAGGTTGCTAGCCGTCTTGCGCCGGAGGTCCGGTGAGGCGCCGCGCCTGCTACAATGCTCCTCGTCATGCCCATCGAGATCCGCCCGCCGCGCGAGGACGAACAGGAGCGAGTGAACTTCGTCGTCGCCTACTCCTTCACCGGCGACCGCACAGCCGCAGGCCGCGAGCACATGCGCCACGTCGAGGATATGGCGCCGGCGCTCTGCCTCTACGACGGCGGCGAGCTGATGGCGGCCCTGCGGGTCTACCCGCTGCGCATGAGCGTCAACGGCGCCATGATCGGCATGGGCGGCGTCTCGTCGGTCTCGTGCCTGCCGGAGCAGCGGCGCAAAGGGCACGTGGGCCGGCTCTTGCGGCAGGCGCTGTCGGACATGCGCGCGGCCGGCCGGCCGCTGGCGGCGCTCTACACGCCGCACCCGTCACTCTACCGCAAGTTCGGCTGGATGACCGCGTCCGGCAACCTGAAGTACACCTGGAAGCCCAAGAGCGTGGCGCCGTACAACTCCGCCCCCGCCGCCGGCCGCGCGCAGCGGCTGAGGGAAGAGGAGTGGCCGCTCCTGGCCGGCGTCTACGCGCGTTTCGCCGCCGGCCGCACGGGCTACATCGAGCGCCCGGAGCGCTGGTGGAAGGAAGCGGTCTACCGCGTCCTCTACGATCCCGAACGCAAGCTGAACGACGTGGCCGCCTGGATGGACGGCGACGCGGCGGGGGGCTACATGACCTACAGCAGCCAGCGCGAGCGGCGCGGCCCCGGCGGGGAAGTGCACACCTTTTTCATCCGCGAGTTCATCGCCCTCACGTCGTCCGCCTACGTGGGTCTCCTGCGCTTCGCCCTTTCGCATGACCTCGCGGACGAGATCGGCTGGCACGGGCCGCTCGACGACCCGCTGGCCCTGGCCGTGGACGACGCCCAGCAGGTGAAGCGCGAGTGGGTGGACGACTACATGCTGCGCGTGGTGGACGTCGAGCAGGCGATAGGGGCCCGCCCGCCCGCTCTGGGCGCGCCCGAGGGGGCCTTCACCATCGAGATCGCGGACGCCGCCGCGCCCTGGAACCAGGGGGCCTGGCGCATCGAGTGCGCGGGCGGCAAGCTCTCAGCGCAGAAGGCCGCAGGCCCGGGCGACCTCGCGACGGACGCCGCGACCTTTGCGGCGATCTACGGCGGCTTCCTGCGCAGCACGGACGCCGCCCGCTGCGGCCTGGCGGAGGCCGGCAACCACGAAGCCGCCCTGCTGGCCGACCGCATATTGGCCAGCGATTACGCACCCTACGGGTCGGATTTCTTCTAGCGCCCGGCGCAGGACCCCCCGCACGCCCCGGTTGGAGGCACCTGAAGGTACCTCCCTACGGTTGAAGGCGCAGGCCGCCACGCACGCCCCGGTGGCGCGCACCTGAAGGTAACCTCCCCATGGTTGAGAGTCGCGCCGCCTGAGCCAGCCCCCCGGCTACGCCCGCCCTGCACTGGGGCGCAGCACCCGGCCTGCCGCTACTTGCGCCGCGTTCCGCCCTGGAAGACCAGCCCGCTGGCGATGGCGAGCAGCGTGCTGGGGACGAGCAGCAGCGTGGCGAACGCCGGGCCCACGAGCACCACGCCGGCAACGACGATGACGAGCGTCACCACGATCACTGCGCGCTGCACCTGCCGCCGCCGCGCTGTCTGCACGGCTGAGGCCCAGATAGCCGGGAGATATATCGCCGCCATCGCCAAGAGGGGCAGCGCCAGCCACCGCGAGTTATCGCCCGGCGACACGAGGATGTAGACGGCCGCCTGCCCCAGGAAGAGCAGGCCCATGACGCCGCCGATCAGCCCTGTCCAGGAGACGTCCCGCGGCAGCCGCGGCCCTTCCGGCGCCACGGCCTGCGCGACGGCCGCTGCGGGCTCCCTGCGCGCCGCGCGCTCCCGCCGCCGTCTCCGCGCCTGCTTCTGCTTCGGCATACCAACCGCCATCTTACCGTCCACCCCCGCCACGCGACACCGCGGGCCGGGCAGGCGGAGCCACGCACCGGCTCTCTTTCGTAGCGGATGCCTTTAGGCTTCCAGCACATCCCGCCCCCACGCGAACGACCCGCTGAACGGATAATCCTTCGCCTCGGCCACCAGTCCGGCCCTCACCGGGTTGCCGAAGATGTATCGCGCCACGACAATCACTTCCTCTTCGCGCCGCAATACGTGATCGAAGTAGCTCTTCTGCCACAGCGCCCCGCCGGTGCGCCGCTTGTACGCGAAGCCGGTAGTCTGCTTGAAGCGCTTCACGAAGTCCGGCAGGAAGCCGCCTTCCTCCGCCGCCAGCAGAAGATGCACGTGGTCCGGCATGAAACAGTAGGCCAGAACCTCGAAGCCCTCCGTCTCTGATGCCGCGCGTAGTTCCGCAAGGCACCCCTGGACAAGCGCCTCGTCAGCGAACACCTCCTGGCGTTCGGCGGACGCGATCGTCACGGAGTAGGCGGCGTGGTGTGTGTAGTGCGCAAGGGGGAGGCGGTTGGGTTTGCGCCGGAATGGAATCGGCATGCGGAATGTTCCTTCTTGGAGGCCTAAAGGCGCTCCGCTACGGTTCCGGGCGCTCCGCGACGGTTCTAGGGCGTGGCCCCTACGCCCCGCTCTTCGCTTCCCCGTATTGCTTGCGCAGGTCCGTCTTGAGGACCTTGCCCACGTAATTGCGGGGCAGGTCATCCACAAACGTGTAGTACTTCGGCGCCTTGTAGCTGGCCAGCCGTCCCTTGACGAAGGCCGTCAGCTCGTCCTCGGACACCTTCTGCCCCAGCCTGAGCACGACGATCGCCTTCACCTCCTCGCCCCACTCCACGTCCGGCACGCCGATAACCGCCGCGTCTTCCACGGCCGCGTGCTCCTGCAGCACGCCCTCGATCTCCCCCGGCGCAATGTTCTCGCCGCCGCGGATGATCAGGTCCTTGGTGCGGCCGGTGATGTACAGGTAGCCATCGTCGTCCATCCAGCCCACGTCGCCGGTGTGCAGCCAGCCGCCGCGCATCGTCTCCGCCGTCTCTTCGCCGCGGCCCAGGTAGCCCGCCATCACGCGCGCCCCCTGCGCCACTATCTCGCCTTCCCGGCCCGCCGGCAGCACCTCCCCCTGGGGGTCCATGATCACCACCACCACGTCCTCCATCGTGCGGCCCACGGAGCGCAGCCGCTGCAGCTTCCGCTCGCGCTCCTCCGGCGGTCCGTCCGGGATCAGGTGGTCCTCCGGCCCCAGGAACGTCAGCGAGGACGTGCTCTCCGTCTGGCCGTAGGCGTTCATCAGGCCGCAGCGAAAGGCCAGCACCGCTCTCGTCACCACCTCATACGGCATCGGCGCCGCGCCGTATGCCACCAGCTTCAGGCTGGTGAGGTCCGTCTGCGCAAAGTCCGGGTGCTCCATGATGCGCTTCAGCATCGTCGGCACGACGAAGCTGTGCGTCACGCGGTGCGTCTGGACCGCCCCCAGCCAGGCGCCGGGGTCGAACTGCGGCAGGACCACCATCTTGCGCCCGCCCCAGACGGACGAGAGCATCGTCGTGGCGCCGGCCACGTGATAGAACGGCACCGAGACCAGCAGCACGTCCACGTTCTCCGCCGCCGGGTCCGCCGGCTCGACCGTGTTGGTCACGTAGACGGACAGCCCCAGGTACGTCAGCACCACGCCTTTCGGCAGCGCCGTCGTGCCGCTGGTGTAGATCACGATCGTCGCGTCCATGTCCTCGATGTCCGTGAAGATCTCGTCCGGCTCGTGCTGCCCTAGCGCGTCCTCGTAGTGGATCATCCCTTCGGGCCGGGCGTCGATGCAGACCAAGTGCTGCACGGTGGTCAGCTCCGGCCGGATGGACGCCGCCAGCTCCAGGTAGCGCTCGCCCACGAACAGCACCTTCGTCTCCGAGTTGTTGCACATGTAGGTCAGCTCTTCCCGCTTCGCCCGGTAGTTCAGGGGCACGAACACCGCCCCCAACCTGGCGCAGGCGTAGTAGATCTCCACGTACTGGATGGAGTTCAGCGCCATCACGGAGACGCGCTGGCCACGGCCCACGCCCAGGGACTGCAGCGCGTTCGCCAGCCTGTTCACGCGCTCCTGCAGCTGCGCGTATGTCCGGCTGTCGCCCTCGCACACCGTAGCCGTGCGGTCAGGCACGACCGACGACGCGATCATCAGAAACTCTGATGTGTTCATCTAGAAGACCTCCCAGGCCCGCCGGACCGCAGGGCGGAGGCGGGGTTCTGTCCACTGTCCGCTATCAAATGTCTTCTGTCGAGACCTCCCCGGCGCCAACACCTACGGATTCACCGGCTGTGCGTCTGAGTCCACGGGCGGCCCCTCCTCCAGGTCCGTCAGCTTCACGATCACCTGTGTAGACTGCAGGAAGACGCCCAGGCGGTCCAGCCCGCGCCGGCATGGCCCCGCGAAGCAGCGGCCCTCCAGGTCGTACGTAGAGCCCTCGCAGGCGTCCCGGAACCAGCCCTTGCGGCCCATCAGCTCGTAGTCCGGCCGCCAGGGCACCGTGCAGCGCGTCTGCGGATCGAAATCGTACAGGGCGACGAACTTGCCCGACTCCAGCTCCACCAGCCAGAAGCGCTCGTTCTCGAAGTAGACGGGCCGGTTCACCTGGTACTGGTCTCCGTACCCGGCGGAGAATAGCGTGGGCGGCACGTAAGCCCCCTTCGACAGGGCGATGAGCACGAGGGCGACCAGGACGACGCCCATCAGCAGCGGGAAGCCGAGGCCGGCGGCCCAGAGCCAGCGCCAGCCCCGGCGCGCCCGGAAGAATCCGCCTGAGGCGGACGCCATCCTACTGCCCCTCCACCGCTGCCCGCAGGCCCGCGCGCGCCTCCGGGCTCGCCAGCGCCAGCGCCGCCAGGCGCGCCTCCAGCGCCAGCCCGTGAGCCAGCGGCAGCTCGATCCCCTCGACAACCGCCCTCTTCGCCAGGCGCGTGGCCAGGGCCGGGTGCCTGGCCACTTTGCGCGCCAGCGCCTCCGCTTCCGGGTACAGCCGCTCGCGGGGGACGACGCGCTGCACCAGTCCGTAGCGGTGCGCCGTCCGCGCATCGATGGGGTCGCCCGTCAGGATCATCTGCAGCGCGATGCCGCGCGGCGCGTGGCGGGGCAGCGTCTGCGTGCCACCTGCCGAGGGGATATACCCCAGGCTCACCTCCGGCAGGCCGAGCCTCGCGTCCTCCGAGGCGATCCGGATGTCGCAGCACAGCGGCAGCTCTACCCCCGCGCCCAGCGCGTATCCGTGGACCGCCGCGATCAGCACCTTGTCCAGCGAGAGCATGAGCCCCCAGAGGTCGCGCTGCCGCCGCGCCCGGCGCGCCTCGGCGTACGAAGGCGCAGTCCCGAACTCGCTGATGTCCGCCCCCGCCGAGAACGCCCGCTCGCCGGCGCCGCGGAAGATGACGGCCCGCACGTCCGGGTCGTCCCGCACGGCGAGCATCGTCTCCCAGAGGGCGTCGCGCATCCGCATGTTGATAGCGTTCAGCACCTGGGGCCGGTTCAGCGTCACCCAGGCTACGCCGCCGTCCGTCTTCTCGTAGAGGATGGGATCGTCGTTCATGACGTATTGACGGTGTCACCCTGACGAAGGAAGGGTCTATCCAGGCGGGGCCGTACGATGCTTCGCAGGCGCACGGGATGTCGTGCTGGGGCGCGGTATGCAGAAGAGGCCGGCGGGTCCGGGCATCGCCAGATCCTTCGTGCCTCAGGATGACAGGGCACGCTCATCTCCAGTCCGGCTTCATCACCGCGCTCTTCGCCTTCGTCTGCAGCGTGCGCTCAATCTCCGCGTTCAGCTTGGCCGACAGCTCGCGCATGCCGTCCGCCCCGGCCTTCATCGACTGGCTGCGCCAGCGCCGCACGGCCGCCCGGTCGTCGTCGCTGAGGCCGGCCTCGTCCAGCAGCCTGTCCACGACAAGCACCAGCAGCTCCCGGGCCTCTTCGGGCTCAAGCTGCACCTTCATGAGGGGGAGACCTCCACCCCAGCCTGAAGGCTGGGGCAGTCCGCCACAGTATGAATGGGCATCATTGCGCCAGCTCCTTCGTGCTGATGTAGCGGCCCCGCCGACGGATCAGCCGCGTCATCTTCTCGTCCAGGAAGCTGCCCAGCGCCTCGTTCATCGCCACCGCCAGGACGTCCATCTCCACCGTCCCGCCGGCGCGGTCCGTGCGCCAGCGGCGGACCTTCTGCTTCCCCGCCTGCGAGATCCCGCTGCGGTCGATCACGTACGCCGTAATCAGCGTCATCAGCGACCACGCCTCGTCCGTCTCCAGGATGATGTGCATCGTGCGACCGTACCTCCCGTGGGGGCGCAGCGAGCGGCGCCCCTACCGTCCCTTGAACTCCGGCTTGCGCTTCTCCAGGAACGCGCTCACGCCCTCCGCCCGGTCCTCCGTTGTCTGGAGGATGATCGTGAGGTCCGTCTCGAAGCGCAGGGCCTGCTCCAGCGGCATCTCCGCCCCGCGCGCTACCGCCTCCTTCGCGTACTGCAGGGCGATTGGCCCGCGCTCCGCGATGGCCTGCGCGATGGCCTCAGCCCGCGCCAGGAGCTCGCGGCGCGGCGCCACGGCCCCCACCAGGCCCACGCGCAGGGCCTCCCTCGCGTCTATCGTTTCGCCTGTCAGCACCATTTCCAGCGCCTTTCCCCGGCCCACGAGGCGCGCCAGCCGCTGGGTGGCGCCGCCCATCGGCAGAAGCCCCAGCGCCGTTTCCGGCAGCGCGAACGCGGCGTCCTCCGCCGCCACCCGCAGGTCGCAGGCCAGCGCCAGGGCCAGCCCGGCGCTGATGGCGTCGCCGTTCACGGCGCAGACCACCGGCTTGGTCAGCTCCGCCAGGCAGCCGAAGGGGTCGTCCAGCAGGCCGTGCAGGTGCGCCGCGGACGGCCAACCCTCGCCGGGCCGGTCCTCGCCTCCCTTGCCGGCAGGCAGGCCCGCCAGGGCGGACCAGTCCCAGCCGCTGCAAAACACCTGGCCTTCCGCGGTCAGCAGCGCCACGCGCACGCCCGCGTCCGCCGCTATCGTCTCGCAGGCCTCCGCCAGCTCGCGCACAAGCCCGGCGCCGATGGCGTTGCCCGGGCCTGAACCGCGGAAGCGCACGAGCGCTACCGATCCTCGCTGTTCCAGGGAAACGCTGCTGCTCATGGCACCTCCGGCGTCCGAATTGTAGCAAAGCCTGCGTCCCAGCAGAAGGAACGCCGGCGGCGGCGGTCCGCCCAGCACGCGGCGCGCTTGACCCCCGGCCCCCGGCCCTCTTATCATCCGCCTCGCATTCACATTCCGGAGGCGCCTTTGCCCGCAGCCGCTCTCGAAGGTATACGCATCGTCGATCTCTCCCAGGGGATCGCCGGCCCGTACTGCACGGCGCTCTTGGCCGCCCTCGGCGCGGAGGTCCTGAAGGTCGAGCCGCCGGGGGGCGACTACGCCCGCGCCCTAGGCCCCTTCCGCGGCGATGTGCCGCACCCTGACGGGGGCGGCCTCTTCGCGCACCTGAACGGCGGCAAGAAGAGCGTCACGCTGGACATCGAGACGGAGAGCGGCCGCGTGGTGCTGCGGAAGCTCCTGGCGCAGGCCGACGTGCTGGTGGAGAGCGATGCGCCGGGCCGGCTGGCCTCCCTCGGCCTCGGCTACGACAGCCTGAAGGCCAGTCTGCCGGGCCTCATCTACTGCTCCATCACGCCCTTCGGCCAGACCGGGCCCTACCGCGACTTCAAGGGCAACTCTCTGGCGTGCATGGCCCTCTCCGGCCTCATGTACATCACGGGCGACCCGGACAAGGAGCCGCTCTGCACCGGCGGCGAGCCGGCGGAGTACTTCGCCGCCCTCCACGCCTGGGTCGCCGTGCTCGCCGCGCTGGAGCACCGCGCCCGCACAAACGCCGGCCAGCACATAGATGTCTCCATGCTGGAAGCCCTCGGCTGCGCCGACGAGTACAACACCGCGATGTACTCCTACCTGGGCGCCGTCCGCAAGCGTTACTACTCCCGCCATCACATCCCCACCTATCCCAGCGAGATCTTCCCCTGCCGCAACGGCCACATCGTCGTCATCGGCGGCGCGGGCGGCTTTCCGCTGATGATGGCGGTCCTCATTGAACAGCCGGACCTGGAGAGCAACCCGCTGTTCACGAACCTCTGGCTGCGCACCTTCCAGTGGCGGGAGTTCGAGAAGATCGTGCGCCCATATCTGGCTGAGCACGACTGGGAGGACCTGCTGACGCGCGCGCAGGAGCTGCGCATGCCCTTCGCCGCCGTCCTGGACGCCCGCACCCTGCTGGAGAACGAGCATCTGCGCGAGCGCGGCTTCTTCGCCGAGATCGACCAGCCGGGCGCCGGCAAGCTGCCCGTGGCGGCGAACCCGTTCAGGCTGAGCGAGACGCCGCTGCGGCACTCGCCCGCGCCGCGCCTCGGGGAGCACACACACGAAGTCCTCGCAGACGCGGGTTACCAAGGGGATGACGAGGTGATCTTGCGAGAGCGAGGGATAACGTGAGGGGCGGGGCCGCGACCGCGGTCACGGAGGCGGGCCGCCGGGACGTCGGCGACTTGATCTACGACATGCACAGGTCTGATTGGTCCGCGTTGATCGGCGGCTTCGGGGGGCTGGCCAGGGCGGCGGACGCGTTCCTGCCGCGCTTCTGGATGGCCGCCGGTCCACGCTACGACAACAGCGGTTTCTACAAGGAGATCCGGGGCATTGCCGATGGGCTGCGTGTCTCCCGCGCGGCGGCCTGGCGCGGCGTATTCGGCAGCCTGGGCGGCGGAACGACGACTCTTGTCGCCACACGAACAGCTACGGCCGATGGAAGCGCCATCATGGCCAAGAACTCCGATTGGCCCGACCGGAACGGACGGCGGCCGCCGATGGTCACGCACTACCAGCCCAGTAACGGCGACCTGCACCATGTCGTCGCCGGCTGGCCGCTGACGCCTCTGGGTGCAGGCGGGCTGAACCAGGCGGGGCTTGCCCTGGGGCTGAACTTCTTCAATGCGGATCAAGTGCTGGCACTGGGACGGCCCCGCTGGCCGTACCGGCGCGTGCTCCAGCGCGCCACTACCGTCGAAGAAGGGGTACGAATCATCGTGGAGAGCCCGAACCGCGGCATCTCCGGCTTCGTCTCTCTGGCCGACGCGAAGGGCGACATCGCCATCGTCGAGTGCACCCCGGGCGATTGCGAAGTCTTCCGGCCAGACGGCGATTGGTTCGCCCAGTCCAACCACGCCCGTACGCCGAAGATGATCGCCCACGACCGGGGCCGTTCCCTCGATTCATTTACGAGGCGGCCGGCGATGGAGGCTGCCGTCACCGCCCGCCTCGGCAGGATCACGCCGGAGGCCGCTTCCGTTATCCTGCGTGACCGCTCCAACAGCAAGTACGTGAACGAATCCGTCGTGGCCAACGCTGCCGTCTTCCACAGCGTTGTTATGCACCCTGCCTCCAGGACGCTGTGGCACTCTACGGCGAGGCAGCCCGTGGCGCCGTTCGGAAAGCTGGCGCCCTTCTCCCCCGACGCGAACGGCGCCGGGGCGCCGGAACTGCCCGCAGACCCGCTGTTCGGCAGCCCCGGCATGCAGCACGAGGCCGGAGTCATTGCGGAAGTCCGCCGCGCCATGCGCCTCTTTGATGAGGGTGACGTGGCTGCCGCGTCCGCTATCTGGGAGCGGTTCGCCGAAACAGGCGAACCGCTCCTGCAACCTCACCGGCTCACGTGGGCACGGGCTCGTGCCCGCTGGACGCTCGGCCGCCTGGAGGAGGCGGAAGGACTTCTCGCCGGCCTCGATGCAGACGCTGTGCCGTTCGACGTGCGGATCAACGCCGTCATCGCCCGGGCGGTGGTCGCGGACCGGCTCGGCGACCGTCCGCGCGCGGTGGATCTCTACCGGCGGGGACAGGAGCTGTTTGGCGAAAATAGGCAGTACAACGACGGGCTCGTCGCGCCCCTTCATAAGCGCATCGCTGCGGGACTGCGCGCCCCCCTCACCCGGGGGCCGTTCCCGCCCACACCCGCGCTGCAGAGGGTGCCCTCATGACCCTCCCCCTCTCCGGCATCCGCGTGCTGGACCTCACCCAGGTCTACGCCGGCCCTACCTGCACCCGCGTCCTCTCCGACCTGGGCGCCGAGGTCATCAAGGTCGAGGGCCTGAAGCGCATGGATATCACCCGCAACTTCGTCATCGCCGATAACCAGAGCGAAGGCGACTACTGGAACCGCTCCGGCTATTTCCTCTTCCGCAACGGCGGCAAGAAGTCGCTGACGCTGGACTTCAGCGAGGAGGGCGGCGCGGGCGTCGATATCGTCAGGCGCCTGGTCCCCGGGGCGGACGTGGTGGCCGAGAGCTTCACGCCGCGCGTCATGGCCAAGTTCGGCCTGGATTACGAGTCCCTGCGCAAGGTGAAGCCGGACATCATCATGATCAGCCTCTCCGGCTACGGCCAGACCGGCCCCTGGCGCGACTACTCCGCATACGGCATGGGGCTGGAGCCAGCGTCTGGCATCTCCTCCCTCACCGGCTATCGCGACTCGGACCCCCTGCGCACGGGCATCTCCTTCACGGACCCCTACTCCGGCGTAGCCGGCGCGGGGGCGGTCCTGGCGGCGCTCGCCCACCGGCGGCGCACCGGCCGGGGCCAGTACATCGACCTCTCGGAGCACGAGGCCGCCGTTCCCGTCGGCGGCTACGCCCTGATGGACTGGGCTATGAACCAGCGCCTCTGCCGCCGCGCCGGAAACCGCAGCCCCTGGTACGCGCCGCAGGGCTGCTACCGCTGCCGCGGCGACGACAGCTGGCTGGTGATTACCGTGCGCGACGACGCCGAGTGGCAGGCCTTCTGCGACGCCGCCGGCCATCCCGAATGGGCCGGCGACCCGCGCTTTGCAGACGTCCTCTCTCGCGGCGATAACCACGACGCCCTGGACGCGCTGATCACCTCCTGGACCGGCGAGCAGGACCACCTGGAGGCGATGCGCCGGCTGCAGGCGGCCGGTGTCATCGCCGCCGCCGTCCTCAGCCCCAAGCAGGCCCTGCTGGACCCGCACCTGCGCGAGCGTGGCTTCTTCCAGCTGGTAGACACGGGGGACCACGGCCGGCGTCCCGCGCCCCGCCAGCTGGGCGCCCGCTTCTCCGCCTTCGAGACCGACAGCGCCCGCACGGCTCCGAAGCTTGGAGAGCACAATCGCGCAGTCCTTTCGGGCCTCCTGGGCATGAGCGACGAGGAGATCGCCACGCTGGAGGAGCAGAAGGTGATCGGCGATACGCCGGAGACGGCGGTCCCCCTCCCGGTCATGCGCATGTTCGTCCAGTTCCCCAACACGACGTACCTGAGCATGGGCGCCCTCGCCGCCCTGGAGCCGGACTACAAGCAGCAGCTGGGAACCGGATAGGGCCGCGGGGTGCTGATTATGGAGGAAAGATATACAGCAATAGAGCATAAGAAACCTTTGTGTCTTAGTGCCTTCGTGTTTATCCCTGCCTGGGAGTTCTCACCACGAAGACACAAAGGCACTAGGGTTGCTTAGGAAGCAGGAGGAAGGAAGTCATGTCTAACATCAAGTTCGGCGCCGTACCCACCCAGGCGGGCATCTCCTGGGACGAGCTCCTGGCCGTCTGGCAGGAGCTTGACCGCAGCTCCGGCTTCGAGTCCCTCTGGCTCATGGACCACTTCGTCACCGGCTTCGGGGTGGAGTTCGGCTCGGAGGGGCCGTGCACGGAGGGCTGGACCTCTCTCGCCGCCCTCGCCCACGCCACGTCCCGCGTGCGGCTGGGCATCCTGGTCACGGGCAACACATACCGCCATCCCGCCGTCCTGGCCAAGATGGCCACTACCGTGGACCACATCTCCGGCGGCCGCCTGGAGTTCGGCATCGGCGCGGCCTGGCACACGTACGAACACCAGGCCTTCGCCATCCCCTTCCACACCGTCCGCGAGCGCCTGCAACGCCTGGACGAAGCCGTGCAGGTGATCAAGCTGCTCTGGACGCAGGCGCGCCCGGCCTTCAACGGCCGCCACTACCAGCTGGACCGCCCGCCGTACAACCCGCCGAACGTCCAGCAGCCCCACCCGCCAATCCTCATCGGCGGCGGCGGCGAGAAACGGACGCTGCGCACGGTGGCGAAGTACGCCGACGCCACCAACGTTCAGGGCACGCCCGAGGAGGTTGCCCGCAAGTTCCAGGTGCTGGAGGGGCACTGCAAGGAGATCGGCCGCGACTTCGGCTCCATCCGGCGCACCATCCAGGTGCCGCTGTTCCTGACGGAAGACGCGGCCTTCCGCCAGCGCGTCCTCCAGGGGATGTCCGCGGCCACCGGCCGCCCGCCGGAAGAGGCCGCCCGCGGCCTGCTCATCGGCAGCGTGGACGAGATCAAGGAGCGCGTGCGGGAGTTCGTGGCCGCCGGCGTGCAGGAGTTCATGCTGGCCCAGTGGCCGCGCATTCACATGGAGAGTCTACGCCGCTTCTCGGAGGAAGTGATCCCGGAGTTCAAGTAGCCATGGCCAGCGTGCTCCTCACCGGCGGCACAGGCGGTCTCGGCAGCGAGCTGCCGCGGCGGCTCGTGAAGGCCGGCCACGCCGTGCGCATCATGAGCCGCCGCGCGGCCCCGGGCGGCGCCGAGTGGGCGCGGGCGGACCTGCTCAGCGGTGAAGGCCTCGAGGCCGCTGTCAGGGGCATCGACGCCGTCCTCCACTGCGCTTCCAGCCCCCGCAAGCAGACGTGGGAGACAGACGTCGGCGGGACGGGCCGGCTGCTTGCGGCCTGCGCCGCTGCCGCCACCGGCCACTTCTTCTTCGTGTCCATCGCCGGCGTGGACCGCATCCCCCTGGGCTACTACAAGGCCAAGCTCGCCGCCGAACGCGCGGTGGAGCAGTCCGGCGTGCCGTCCTCCATCCTCCGCGCCACGCAGTTCCACTCGCTGATCGATACGTTCCTGCACATGTTCGTGCGCCTGCCGGTCGCGCTGTTGCCCACGGCCTGGAAGTTCCAGCCCATCGACACCGGCGAGGTGGCTGACCGCATCGTCGCGGACCTGGCGCGTGGGCCTGGCGGGCGCCTGCCGGACACCGGCGGGCCGCAGGTGCGCACCTGGGGCGACCTGGCGCGCTCGTGGCTGCGCGCCCGCCGCAAGCGGGCCCTCATCCTGCCGCTGCCGCTGCCCGGCAAGACAGCCGCCGGCTTCCGCCACGGCTACAACTGCACGCCGGAGCACGCGGACGGCAAGATCACCTGGGAGCAGTGGCTCGAACGCAGGTACGGCGCCGGCGACTGAGGCGCTGACTGCCCCACCCCTCCCACGGATTAGCCACAGATGGACACAGATTGGGCACAGACAAACACAGATGCCGCCCCACCCCCCCCGACTGGTTGATTGCCTGATTGCTTGATTGCTCCATTGCTCGATCACCCGCAACCCCTTGCGCCGGCTACGCATTCGCGCTACACAGATCAGTAGGAGGTGGCGCGACCACAGTGTGCAAGGCCTGCGGACACCCTTACGAGGACCATATCTTCGGCGGCATGTGCCGTTACTGCGACTGCCGGCGCTGTGTCTACAACGCCGGCCCGCCCGCCGTCCGCCGCGAGCCGCAGCGCAAGCCGGCTGCCGAGCCTGATGGCTGGCCGGAGGGGCGCTCCGCCCCGGTCGCTGCCGCCCGCCGCTAACGCGCGACACCCGCTGTTCCGGCGCCGGGCGCAGTGATACGCTACGCCGCATGAGCGCCCCCAAAGTCCTGAGCGAGCGCCGCGGCCGCACGCTCCTTGTCACCATCAACCGCCCCGAGGTCCGCAACTGCGTGGACGGCGAGACCGCGGGCCTGCTCTTCCAGGCCGTAGAGTCGTTCAAGAATGACGCCGCGCTGGACGTGCTGGTGCTCACCGGCGCCGGTGGCGCCGCATTTTGCTCCGGGGCGGACCTCAAGAACATCCAGAGCCTGGGCGCCCGCCCCGGCGCCCGCGAGTCCGGACCCATGGGCATCTCCCGCATCACTGACGTCGCCAAGCCCACCATCGCGGCCGTCGAGGGCTACTGCACTGCCGGCGGCCTGGAGCTGGCCTGCTGGTGCGACTGGCGCATCGCCTCGCGGGAGGCGCAGTTCGGGGTGCTGAACCGGCGCTGGGGCGTGCCCCTGCTGGACGGCGGCACCCAGCGCCTGCCGCGCATCGTGGGGCAGGCCAACGCCCTCTACCTGATCGAGACCGGCGTCCTCATCGACGCCGCCCAGGCCCAGCGCCTGGGCCTCGTGCAGGAGATCGTGCCCGCGGGCCAGGCCGTCGCGCGCGCGATCGAGGTCGCCGGCGCCCTCTCCGCCTACCCGCAGACGGCGCTGCGCAACGACCGCCGCGCCGCGCTCGCGGCCGCCACCCTGCCCATCGAGCAGGGTCTGGAGTTCGAGGTAGAGGCGCACCGCGAGAGCCTGAACGACCCGGAGATGCCCGAGTGGCTGGCGCGGTATGCCCGCGGCGAGCGCCCCGCACCGCTGCGGCCGCCGGACGAGCAAGGTAACGCGTAGAGGCCGGCGCTTTCAGAGCGCTGCGCTATCGCAGGCTTGCCGGCGAGCCGCAAGCAGTCGGAGCGCGGGCTGCTGCGCCGGCAAGGTCCAGGCCTGACCGACGCGGCGTTGACCGCTCGCGCCATCACCTCATAGACTTGCCCGTAACCATCCGATTCACTGGAGAGGTGCGCTTTGTTGTCTTCTGGCCGGTCCATCGCCCTTACGTCACTGGTCTTCCTCGCGGCTCTCGCCGTCGTGGCCGCCATCGTTTCCGTCGGCGGGCGACCGGCCGCGGCCGCCACCTTCACCGTCACGAAACCCGCCGACACAGCCGATGGCGCCTGCAATGCCGACTGCTCGCTGCGGGAGGCGATCATCGCCGCCAACGCCGCCGCCGATGCCGACACCATCAGCCTGCCCGCCGGCCCCTACACCCTGACCCGCGCCGGCACCTTCGAGAACGCCGCCGCCACCGGCGACCTCGACATCACCGGCGACCTCACCATCAACGGCGCCGGGGCCGCTGCCACCATCATCAACGGGGGCGGCCTCGACGGCGTATTCCACGTCAAGTCGGGGGGGGTGGTCAGCATCTCCGGCGTGACCATCCAGAACGGCAGTGGCGGCGAGGGCGGCGGCGGCATCGTCAACGAAACAGGCACCGTGACGCTCACCAACAGCACCGTCAGCGGCAACACCGCTGGGTACGCCGGCGGCGGCATCGTCAACTACGGCGGCAGCACGCTGACCCTGACCAACAGCACCGTCAGCGGCAACACCGCGAACAGCAGCGTATACGGTGGCGGCGGCATCGTCAACTACGCCGGCAGCACGCTGACCCTGACCAACAGCACCGTCAGCGGCAACACCACCGACAGTGGGGGCGGCATCTTTAACGACGGCACCATGACGCTGACCAACAGCACCGTCAGCGGCAACACGGCCAGCCGTGTCGGCGGCGGCGGTGGCGGCGGCATCTTCAACGGCGGCACCATGACGCTGACCAACAGCACCGTCAGCGGCAATACCGCCGCCAGCAATGGCGGCGGCATCGTCAACTACCGCGGCAGCACGGTGACGCTGACCAACAGCACCGTCAGCGGCAACACCGCCTCTGCCAGCGGCGGCGGCATCTACAACAACGATGGCGCCCTGACGCTCGCCAACAGCACCATCACGAACAACACCGCCGACCGCAACGCGAACGGGACCGGCGACGGCGGCGGCCTCCGAAGGTACGGTGGCGCCGTCAACCTGAAGAACACCATCGTCGCCGGCAATAATGACCCCAGCAGCGACCCCGACTGCTTCGGCGCGCTGAGCTCCCAGGGCTACAACCTCATTCAGACCGTATCGCCCGGCTGCACCATCGGCGTCACCACCGGCGATATCACCGGCCAGGGCGCGCAACTTGGCCCCCTCGCCCTCAACCCCCCGGGTACGACCCAGACCCACGCGCCCCTGCCCGGCAGCCCTGCCATCGACCGCGGGGGCAACTGCGTGGCCACCGACCAACGGGGCGTGGCCCGTCCCATCGATGGTGACGGCAACGGCACCACCATCTGCGACATCGGCGCCTACGAGGTGGACGCCGCCAGCCCAACGCCGACCGCCACACTTTCCCCAACGCCTATCGGCAGCCTCGGCGCCATCCGCCTCTGGGGCGACTTCGACTGCTCGGGCGGCATCACTATCGGCGACGCCCAGAAGATCGCCCGCGACCTCATCGACATCCCCATCAACCAGGACCCCGGCTGCCCGGCGCCGGGGGCGGAAGTGACGGTGGACGGCACACCCAGGATGTGGGGCGACCTGGACTGCCAGAACGGCGTCACCATCGGCGACGCCCAGAAGACCGCCCGCGACCTGATCGACCTCGCGATCGCGCAGGCGGAGGGCTGCCCGGAGCCGGGAGACAGCGTACAGGTGAGCGGTTAGGAACTGGGAACTAGCAGGCAATCAAGCAATCAAACAAACGGGGGGGGTGGGGCGGTATCTGTGTCCATCTGTGCCAATCTGTGTCCATCTGTGGCTGACGGGGAGGCGGGGTATCCGCGTCGGTCCGCGTTAATCCGCGGCGGATCGGGCGGGGGGCACTGCTTTGACCGGCCGGGCGCGTCTCTGCTATCCTCCTGACAGTCGCGGGCCACGGGAGGTTTCTCATGCTGTCCGCACGACCCGCGCTCATCGCCTCGTTCGCACTCCTGGCCCTCGTCGTCATCTCGCTGGCCGTTACCGTCTCTCGCTCGTCCGCCACTCACGGCGGCTACTGGCACACGACGGAGATCGCCAGTGTCGCCAGCGACGGCACTGTTGCCGACAGCGGCAGCGCCCCGGAGGGCCGGCCACTACAGCTCAGCGAGGACGGTCGCTTCGTTGTCTTCTCCTCAGACGCAAGGAACCTGGTCAGCGGTTTCGGAGGCGTCTTCCTGCGCGACCGCGCCACTGACACAACGGAGCTGGTCAGCGTGGCGGACGACGGCACGCCCGCCAATGGGGGCGGCAGCTACCCCGACATCACCCCGGACGGCCGCTACGTCGTCTTCGGTTCCTTCACCGCCACGCTTGTCCCGGGCGATACGAACGGAAAGCCGGATATCTTCATCCGCGACCGCGTGGCCGGGACTACGCGACGGGTAAGCCTGGGCATGGGAGGCGCCGAAGGCAACGGCGAGAGCAACTTCCCAGACATCAGCGAAAACGGCCGCTTCGTGGTCTTCTCTTCAGACGCGACGAACCTGGTGCCGGGGGACACCAACGACCAGCCGGACCTCTTCCTTCGCGACCTCCAGACCAGCGCCACGGAGCGCATCTCTGTGGCCACCGACGGTACACAGGCCAACGGCGAGAGCGACGTCGGCTTCGTCTCCGACGACGGCCGCTTCATCGTCTTCGAGTCCGAGGCCTCCAACCTCGTCCCGGGCGACACCAACGACAACTGGGACGCGTTCCTGCGGGACCGCCAGCTCGGCGCCACTACCCGTATCAGCCTCTCGTCCACCGGCGCGCAGCTCCCCGAGGGCTCCTTCCCCTCAGACATGACGCCGGACGGGCGCTTCGTGCTGCTGGATATGCGGTCGGACGGCGTCGTCCCAGGAGACGCCAACGGCTCCCCGGACGCTTTCCTGCTGGACCGCCAGACCGGCGCGCTGGAGCTGGTGAGCACGGGCCTGGCGCAGTGGGGAGACGGCCGCAGCTACCCCGGCGCCCTCAGCGGGGATGCCCGCTTCGTGGCCTTCTCGTCCCACGCCACGAATCTCGTGGCAGGCGACACCAACGGCAACTCCGACGTGTTCGTCTACGACCGTGCCACCGGCGTCACAGAGATCGCCAGCATCCGGCCCGACGGCTCGGGGGATGACCAGAGCAGCGATAGCCCCGGGATCAGCGGCGACGGCAGGGTGGTGGCGTACCGCTCGTGGGCCGTCCTCTTCCCGCAGGACACCAACGGCGTGCACGACGTGCTCGTGGCCGTGACCACCGGCCCGGCGCCCATCCCGGCGCGCTGGGGCGACTTCGACTGCCTGAACGGCATCACCATCGGCGACGCCCAGAAGATCGCCCGCGACCTCATCGACATCCCCGTCACCCAGGGCCCCGGCTGTCCCGCACCGGGAGCGGAGGTGACGGTGGACGGCACACCCAGGATGTGGGGCGACCTGGACTGCCAGAACGGCGTTACGATCGGCGACGCCCAGAAGACCGCCCGCGACCTCATAGACTTGCCGGTGAGCCAGGCGGACGGCTGCCCGCGGCCGGGAGACAGCATACAGG
Source organism: Dehalococcoidia bacterium (assembly GCA_030649945.1). Classification (GTDB taxonomy): domain Bacteria; phylum Chloroflexota; class Dehalococcoidia; order SM23-28-2; family RBG-16-64-32; genus JAUSFE01. The sequence continues at coordinate 2,010 of JAUSFE010000067.1, read as the reverse complement.
TCCAGAGCTGACCGGCGCGGCCTTGACCGCTCGCGCTATCACCTCATAGACTTGCCTGTAACCATCCGGTCCACTGGAGAGGTGCGCTTTGTCGTCTTCTGGCCGGCCCATTGCCCTTACGTCACTGGTCTTCCTCGCGGCTCTCGCCGTCGTCCTCGTCTTTCTTCTCCGGCCCGCGGACGCCGCCATCATCAGCGTCACCCGCTTCGACGACCCGGCGCCGGACGGCTGTGCTACGAACGGCTGCTCGCTGCGCGAGGCGATCATCGCCGCCAACGCCGCCGCCGGCGCCGACACCATCAGCCTGCCGGCCGGCCCCTACACCCTCACCGTAACCGGCACCGGCGATGACCTTGCCGCCACCGGCGACCTCGACATCCTGGCAGACGTGACGATCAACGGCGCCGGGGCCGCCACCACCATCATCCAGGCATGCGACAGCAGTGGCGGCCCATGCACGGGCATCGACCGCGTGTTCGAGATTAGGGGCGCCTTTCCTCAGCCCCACTACACCGTCACCCTCTCCAATTTGACGGTCAGCAACGGCAATGTGGGAGCCGGCGGCGGGGCCATTCGCAACAGTTTCAGCTCTCTCACGCTGGAAGATGTGATTCTGAGTGGCAATACCGCCGCCTGGGGCGGAGCCATCGAGAGCATCGGCGGTGTCGCCGACCTCACGCTGAACCGGGTCACCGTCAGCAATAACTCCGCCACGGGTGCTGCGGGCGGCGGCGGCATCTATAACAACACAGGCGAGCTCATGGTCACCAACAGCACCTTCTCCGGCAACACCGGCCGCTTCGGCGGAGCGATCTACAACGCCGGCGGCAGCCCATCCATTGTCAACTCCACGATCTCCGGCAACCGGGCCCACGATGGCGGCGGTGGCCTCCGCACCAACAGCGACACCAGCATTGTCAACTCGACCATCACCGGGAACGAAGCCGACGACGATGCCAATGGCGGCAACGGTGGTGGCGTCTGGCGTGAAGTGACCGGTGGGCCACCCACGATCACCGTCAAGAACTCCATCATCGCCGGCAACACGGACTCTGGCGGCGAGGCCCCGGACTGCGCCGGGACTCTTGACTCCCAGGGGTACAACCTGGTCCAGAGCACCGCCGGTTGCACCATTGTCGGCGTAACGACCGGCGACATCACCGGCCAGGACCCCCTCCTCGGCGCGCGCGCCAACAACGGTGGGCCGACCGCAACGCACGCGCTTCTCCTGGGCAGTCCGGCCATCGACGCCGGCGGCAACCTCGGCTGTCCCGCCACCGACCAGCGCGGCGTCGCACGGCCGCAGGGCTCCGCCTGCGACATCGGCGCCTATGAGTACGAGTCGCCGACTACTCCGACCTCTAGTCCCTCACCCACGCCATCACCTTCGCCCACGGAGCTGCCTTCACCTTCGCCTACCGCTACCGCCTCCGCCACGCCCACCTCTACGGGCGGCCCCACTCCCACGCCGACACATACCGCTACCCCCACGCCCACCGCCACCGCCACGCGCACGCCGACTGCCACCCCAACGCCGACCTCCACCGGCGGTCCCACGCCGACGCCAACGGCCCGCCTCTGGGGCGACTTCGACTGCCAGAGCGGCATCACCATCGGCGACGCCCAAAAGATCGCCCGCGACCTCATCGACATCCCCATCACCCAGGGCCCCGGCTGCCCGGCGCCCGGGGCGGAAGTGACGGTGGACGGCACGTCCAGGATGTGGGGCGACCTCGACTGCCAGAACGGCGTCACCATCGGCGACGCCCAGAAGACCGCCCGGGACCTCATCGACCTCGCGATAGCGCAGGCGGAGGGGTGTCCGGAGCCGGGGGCGAGCGTGCAGGTCGAGAGCTGACCGGCGCGGCATGTCGTTGGCCTGTGATTCTGTCAGGTTAACTGGCCAGTGAATTTGTCACCATGCTTCTTGTTGGCCGCCCACATAAGAGTACGCCAGGGGTGGGTGGAAGACGGCTTGGACTTGGCACGAGGCGACGGAGTTTGCTTTGG
>JAUSFE010000016.1 GCA_030649945.1 Dehalococcoidia bacterium | reverse complement strand
TCGACAAGCGACGACTCGATGCCGGCGCGCCGTACGACTTCGTTCAGGACGAGCGCGCCCAGGTTATTGGGGTGGATGCCGGACAGGACGCCGGCCCGGCGGCCCATGGGCGTGCGGACCGCCTCCACGATGACGACTTCTCTCACGGAGCGCCTCCTTCGACGGGCTGCCTGCCGGCAGGCAGGCTCAGGACAGGTCCTTAGATCAAACTGGGGCGAATGCTAACGTAAACATAATGCGCCCCATATCGTATTACGAGCGGAGTGTTTGCGCCAGATGTGAGCGCCTCAGGAGGACCGCTGCCTCTTCGCCAACAGGTCGCGAGCAACTTTGACAATGTCTTTGACCATTTTGCCGGAGTGACCGTCGAACCATTGAACGGCCTGCGTCAGCAACTCAGGTGTCTCCATCGCTTCAATCGCTTTGGCAGGTCTCGTGATCGACGGGTACTTCTTCACTAAGTTTACGTAGTGGATGAGTAGCACGCCTGTGTCCCACAGGAGGCGTTCGTAGTGGGCCCGCGTGCATGCGCGAATCCTGGATCCGTGGACAATCTCGGAGCGCAGTTCGTACAAGCCGTAAAGAACAAACGGGTCGAAGAACCCGTCATCTAAAGCCGATGGCAGAAGTATGCTCCTGATGGCTATCGCCTCCCCTTTCCTCCTATCATCCTTGGTTGTCAAGACGGTTTCCAGTGCCGTGCATAGGTCTATGACCTTGTCGTCGTAGCTCGACCGGGTGATGCTCGTGCCAATCCAATGCAAGGCGCGCAGAACCTGCGTACGTATAGCCTCAGGAGAATTCCGGGAGGCCACTTCGTGTAGCAGCTTGAGGTGACGGCCTACGGGCAACGCCGTATGTCGTCTTAGCTCAAACCCCATGGGCGCGAAAGGTCTGTGCCACTCGACGAAAGCCGGTTGCTTCTCCGCCATGGATATGACAACTAGAACCGTTCCGCGTTGGAAGAGAAGTTGTTCGTCGAGAATACGGGCATAGATGCTGCCCACGAGGGCGGCACGGAGGGCATTGAGGGCGTCATCCAGAAGCTCCGCCCCCTTCTCCCCCGCCCGTCGCGCGGTGCCCGCGCTGACGCTGCTGATAACAACCGTCCTTCCCAGTAGCTCATCAAGGCGGTCTCGAATAACGGGCGAATCGACTAGGCCGAACTCTGCTGCGAGCCGCCTGTTCATCTTCATCACTTGAACGCCGACGACGTCGAGCGCACGAACGGTGGTGGTGAGATGTTCGACGGGGGCAATCACTTTGTAATCCTGCCACGGTCTCCAAATGCCATCTAGAAAGCGGCTGATTGCCTTCGCCAGTGTTGGCTCGTCCCTATACTCCCCCCTATTGGCGAAGAGCTCACACGCCAACTTCCACAGCTCTTCGTCAATGTCCTTTGCCGACAGATGTTCGAGTTGACTCTCGCGGCTGAGCAAATAAACGGCCCGTGCATAGGACTCAAGCTCCTCCCCATCGATGTACAGCCACCCAGCCCGGGCCTTTTCCTGAAGCTCTTTCGGAATTCGCCCTGACTTACTCCGAAGAGAGAACTTGGTAGGTGCAACCGATTCCCGCACCATTAGATGGGCTAGCTTTCTTAGAGCGTCAAGACTCGGTGCTGAGATGCTCACGGAATCCGGCATCTTCCAGGCACTGGCCTATGGTCGGGCCGTATGCGAGTCCGTGAAGTCGATGAAGGCGACGGGCACCCCGGCCACGCCGGGGCCGTCCGCGTGCACGCTGACGATGCGCCCGCCCTGGAGCGCCGGGTGCGGCTCGCCTATCGGGTAGCCCTTTGCCTTCAGATCCGCCGCCAGCGCGTCGATCCCCACGCACTCGAACGCCAGCCCGGCGATGAAGCCTGTCATGAGCCCGGTGCCAGCCGGAGCCGAAGGGCCGATCAGCTCCAGCACCACGTCGCCGGGGCGCAGGAAGCTGAACCGCGTCTCGCCTCGCTCGAAGGTGCGCTTCGTCTCCACGCCGAAGTAGTAGCGCATCCGGCGGCAGGCCTCCTCCACGTCCGGCAGGCGCAGCACCACGTGGTCGATGCGCGTGATCGCGCCGGCGGGGGCGCTGCCGCCGGAGAGCTCCGGCGGCGGCTGCACCACCTCCAGCAGCGTCCCGTCCATCGCCTCCGGGGCCAGGAAGCTCAGCCGCCCGGTGAACCCCTCGCGGGGTTGCTCGTCCTCGAGGGGCACGCCCCACTCCCGCAGCGACGCCACGAGCGCTTCGACGTCCTCCGTGCGCAGGGCGACGTGGTGGAGGCCTTCGCCCCGCTCTTCGATGTGCCGGGCGAAGGGCGAGCCGTCCGTCACGGGCTGGACGAGCTCCAGGTAGCTCCCGCCGGCGGCGATCAGGGCCACGCGCGCCCCCCGCGCGGGCGCGTCGCCCTCCTTGACGACGGGCAGGCCCAGCGCCTCGCTGTAGAAGCGCAGCGCCGCCGCCATATCACGCACGGCGATGCCCACGTGGTGAACGTCAGAGATCATGCGCCCGCATTGTAGCACCGGGCGGTGGGGCGGCCGTGCCTCGTCACGGATGATGCCGCCGAATTCATTCGGCGGTCTGGCCAGCGTACTTGGTCTAGCCCCAGCGGGCACGGTCCAGTTGCAGCAGTCCCGCGGGCAGGCGCTGCAGCTCCTCCTCCACCATGTCGCGGGTGCTTCCGTCGCTCACCTGGACCGCCCAGCGGGCGAATACGGCCACGACCTGCGGATCGAACTGGCTGCCGGCGTGGCAGATGATCTCCCGCACGGCCTCCTCGTAGGTCAGCGTCTGGCGGTACGGCCGCGGCGATACCATCGCGTCGTAAGCGTCCACCACGGAGAAGATGCGCGCTTCCAGCGGGATATCCGTCCCCCGCAGGGAGCGCGGGTAGCCCATGCCGTCGTAGCGTTCG
>JAUSFE010000137.1 GCA_030649945.1 Dehalococcoidia bacterium | reverse complement strand
CGCCCGCCGCCAGGTCGATGCTGGCCGTGCGGGTACCAACGCTCGTCGTCGTGCCGCCGGAGGGGTCGGTGCAGACGAGCGCGGTCAGGTTCCAGGTGGCGGCCGGGGCGTCCTCGATGACGGTGCAGGTGCTGGCGGCGTGGGCCTCGGTCTTGGTGTTGGAGAGCGTGATGTCGGCGTCGTCGTCCAGGGAGAAGGCGGCGAAGCAGGTGCCGGAGAAGGAGAAGTCCTGGGCGTCGTCAGGCACGGCGTCCTTGATGATGGTGATGGAGCTGCCCTTGGTGTTGGTGAACGTGCAGGAGACCGTCTCGCCGGGGGCCAGGTCGATGCTGGCCGTGCGGGTACCAACGCTCGTCGTCGTGCCGCCCGAGGGGTCGGTGCAGACGAGCGCGGTCAGGTTCCAGGTGGCCGGGGGACCGTCCTCGATGACGGTGCAGGTGCCGGGCGCGTGGCCGGTGGTCTTTGTGTTGAGGAGCGTGGCGTTCGCGTCGTCGTCCAGGGAGAAGGCGGCGAAGCAGGTGCCGGAGAAGGAGAAGTCCTGGGCGTCGTCCGGCACGGCGTCCTTGATGATGGTGATGGTGCCGCCCCCGGTGTTGGTGTAGGTGCAGACCACCGTCTCTCCCGCGGCCAGGTCGATGCTGGCGGTACGCGTGCCAACGTTCGTCGTCGTGCCGCCGGAGGGGTCGGTGCAGTCGATGGCGGTCAGGGTCCAGCCGGCCGGAGGACCGTCCTCGATGACGGTGCAGGTGTCGGCGGCGTGGGCCTCGGTCTTGGTGTTGGAGAGCGTGGCGTTAGCGTCGTCGTCCAGGGAGAAGGCGGCGAAGCAGGTGCCGGAGAAGGAGAAGTCCTGCGCGTCGTCCGGCACGGCGTCCTTGATGACGGTGATGGTGCCCGGCGCGGGCGTCGCTGTGGCCGTCGCCGTGGGTGTGGCCGCGGTGGGGCAGGGCTCGTCGACCGCGATCTGCGCGTCGCCGTTGCCACCGTTGGCTATCGTGAAGTTGGCGCTGGCGTCGTCGCCCATCGTTGGCGCTGCGCTGGCACCGTCCCTCAGGTTCAGCGTGGTGAGGCCGGCGCCTACGGCCGTGACCGTGAGGCGCTCCAGGACACCGCTCTTGGGGCCTATGGCGAAGCCAGACAGTTTGAAGTATGAGGAGTGGAAGTCGCTCCAGGTCGCCGTGTCCGCGCCGTTGCCTTTGCTGAAGTCGTTGGCGCCGTTGAGGAGGAAGCTGGTGTTATGGCCAATGGTGGCGCCGATGAGATTGGGGTCGTCGTTGCCTTCCTCGCCGTCGCTGCCGTCGCTGTCCTGGTCGGTGTCGCCGATCAGCGTGTCCTCGTCCCAGAGGCCGTCGAGATCGTCGTCGTTGCCGAGTTTGACGATGGCGCCGTCGTAGTCGATGTCGTAATTAACGCCCGCAAGCCTGTCGCCGGTCGCCGTGGGCGTTGCGTCCGGCGGCAGGCCGTTCAGCACGACGTCTATCTCGAAGGTGGTGCCGTTAATCACCGATATGCAGGTCTGCACATCGGTGGCGAGGACGACGTCGGAGGCCTGGAGGGCGCCGTCGTCGGCGATGGTTATCGTACCGGACCCGTTTATGTCCACGCTGCCGCCGATGACGTTGTAGCTGCCGCAGCCGGCTGGCAGGGTGCCGTTGTCGGCCGCGGTTATCGTGGCGGATCCGTCTATGTCCACCTTGCCGGCGATGACGTTGTAGCTGCCGCAGCCGGTTGGCAGGGAACCGTTGTCGGCCGCGGTTATCGTGTTGGACCGGTTTATGTCCACACCGCCGTCGAAGACGCTGTAATAGCCGTGGCCGTTGATGGTGGTGGCGGCGTTGCCTGTGGTGACAACGTCTATGCCCACGAAATTGATGGTGCCGGCGGCGTTGGCGTCGCGCCCGAAGAACCCGATGGCCGCCACCGCCACCACAATCGCAATCAGCAGCGCGGTGACAGCCGGAACGAATACAAAACCCGTGAGCCTACGCATGGTGTCTCCCCCGTGCAGCGGTCTTATCTGGTAAAGCTGTCATCAAGTTATAGTAAAGACAATCCTAGTGCCGCTGTTAGCGGCCTGTCAAGGAATTAGGGGCGTTCGCACTTCACATAACAGATGCCGAAAGTCACTATATCACCAGCATTTAACCGTTCGCGGGACGCCCGGAGTTTGGCAAGCCCGGCGCGGGCCGTCCGGCGAGGCGGGTGCGGCCGCGAGCCGGCGCAGCGCCTACTTTGGCAGGTACTGGAGCCCGAAGATCCGTACGTCGCTGGTGCCATCGTTCGCGACGTACAGGCGATCGCCCGCGAGGGTGAGGTCTATTGGCCTGCTGCCGGACTCTACCTTTACTTCGGTGGCCCGGCCCGACGCGCCGTCGATGACGGAGAGGGTATCCGAGAAGAAGTTGGCGATGTAGACGCGATTATCCGTGACGTCCACGGCCACAGCCTGGGGCGCCTGTCCCACCGCCACCGTCGCCGCCACGGCCTCCGTCTCCAGGTCAATAATTGCCACGCTGCCCTCTTCGAGGTTGGTCACGTAGGCGCGCTCGCGTGCGGCGTCGATCCCCAGGGCCCCCGGACGGCCGCCCACCGGCACCGACGAGACGACCTTGTTGGTAGCGACGTCCAGCGCATCCAGCGTGTTCGTGCCGCCGGCTGCCACATACAGGATTCCCTTGTCCTTGCGCAAGGCCAGCGCCCTGGGCTCCTGCACACCGGTCAGGGTCCCCGTCACGGTGTTGGTCGGGCCGTCGAGTATGGAGATGTTGTTGGTACGGGAGTTCGCCACGTACACAAGGTTCGCCTCAGCGTCTACGGCCAGGTCCAGGGGGCCGCCGCCCACGGCCACCGTTGCCACTACGGTGTTGGTGTCCTCATCAATGACTGTAACCGCATCGCTGGAAGCGTTGGCGACGTAAGCGCGACCGGTCTTTTCGTTCACGGCCACTGCGGAGGGGGCGGTTCCCGCCTTCACTGTGGTGATCAACTGCAGGGTCTTCAGGTCAACGATCGACACCGTGCCCTCGCCCTCGTTCGCGGTGAACAGGCGGCCCCGCGCCGAGTCGATAGCCACGCCGCGCGGCCTGGCGCCCACCTCTACCCGGAGCCCGGACGAGCTTATGGGCACCTCGGAAGGCCCGCCCGATGAGTCGTCGCCGGAGGAGCAACCGCCGATCAACCAGAGGCCGGCGGCCAGAATGACGAAGGACAGAGGAGCCAGCCAGCGCACGCCGCTCGCGGGCCGGCGGCGCGCGCCTTCGTGTGCCATGCACTGGCTATATCACGGCGGCACGGCCAACGGCAACGCCTCTTGCTGGCCCCAGCCGCCCTCGCGCACACTATAGCCATGCCTCCTCGGCCGGGCGCCGCAGCCGTCCTCCTCCTGTTGCTCGTCCCGCTGGCGGCCTGCGGCGGCGGCGGGCCGTCCGCCACCACCACGCCCAGCCCCTCACCCACACGGGCAGCCGCGTTTAGCGAGGGGGGCCGCGTCACCCTTTACGGCGCGGACTCCGGCGATAGCGCCGGCGCCCTCATCTCCGGCGACTTCAACGGCGACGGCACGCCGGACCTCCTGCTGGCGGCGGCGTTCGCAGATGGACCGGACAACGCGCGGCCGGACGGGGGCGAGGCTTACGTCTTCCTGGGGCCGTTCACACCGGGCGCTGCGCTGGACGCGGCCGCCGCACAGTACAACGCCATCATCTACGGGGCCGCGGCCGGCGACCAGTTGGGCCGCGCGGCAGCCACCGGCGACTTCAATGGGGACGGCATCGCCGATATCGCTCTGGCTGCGCCCAACGGCGATGCAGAGGGCGCGCGCGTGGATTCGGGCATTGTGTACGTGCTTTTCGGCTCGCGTGGCCTGGGCCGCGACAGCACGCGCATCGATCTCGCCGGCGGCGGGGCTGACGTCACGGTCCTTGGCGCGACGCCTGCCGACCTGACGGGGTTCACGCTGGCCACTGCCGACCTGGACGGCGACGGCCGCACGGACCTCCTGGCCGGCGCCTTCCTGTCAGACGGACCGGGCGGCGCCCGTCCTGACGGCGGGGCTGTCTACGCGCTCTACGGCGCGCACATGCGCCGGCACATGGACTTCGGCGCCGGCGACCAGGATGTCACGGTTTACGGCGCCGGCGCCGGCGACCGGCTGGGCGAGGAGATCGCCGCAGGCGATGTCAACGGCGATGGACGCCCGGACCTGGTCGCCGTGGCCACGTTCGCCGCTGGGCCGGGCGGTGGCCGCAAGGCGGCGGGGGAGGTCCACGTACTCCTCTCGCCCCTGGGAGAGAGCGTCGACCTCGCCCTCGATCCGTCGTTCCTCACTGTCCTGGGCACGGACCCGGGCGACCAGCTCGGACACTCGCTCGCCGTCGGCGATACGAACGGGGACGGCTTCGCCGACCTGTGGATGGGCTCCGTAAGCGCCGACGGTCCCAGGAACGGCGCCGACCTGGAGGGCGAGGCGCGGCTGGTGCTGGGCGCCGACAATCTGCCGCCCCTCATCGATACGCTGACGGACGGGAGCGCGGCGCTGGTCTATGGCCCGGAGGCCAAGGCCCGCCTGGGACGGAGCGGCGCCGGCGGCGACGTTAACGGGGACGGGCTGGCTGACCTGCTGGTCTCTGCGCCGGACGTCCAGGAGCGCCGCGGCAGCGTGTACGTTCTCCCTGGCCGTCGCGACACGGCGCGGTATCCGCAGAGCGCCGCCGAGGCTGACTATGCCCTCACGGGACTGGATCCCGGGGACATTCTGGGGCACGAATCTCTCGGCATGCCGCCTCTGGGCTCGGCGGACCTGAACGGCGACGGCAGCGCGGAAATCCTGGCGAGCGCACCAGGGGGCGATGGCCCGCAGAACGACAGGACGGACGCCGGCGAGGCCTACGCGGTCTTCCTGGAGGCGCGCTCTTAGGGGGACCAGGCGGAATTTGTGTCGGCGGCTGTGTTGTCGGTGAGCTTCTTCAGGCCGGAGCCGTCGGGCCGCACGATGTACACTTCGAAGTCGCCGTCACGGTCGGAGTAGAAGGCGATCCACTTGCCGTCCGGCGACCACGTTGGCCATTCGTCATACCCATCGTCTTCGGTCACGCGCTGCAGATCTCTGCCGTCGGCGTTCATCACGTAGATCTCGTCGTTGCCGTCCTGATTCGCCGTAAACGCGATCCTGGAAGCATCCGGCGATAGGGCGGGGTAAGTCGCCAAGACGGAATTCTGACCGTAGAGCAGCTTGAGGTCTGAGCCATCGCTGTTCACGCTGCATATCTGAAGCGCCCCGTTCGATCCCTGGGAGCCACGAAAGAGAATGTGCTGTCCGTCCGGGAACCAGCCGCCGGGGAAGCCGCCGGCGCAGCCCTGATCCGGGTTGGCCGGGTGTATGGCCTTGAGAACACTCTGCGGGTCGCTGCCGTCGGCATTGGCCACCCACAGGTAGCCTTCGGACTGCTGCCTGAAGCTGTAGTAGGCGATCTTCTTGCCGTCCGGCGACCAACGCAACTGCCCTTCCAAAGCGGGGTCCATCGTCACTTCCTGCGGGTTGCTGCCATCGGCGTTCATGGCCCAGAGGTCCACCCTGCCACCTCGCGAAGACTTGAAGCCGATCCGCTTTCCGTCCGGCGACCACCAGGGTTCATCGTCCAAAGCCGCGTTGTTGGTCAGGTTCGCCAGGCCGCTGCCGTCGGCGTTCATGACGTAGATCTCCTGGTTGCCATCGCGGTCGGAGACGAAGGCGATGCGCCCGGTGGGGAGGGTGGACGAATCGCCGGAGCCACCGCCGCAGGCAGAGAGGGCGAGGGAGGCAAACCCCACGAGGATGAGAGCGGCAAATCGATGCATCAGCGGCACTATTATGGGATACGGACACCCCGCGAACAAGCCAGCGGCGGCGGCGGATGATACCGCCGCCGCCGCTTGTGTCCGCGCCTGGCGAGGGCGCTTGCGTTAGGGCGTACAGGTGATGTTGAAGAAGGGGATGTACTTCAGGATATCAGCCAGGCCAATCTTGTTATCGGCATTGATGTCGAATCGGGGGTTGTAGGATGAAGCAGGCGGTGGGGGCATAGAGCCGTACACGGGAATGTAGGCCAGGATATCGGCCAGGGCCGCTTTGCGGTCATCGTTGTTATCCACCGGCCACGGATCGGGGTTCTGGTCGTGGGCGATGGTTGTGGCGGGGCACTGGACCTGAGCCAGCGTCCCGGCAAACGTCTCGACGGACGTAGTGAAGCCGTCGCAGTCGGGATCACTTGGCGGGGGCGGGACCGGCCACGGCGGCAGCGCCTGCAGGGGGAGGGGGTTGGGCCAGTTCGGGCAATTGTCCGTAGCGTCGGGCACGCCGTCTGAGTCCGCGTCTCCCGGGCCCGGCGTCGGCGTGGGGGTCGGCGTGGCGGTGGGTGGGGGGCAGGGGCCGGGAACGCAGACGTGCCCCACGGCGCCCGCGTTGTTCCCGTACGCCATGCCCATCGACACATCCGTCAACGGCAGCGGATACTCGGTGCTGTTGTTGCTGCAGGTATTGTTGAGGTTATTCAGGACGATGGCTTGCGCGCCCGTTATGGTCAGCGCGGGGGCAGGGCCCAGTGGAGCTGCGGGAAGAGGCGGGCAATCCACGGGCGCGGGCATCGCAGGCGGTTGAGTAGAACTGCCGGTGTAGCTCCCATAGGCCACGGAGTCGATGATCGTTCCCGTAGCCGCGCAATTGGAGTTGCCGGTGAACTGCACTTTGCCAGCCGGGGCCGGGATGTTCATGCCGAGGGGCATAGTGTAGTCAGGCGGGATCGTGGAATTCAGCGCGAAGTTACTCGTGCCGATGAGGATTGACGAGTTGACGGCACTGGGGGCGTTGGTGGTGAACGTGTACGTGCCGGTCAGGTTACCGGCGTCGTCAAAGAAGCGCAACTGCGTGCCGCCGCCAACGAGCAGGTTCTGGGGTCCAATCATCTTGAGCTCTACGTATCCGATGCTGGCGTCTCCGTTGGCGCCACCCATGACCTCGTGAATGCGTATGCAGTGGAAGCTGGCGTCGGCCGGCGACGGTGTGTTGGCCAGCCCGGCGGCCAGGGCCAAGACAACGGCGGCCAGAGGCACGGCGTATCTGAACGGCATGAGAACCCTCCCTCAGCGTGAGTGCGCTTTGTACCGTCTTACGGAGCCGGCGGGCGTTTGGATTCGTCGGGCGCGGGTTTCGTGCGATTTCTCTGGGGATTACGGAAATCGCGTTACGGCGCCGGGGCCGGCGCGACGTCAGGGTGACTGTTCAGGCGTCGGTGATGCCGGCGAAACGGTGAACTCCGCGCGCATGCCCCTTGCCACATCCGGAATATGCTCCGGGGTGCTGAAGTCGGGCATGAACGAGAGAAACACGTAGCGGCCCGGCGCGAGGGGGCCATCGAAGACCATGCGCTTGGTCTCGCCCGGGTTGGCGATGCCCAGGAAGGAGATCGTCTCAGCGCCGGCGGGCGGCTTGCCTGCCTTCGGCGCCTCGTCCAGGTTGAGGTCAGCCGGGATCCTGTCCAGGATGATCTCGTGCCGCAACAGGCCATCGTTGGTGAACTTGAAGGATACGTTGCCGTCCTTGATCAAGCTGACGTCAAAAGCGAAGCTAAAGTCCGCCATGGAGACGGGGATGTTGGCCCGGCCGGGCGGGTTGGAAGCCGAGAGACGGCCGTAGTCGTCGATCTTCCAGATGCCGGCGTCTTTGACAAGCTTGAACTGCTCCTGGGACGCTACCTGCCCGGCGCTATCGAGTACGTCCGCGTCTGCCGCGGCGCCGTTCACGTTCGTTTGGGTGAAGCGGAAGATCGCGATGGGCGGCGCGCCGATGACGTCGGGCAGTACGATCGCGGCTTCCTCGCGAGTGAGGTGATAGCGCTTGTCGAGTCCCGCATCGGTATACAACGCGAGGTACCCGGCGACGTCCTTGGCGTTGTAGCGGTCCACCATCTGCCGGATGGCGGCCTGCACTTCTCCCTGGGGCCCGGTCACCACCGGTGTCCCTCCGGGGCCCGAATCGCCACCGCCACAAGACGCAGTCAGCCCGGCGATGACCGCAATCAGCAGTGGGGACAGCATGATCCAAAGCCTGCCCATCGAGTGGCTATCCGCTTTCGTGCGCGCGTTGCGAGTCACGGGGAAACCGTAGCACGCCGGCGCCTTGAGGCAAAGGTCCCCGGTTGTGTACGGCCCACCGTCAATCGCACGCGAACACGCCGCAGACGCCTTACCCGCTAGCGTCGGACGCGAGCACGCCGCGGGCCTAGGGCGTGCACATCAGGCCGAAGAACGGGATGATCACCAGGATGTCTTGCAGGCCAACTCTGCCGTCTGCGTTAATATCGACGCGGGCGTTATAAGGGGGCGTTGGGGCCACCGTGTTGAACGCCGGGATCATCGCCAGGATGTCCTGCAGGTTCGCCCTGTTGTCATTGGTGACATCGACAGGCCAGGCGTTGACGCCGCACCACAGATGGGGGTCCGTGCCCACGAAGTTCTCGACTGCCGTTGTGAACCCGTCGCAGTCCTCATCGCCCGGCGGCGTCTGCCAGGGTGTCAGCACCGTCACCGAGTCAAACCGGATGCACGGCTGGCGAGCGGTGACGCTGGCGCTCGCCGTGTTGTTGGACGGCGCCGGGTCGAACTCGTTGAGGGTTGCGGTGGCGCTGTTCGTGATGGGCCCGCTGGTGGTGGGGGTCACCATGATCGTCACGGTGGCACTGCCGCTGCTCGCCAGGCCGCCCAGGCTGCAGGTCACAGTGCCCGATGCTTGCAGGCACGTCCCCTGGCTGCTGGAGACCGAGGCGAACGTGACGCCACCGGGCAGCACATCAGTCAAGCTGACGCCGGTGGCGGAGCCAGGACCAAAATTGTTGACAGTGATTGTATAGGTGAGGGTACTGCCTACCGCCACCGGGTTGGGCGAGGCCGCCTTTTGAACGAACAGGTTGACCGGCGGGTTGATGATGATGGTGGTGCTGTTGGAGCTGCCACCGTGAACGGAGCCGGCCGGATACGTTGCGCCGATCATATGGCTGCCGGTGCCGTAAGCTGACGGTGTGTAGGTCACCGGACAGCTGCTGGAGTCGCTGCCGGCCGGAGACAGAGCGCAGCTGGCCGCCGGGCTGAAGGTACCGAAGCCGGAGGTGGTGAAGGACACCGTGCCGCCGGGGCTGGACGCGCCCGCGCCGGCGGTGTCTGTCACCGTTACGGTACAGGCGCTCCCCTGGCTGATGTTCACCGGCGAGGCGCAACTGACCGACGTGGAGGTGCTGCGCAGGACAACCAGGATGTCCGCGGCGGCTGAGCTGGCATGGTGGACGCCGCCGCCCGCATAGCTCCCGGTGATGGTGTGAGTGCCGGTACCCGGGCTGGCCGGCGTGTAGGTGACGGCGCAGCTGCTGCTGCTGGAGGAGAGCGGGGAGAGCGTGCAGCTGGCCAGGGGGGTGAAGGCGCCGCTGCCAGAGGTGCCGAACGTCACCGTGCCGCCGGGGCTGGACGCGCCCACCCCCGCGGTGTCCATGACGGTGGCGGTGCAAGCGCTTCCCTGGTTAACTACCACGGGAGAGCTGCAGGCCAGCGTGGTGGAGGTTGTGCGCAGGTCTACGGGGACGGCCGTGCCGCCGGAGCTGGCGGTGTGGGTGCCGCTGCCGGGGTAGCTGCCGGTGATTGTGTGGCTACCACTGCCGGCGCTCGCCGGCGTGTAAGTGACAGCGCAGGTACTGGAGTTGCTGCTGGCTGGTGACAGCGAGCAGCTGCTGCCGGGCGTGAAGGCGCCACTGCCGGACGTGCCGAACGTGACCGTGCCACTGGGGCTGGACGCGCCGACGCCGCCGGTATCAGTGACGGTGACCGTGCACGTGCTCCCCTGGTCCACTACGAACAGCGAACCGCAGTTCATAGCAGTGGAGGTAGGGCGAAGGGGGACAGCCGTGGGCGCCGGCGTAGACGTGGGCGACGGCGTGGGCGTGACTGTGGGTGTGGGTGTAGCCGTTGGTGCGGGCGTGGCCGTGGGTAAGATGGTGCTGCAGGTGCGGTTGAAGAACGGGATGAAGATGAGGATGTCCTGCAGGCCGACGGTGTTGTCGGCATTGAGGTCGAAGCGGGCATCGTAGGGCGGGTTCGGACCCGTGGTGTTGAACGCGGGAAGTATCGTCAGTACGTCCGAGATAGTTACGCTGAGGTCGTTATCGATGTCCACCGGCCAGGCGTCGACGCCACAGGCCAATTGCGGGCCGGTGCCTACGGAGGTCTCTACGGACGTGGCAAACCCGTCGCAGTCCTCGTCGCCGGCGGGCGTCGGCCACGGCGTGAGCACCGTGATCGAGTCGAAGCGGACGCAGGGCGCGCGAACAGTGGTGTCGAGCGACGTCGAGTTGTTCGAGGGCACCAGATCGGTTTCGTTGCCCGTGACACTGGCAGTGTTCGTGATCACGCCGGCGACCGTGGGGGTGACAAGGATCGTCACCGTTACAATCGCAGAGCTCGGTATGGTCCCCAGGCTGCAGGTCACCGTGCCGGAGGCCTGTGAGCACGTCCCCTGGGTGGGAGAAGCCGACCCAAAGGTGACACTGCCCGGCAGGACGTCCGTTGCGGTGACGCCTGTGGCCGGGCCGGGGCCGTTGTTGATGACCCTGACCGTGTACGTGAGGGTGCTGCCGACGGTGACGGGGTTGGGCAGGCCGTTCTTGATCACCCGCAGGTCGGCAGGCGGGTTGACCGTAACGGTCGTGCCGCCCGAGCTGACGCCGTGGACGCCGCTACCCGGATAGCCGGCGGTGATGGTGTGGCTGCCGGTGCCGAGCGCGGACGGCGTGTAGGTGACCGAGCAGGTGCTGACACCGCTTCCAGACGGTGAAAGCGTGCACGCGGGTGCGAAGGCGCCGCTGCCCGAGCTGGACAGGGTCATCGTGCCGCTGGGGCTGGACGCCGTGCCGCCGGCGGTGTCAGTCACAGTCACCGTGCAAGCGCTGCCCTGGTTTACGTTGACGGGGGAAGCACAGCTTGCGGAAGTGGACGTGGTGCGCAGGTTAACGCTGATGGCCGCCGTCCCGGAGCTGCCAAGATGGACACCGCCGCCTCCGTAACTGGCGGAGACATTGCCGCCGCCCACGCTGGTAGGCGTGTAGGTCACCGCGCAGCTGCTGCTATCGCTTGCGGCGGGCGAGAGCGTGCAGGTGACGCCCGGCGTGAACCCCCCTGCTACGGTGCTGGAGAATGTGACAGTGCCGCTGGGGCTGGAGGCGCCGCCACCGGCGGTATCAGTCACGGTTGCTGTGCAGGTGCTGCCCTGGCCGATCAGCAGCGGCGCGTTGCAGCTCACTTGCGTGGACGTAGTACGCCCCGATGCCGGCCCGGGTGTGGGCGTAGGCGTGGGTGTGGGCGTGAATGTGGGCGACGGACTCGGACCCGCCGTGGCCGTCTCCGTGGGCGTGGCGGTAGCCGTCTCCGTGGGCGTGGCGGTGGCCGTCTCCGTGGCGGTCGCCATGGCCGTCTCCGTGGCGGTTGCAGTGGCAGTCGCCGTGGTGGTCGCAGTAGCAGTCGCCGTGGCGCCCGACGGACAGGGCACGTCGACCGCGATGGTGGCATCGCCGGCGCCACCGTTGCCTATCGTGAAGTTGGCGCTGGCGTCGTCGCCCAGCGTTGGCGCTGCGTTGGCATCGTCCCTCAGGTTCAGCGTGGTGACGCCGGCACCGACGGCCTTGACCGTGATGCGCTCGATCGCGCCGCTCCTGGGGCCGGCGATGAAGCCCGACAGCTTGAAGAGGGATGAGTGGAAGTCGCTCCAGGTGGCGGTGTCGACGCCGTTGCCCTTGCTGAAGTCGTTGGCGCCGCTGAGCATGATGGGAGTGTGGCCGGTGGTGGCCCCGATGCTGTTGGGGTCGTCGTTGCCTTCCTCGCCGTCGCTGCCGTCGCCATCCTGGTCGGTGTCGCCGATCAGCGTGTCCTCGTCGTACAGGCCGTCAGTACCAGGGTCATCGTTATTGCCGAGCTTGACGATGGCGCCGTCGTAGTCGATGTCGTAGTTAACGCCCGCAAGCCTGTCGCCGCCCGTCGTGGGCGTTGCGTCCGCAGGCAGGCCGTGCAGCACGATGTCGATGTTGAAGGTGGCGCCGTTAGCCACCGATATGCAGGTCTGGACATCGGTGGCGAGGACGACCGCGGCGACCAGGTGGCCGTTGATCTGCGTGGAGGTGTTGCCCGTGGTGACAACGTCGATGCCCACGAAGGTGATGGTGCCGGCGGCGCGGGCGTCGCGCCCCAGGAACCCGGTGGCGGCGACCGCGAGCACGGCGGCAGCCACGGCGGTGTACACCGCGACAGTGACGATATGTCTCATCGCCGCACCCCATTTCTCCCTCAGCGCAGGCGTCAAGGTAGGCCGAGCGCGCTTGATCCGTATCGGTGTCGTTATAGGGAACTAGTTGGCTGCCTTATAACACCGTATGAGTAACAAGTCAACGGGACACTATGGCGCGCAGGCGCAGCGCGCCATCGCTTACAGATACGGGGGGACGACGGCTTCGGGGCGGTGCGCAGGTACGGTTGTTCCTGCGGCCCGTCCCGCGGCCGCCCGGTTCAACATAGGAAAATTTTATGGAGGCGTGAGGACGTATATCTTGCCGCGCTGCTGGCTGGACCCCTGGTCCGCAGCGGCCATCAACATCAGCTCCGGCCGGCCGTCTGCGTTCACGTCGCCAACGGCAGTGCCGGTGCCCAGGGCGTTGTACGGCTCGGCGCCGTAGACGACGAGCACGCCGCCCAGGTCGCCGGCCAGGTTTTTCCCGGTGGCCAGCCCTGCGGCGTACACGACATAGGCGATGCCGCTGAGGGACCGCCCCATGCCGTCGGCCAGTGGGGATCCCAGGATGATATCGCCCCGGCCGTCGCCGTCCAGGTCCTTCACTTCTACCGCCGTACCCAGCAGGCCCCCGGGCGCCGGCCCGTAGATGGCCGCGCCGGCAGCTTTGGCTGCCAGGTCATGGGTGCCTGAAAGGCCGCGCCCGCCAAACATGACGTGGGCTTCGCCGCTTTCGGGGCGGGTGTTGCCCGAACCGTCGCCGCTGCGTGCCACCGCTACTATGTCGGCGATGCCGTCGCCGTTCACGTCGCCGCTTGCCAGTGTCTCACCCAGGGCATCGCCCACGTCCGCGCCCAGGATGGTGTCGTCGGCGTCCGCAACCCCGCGCTTGCCCGAGAGAGCGGGCGATCCGAAGTAGACGAAGGCGGCGCCGGCGCTGTCTCTCTTGCCGTCTGGCCCATCATAGCCGCGGGCGCCAACGATGATGTCGGCAATGCCGTCGTCGTTGACATCGCCGGCGGCGACGGCCCCACCGAAGGCGTCTTGCGCCACTGCGCCCGCCATGGCGAAGTCCTGCTCGTCCTTGGCCACGCTGACTCCGCCCTGGAGGTCGTGGCGGCCGAATACTACGTAGACCTCGCCCAGTGTTGTGCGCGGGCCTCCCGGCGGGCTCCCGGGCTCGCGGCCGCCAAACGGGGCCCCGGCGATAAGGTCGGGTATGCGGTCGTCGTTCACGTCTGCCACGGCGAAGGAGGTGCCTACCCGCGCGAAACCTTCGGCGGCGATGAGCGTGAACCCCTGTTCCACCTTCAACGTATCGACGGAGCCGCTGAGGTCGTGCCGGCCGAAGACTACGTAGGCCTCGCCCACGTCGGTGCGCACGTTCGCGAGGCCGTTGGAGCCGGGCGCTCCCACGATGACATCGTCGATGCCGTCGCCGTTGAGGTCGCCGGCGGCGACCCCGACGCCGAGGTCATCGCCGGTGAGCGCTCCCCATATGGTGAGGCCGGGAGCGTCCGTGGCCAGGTCCAGCTGGCCCTGCAATCCCTGTTTGCCGAAGATCACGTAGGCGGCGCCGGCGTCTTCCCTGGAGTTGTCCGGCCCATCGTCGAACCGCATGCCGATGAGCAAGTCGGCGACGCCATCGCCGTTGAAGTCGCCGCTGGCCAGCGAGGAGGTGCCGGTGCGGAAGTCCTTCACGGCGCGCGGCAGGACCGTGAAGAGGGGGCTCGCGCTCGCCAGGTCAAGGCTCGCCGATGCGGCGGGCGACCCTGCGGCGCCAGGCGTGGACGAGGTGGGCGATGCGCTGCCGGAGGTTGCCGCGGTCGTCGCTGAGGAGGAATCCGATCCGCCGCCACAAGCGGCCGCGCCGAGGCCGGTGACGATCAGCCCCGCCAGCAGGGCGAGCCGCCGGTGTGAAGCTAGCATCTGTCTAGTCCGTCGGCGAATACAGCGGCACCAACTGGAAGGTCTGGGCCACCTGGATAGCGGTCGCCTCGGCGTCTTTGTCCCACTCGTTAAGGTAGTGGCCGGACTTGGTATCGAATGTGAGCTTCGGCACTACGTTCACGTAGTAGTCCAGGTCGCCTTGCCTGAGCTGATAGGTAATGATGCGTACTTCGGGCGGTACGCTCGGGCCGTCCGGGCAAAGCACCGCGGGTTGCCCGGCGAACGTCACCTGGTAGGGGTGAGGGCAGTCGCGCGTGTAGGTGAACGGTACGGCGAAGGGATTCAGCACGTAGAGGCTGACGTGAGCCGCTTCCACGCCGTCGCGGCGCAGGTAGAACCCAACGCTATACCAGCGGTCCTCATTCCCCGCCGAGACGTACCCGTGGCCGTCTATCACCCAATCACCCGGGTAACAGATCTGGAACCCCTCGACGGGCCGCGGCAGGCTTTGCCAGTCGTCCGGACACTTGGGCTCAGCGGGCGGGCGGTACTCTGCGCCCTGGGCGTCGCCGGGCACCTGGGGCAGGTCCTGGGGCGCGGGAAGGGTCCACTCAGGGAGATCACGGTAGTTGACGCGCGCCGTCGCCGGCTGGCGGGGTGGCCCCTCCATGGGTGGCGTCACCGGCTTGCCCGTGTCAGGCGGGGGGAGGTCCGCCGGGGCGGGAGAGCGGGTGACCGTGGGCCCAGAGCCGGCGGGCGTGGCCGTGCTGTTGTCATCGCCGCCGCAGGCAGCCGCCAGGGCCAGGCCTGCGGAAAGGATGGCCAGCGCCAGTAGCTTTTTGTACATACCTTCCGATGATCATTGCCTCCCCCACTTGTGTCAAGCACAACGCCCCGCTGCGGACGCACCCGCTGCGGCGCCCGGCCGGCGTTGCAAGTCTGTTGCATGTTGAAAGATGAGTGAAGTCCGGCGCTGACCTGCAGCCTGATCTCGCGGCTATCGCCTCACGGCGATATACTCTGTATAAGGTCAGATATGAAAACAGCGGACATGAATCAACCGAATAAGAGGAGTGAGATATTGTTTCCAGAGCCGGGCTCGCGGTCTCGCGGACATTCCAGGCCGGCGGCGCGGCACTTGCTGGTAGCGCTGCTAATATCGGCGGCCGCAGTCATGCTGCTGATCCTGGCCGGCGCCTGTGGCGGGGACGACTCTCCAGCAGCCACGGGAAGCCCGGCCGGCAGCGCCACAGCCAGCCCTACCAGCAGCGAAGCGGCTCCCTCCTCCACAGCGGCAGGCGAGACGCCCGCGCCGGAGCCGGCGACTCCCCAGCCCACACTGGGGCCGTCGTTTGCCCCGGGATGTACGGCGGTAGGCCTGACGAGCGAGCTGGACCTGGGAACGCAGCAGTTCCCGCTGGGCCAGCCCATTCCGGTGACAATGACGCTCAAGAACTGCGGCGACAACGTGGTGCGCCTCTTCTACCCCAGCGGCCAGCGCTACGAATTCTACGCGGAGAATGACAGCGGCGTGGAAGTGTGGCGCTGGTCCACCAACCAGGTCTTTGACCAGACTCTGGGGGAAGAACAGATAGCCGTCGGGGAGAGCGTTGTCTACAAGGAGACCTGGGATCAGCTAGACACGAAGGTTAGGCAGGTGCCAGCGGGGCGCTACAAGATATTCGCGTTCGGCGTTGGCTGTGCGGACGCAGCCTCCAGCGACTGCACGTTCGGCCCGGTGGGCTTCATTGACATAACTCCGTAGACCACGAGCGATCGCCTGGGGTTGTCAGCTGCCCGGGGTAAGGATTCTGAGTTCCGCCCCGGTGGAGGGATCCGGACCAACCTCTGCGGCGGCGTCCTTGACGGCTTGTTCTATCGGCTTCTTGTTGACCAGGAACTGCTGCAGGAGGTTTTCGGTAGCAGTGTCCGTGTGCGGCGCGGACACCGGCTTGCTCCAGCTCACAAAGGCGCTGGCCCCTTTGCTCAGGAACGCCTCCGCCGTGCGCTGTGACTTCAGGCCGTCGCACCCCATCATCACCACCACCGCGCCGCCGAAATCGCCGTCCATGCTGTATTGGACAAACTCCGGGCCAATCCCGAAAAGCGGTGGCGAGCTATCCGTGTACCGCGCCTTGCCCAGCCGGTTCAGTTGCTCCGCTGAGTACTTCGTGTCGCTGTAAGGCTCCCCCGTGAAGAGGCTTACGTATTCTGTCTCCAGGCGCTGGCCGGAGTCGGCGCTGACCTCCGTGGTGATGCCGGCGTGCACGCGTAGGAGCAGCACGTCGTAGTGCCGGTTGGGCAACTCGCGGTAGTAGTCCACCGTCACCTGCTCGCCCGGAACGTAGTCCACCTGGTACCCGGCGCTGGCTAGCGTAGCCCGCGCCTGCGATACAAAGTCTGGGTTCGCCGCTGTCAGGCTCAGCTGGTCCACGATCACGGCGGTTTTGACGCCGGGGCCGCTGCTGCCGCCGGCCGTCAGCACAAAAGCCAGCGTGCCCACGACGACAAGAACGGCTATAACCCCCGCGCCCAGCAACGCGGGCAGCCGCAGCGAGCGGCCCGGAACGGGTGCTGGCGGCGGCGGAGCGCTACGGCTGGTCTTATGTTTGGGCATTGGCGAAAGTACCGCCTTAAGGATAGCACCCGGCTCAGGAGCGCAGCCAGACGGCTATGCCGAGCCGATGAGCGGGCAGGGCAGCGCCTGCGTCACCGGCAGGCCTACCAGGAAGCGCGCGACCTTCTGCGCGTCGCCTATCGTGACGGGGCCGTTACAGTCCACATCGCCCCAGAACAGAAAGATGTTGAGGAACTGCACGTAGCCGCCGATGGCCGGGCAGGGCTGCGCCTGTGAGATCGGCAGGCCGATCAAGCTGCGGCCAATCTTCTGCGCGTCGCCAATCGTCACCGAACGGCTGCAGTCCACATCAGCCCAGAGCAGCCCGGGGGCTTGCGTTGGTGTGGGCGTCTGGCCCTCAGGCGTGGGTGAGGGCGACGGTACGATGTCGCAGTTCGTTGGGCTCACCGTTGGGCATGGGGTGGCTGTCCGTGGTGTGGGCGTTGGTGTGGGCGTTGGTGTGGGGGTCTGGCCCGCCGGCGTTGCCGTGGGCGTCGGCGTGGGCGTCTGGCCCACCGGCGTTGCCGTGGGGGTCGGTGTGGGGGTCTGGCCCACCGGCGTTGCCGTGGGCGCTTGCGTGGGCGTTGGCGTTGGAGTCGTGGTGGCCGTCTGCGTCGGCGTCGTGGTGGCCGTTTGCGTGGGCGTCGTGGTGGCCGTCTGCGTGGGCGTGGCGGTGGCCGTCGCCGTGGGTGTGGCGGTGGCCGTCTCTGTGGGTGTGGCGGTGGCCGTCTCCGTGGGCGTCGTGGTGGCCGTCGCCGTGGGCGTGGCCGCGCCGGGGCAGGGCTCGCCGACCGCGATCTGCGCGTCGCCGTTGCCACCGTTGCCTATCGTGAAGTTGGCGCTGGCGTCGTCGCCCAGGGTTGGCGCCGCGTTGGCGCCGTCCCTCAGGTTCAGCGTGGTGACGCCGGCGCCTACGGCCTTGACCGTGATGCGCTCCAGGACACCGCTCTTGGGGCCTACGGCGAAGGCAGACAGTTTGAAGAAGGATGAGTGGAAGTCGCTCCAGGTCGCCGTGTCGAATCCGTTGGCTTTGCTGAAGTCGTTGGCGCCGTTGAGAAGGAAGCTGGTGTTATGGCCAATGGTGGCGCCGATGAGATTGGGGTCGTCGTTGCCTTCCTCACCGTCGCTGCCGTCGCTGTCCTGGTCGGTGTCGCCGATCAGCGTGTCCTCGTCGAACTTGAGGTCGCCGTCGTCGTCGTTGCCGAGCTTGA
>JAUSFE010000117.1 GCA_030649945.1 Dehalococcoidia bacterium | reverse complement strand
AATGCCCGCAGGTCCGCATTCGTCGCTCATGCCGGCAGTGTATACCCATTGGGGGCCGTTGACAATGCCGATTAATGCCTATTGACAGCCGTCGCAGCGACCCGTCTGAACGGTTACCTAATAATCTCACAAGCGATTATTGGGCCGGGGCCGTGCGTCATTTGAATCGCGCATCGGCCCCAGGCTCCTCGTAGGTAAATAGCAACCGCCAGGGCGGGCCATCATCCATGGGGACCTGGATAAGTAACTGGTTCAGAAAGACGCAGTAGCGCTCATAAGCTGCCTGCAGGCGCCGGTCAGCAAAACGGTGGGCGACCGAGAGCAGGAGGCGTTTTTCCGTATGCCACAGCAGGCGGCCGCCCTGCGTCAACAAGCTCTTGCGAATGGTCTCGTGTTCCAGATTGGCGACCTTGATCTGGAACAGGCACTCGGCATCGCGGCACAGGGGCTCGCCGGGGTGCTGCTGGCTCTGCGAGCGCTTGTCCGCCTGTTGCCGTGCCGTGGCCTGGCGGGTCGCCTCCGCGCGCAGCACGGGCTGGAGGCCGACCGCGATGAACTCCTGGACCAACGTCTCCTGGGCGGTGAAGACGTCCAGTTTGAGTTGCGTCAGGAGGCTCTCCTGGGTCAGGTCCAACTCGGCGCGCGGGGCCGGCACCGGCGGTGGCGGACTGCCTTCGCCCAAGCGGGCGGCCAAGTGGGCCAGGGTCGTCGCGGCGCGCTGCACCTGGCCGGCCAGCCGCTTGACCAGGCTTTGCAGGTCGCGCTGGCGCAAGCCGAGGACGCCGGTCTGCGCGGGATGCTCGGGTGCCGTCAGTTGCGCCAGTTCGGCTGCGACGGCGGTCAAGGTCTCCTGTGCGTGCCGCTGCCGCGTGCGCACCTGCTGGCGATGCTTCTCGATGCGCTGCCGGGCCTCAGCGGTCAAGGGGGGCGCGTCCGCCGGTTCAATGCGGGCCGGGCCCCCGCCGAAGTGGGACCAGTCCAGCCGCCGCAACAACAACTTGAGCAGGATCTCAATGTGCTGGCGGTCCCGCAACTGGGCGCTGGCGGCTGCGGCGCTCAGTTCGCTGGCCGGCAGCCCCACGGCCAGGCGGGCGCGCTTGGGGCTGCCGGGCTGGCCGTCCCAGTCCACAATCACGCGCACCGCCGGCTCCAGGCCATAGATCGGCAACTCGGTCTCCAGGCGGTAGCCCACCCCCGCCGTCCCCGCTGGGCCGCTGGGCGGGTCGGGTGAGCCCTGGGAGATCGGCTGCCAGCGCGGATCGTCTTCGGCCAACGCCGCCAGGGCGGTCACGGTGCTCTTGACCGAGCGCGCCCAGCACAGCAGTTGGAAGCCGTCCTGCCCCGCCGCGTGGATGACCGCCCGCACGCTCCACCAGCGGTCGGCAATCACCAGGCGCAACTGGACGCCCGGTCGCACACGGTCCAGCCCGCCGTTGATGATGGCCCGGACTTGCTGCAGCACGACCAGCGGCTTGACGTCGGAGGCCGACAGCGGGGCGGTGACGGGCAGGCCGGTCGCGGCATCCTGGGCGACGTTGCGGCGGAACGCTTTGAAGGCCCAGTGGCGGGTGCCGTGCCAGGCTCGCGTCACGTTTTCCTTGCGGAACACCGCGTTGACGTAACAGTCCAGGCGAATGGCCAGGGCCTGCCCCAACCCGCGTTGCACCCGCTCGGCGACGGCCTGTTCCTGGTAATCTTGCAGGCGGGTGAGCGTCTCGACTTGGCCGGTGGACCGCCGGATGGGGATGGTTTGCCGGGCCCGGGCCGTCGTCGCCGTCAGCCACGCGCGCAGGTGGCTGAGCGAGGGGCCCACGCGCCCGCCCAACAGGCCTACCAGGGTGGCCCAATCCAGATGGCGCAGCCAGTTCAGCGGGGCCCCACCCGTCACCAACAGCAGCGTCAGCAGGGCGTGCCACAGCGCCCAGTCGCCGGTCCGCTCACCGATCAGGGCTTGTAAGCTGGCATAGGCGCCGTTGCGGGCCAAATGCGCCGTGCCCAGGGCCGCCGTGGCCTGCGCACTGACTTGCTGCGTCCAGCCGGCTGCGGCCAGGGGCGGGGCGCCCGTGCCCGCCAGGGGCGCCTGGGCGATGCCGGCCTGGTAGGCCGTCTGCTCACGCTGGGCGACCAGGGCCTGGAGCTCGGCCCGCAAGCCCGTCGCCTCGGCGGCCCGCAGCCCCAACTCCGTCAGGTGGCGGTCGACGGTCCGATCATCGACGGCGCCGCCCAATTGCGCGGCCAGGCGCCGGCCGCTGGTGGGCTGGTCGGCGACCAGGTTGCGCACCCACTGCGCGACCAACGCCGGCCGGTGGGCCGCCATGCGGTAGGCCGTCTGCTGCCCGGGGTTGAAGTGGCGGCGGTCAACCAGGTCGGCGCTATTGGCCGTGGTGGCGTAGGTGGCACAGCGTTCCTGCACCGTGCGCGGCGTCACGCCCAACAGGGCCGCCGCGTCGGCACACGACAGGCGCCCCGCATTGACCTGCCAGGTCAAAACCAAGGCCAAGCCGGTCGCATCGCCGGTCTGGAGGGCCAGTTGCGGCTGCTCATCCCAGACCAGCCACTGCAACGACCGGTCGGGATCGTCTTGCAGGCGGATTGTCGGCATCGCACTCTCCCAAGCATACGTTGTAGGGGAGTTATGCCACAACCACCCGCCTTTGTAAAGTGCCGGCTCGCGACTCAACCAAGCGAGCTCACCAGGGCCCTGCGCCACTCAAATGACGCAGAACCCCCCGTCTGGCGGGGCAGAAAATCGCTTATGAGTCTAGTACAACCGCACTTGCTTCCGCATAGGCGCTGAGCCAGTCGAAGCGCCACCCTTCGACACGTTCGGGGCTCGTTTCCGCCCAAGTGCGGTTGTAGTGCTAAGAATATCTGTGTTGTCCGTGTCTATCTGCGTTTTTTGCCCATCATAGCCGCGTCTTGCGTCCTTGGTTCTTTGTTTACTCGTCTACCTGCCGCCTCAATACGCCCGCGCGAAGATCGCCACCCGCTCGGTCCGCTTGCCGGTATAGAAGCAGATGCCTTCGCCTTCCGGCTTGTCGAACGGGAAGCAGCGGAGGGTCGCCTTGGTCTCTTCCTTGATCCGGTCCTCATCC
>JAUSFE010000061.1 GCA_030649945.1 Dehalococcoidia bacterium | reverse complement strand
TCATCATCCCTCGACGCCTGCTTTTCCCCAAATGGGGAGAAGGCATCATGTCCTGCGAACGTCGCCCACCTGGCATGAAATGGTGACGCGACGGCCACAAGCAGCAGGGTTGCCGCTGGGGCGCACGGCTGTACGCCCGCCGCGTTCGTCGCTTACCAGACGCTTGTCGTTTGTTCGTATACGTTCAGGTTCCCCCTCTGGTGACCGGGGGCTGTAGGGCTTGCCAGGTTGTCAGCGACGCGGTATACCTACGCCATGGAGACGCTGACCCTTCTCTCGCCTGATGTTCTCGCAGCAGACCTTGTCGGCGGTGCCACGCTGTCACTGGCGGGGCAGCTCGTCGCGCTGCGCCAGCAGAATCGTGACCTGCGTCAGGAAAACGAGACGCTCCGCAGCAGCAACGCTGCTCTGGAGGCCACGGTCGCTCAGCTCGAGAGCGAGGTCCAAGAACTGCGGGTGCGTCTCGGCCAGGACTCCTTGAACTCCTCCCGTCCTCCCTCCTCTGACCTGCCCCAAGCCGCGGCGAAGCGCAAGCAGCGGAAGCGGACACCCTCCAGCCGCAAACGCGGTGGCCAGCCTGGCCACCCTGGGAGCTTCCGCGGCTTGCTGCCCCTGCAGCAGGTCGACCGCGTCGTGGTGGTCGCCCCGGAGGTCTGCGGTCCTTGTGGACAGCCCTTCCCGAGCACGCCGCCGCGCCGCCGTTCCCGGGCCTGGCGGCGCCAGGTGGTGGAGTTCGTCGGTCGGCTGACGGTGCAGGTGACGGAGTACCAGCTGGAAGTCCGGCGCTGTGCCGAGTGTGGCAAGCGCACGCGGGCTGCTCTGCCGGTGGGGGTGCCGCAAGGGACGTGCGGCCCCCGGCTGACGGCGGTGGTAGCGATGTTTACGGGACGGTTCCGGCTCAGCCACCGCGAGGCGCGGGAAGTGCTGGCGGCCCTGTGGGAGGTGCCGTTGTCGCTGGGGACGGTGACACGGTTGCAGCGGGTGGAGAGTGCGGCGCTCAAGGCTCCGTACACCGCAATGCGGGAGGCGGTGCAGAAGGCTCCGGTGGTCAACATGGACGAAACCGGCTGGCGGGAGAACAAGCAGCGAGCGTGGTTATGGACGGTGGTGACGGCCAGTCTGACGGTGTTTCTGATTGACCGCAGCCGGAGCCGGGCGGTGGTGGAGGTGCTGCTGGGGGCAAAGTTTGCGGGGGTGGTGGGATCCGACCGGTATGCGGCCTACAGCCGTTTTGCCGCCAGGATGCGGGCGCTGTGCTGGGCGCATCTGAAACGGGACTTTCAGGCATTGTCGGAACGGGAAGGCGCTGCAGCGGCGCTGGGACGCTGGGGGTTGGCGGAGATTGCGCGGATGTTTGTCTTGTGGCACCGTTTCCGAGGTGGGGAGATTGACCGGGGGGAGTTGCTGCGGCTCATGGTGCCGGTGAAGGCGCGGATGGGGCGGCTGGTGCGGCGGGGTGCAGCGAGTGGAGACCGGAAGACGGCGGGGTTCTGTGGAGAGTTGACGAAGTGGTGGGAGGCGCTGTGGACCTTCACGCGGGTGGAGGGCGTGGAGCCGACCAACAATGTCTCCGAGCGCGCCCTGCGACCGGGGGTGCTCTGGCGCAAGGGCAGCTTCGGGTCGGACTCCGCGGCAGGAAGCCGGTTCGCGGAACGCATGATGACGGTGGCGGCGACCTGTCGGCAACAGGGACGGCGGCTCCTGGACTTCCTGGTGGCGGCGAATGAGGCGGCGCTCAACGGCACGCCTGCGCCTTCGCTTCTCCCTGCCGTGCAGGGGGTCTGAACACCGGCTGCCTCGTCTGTACGATAGTCCGGTAGCGGGTACGTCGGCCGCTGGATGAGCGTTTCGCAGCTTGCCCACAGACATTCCGGGTGATGGAGTCTGGTTCAAGGGGGTTGACACCGCACCGGCGTCATCCTATGCTGCGGCCATCGTGCTCCTTCCGCCGATGGACGGCGTCCTCTCTCTGGCTTCCGCCAAGTCTCGTACCGGGCCGGAGCCCGATCCCCGAGCTGAGACTGCCTGGGTCTGAATGGTAGCCGTTTCGCTCGTCACTGTGCAGCAAGGTCACTGAACGGATACCGCGTTGCGGCCTGCCCGATACGCGTAGTCCGCCGCCTTCTCCGCATCGTTGCCCTCCACGAAGTGGCGGGCCAGTTCCTCCAGGTGCGCCTCGATATTCGCGTCGTAGACTTGCTCGATGGCCTGCCCCGCCCGCAGGTGCCAGCGCCGCCGCCGCACGCTGCTGATCCCCGCATACAGCGCCTCCTGCACCTGGTCATCCAGAAAGG
>JAUSFE010000112.1 GCA_030649945.1 Dehalococcoidia bacterium | reverse complement strand
GCGGCGGAGAAGATCGCGCGCGCCGTGCAGCAGAACCTCGGGCGGGCGAACTACGAGGCGTCGCTGCGCCCGGCGGGTCCATAGGCGATGACCGCCATCCTGCAGCTCTCGGACGGGACGGACTCGCTGGACCTGCGCGTCGATCCGTACACCATCCTGGAGGGCGGACTCCAGATGCCGTGCCCGCCACACCGCCAGGTGCTGGGCGGGTCCGGGCTGTTCCACGACGGCGCCGACCTGGTGGACGTCAAGCTCGAAAACCGCGAGATCACCATCAGCCTGCGCATCCTGAGCACGACCACGGACGGGCTGTCGGCGGCGGTCGCGGCGCTGAACCGGATGCTGCAGGCCGCGCGGGACTACGCCACGAAGGGCATCGGCGCGCAGGTCACGCTGGACTACGCCTGGGACGGCGCGACCACGACGGTGCACTTCGACGTGCTGGACGGCGCGCTCGACATGCCGCCCAGCCTGGAGACCAAGCCGCTGCTCGACAACTTCATCGTGTACGACGCGACGCTCCGGCTGACGTGCAAGCCCTACGCCCTCGGCGACGACATCACGCTGGAGAACTACGGCCTGAACCCCCACTTCGACACGCTGGTCGGGGCGACGCTCGACGGCTACACCACCGTCCGCGCCACGCTGGCGCAGGACACGACGAACAAGGAGACGGGCACGCAGTCGGGCCTTATCACCTGCAACGACGCGGGCGGCGCGGGCGTCGCGGAGATTTACAGTCCCGCCGTCTGGAGCGCAGCCTACCAAAGCCAGCAGTTCACTCTCGCCGTCAGGTACAAAAGCACGGGCGACAAGGCGAAAAAGATTCAGATATGGGATGGCGTCGGGGAGACCGTGACAGCGTTGAACGCTGCCCAGAGTACGTGGGCCTGGGCGACGGTTACGCACACGCTGAACGTGGCCGCCTCGGAGCTGACGGCTGGCTTCTTTGTCAAGACTACCGCCGACGCCGACGTGGACGACACGCTGACGATAGACCGCTGGTTCCTGGCGAAGGCCGCGACGGCGCCGCAGACGGCGTGGACCAGCTCGCGCGAGGTGCGCAAC
>JAUSFE010000093.1 GCA_030649945.1 Dehalococcoidia bacterium | reverse complement strand
CAAGCGGGTGCGCTCCTCGCTCTGCCGCAGCTCCTCCTCCGCCCGCTTTCGCTCGGTGATATCCATCAGCACGCCCTGGGAGTACTTCTGCCTGCCGGAGGCGTCCCGCACCATCACCGCCTGGTCGTGCACCCAGACGGTGCGACCATCGCGGGCGACGAGCCGGTATTCGCTGCTGATGGGCTGGCCGGTGGCGTAATGCTGCGCGTCGACTGTCAGCGCTCGCTCGCGGTCCTCGGGGTGGAGCGCTTGCTGCCACAGCTCAGGGTTTCTCTCGAACTCCTCGGCTGCGTAGCCCAGCATCGTCTCTATCTGCGGACTGACGTAGACCGGGGTAAACCCTGCGGGACTGGAGTCATCTATCGTGTCCACGTATGTGATGGCTGGGAGCTGCTCCACCAGCGTCCGGTACTTGACCTCCGCCTCTCGGACCGCCTCCTCCGCCTGCTTGCGCTCCGTGATGTCGCGCAAGTTGACGATGATGCGGAGTGCGCCGGAATCATCGTGAGCCGCTCTGCCCGTGGCTTCGAACAGCCGCCAGGAACCGTCCTTGGTCCGGAACCTGAACTCAGTGCTTCTCGTCTCGCCTGGCTTCCTCGTCGCCTGCGCGATTGCGCCGGTGGCCGCCGGAAGGTCGTCCGGGTGCATCAAATCGAGGCCGTTGGCCCCTATCAGCTCTCCGGGCCTATAGCCTGTCAGGCGCTCCAGGGAGGGGCTCTCGTAGAGTATCGTCCCGTCCGGCTCAATTACCGTGATGACGTCCGAGACGTTCTCGATGAGCGAGCGGAAGTACTCCTCGCTCCTCCGGAGGGCTTTCGCCGCCCGCGCACGGGCGGCGAGGAGCCACCACAGGGGCGGCGCGCTGAGGGTGACCAGGATGGAGCTGTCGGTGACAATAGCCGCGAAGCCGTGCGGATCCGCCACCAGATGCGGTAGGAGGTACATCACGGCCGTCTCGGCCAAGAAGGCCACCGCCAGCACGGCCAGGAAGAGGCGCATGGGAGGTCGGTGCTCACGGGCGCGCCGGAAGCGGCCGGAGGCGGCGAGATGATACTTACGCGGGGACCCTTCTTCCGGGGCCGTGTCTCTGTCCACCCTGTGATCTCGATTCATCGGTCTTCCATGCATGGCTCCTGCGCAGCCCAACCGGCGGCGGGCAGCAACGGGCCGCGGCTTCGCAAGCTTAGGATGCCGCCTGCTGGGGCCCGTTACAGGTTACGGCTGGCGAGCCAAGGGTCGCCCCTACGACGGGGCGTGTGGGTGGCGTAGCTGCAGAGCTTCCCCGACGGGCCCGTATGGGCAGCTCTGCCGGAGGCGGGGTGGGGGACACAGGAAGGGCGCTCCCCATCTGAGAGCGCCCCTCCTGCCCAAAGGGAGGTTTGGCGTGGTTATCCGCAGCCGCTGGTGGTGCCGCAGTTGGCGCAGCGGTAGCAGGTGCCGGCCCTGGTCATGATCCAGCCGCAGTTGGCGCAGGGCGGGGCGTCGCTCTGGCCGCTGGGGTTGTGGCGGGCGCCGTTCCCTGCAGAGGCCGGCACGTTGTACTCCTGCGCCATCAGCTTCGCCTTCACTGCCGGCGAGAGCACCCCGAACTCCTCCTTCTCCTCCTCGCTCAGGAACGTAGAGGCCAGCCAGCGGA
>JAUSFE010000092.1 GCA_030649945.1 Dehalococcoidia bacterium | reverse complement strand
GCTGCCGCCGGAGAGCACGTAGGTGTCAGCCCTGCCGAACCCGTCCATGCGCACGATATTGCCGGAGTCGTCCTCCATGAGGCGCCGGTTGTAGTTGAACTCCCAGTTGTGTCCGAGCGGACCGTTGAAGATGACCCCGCTGCGGTACCGGCGGGCGAACTGCCAGTTGAAGCCGCGCCCCGGTATCTCCAGATCGACCGTGTAGGAGAAGAACTCTCCACTGTGGAGGAGGATCGGATCGCCGCAATCCTGATCGCAATCGACGCCGCAACCAGCTTCACACACGAGCGCGGTCGTCGATATCTCCTCGCCGTTCGGCCCCAGCTTGGCGGTGGGCGCGTTGATTGGGGGGAACGCGGCCGTCACCTCAAGGACATTGAACCCGGGCCCTACGCACGCCTCCTCTGTGATCTCGCCGCCCGAGGTGACGGTCGTGGTCTCGGTAACGCAGGTCTCGGGGGAGGGGCTCGCCGTCGCCCACCGGCCATCGGCCGTCACCGCCAGTAGCAACACGGCCGCTGCCAACAGAAGCACGGGCAGGCCCATTGAGATGGATCGCCGACCGGCCGCCAATCCCCAGGGTGTTGTCATCTGCCTGGCCAGCCCTCTAGAATGCAAGAGGCTAGGGTGTGCGCCCGCATTCCCCAGCTTCGGCCCTGGTGGTTGCCGCCACCGGGGCCTTCTCTTACCGCGCTTCATAGCTCACTCACGTGCAACAGGCACGCAAGAAAACGCTGGGCCAGGCGTGAAAACGCAGGCTCGGCGTCGAAGACACTGGGAACAGAACAGCGCCGCAAGGCGAGCACCCCCTCGCTTGATGGGCCACATTATACGCGGCGGTGGAATCGTGTCAAGTCAGGTATCGCCTGACAGTAGCCGCCGCTGGTGGCCGGCCGGGTTCGCGGGCCTCGACCTCAGATACGAAATGGGCCTAAAATCCACGTAACGGGAGGCCATGGGACGGCCTGCACCGAACTTCAAAACCGTTGCGGGGCGGTAATCCCGTCCCGGGTGGGTTCGACTCCCATGCACTCCCGCCAGATTTTTGAATACGAAATCACCCGTCTACGGCGGAGGGCGCCCGCCCCTAAATGCTCAGGCTCTCAGCAGTTGCTAACCTTTTGCTAACTGATTTCTCAGGCGGGCCCCTTGAGGTAACCGTCGAGCAGGTTAGCTGCCTCGTCCTGGAGGGTGGGTAGGACGTGGCTGTACGTGTCGAGAGTGATGGCGATGCTGGCGTGGCCCAGGCGCTCGCTCACGACCTTGGGGTGCACGCCTCTGGCCATGAGAGGGTCGCGTGGGTGTGGCGCAGGTCATGAAACCGCATCGGCGCCAGGCCTGACCCCCACTCGCTACTGCACCGGCGACCGGGCGAGCGTCCCGAAATTGTTGATGTCCGTCAGGCGGGTGGCGTCGGAGCCGGCCCGTGCGGTCTCGGAGGCCGTCGGCGTGGCCTGCTCCCACCCGAAGCTTGGCGCCGGATAGCGCTCACCGCCGTATCCGCCCGTCTTCATCTATAGTTCACGCGCGGCTGGGCCCGCGGGCTTGACAGCGTAAAGCAGCCGCGTTACAGTCAGCGGTTCCGCTGGGCCGGGCTGATCGTCACTGCTTGGCCATAGCCCACCCCAGCGCCTTTCACGCCGCACTTTCGCCAGGCGGGTGGCCGGGCCGGGCAACGCAGGTCGGGCTTCGGTGCCCCCCGTACCGAGCCTGTCAGTGTGGACATAACTGTAACGCCGAGCCCGCTTGGTCGTCATTATGTTTTGTTGCCCGGCTCTTCAGAGAACGTCTTTCCACGGCACAGCGAGGAGGGGTAGAGCATGGCGGTCCAACTGAGACGATTCCTTCGGCGGCCGGATCGGGCAGGTCCGTCTCTCCTTAACCTCTGGATCGGCCTGGCTGGGGGGACGCTTCTTCTGATCGTCGTCACTGGGCTCGTTGGCGTTCCCCTGGGCGCATCCGGCGCAGCGTCCACCCCCACCTTCTCAGTCGTCGCAGACACGTTTATCAAAAACACAAGCCCGTACAAGAACTACGGTGGTTACTCAACCGTGCAGGCGGACAACTACCCCAACGTGAAGCGGATTCTCCTTCGCTTTCACATAGAGAATTTGCCCGACGGCGCCGTCGTCTCGTCCGCGATTCTGCGCATGTTCGTGGTCGACGCTTCGACCCACGCGGGAACGGTAAACACTGTCGGCGGTCCGTGGAGTGAGACTACTGTGACCTGGTCAAACGCCCCCGCCGTCGGTGGAGTCATCTCCAGCTTCTCGATACCGGCGATCCTCGGCACCTGGCGAGAGGCCGATGTGACGTCGGCTGTTACGGGCAATGGTTACGTGGACTTTTACGTTGTCACCCAGTCGGACAATGGCGTGGATTACAGTTCACGTGAAGCCGGGAGCAACCCGCCGACGCTCGTCTTGCAGTGGTCGGAGTCACATTCCTCTCCTACTTCCATGGCTACTCCCACGCCGGCGGAAACATCTGCGTCCCCCAGCCCTACGCCGACGAAGACGCTTGCCCCGGCGACGCCCACGACTGCGCCGACCCCTACCCCTATCCCTACCCCTGTACCTTCATCGGCAGGCGATTCTCCGTCCGCGCCCAGGGGGAGCGCGCCGGTCTTTGCCTACTACTACCTGTGGTGGGGCGACAACCACTGGCAGTCGAAGCTTGGCCCCAACTACCCTTATAACTCACCTCCTCCGCATCCACTTCCGGCAACGCTTGATGCTGGTGGTTGCAACGCCGTCAATCTGTACGAGGGCAACCAGCTAACCGACGTGCCTGTGGACAATTTCTGGTCGCTGGATAACCCAGGCAGGATTCTAGAGGACGTTCACACTGCCGCCGATGCAGGGCTGCGAGGCTTCATTGTCAACTGGAATGGCACAGGCGACCCAAACCAAACCGTCACTAGCACAAGCAACGGCAACAATCAGCGGCTAGATGCTCTGGTTCAGGCCGTGAATCAGGTAAACGCTGAGGGCACTAACTTCAAGCTATGGGTTAGTTACAAGGCGTCATCGAAAGTCCTATCACTGTCGCACATTCAGGGCGACCTAACCTACTTCACCAACCAGTATGGCAGCAGTCCGGCCTTTGACCGGAGGAGCAACAAGCCTGTATTTATCTGGACGGGTAGCCGCAAGTATACCCTTGCGACTGTGCAAGCGGTAAGTACACAGTTCCGTCCACTCCTCTACCTGATGGGCGACGAGAACTGGAACACCTGGGGCGACGGACGCGCAGCGTACCTGGACGGAGACGCCTACTACTGGTCGAGCCAGAATCCGTACACGAATCCATCTTCGTTCAGCAACCTGCAGAACTTAGCTGTCATGGTGCGCTCGACGCTCAACCCAGACGGCAGTGTTAAACAGTTCTTCGCGCCTCTCACCCCTGGGTATAATTCCGAGATACTGAGGGGAGGCAGTTGTGTACCGCGAAACAACGGTGACACAATGCGGCGGCTATTCGAGGGCAACGCCAACTCCACTCCCGACGGCTGGGCGTTCATTAGCTGGAACGAAATCGCCGAGAACACTCACCTAGTACCGCTAGAGCGGTGGGGTAGGTTCTACCTGGACTACCTCAAAGCGTTGGTTAATTCTTCCAGATAGCTATCCCCCACGGTCCGCTAGCAGCTGTGAATGCAAGCCTAAAGCGGCGCCAGCGGCAAGCCGAGACGCATCTCAAGCCGCGTCGCTAGCTGGTCGCCGTGGTTATCTGCTGCCGGCCTCTCTTCCTCCCCGGCCGGGCCCTTGGCTCTGGCTAACGGCATATTCTCCTTGACGGCCAGCGGGCTTAAGATACGGGTAAACTCAGGCTTGGCATCATGATTGCCCTACTTCACGGAGCGCTGGGGGCCACCTGCGGCATGTTGACGCGCCGGCGGGTGCCGACGGTCGCCGCGGCGCTCATCTCCCATCTGGCGGTCGATGCCATCAATCATGACGAGCCGACCGACGGGGGCGGGAATCTTCGGCTCGATGTGGTGGCGCTCGACGGCCTACTGCTGGGGCTGGCCTTGCTGGTCCTCAGCAGACGGCATGGAGTATTCTCGCCGGAATCAGTCGGTGCTCTAGCTGCCTGTCTGCCCGACCTCCAGCACCTGCTTCCGCGACCCTGCATGCGCGGCCGGTCGGGGCGTCACGAGCCGTTTCCGCACGCGCGCTGGCCCTCCCAGAAGCTCGCCGTCTGGTCGCAGTTCGCTGTAGGCGCGCTCGGTTGGATCGCCCTGCTCAGCTGCGGCCGAACCGGCGATGAGGGCAGAAGCGCCTCTTGCCTGCCCGGGTATGGTGGGCCCGCTTCACGGTGACGCTGAGACAGTCACCACCAGTTGTGGGGCGAAGCCGGCCGTGCCTTCCTTAGATGAGTATTCCGCCCCGTTGGTCGAGGGGGAGACTGCCCGCAAGCTGACCGTGCCGTCGGCGGTGACCAAAGGCGTGAGATCGACTTCATACCAGTTGCCGGATGCTACCGCGCCCAGGGTGGCCAGTACGGTCGCATCGGCTGGCGGGGCGTTGTTCCAGGTGATGGTCCGCTCACTCCAGGTAGTGTTTGCCACTCTACGGAATTGACCCCCTACATCTGATGGGTCAACAGCGTACAGGCGCAGCCTGACGCTTGTCACCTGCCGCGCTCCCACTCCCGAAAC
This sequence comes from Dehalococcoidia bacterium, assembly GCA_030649945.1. Taxonomy (GTDB): domain Bacteria; phylum Chloroflexota; class Dehalococcoidia; order SM23-28-2; family RBG-16-64-32; genus JAUSFE01. The sequence continues at coordinate 10,188 of JAUSFE010000092.1, read as the reverse complement.
GGAGAACTTCAGAAGGAAGTCCTTCAGGGGGCTGTTGTCGACCTTGATGGCGGTAGCAGTGCCGAAGTTGCTGGTGGGCTTGTCGGCGCGAATATAGGAGTCGTCGGTCGGGGTGAACACCAGGGTTGTGGGCGTAGGCGTAGGTGTAGGCGTGGGCGTAGGCGTAGGCGTAGGCGTTGGCGCTGGCGTCGGCGTCGGTGTTGGCGTCGGCGTGGAAGCCGGACTGGAAGTCGGAGTGGGCGTCGCGCCGGGGGCAGTTGGGTTCGACAGGGTGAAGCTGTCAATGATGGCGCCATCGCTCTGGATCGCCTGCATTCGCAATTGGTCCGCATTGGCATCGATGACGACGTGGTGGAAGCACGCGCACCGGTTGACGCTCCAGAATGGCCGCGTGCCTCCAAACGAATTGAGGCCCTGCCCTCCGCCGCCCGTGACGATGTAGGTGACGCCGCTGCCATCAGTCGTGCAGGTGATGTCCGTGGTCGCGTCGACGATTGCGCAGGTTCGCTCGTAGTTGTGGCTGTGCCCTGCCAGCACAAGTTGAACCCGCTGGGCCTCAAATAGCGGCGAAAGCGCTTTTCCTGTGCTTCGGACACATGCAGAGCAAGAGCTGACGCTGGAGCTGAAGGGGGGAGTGTGCACGACGGCGACCCGCCAGCGCGCGCTCTGGGCGGCGGCTAGGTCGTTCAGGGCCCACTCGTACTGCTCGCTGCCTGACCCATAGGGCAGGTTAGTGTCGAATATTGTGAAGTGGATGTCACCATAGTCGAAAGAGTACCAGCGCTCGTTATTAGGGAGTTCAAAGTTCAGCAGTGAGGAGTACGCGCCGCCCGGCCCGGTGTCATCGTAGTACTCGTGGTTGCCCAGGCTGGGCCATAGCGGCACGCTGGGTAAGAATCCCGCGTACGGTTTGTAGAGTTTGGCGTCGAAGTCGGCATCCTGCCCCCAGGGATAAATATTATCGGCTGTGGTGATGAGGGCTTCGGGACCGCTGGCGGCGATCTGCCCGGCCACGGCGATCTCATTGCTGTTGCCGCTGCCCGCATCACCCACCACGGCGATCCTGAAGGAGGACCCCATCGCTGCCGCAGTCGTGAAGCTGGCCGTCGCGGAGGCGCTCCCGGCCGCTATCGAATACGAGTATCGCTGGCCCGCGGCGAGCCCCGTGAAGCGGGCAAGGTGCTGGCGGGCAGGAGCACTGTCGCTCCACGATTGCCCGTCCGAGAGGGACACGGTGGCTATCGCCTCGATGTTCGTCCAGAAGGCGACGATGGCGGCGTTCCTGGTGACGGACTGGAGATATGGGCCGCGTACGATAGTGACCGTGCCGGCTGGGAGCGTCGTCGCCGTGCGGGCAGGGGAGAGGGCCGACACGTTGCCGTTCTCGTCGACGGCGGCGATCTGGTAGGAGTAACTGGTGGAGGGTGCCCGGCCGGTGTCCGAGTAGAGCCGCCTGACGTAGGTTCCGGCCGGCAGCTCGGCGATGAAAGCGCCGTCGCGGTAGATTCGATACCTCACAACGGCCACGTTGTCGGACGGCTTGGACCAAGTGAGGTCGATCCTGCTCTCCGAGAACGCTGAGGCCGCGAAGTTGGACGGCACGTTGGGCGCGCTGGTGTCGCTGACGGACCCGGTGTGGACGGTCAGGGGCGCCGAATTCGCGGTGTTGTTGGCGGCGTCGAAAGCCTGCACTACGACCGAATGGTCGCTGTTGGCGGTCTGGCTATCGACCGCGGCGGAGGTGCCGCTTTCGACCAGCCTCACGGTGATACCGTCGACGATCACCCGATAGCCGAGCACATCGACGTTGTCGGTGGACTTGGACCAGCTTACCGTGAAGCTGGTCGACCCGACGGACGATGCTTTGAGATTGGTCGGCGGGCTGGGAGAGGTGGCGTCGGCCGCGCTGGTGCTCCGGGGTGCGGGCAGAGCGAGCACGGCTGCCATGAAGAGAGCCAGGGCGGAAAGCGCCAGCGCCTTCGGCGCTGGACCTCCGCCTGACGCCGCAGGTCGCCGCTTTGCAGCCGTGCTCGCTCTCGCCCTCATGTCCAGCCTTTTCTAGCCGTGGGCCTGTCGATACCGAACGAGCAGGGCTGCCCCCACAACCGCTGCCGTACCCAGGGCCGCGAGGTACATCAATAGTGTACTCCGGTTTTCCTCTCGTGTACCGACCGGGGTGGGAGGGATGGAGGCCAGACTTAAAGCCGGGGCCTCCCGCGGGAGCCCCTCGAAATCAAAGGCGTCCTCGAACCCGTTGGCCGACTGGTAACGAGGGGACAGAGGCGGCAGGCCGAAGCGCCTTTCGATGAAAGTGAGGACGGACACGTGATCGTATTGAACATGTGAGACGTAGCCACGCTTGGCCCAGGGGGACACCAACAGCGCCGGCACGCGAAAGCCGAGGCCGTGTTCGTCCACCTGTGGCGGGGCCACGTGGTCGTAGAAGCCGCCCCACTCGTCCCAGATGGCGAAGAGGGCGGTGCGCTCCCACTGGGGTGACTTGCCGACCGCGTTTACGATGCTGACCAGCCGTTGCTGCGCGATGGAGAGGGGGTTCGCGGGGTGGTCCGTGGGGGAGGGCAGTACGAAGCTGACGGATGGCAGCTTACCTGCGGCCGCGTCGTCAAAGAACTGGCCTTGATCAGCCAGGCCGGCGTTGAGCTTCGGGTCGGTCCAAAAGCGCTTCATCACCACGATCGGCGCCCAGTAGAGCGTAGCAGGCCTATGGGCTTCGGGCTTCAGGTATTCTCCTTGCAGGATCTTCTCTTTGTCCAGAGACTCGAGGCCCGCCACATAGAACTTCCAGGAGACGCCAGCGTCTGTGAGCTGATCGAACAGAGTAGGGTGGTCCCCGTCGGCGATCTGGGCCAGGGTGCTGGCTGAGCCAAGCGTGATGCCGTAGGATGTTCCCGCCGTCAGATGCAGCATGTTAGGGAGGCTGTCTCCCAGCACCGAAGAATAGTAGTTGTCGAAGAGCACGTATTCATCGGCAATGTCCCAGAGGGGGTCTACGCCTCGACCCTGGTAATAGATCATGGACAGCTCGCCATCAAGCCCTCTGGTCTGCTGGGCCGTCAAGAAGCCGTCCATCGCGCCGCCGTTATAGGCGTCCAGGGCCGCGGGCCGCGCGTTGGAGAGGAACTCGCCGCCCTCGGGCGCCGCGGCCAGAATCCGTGGTCGGAGAGCCTCGCTGTAGGGAACGGATGTCAGGCCTCGTTCGGATGCCGCCAAGGCAGCGGGCGAGTCCAGGCCGTTTGCGCCCGGATACTTCCCGAAGTATGAGTCGAAGGTGTGGTTCTGCTCCAGCACTACGACAACGTGGTCAATGTGGCTGGCTTCCGTCTCTCCGTCGGCGCTGGCCCCCGCTGGCGGGCGCCAGCCCGCCTGCGCGAGGCCCACCGCCGCAATCACGAGTGCCCAGAGAAACAGCCGCGGCGGTCTCATGGCCCCAAAACCGACCCCGTGAACGACAGATTCAAGTCGAAATTCGCCTCTCCCCGCGTGGTCATGGACTCTGAGATCGGTGCGATCTCGACCAGAGGGTCGCCCCCTACGGCGTCGTACACGACGACGCGGGGGGTCACGCCTTGCGGGGGCGCACCGGTGGCGGTCGCTAGAGTGCCGTCAGGCTCTTCGTAGACGGCGTAGACGACGGCCCCGCCGTATTTGCGGGCATAGCGCATCAGGCTAGCGTTGTAGAACACCGAGCGTTCCGCAGAGTAGAAATCCCAGACGATGTAATGGAGGCCGTTCTCACGGAACCAGAGATCAGGGTTCGGCACCGGGACGTATGCCGGGTTCCGGTAACGGGGGTCCGGGCTCACGCTCAGCGCCACCGATTCGCGGTGGCCGTAGAAACGGAGGACGTTGCCGATGGAGGGCCCTATCGTCAGAAAGCGGGCATCGGGCGGGGTATGTTCCTTGGCCCAGAGGCCGAATTCACGCCCCCCCGCGAAATCGTGTACCTCGACGTCGAATTGGAACGGCTGACCACGAGCCTCCGGGCCGTTTCGCACTATCGAGAGGGAAGCCACTCCCAGGTATATCGCCAGCGCTATTGACATCAGGGCGACGAAGCTCCGCGCGAGAGGCCACTGTAGGCGCCTCCAGGCGCTCACGGCCGCAGCGAACCACCCGGCACAGGCATCCAGGCCGATGGCAGCGCCTATGCAGAGGGCTGGAATCACCGGCATCAAGTAGGGGAAGAGCTTCGTCGGCCATATCTGGAAGAAGCTCATGAAGACAACAGTCCACAGGAGGATGAGAGCGTTTCCCTTCCCCTCGTAACGAGTGACCAGGCGGATTAGTCCCAGGAGCGCCAGCCCGAGGAAAACAATCCCGCCGAAGTCCATGAGGACGCGCAGGAAGTAGTCGGCCTCGTGGTTCGGGGGCCTCGATATCTGCCACAGCAGGTACGATGAGCCGTTATGAGGGGCGAGGAGCAGGCGGGAGAGCGGGTATGGCGCCACTAGGAGAGCAAACAGAACCAGTCCCTGCGCCAGCCGCCCCGCTGGGAGCCGCCGCCAGGCGCCGCTCGCCAGGAGAAACGCCCCTATGATCGGGAGCAGCAGGACGCCGGTCTCTTTTGTGGCGGTGGCGAGTCCCGCTGAGAGGGCTGCCCATACCAGCCATCGCCCGCTCCGGTCGTCGATTCCCCTCGCTGTAAACCACATTGCGAGGAGGACAAAGAAGGTGAGGGGTGAGTCGAGCAGTACCTGGCGGGAGACAAGTACGTGGTACGGCAGCACCGCCATGATGGCAGCCGCGACAATGCCGATGCGGTGCCCGTACAGTCGGGACGCCAACAGATAGGTGAGGGCGATGGAGCCGACCCCGAAGAAGAAGGTGACGAAGAGCCTGGCCGCAAGGTCGCTGATGCCGACGATGCTGAATAGACCGCCGAGCAAGACCTGAAGAAGCAGAGGGTGGGCTCGGAACACGGAGAAGAACTCGCCCATCGCCGAATCGCCGATGAGGGCGCCAGCTTGTCCGGAATACACGGCCTCGTCGCTGTTGAAGCCGATCCGGTTCAGGTCCAGAACGCGCAGCCCAACTGCCAGAGTGATTACGGCGGCGACCGAAAGCAGTCGCGCTGCAGCGCCGGTCTGGACCGCCGTTTGCATCCGTGTCAGCGCGCGTGCGCCCAGCGCCCTGATGGCATGCCCGCCGGCCCCACGCGGTGAGAGCGCCCTGCCCAGCCGGTCCACCACTACGGCTTCCAGGAGGCCCTGGTCACGGTCTCTGGCCAGAGTCTCCCGCAGATTATCGACGTACTGACGGAGCAAGAAGCGAAGCTCCTTCGGGATCCTCCCGAACTTCTGGACGTAGCGGCCGACCCGCAAGAGGAGCCCTCGGCGAGCGCTCGAGGCCGCCTGCCATGAGGATTCTTGCCATCCACGCTGTAGCCGCACTAGACGCATCAGACTTCTAGCGGTGCCGGACCTGCGCGGGTGTTCCCCAGCGCGTCCGGCCCGGACACGTTCAGGAAGGCCGGCAGCCGCTGCCACCAGTTAAGCTGCTGGCTGCGCATGAGCGTGGCGGGGCAGTCGCTCAAAGCTTCAGTGACAATTTCCCGCTCGACGGCCCGCAGGTCCACGCCGTCCCACTGCTGCAGGTACGCTGCAAGTTTCGGATAGGGCGGGAAGCCGTAGGCGTCCTCCGAGTTCCGGAACAGGACTTCCATGGCCTCTTGGTGATTAAGGGGCGTCTCGGTCTCGTCCGCTCCCCGCTCGATTATCACCAGCCATGACGGACTGGCCGAGGAGGCGATGGTGACGCCTGGAATCAGGCTGCCTATCGGGTACTTGGGGGGAGGGACAATGATCTGCGCGATGGCGTTGACGGTTGCCATAGGTAGTCTAGTCCGCGCCAGGCCGAGCGCGGCCTGGCGTCCTGAGCGTGAATGCACCCTGCTCTGAATCTGGAGGGCCAGACGCTGGCGGAAGTTGAGCGGCGAGCCGCTGACTGCCTCCAGCGTGTGCCTGCTTATCGTGAGGGGCTTAGGGTAGTTCAAGATGAGCCCATCCCGGCCTACTATCGCCATGTCGTCCGAGAGGAACTCGCAGCCGTGGCCGTTTTGAGAGAGCGTGCGCAGTACAGTGGTGGTCTTCCCTGTGTCAGTCCTGGCCGTAATGAGCACCGCTCCCCTTTTCGAGACTATGCAAGCGGAATGTACGAGGGCGTACCCCTTTCTGACCAGCATCCAGCGCAGGATAGGTTCGACTACGTTGGTATAAAGGACGTGGGGGGACCACCCGAGCAGGCGACCAGCTACCACCTCCACGCACTCGCCGCGGGTGATATCAACCCAGAACCCGAAAAGGCCCGGGATCTCCCGGTAGCGGAATACGTCGCCATTCCGGGAGATCGTCGCCTTCAACTGTTCCGGGCGAACGCGCGGGCGCCCGATCTGTATCCGTATATCGGGTCGCTCAATCACATGCGGAGTGCGGAAGAAATCGAGCTCCACTAGCCGGACTTCCGAGATGATCCGGGCAACTCCGTGAATGTCGTAGAAGAAGGCATTCTCGTGACCGTTGGTGGCTGGTTCGCCCCATACCGACGCCCCCACAAGCGCGGATCGATGGCCGACGGCGGGTGTAGCGGCCTTCTCACGTCGGGGGGACCATATCTTGGCATCGGCGAGAAAGTACCGCCCCCAGGCCAGCGTGAGCAGGGTAATGAGATTCGAAATCAGATAGTGGATGCCGAACCCAGAGGTGAGAATAACCAGGAACGGTCCACGGAGGAGCAGCCCGCCGGTATTCATGAGGAGGAACTGGACCAAACGGTGCAGCCGACCCTCCTGTCGGCCGCGATCCCGGTATACCCACGCCTCGATGAGCGAAAAGTTCCATAGACTCGATGCACCCGTGGCCAGGGCGGCCGACGCGAGGTAATGGACGCCCACAACGTCAGTGAGGGTTCCCAGCGTGAGCTGATTGATGGCGAGCCCGGATGCGCCCACAAGGCCAAAGTGTATGAAGCGTTTGGGCGCTCCCTGCCGCCGTAGACGAAGCAGCAGCATGAGGTACCGTATTCCCTCCCTCAGCGCGGCCTTGCTTTCGCCCGCGCGTCTGCTCTGGAAACGGAATGGGACCTCGGAAACGGCGAGGTGGGGGAACCGGATAAGGATCTCCAGCAGGATCTTGAATCCGCGCGGGCGCAGGCGATCCGGGTCTACCGCCTCACGGCGAAGGAGGAAGAAGCCACTCAAGGGGTCGCTCACACGCCAGAGGCGCCTGGGAAAAAAAAGCTTGGCGGCAAGAGTGCAGAGCTTGGACGCCACCAAGCGCGCCAACCCCAGGCCGCCTGCTCCCCCTGATTCCATGAACCGGCTTGCCACACAGATTTCGGCTCCTGTCCGCCGAGCGGAGTTGACCAGTTGGGGTATCGCCTCGGGGGGGTGCTGCAGATCGGCGTCCATTACGCAGACCCATTCTCCTGTCGCGGCGCGAATCCCCTCCGCAACCGCCCCACCCAGGCCGTCACCGCGGCGTTCGGGCGGGCGCCGGATGAAGGAGATGGAAAGCGGCAAATCGCGGCGGCTCTTCGAGAGTACTTCCGGCGCGTGATCGTCGCCGTCGTCCACAATAATGACTTCGGCCGGAGTGCCGGCGGTGGCCCGCGCGATGCGGGCCAGGAGCTCGTCGATGTTGTCTGCTTCGTTCTTGGTGGGAACGACCACGGAGAGCTCCGGCCTCGCAGAGGTGTGAGCACCTGTATCACGCGGCGCCGCGCCCTCGGTGTTGTCAGGCTGGCTGCCGTTGTCGTTGGTCTTCATGCCGCACCCCCGTATTTCTCGCCGCTCGCTCAGGCCCTGCGGAAAGCAAGCCGCGAATCATGAAGGACGCTCCATGGACCTGGTAAGCGCTGGGCGGGCCGTGAGACGGCGGTCCTTGCGGGGAGACGGATCAAAGGGGCGAGGAGATACAGAACTCGGGAACCGGGCCATTGCGCCTAGAGTAGGCACCCGGCCACAGATCCCCTGTTGCCCTCCCCCTCCCCGACGAGGGCCACTAGCCTTTCTAGCCTTTAGTGGAGGTCCACTTGCCCGGAGTTAACCGCATATCGGCCTTATAGTCAAGTCCCGTGCCGTGGCTGCGTGCAGCAGGAGTTGGAGGTATTATCACCAGATGTTTGGGCTCTCAGCAGTTGCTAACCGAACGGTTAGTGGTTGCTCGGGCTGGAGGTCGCGGTGGGGACGGAGTAGGCCGCGTGGTGGCGGTCTGCGCTGGAACGACTTTAGGAGACGGGCTGACTGGCGATGGGTGGGCGACCTCTCGCCTCCGAAGAGCTTCCAGACTCTCGTCGTCGATCCTCATTGGGGCTATTTCGACGAATTGACGCTCCTGATGGCGCGGACGTTACATAAACCTTGTCGCCTGCGGGCGCTGACTTGATCCGTCAGACAGGTGGCAGCTGTGGTGGCACTGGCTGCCGGGGGAGGGCGTCTCTCAGGGCTTAGGGCGTTCGCGGAAGAGATGATCACCAGATGTTTGGGCTCTCAGCATTTGGCGCCATTTTGTCGCCCAACCGGGCGACAAGCCCAGGTTCGACTCCCATGCACTCCCGCCAGCGACGGGACAGCCGCTAGCCGGCCGTGGTCGCTGCCGCAGTGCGCTGCGGCGGTGTCACCTGTATCTCCCGGCGCTCCAGCACGTTGAGCAGCGCCTCCACGCAGCGCGGGTCCAGCTGTGACCCCGCGACGCGGCGCAGCTCCTCCTTCGCCTCCTCCACCGTCATCGCCTCGCGGTACGGCCGCTCCGACGTTACGGCGTCGAACGTGTCCGCGGCGGAGATGATCCGCGACTCCAGCGGTATCTCCTCGCCCGCCAGGCTGTCCGGGTAGCCCGCGCCGTCGAAGCGCTCGTGGTGGTGGCGGATGATGCTGCTCATATCGCGCAGCGCCTTCACCTGCTGGGCTATGTCCCAGCCCTTCACCGTGTGCGTCTTCATCTGGTCGAACTCGGCGTCCGTCAGCTTGCCGGGCTTCATCAGCAGCCCCAGAGGCAGGCCGATCTTGCCGATGTCGTGCATCTGGGCGGCCAGCACCAGCCTGCGCAGCGCCGCCGGCGGCAGGCCCAACTCCTTGCCGATCACGAAGGCGTACGCGGCGACCCGGCCCACGTGTCCGAACGTGTCGATGTCGAACGCCTCGATCTCATCGGCGAGCCGCACAAGCGACTCGTCCCGGCCGCGGTTGAGCTGCGCCATCGCGTCCCGCATGACCAGCGCCTCGGCGATCGCCTGGACGCCGTTCGAGCGGCGGTACTCCCAGACCCAGCCGGCGAGGATGGCGCCAAAGGCGAGCAGGAAGAGGGCGTGGTACTCCCACCACGAGTACTGGTAGACCCGGCCCAACCCCAGCGCCAGCTGCGCTTCCGCCAGGAAGACGAGCCCGACCACCATCGCCAGCTGCGAGCCCAGCCGCGCGAGCTGGTACGACTGGTAGTAGCGCCAGGCGGCGAAGCAGAGCATGGCCACGATCACCGCCGTCAGGCTGTAGCGGAAAGTCTCGTCGCCGGTGGGCATCCAGGCCAGCCAGGTGGGGAACGCCAGGCTGACGGCTATGAAGGCCGCGAAGGACGCCGTCGCCAGCGCGAATACGAATGTAGAGAGCCGGCGGCCGTGTTCGTCGGTCAGGCCGCGGACGCTTACGGTGCTCAACACGGCGAACAGCGCACCCACGAAGGTGCTGGCCCAGGGCGAGGCCTTGAGCACGGCGTACACCTCGTCGTACAGCTGTCCGGGCGTGGTCAGTCCGTGCACGGAGAACAGCGTCCCCAGCGCCATAAAGCTGAGCGCCAGGTACAGGATGCGTGTCTCCCGCAGGGAGCGCACCGCTTCGATTAGCAGCGCGCAGATGACCGCCGCCATGAGGGAGGCGCCGGACACCACCCAGAAGTGGAAGGAGGGCGCCATCCACACGGCGTCAAGCCCCGGCGACGCGAGTAGCGCACCGAGAATGACTACGGGCGCGATAAGGATCAGGCCGAGCAGTTTCATGGGGGTCTCAGCCTCCGATTCTAATTAGAGTCTGTAACCCTAGACGGTGAAGTTGAGCGAGCGTTACGCAGCGAGCCGCCCGGCCGCCGGTCGCGGCTATCGGATTGCGCCTGTGCTATTCTTGGGCCGGCGCCATGCTCTACGTCTTCTTCGGCAAGGACTCGTTCTCTCTCCGAGAGC
>JAUSFE010000079.1 GCA_030649945.1 Dehalococcoidia bacterium | reverse complement strand
GCCGCCGCATGGCCCCGCAAATCGAAGCGTGGCGCTCCCTGGCCATGCCGTGTCGCCGCTCGCCCGCGCCTGGGCGTGGCTGCGTAGCGCGTTGGTGGCCAGGACATGATGTCCGTCGTCGCCTGCTCAGGGTGCCCGCGTTGTCATGGCGCCGTCGCCCTGGACGGCGACCAGTGGGGCCAGCGGGTGGTGTGTCTCTCGTGCGGCCTCTCGCGCGACCTGCCCATGCCTCAGCCGCCAACACAGCTAGAGCGCCAGCGCGCTCAGAAAAGGGCAAGCTATCAGCGCAACAAGGGCAGCGTCTTGGCATATCAGCGGGTGCTTGCCCAGACGCCAGCTTTCAAGGCAAGGCGGCGGGACTACTGGAAGGCTTGGAGACTAGACAACCTGGCGCTGAGGCTTGACTATGAGCGGGAGAGACGGGCCGCAAAGCGGGCAGCTACAGCAGTCGCCCCTGGCCTGTAGGCGGCGCGGGCGCCGCGGACGCGACGGGGGGCTTGACGGGCGGCACGGCAGCGCGAAGCCGCGTCAGACACTCTGCGCACAGCTTCCCAGGCGCGGCCTCGGAGAGCTTTCTGCAAAGCGGGCACACTATTGTCATGGCTGCACCTCTGCCCTACGCTGTGGGCCGTGCGGAAGGGGTGGGATGTCCGGAATTGGCGGAAGGCTCCTCAACGGCGGACGTGGCGGGATGGGCGCTCGCGGCGGGACGTGCGGGAAGCTGGTCTCCTCAGCGGGCGGCGCGGCGGGCGCTGGACGTTTGCCCCAGATTGCTGTTCCTGTTACCATTTGTGGACTCCCTCCCCCAGCTCTAGCTAGACGTGTTCAGGGAACACGTTGTCGAACCATGCTAGCAACGCCTTTTCGTCCGGGCATTCCAGGCAATGCTTTATGAAGGTCGCCAGCGTCATGGTGTTGCCGCCGCGCCTTAGTCCGCGAGGGGCCAGCGAGAGCGTTCCCATGACGGGGCTTGCGGCCCGTGCCAGCTTGTAGCGCCGCCGTGTGTCCAGGGCGTCCGCGATCCGTTTCAGATCGCCCGTCCAGGCGTTGATGACGCCGTCTGTCTTCGCCTTATCCTCTGCGGCCTCCCGCTCG
>JAUSFE010000078.1 GCA_030649945.1 Dehalococcoidia bacterium | reverse complement strand
CGCCAGCCGGGGCCGCGGGGGAGCGCTTCGGCCTCCACCAGCACCTCGCGGCAGCCGGCGCAGTGGACGGCTCCGATGGCCCGCTCGCCGAGGGCGGCTTCCGCCGGGGCGACTGGGGCGCCGCAGTCGGTGCAGGGCTGCCGGCGCCCCGCCATGTAGCGCTCCACCATGTGCCAGTGCTTGCACCTGATCCCGCTCTCGCGGCCCCGGCGCTCGTAGTCCTGGCAGGTGCAAGAGCCGGACGGCAGCACCCAATAGAGCGCCCCGGTGGGGGCCGTGACCATCACCGCGCGGAGGGTCTCTGTGTGCCCGTCGGCGTGGAAGGTCGCGCGGGCGGTGAGAAGGCGGAAGCGATACTGCTCGTACTCCGCTTCCGCGCGCTCTTCGCGGCGCTGGCGGGCAGTGGGCGGATGGGATACACTCTGCATGACCTTGATCTCCTCTCGGTCCGGAAGGGGCGCCTGTGCTTCGCGGCGGCGGCGCCCCTTCTGTCGTTTCTGGCGGGGGGCTACCCCTTTAGCGCGCCATTGATAGCGGCCACAAAAGCGTAATCTCCGTAAGCGGTCACGCGCTGTCCCACACGCTTCAGCGCGAGGGGAACAACGATTCCGCTTCTCCGTCGCGCCTGCGCGAAAGTAATCCAGCCTTCGCCCCGGATAAAAAATCCGCCTTTTCCGGATAGGACATCGATCCCCTGCGCGGCCAATGCGGCGATGATTGCGACTCTCTGCTCTCTCTGCGTCATCGGCCCTGCTCCTCTCGTCTGCCTCTCGGCGCCCGCTGGGCGCGCTGCTCCTGCCCGACACTAATATTATCTCCATCCGAAACCGGGAAGTCCAGTGTTTTCGGGCTCTTGGCAAAATAATGTTATGAGCGTATACTGCCAGGTATGGAGCAGCCGAAGAAGCGAGGGGTGGGACGGCCGCGCGGGAAGCACTATCCGCGCGTGCTCGTGGCGTACGAGACGGAAGCCGGGGCGCGCCTCGTGGCGGAGCTGGCAGAGCGCCGGGGTACGAGCATCGCGAGCCTGCTGCGGCAGCTCGTCCGCGAGGAGGCGGCGCGCCTGGGCGTGAAGTGGCGGGAGGAGGAGCAGCCGTGAGCTACCACGTGATCAGCGGTGAGCCGTGCCCGGAGTGCAGCGGCCTACAGGAGGTTTGGCGGGATCGCCGCTACGTGGAGGAGGTCTGGGGGCTCGACTGTCCCGCCTGTCGAGGCACCGGGCGCGTGCTGGTCTCGCTCGCGGAGGCGCTGGAAGCCCTTGGCGGCGGCTCCCCGCAACACGCTGCCGGAGCTGCCGCAGGTGCCGGAGGATGAGCAGCCGTGAACGAAGCCGAGGAGACGTTTCCGTGCCCGCGCTGCGGCGGGCCGCAGAGGAGCGTGGCGAACGCGTCGGCGAGCTGCTCCTCGGTGCCGTCCCACTCGCCGTGCAGCGTGTCGGGATCGGCCTCGGCTACCACGTCATGGAGCAGCTCGTGCGCCAGCACCCAGGCGGGGGCGT
>JAUSFE010000072.1 GCA_030649945.1 Dehalococcoidia bacterium | reverse complement strand
CTCGCTGTGCCGGTGGCGCTCCTCGCAGTGGCCGATGACCGTGCCCTCGAGCACGTTGAGCGCGGCGAAGAGCGTGGTCGTGCCGTGGCGCAGGTAGTCGTGGGTCTGGCGCTCGGGGATGCCCGGACGCAGCTTCAGGATCGGCCGGGTGCGGTCGAGCGCCTGGATCTGGCTCTTCTCGTCGACGCACAGCACGAGCGCCTTCTCCGGGGGATTGAGGTAGAGCCCGACGTCGTCGGTGAGCTTTTCGCTGAAGCGCGGGTCGTTGGAGAGCTTGAACGTCTTGACCCGGTGGGGCTTGAGGCCGTGCGCGTCCCAGATCCGCTGCACGCTCGCCGGGCTGACGCCCTGCGCCTTGGCCATCGTGCGGCAGCTCCAGTGTGTCTGACCGGGCGGCGTGGTCTGCGTGGTCGCTTCGACGATTGCCTTGATCTTCGCTGCCGGGATCGTCGGCTTGCGCCCGCGACCCGGCTTGGTCTCGGTCAACGCCGCCGTCCCGTCCTGCGCGAAGCGCGAACGCCACAAGATCACCGTCGGCCGCGAGACGCCGAGCGCGCGAGCGATCTGACTGTTCGACTCACCCTCGCCGGCCGCCAGCACGATCCGGGCGCGCAAGGCAACGCTTTGAGGGGTCTTCTGCGCGCCGACCCAGCGCTCCAACACCGCGCGCTGGTCTTCCGAGATCACCCTCTCCGCCAGCGCCGACGCCATGCCCGTGACGCTACCCGAACACAACCATCATGTCAAGCTATTTGCGAGACACTACACTAGCAGCGAGGAAAGTGATATGCCAGAGCCAAGCGAGATGGCAGCACAAGACCGCCTGCACCGCATGCGCCACTCCGCCGCGCACATAATGGCGGAAGCGGTGATGGAGATGTTCCCGCAGGCGAAGCTGGGCATCGGCCCGCCCATCGACACCGGCTTCTACTACGACTTCGAGCTGCCGCGCCCGCTTTCCACCGAAGACCTGCCCGTGATCGAGGAGAAGATGCGGGCCCGCATCGGGTCCGACGTGCCCTTCGAGCCGTCGCAGATCTCGAAGGAGGATGCCCGCAAACTCTTCCACGATCAGCCCTATAAGCTGGAGCTGATTGACGGCATCGAGGACGAGGCCGTGGGCCTGTACCGCCAGGGCGAGTTCCTGGACCTTTGCCAGGGCCCGCACGTGCAGCGCACCGGCCAGGTAGCGCCCTTCAAGCTGATGAGCGTGGCCGGGGCGTACTGGCGCGGCAGCGAGCGCAACCCCATGCTGCAGCGCATCTACGGGGCGCTCTTCGAGACGCAGGAGGAACTGGACGCCCACCTCCAGCAGATCGAAGAGGCACTGCGGCGGGACCATCGCCGGCTGGGCCGTGAGCTTGACCTGTTCTCCTTCCACGAGGAGTTCGGCCCCGGCCTGGTCTACTGGCACCCCAGGGGCGGCCGCGTGCGCACCCTGATCGAGGACTTCTGGCGGCGCGAGCACTACCGTGCGGGTTACGAGCTGGTCTACACGCCCCACATCGGCAAGTCCACGCTCTGGGAGACCAGCGGCCACCTGGACTTCTACACGGAGAACATGTACTCGCCCATGGACATCGACGGGCAGGATTACTACGTCAGGCCCATGAACTGCCCCTTCCACATCCAGATCTACAAGAGCGACCTGCACAGCTACCGCGAGCTGCCCATCCGCCTGGCGGAGCTGGGCACCGTCTACCGCTACGAGCGCTCCGGCGTCCTGCACGGCCTCATGCGGGTGCGCGGCTTCACCCAGGACGACGCGCACATCCTCTGCCGTCCGGACCAGGTGCGGGCGGAGATCCAGGGCTGCGTGGACTTCATGCTGTTCTTCCTGGGCGCTTTCGGTTTCCAGGACTTCCACGTCTACCTCTCCACGCGCGATGAAAGCGGGAAGTACGCCGGCTCGCTCGAGGACTGGCAGATGGCCACAGAGGTGCTGCGGGACGTGATCCAGGAGCGCAAGCTGACGTACGACGTGGACGAGGGCGGGGCGGTCTTCTACGGCCCCAAGATCGACGTCAAGATGATCGACGCGCTGGGCCGCGAGTGGCAGTGCACGACCATCCAGTTCGACTTCAACCTGCCGGAGCGGTTCGACGTCACCTACATCGGCGAGGACGGGCGCGAGCACCGCCCGTACATGGTGCACCGCGCGCTGCTGGGCTCCATGGAGCGCTTCTTCGGCGTGCTCATCGAGCACTACGCCGGGGCCTTCCCCATGTGGCTGGCCCCCGTGCAGGGGGTGCTCATCCCGATCGCCGACCGGCATGTCCCCTACGCGCAGCAGGTGGCGGCGGACATGCGCTCCGCCGGGCTGCGCGTGGACGTGGACGAGCGCAACGAGCGCATGCAGGCGAAGATCCGCGACGCGCAGCTCCAGAAGGTGCCCTACATGCTGGTCGTGGGCGACCGCGAGCAGGAGGCCGGCGCGGCGGCGGTGCGTCTGCGCAGCGGCGAGGACCTGAAGGCGATGCCTGTGGCCGAGATCATCGAGCGCATGCTGCGGGAGGCGGGGGAGAAGGCATAACCCGCTGGACGCTCGCCTGTCGAAGCGTATACGGTAATCACGAAGAAGGGCCAGTATAGCCGGAGGTACGCCTTGAGCTGGATACCCCCCTCAGTCCAGCGCTTGCTGGACAGCGCGCTTGTCGCCGAGTTGACCGTCGTCAACGGCCGGGGCGAGCCGGTGACACACCCACTGATCCCGCTCTGGGACGGCGAAGCGGTCTACATGACTTCCGCCGTCCTGTTCTCGAAGAAACTGGAGCACATCAAGCGCAACCCGCGCGTCGCCGTCTCCATCACTGACCCGATGGCCTGCGGCGGTCTGACGACGCGCTGCAGCATCCAGGGCGACGCCGTCGTCGTCGAGGACGACCTGCACGACGCCTGGACCGAGGTGATGCCGCTCTGGCGCAAGAAGGAGCCGGCGATCGACTTCTTCCTCGGCAAGCGGTTCGCCTTGCCGCTCTTCTTCGAGCGCTCGGTCATCCGCATCACGCCGCGACGTGTGACCTGGTGGGAGGACGGCGACCCGGCGGCGGAGCCGCAGGTAGCGCTCGCGGAGGTCAGCAATGGATGAGAAGGCGCTGCGAGACCTGAGCAAACACGCGCACGTCGTCGTCTCCTGGGTCGGCGATGACGGCTACCCGGTGCAGACGCCGGCGCAGTTCACTGTCGATCTGGAGGAGGGCGCCGTCCGCCTGGCTGCGACAGGCCTCGTCCTCCCAACTGACCGGCGCGTGAACGTGATCGCCAGTCACATCCGGCCCCAGCCCGGCACCGGCTACGACCAGCGCCGGTACACCGAGCTGTGGGGGACGCTGCGGCGGGATGGCGCGGAGATGGTCCTGGCCCCGGACCGGTCCTGGGGCTGGGATGAGAACGAAGTACCGTTCTTCGAATACGCCGAGCGCTCCAACAAGCGCGGTCTCGCCTACATGCGGGCGCTGGGCGAGGAGCGCGGCGTGGAGGTCAAGCCGCGCCTCTCACCGGTCTGGACGGCGCTGCTGGCCACGCGGCTGCCCTTCTTGACAGCGACGGTCGTCCCCGTACTGGTGGGCATCGCGGTCGCTGGACGGCAGGGATACTTCGACCTGTGGCTGGCCGTCCTGACGCTCATAGGCGCGGCCGCGGTCCACATCGGTGTGAACGTCGCCAACGACGTCTTCGACACGCTCTCGGGCGCGGACGACGCGAACGTGAACCCCACGCAGTTCAGCGGCGGCTCACGCGTCATACAGAGGGGGCTCGTCACGCTGAAGAGGATGGGGCTGATTTCGGTCGGGGCGTATGGGGTTGGCATCGCGATCGGACTGTACCTCGTGCTGACGCGCGAGAGCACGGAGCTCCTCGTGATCGGCGTGCTGGGCGTGCTCATCAGCGTCTTCTACACGGCGCCGCCGCTTCGGCTCGTGCACCACGGGCTGGGCGAGATCGCTGTGGCCATCGGCTTCGGGCCGCTGATGGTGCTGGGCGCGTACGTCGTGCAGGCGGAGAAGTTTACGACAGAGCCGTTCGTCGCCTCGGTGCCCATCGCCATCCTCATCGCCCTGGTGCTGTATGTCAACGAAATCCCCGACCGGCGCTCGGACGCGGCCGTGGGGAAGCGCACGCTCCCCGTGCGGCTGAGCCGGGACGCCGTGACCGCCGGCTTCCTCGTCGCCGTTTGCGCGGCCTTCGCGACATTGTTCGTGGCGGCGGCGCTCGGCGTCATCCCGCGACCAGCGGTGATCAGCCTGCTGGGCCTGCCGCTCGCCCTCAACGTCTACCGCGGCATCAGGCAGTACTACACCAGCCCGTACGAGCTGATGGCGACGATGGGCAAGAACGTCCAGCTGCATCTCGTGGTCGGCATGTTGATGTTCGTCTCTTACCTCGCCTCGATCGCCATCGACGGACTGCTGGACGATCCGCCGGAGCTGTTGACGTAGCGCATGCCGGACGGGCCCGGACGCCTGGAACCGGAGCCCGGGCTCTGCGCGTCCTGCGCCCTCGCGCGGGCCATCGCGAACGCGCGGGGCAGCCGGTTCTACCTGTGCCTCCTCTCCCGCAGAGACCCGCGTTTCCCCAGGTACCCGCCGCTGCCCGTCCTGCGCTGCGAGGGGTACCGGCCGGCCGCCACGCCAGCCCGCGAACCACCCGGTGGGCCCGCGCCCAGGGCGTAGCGGAGCGCCCCTCCGGCAGGCTCACGGTTGCCCTTCGCCTGCGCGGCGCCTGCCTCCACCCCGCCCCTGGTTGCGGGCACCTGAAGGTACCCGCCTACGGTACGAGTGGCGCCCGCGTCCCGCACAGCGCACGTAGCGGGGGCCCGTGTTCGCCCGACGCCGATGTTCGTGCGACGGGTGGCGTTGTGGGCGCGGCACCCCACCACCCCGCCCCCCATCCCCGAGCAGCGCCCCTACCGGTGGGATTCCGCCGGGGCGGCCACAATTTCGCGACGAAGAGTTAACCTTGCCCCGGTGACGGCGCGTTGATAGTGCAGGGACGGTATGTTATATTTGCCCTAATGGTGGCTCAGATCTTCACTAAGAGGGACTAGCGGCATTCTCCGAGAGCTTCGGATAAACGAACGGATCCGGGCGCGAGAGGTCCGTCTCATAGGAGCGAACGGAGAGAACGTCGGGGTTGTTCCCTTCCCGGACGCGATGACCCGTGCCCGCGAGGCTGGTCTGGATCTCGTGGAGGTCGACGCCAACGGTAACCCACCCGTCTGCCGCATTCTCGACTACGGCAAGTGGAAGTACGAGCAGGCGAAGAAGGAGCGCGACGCCCGCAAGCACCAGCGGGGAACGATGATCCACGAGGTGCGCATGCGCCCGCGCACCGGACAACATGATATCGACCTGAAGGTCCGCATCGCCCAGCGGCTGCTGGCGGAGGGCGACAAGGTGAAGCTCTCCGTCATGTTCCGCGGGCGGGAGATGTCGCATCCGGAAGTCGGGCAGGAGGTCCTGGACAAGGCCCTCTCCCAGCTGGCGGAGGCAGCCACGGTGGAGAAGCCGCCGGGGATGGAAGGCCGGTTCCTGACGGTGATCCTCACCCCCACGGTGAAAAAGCCCGTGCGGGCGAGAGAGCCGGGGACCGACTCGCAGTCTGAAGAGGCGGAAGAGCCGCAAGAGGCGGAAGAGGCGGCAGCGGCGGCGACCGCCAGCGTGGGCGCCGCGGCGGCCTCAGGCCCGGAGATAACACAGGAAGCAGAGGATACGGGTGGGTAAGAAGTACAAGATCAAGACGCACTCGGCGGCGAAGAAGCGCTTTCACATCACCGGCTCCGGCCTCATCCTGCGCCGCCAGATCGGCATCAACAACTTCCGCCGCAAGAAGCGCGGCCAGACGCTGCGGGCCATCGGCGGCAAGCAGGCTGTGTCGCCGGGTACCGCCCGGCGCGTGCGCCGGCTCATGCCCTACGGCTAGGAGAGGATACGATGCCACGAGCCAAGGGCGGTCCGGTCACCCACAGACGTCACAAGAAGATCATCCGCATGGCCAAGGGCCACCGCGGTCTCCGGCACAAGCTGTTCAAGCGGGCGAACGAGTCCGTCATGCACGCCCTGCGCTACGCCTACGAGCACCGGCGCGACCGCAAGGGCGACTTCCGCCGCCTCTGGATCATGCGCATCAATGCGGCGGCGCGGCTGCACGGCCTGAGCTACTCACGGCTGATCAACGGCCTCACAAAGGCCGGGGTGGCCGTGGACCGCAAGATCCTGGCCGACATGGCGGTACGGGACGAAGCGGCCTTCGGCGCCCTGGCGCAGAGCGCCAAGAGCGCCCTGGGATAGCCCCGCGTCCAGCACGGAATTTGGGGACACGCCCGTTAACGGCAGGATCTCCGCGGGCGTCTGCCCCTCCTGCTCGTCATCCTGTCCGCAGACAGGATCTGGCGGGGACGGCGGGCCAAGCGAGCTCGATCAGGTCTGGCACGTCGCGGAGAACTGCGGACCGTCTCTTCCCCGGCCCACCAGATTCTGGCTGCGGCCAGAATGACAACCAGGGGCAACACCGCCCGATCCGGAGCAATGCCAGTCGCGGCAGGCCGCGCCTACTCCCGCAGCTCCGCGCCCAGCTCCTGGCCCAGACGGGCGACGATGCGCCCCCGCTCCCGGCTCACGTCCTCGTCCGTGAGCGTCTTCTGCGGCGAGCCGTAGGAGATGGAGAACGCCACCGACTTGCGCCCCCGCGGCACGGGCTCGCCCCGGTAGACGTCGAAGACCGAGACCTCGCGCACCAGCGGGAAGGAGCGGATCACCTCGATCACGCGGCCCGCGGGCACGTCCTCCGCCACGATTACCGCCAGGTCCTGCTCCAGCGAGGGGTAAGCCGGAACCGGCTGGTAGTGCACCGGCCCGCCGACGTGCGGCAGCAGGGCGTCCAGGTCCAGCTCCAGCATCGCCACGCCGGCCTTGATGCCGAACGACGCGGCCACCCTGGGGTGCACCTCTCCTAGCAGTCCCACCTGCCGGCCGTCAACCACCACTGCGGCCGTGCGCCCGGGCAGGTACGCGAAATCGGCGGTAGCCTCGTAGCAGGCGGGGACGCGCAGGTCCGAGAGCAGGCGGTCAAGCACGGCCTTGGCGTCGTAGAACCCCGCCGGCTCAGCGGTGGCCTGGCCCCAGCGGTCCGGCTTGCGACCGGAGATGACCGCGCACACGGTCTCTATCTCCTCCGGCAGATCGGCGGCGCGCGGCAGGAAGCGCTTGGCTGTCTCGAACAGCGCGACGACGCCCGCGTTCCCCCCGGCGTTCGCCGCCAGGGTGCCCAGCAGGGCGTGCCGCAGCGTCGTGCGCGCGTACTCGAACTCGCGGCTCATCGGGTTCGCGACGCGCAGGGGAGGGTTCGTGGCCAGCTCCTCCGGCTCCAGCACCTTCCCCAGCGTGTCCAGGTCCGTGAGCGAGTAGGTGATGATCTCCTGCAGACCCGCGGCCGCCAGGCTGTCCCGCACGATCTCGCGCAGGTCGCGCGCCGGCTGCGGCGCCTCGGGCGGGATCTCGCCGCGCAGCTGCGTCGTCGGCAACTGGTCGTAGCCGACGATGCGCGCCACCTCCTCGATCACGTCGTCCGCGATCGCGACGTCCGTGCGCCAGTAGGGCACGCGGCAGACGAAGCGGTCCGGCGGCAGCCAGCGGCAGCCGAACCCCAGGGCGGTGAGCACCTGGCGCACCTGGGCCGGGGGCAGGTCCACGCCCAGCACGCGGTGTAGGCGCTCCTGAGTGAGGGTAATGCGCACGTCCTTCGGCTTCACCGGCGCTACGTCTATGAGCCCGCGGGCGGCGCGCCCCCCGCACAGCTCCACCATCAGCTTCGTGGCCCGCTGCGCGGCGATCAGCGGCAACTGGCGGCTGAGCCCCTTCTCGAAGCGGACCGAGGCGTCCGTGCGCACCTTGAACGCCTGGCTGGTGCGGCGAATGCCGGGCGCGTGGAAGTTCGCGGACTCCAGCAGCACGGTGGTGGTCCTGGCGGTCACTTCGCTGTCGCCGCCGCCCATCACCCCCGCCAGCGCCACCGCCTCCTCCGCATCCGCGATGACCAGCATGTCCGGCGCCAGCTCCCGCTCGCTCCCGTCCAGCAGCGCCAGCTTCTCCCCCGGGCGCGCCCGCCGCACGACGATCCTGGCCCCGCGCAGCCTCTTGAAATCGAAGGCGTGCAGCGGCTGGCCCATCTCCAGCATCACGTAGTTTGTGATGTCGACGACGTTGTTGATGGGCCGCATGCCCGCCGCCACAAGGCGTTCCTGCATCCAGGCGGGTGACTCGCGGACCTTCACGTGCTCGATGAGCGCCGCCACGTAGCGCGGACACAGATCCGCGTCCGCGATCTCCACCGCCGCGATCCCGCCGATGGGACCGCCTGCCTCCTCGTACTGGATGGAGGGGTCCCGCACCTGCTGCCCGGTGAGCGCGGCCACCTCGCGGGCGACGCCCAGGATGGAGAGCAGGTCCGGCCGGTTGGGCGTCAGGTCGAGGTCGAAGATGACGTCGCCCAGGACCGAGCGCAGCGGCCCGCCGACCGGGGCGTCCGCCGGCAGGACGAGGATGCCCTCGTGCTCCTCAGAGATGCCCAGCTCCTTCTCCGAAAGGACCATGCCGGCGGACTCCACGCCGCGAATCACCGCCGGCTTCAGCGCCACGGCCTTGCCGGTGTGCCCATCGATCAGGCGGGCGCCGACGCCGGCGAAGGCGACTTTCTGAGCGCTGGCGACGTTTGGCGCGCCGCAGACGACGCGGTGCCGCTCGCCGTCGCCGAGGTGCACGGTCACCAGCCTGAGCCGGTCCGCGTTCGGGTGCGGCTCCACCTTTTCGACTTCCGCCACGCGGATACCGTCCCACTCGCCGCCGGAGGAGATGATCTCGCCTACCTCGACGCCGGCGATGGTCAGGCGCCGCGCCAGCTCCTCCGGCGCGAGGGTCAGGTCAACGTATTCACTCAGCCAGCGCAGGGGTATTCGCATCATCCAGCCTCAAAACTGGCGCAGGAAGCGCAGGTCGTTCGCGTAGAAGTAGCGGATGTCGTCCACGCCGTGGCGCAGCAGGGCGATGCGCTCGATGCCCAGGCCGAAGGCGAAGCCGGTGTACTTCTCCGCGTCGTAGCCGGCGTTGGCGATGATCTCCGGGTGCACCATGCCCGCGCCCAGGATCTCGATCCAGCCGCTGCGCCCGCAGGTCCGGCAGCCCTCGCCCCGGCAGATAAAGCAATCGATGCGCAGCTCCATGCCCGGCTCCACGAACGGGAAGTAGTCGCAGCGGAACGCCACCCTCCGCTCCTGCCCGAAGATGCGGCGCGCGAACTCCGCCAGCGTGCCTTTGAGGTCCGCCATGCTGATGCCGGCGTCAATGGCCAGCCCTTCCACCTGCGTCATCATCCACTCGTGCGTTGGGTCCGTGGCCTCGAAGCGGTAGCACTTGCCCGGGACGACAACGCGGATGGGCGGCTGCGAGTGCTCCATCACCCGTATCTGGTTGGGCGAGGTGTGGGTGCGCAGGAGCATCTGGCGGCGGCCGTCATGCTCGAAGTCCATCCAGAGGGTGTCCCACATATCGCGCGCAGGGTGGTCCGCCGGGATGCGCAGCGCCTCGAAGTTGTAGTAGTCCCACTCGATCTCCGGCCCCTCCGCAACCTGGAATCCCATGTCCCGGAAGGCGCGCAGGACGTCGCGCAGCGTCTGGGTGATGGGGTGCAGGCGGCCGTGGGGCAGCGGCGGGCCGGGCAGCGTCACGTCCAGGCGCTCCTCCTGGATCACCTGCGTCACGCGCGCCTCCTCCAGCGCGGCGCGGCGCTCGTCGCAGGCGGCCTCCAGGCGCTCCTTGAGGGCATTGGCCCCGGCGCCGACGCGGCGGCGCTCCTCGATGGGCATGCCCGCCAGGCCGCGCAGGACCCCCGTCAGGCGCCCGCGCCGCCCCAGGTAGGCGATGCGCCAGGCGTCCAGCGAGTCCAGGTCAGACGCGGCCGCCAGCTCGCGCAGGGCTGCCTGTTGAATAGCGGATATCGTATCTATTTCAGAAGTCATGGGCTCCCTGGTGCAGGGCCAGCCTGCCCGGCAGGCAAGCAGGAAATGCCGTGGGCCAGCGGCTATTATAGGCCGCCGCCCATGGAGCGGGCAACGTAAGGTCAGGTGTCAGGTGTCAGGTGCGAGGTGCCCTGAGTTTGTTTGGCAGTTTTCGTGTTTTGGCGTTGGGGGCAAACGGATTCCGGAATGGAGTTGCGCATGTCCGTTTCCGGCGCGCGCCCCTAAAAAAGGGCTGCGCCGCGGCATTGATCCCGCAGAGATGAATCGTAGCCTAGCAGGTGCCGCCGCCGGCGGCCTCACGCTGCGCGAGATCGGGCGCGGAAGCGGCGCCGGCTGGGCCGCCGGCTTCGCACAGAATGGGTTCGAAGCTCCACTCGTAGTGCGACGTCCAACCAAGAGGATTGCCCGCCGTGTCGAAGCTGCCCTGCAGGACGTCTCCCGGCGTGAAGGAGCGGTTCGGTACTAATGGTGGGACATTCGTCGTCGAAACCCACAGATGGCCAACCGTCCCAAGCCAAACCGGCGGCTGGTCCGGGCAGTTGATGAAGACGTGCTGCTCGTAGTCAGCTACTCCCCCGGCGGCGGCGTATCTGTTGTTCTGGGGGTCAACCGCGATGGATCCTCCGAAGATATGAACGCCGTCGTCCATCGGCTGGGCAATCGTATAGCCGCCGCTGATGGTGCAGTCACCGGCTTCGCCGGTTACCTGCACGGTCACCGTTCCCTGCACGAGTTTATAGGTCGCCCCGCCGGGGTGAGCAGGGTCAGGCGGTTGCAACTGGAATCTCAGGTCCGACGCAGTGGTCGTGTAAGTCACCACCCCTATCCCGAGCTCGTCGTGGGTGGCGCTGGCATGGCCTTCGTAAGCGCAGGGCAAGCCTTCGGAAGGGTCGGTTGCGCTCGTCGCGCCGCTCGCGGCCAGGGGTGCCGGGCCGCCAGCCGACGCCCCGCCACCTGCTGTGTGACGGGACACCTCTACCCCGGTCTTAACGACCTTGCTTATTGATCCCAGAGATCTATGCGGGAAGAAGGCCGACTTGACCTGGATTACGAATATCACAAAGACTGTAGGAGTTTCGGTCTGTACAGACCCCTTGCCGGGACAGGGCTCGGTCTTGGGGACGAAGACGATTGAAGCATCTCCAATCTCGCCGGTGCGATCGCTGTTTTCCAGCTTCTTCCAGGCTCCGTTCTTCAGGAGCCCACTTGACACCCAGGATACGTCGGCCGGTTCCGCCCCGAGTGCTGAAGGAATGGCCACTAACCGAAGTGGTCCGGCCGTGAACCCCCGCGTCACCTGCGCTCCAGGCACCCAAGAAACTTGCGCCTCCAGCGTCCGTTCCTCAGCGACAGACGATGCGTCATGCTTCCAGTGGGTAGGCGCCACAGGGTCAACACTAGCAACGAATCCCTGGGCGAGCAACGAGTAATCATGGAGGGCCTGCGTCCGGGCATTGGGGCCACCCGCGGCGCTGAGAACTTCGGCGGACGCACCGGCCGGGACAGGCAGACCCAACGTCATGTCGTACAGGACCAGAAACGTCTGGACTGAATCCAGGTAGGTGGTGGCCGGGTCGAGGCCCGCTGCGGCCAGGTCCAGGGGATCCTCCTGCACCAGCCCCAACTCATCGATGAGGCGCCACGTGAACTGGGACTCATCCGCGCGCGCGGCAGCGACCCCGTCTGCCAGCCTCGACAGCACATCCGCGTCACTCAGGGGCTGGCCGCTGTCCGCATCTACGACGCCGGCCTCCTCCAGGAAAAGGGTAGCCGTATGCAGCCCGAACAGTTGTCGCTCGACATAGTTGCGGGCCAGCAGCTCCGACTCGGCGTCGTACAGATAGAAGTCGTCGGGGCCCGTTTCGACGCCGGCCAGGATCTGCTGGCCGTCCTCTGTGTAGAGCCCCACGCCCAACTCGGGGTACACGCGCCGCAGCAGCGCTTCCGCCTGGGCGGTATCCGTGGCCGCGTGAAGCCGCGCCGCCAGTTCCTGAGGGCTGAGCGGCGCCGGCGGGCCAATCTCGACCGGGGCGCCGATGGCCGGACAGCCCGCCCCCTGCGTTACCTGCAGCCCGATCAGGCTGCGGGCCAGCTTCTGGGCGTCGCCGATGCCCAGGCTGCCGCCGCAGTCCACATCGCCCCACAGCCGCTCGACGCCGTCGATGCCCACCGGCTCGCCCATGGCCGGGCAGCCGTCGCCCTGCGTCACGGCGAGCCCGATCAGGCTGCGGGCCAGCTTCTGGGCGTCGCCGATGCCCAGGCCACCGCCGCAGTCCAGGTCGCCGAAGGCCAGCGACGCAGCCGGTGTCGCCGCGGAAGACCCGGGATGCAGCGGCCCCGGCGCTGCACCAAGCAGCAGCGCCACCAGCACAACAAGACCCAGGGACGTGACCCGCATCGTCGCCTCCTGCAAATACTGGCCGCATCTAACCACGGATGGGCCGCCCTGTCAAACCGCCTCCGGCGGCGGGCCTGCCTGTCCGGTAGGCAGGCAGGACGGCCGGGACCAGAGGGTAGTGGGTCAGTTCTGACCACTACCGAGCGCTGCGGCGGATGTACAGGCTGCGCCGCTAGCGGTATGATTTGGCACGCGCAAACCAGGACTCTAGACCCCAAAGGAGGCATCTGGATGATGCGAGCTTACGTGCTCATCGAGTCGGTGGTAGGCAAGGCGAACGCGGTGGGTGAGGGCGTCACGAAGCTCCGCTTCAGCGACGCGAAGGTGATCTCCGTGGACGCCGTGACCGGGCCCTTCGATGTGATCGCCCTGCTGGAGTCCGACGATCTGGACAAGCTGGGCCGGGCCATCACGGACGGCATCCAGCAGGTGGAGGGCGTCCAGCGAACGACGACCTGCCTTGTGGTGAGGCTGGGCTGAGCGCCTCCACACCGCGTCGTTCGTTCACCCCCGGCGGACGCCTTTTCCTGGCGCAAGGGTGATCCACGGATGACAGCATTGCGGCTGGAAGAGCTGACCTGGCCCCAGGTACGGGCGGAGATCGACGCCGGCCGGCAGACGGTCGTCGTGCCCTTCGGTGCGGTCGAGCAGCACGGCCCGCATCTGCCGCTGGGCACGGACGCGCTCTTCGGCGACGAGATCGGTTGGGCGCTGGCGGAACGTCTGGACGCCTTCCTGGCGCCCACAGTCCGTGCCGGCTGCTCCTCGCACCACCTGGCCTTCGCCGGCACCATCAGCCTGCGCGAGGAGACGTTCCGGCAGGTGGCGGCGGATATCGTCGCCTCCCTCGCGCAACACGGCTTCAAGCGCATCGTGCTGCTGCCCACGCACGGCGGGAACTTCAGGCCCCTCGGCGAGGCGGTGGCCCAGATGCCGCCGCTGGACGGGGTGCAGGTGATCACCTTCCCGGACGTCTCGGTGCTGCTCGGCGCCATCTTGCCAGTCGCCTCCAGCCTGGGAATAACGCCCCAGGAGGGCGGCGTGCACGCCGGCGAATGGGAGACCTCGATGGTGCTGGCCCTGCGGCCGGAGCTGGTGCACATGGACCGCGGGGAGGCCGGCTACGTGGGCGACCTGATGGCCGGCGTGCAACGCTTCTTCCAGGAGGGAGTGCACACGATATCGGAGAACGGCGTCTTCGGCGACCCGCGGCGGGCATCCGAGGCCGCGGGCAGGCAGTACATTGACCATATCGTGGATGTCATCGCGGCCATGGTGGACGCCCAGTCGCAGCGGAGCGGTGCAGCGTGATCAGCCCGGAGGACGCTCTTGCCCGCATCCTTAGTTATGTCGAGGTGCTGCCGGCGGAGGAGAAGCCGCTGCTGGAAGCGCTGGGCCAGGTCCTGGATGAGGACATCGCCGCTGGCTTTGACCTGCCGCCCCTGGACAACACCGCCATGGACGGCTACGCCGTGCGCGCCGCAGACACAGCGGGCGCCGGCCGGGACTCGCCCCGCGAGCTCAGCGTCATCGGCGAGCTGGCCGCGGGCTACCAATTCGAGGGCGAGGTAACCGCCGGCGCGGCTGTCCGCATCATGACCGGCGCGCCGGTGCCCGCCGGGGCCGACGCCGTCGTCCCCTTCGAGGAGACGGATGAGCCCTTCGGCAAGGCCCCTGAGCGGTCGCGGAAGCTGTCCGCCACGGTTCGCGTGTACAAGGAGGCGCGGCCGGGCGCGAACATCCGCCGCGCCGGCGAGGACCTGCGCGCCGGCCAGACGGTGGTGCGCAAGGGCACCGTGCTCCGGCCCTCGGAGATCGGCGTCATCGCCTCCGTGGGCCGCGCGAGGGTGCGCGTCATCCGCCGGCCTGTCGTGGCGGTGCTCTCCACGGGCGACGAATTGGTGGCGGTGGGAGGGCCGCGCAGCGGTGCCCACATCTACGATAGCAACGCGCACAGCGTGGGCGCCCTGGTCAAGCGCTACGGCGGCGTCCCCCGCCTTCTGGGCATCGCCAGGGACACGGTCAAGGCGCTGACGGCGAAGATCCAGCGGGGGCTGGACGCGGACATGCTCATCACCTCCGCGGGCGTCTCCCGGGGAGACTACGACGTGGTGAAAGACGTGCTGGCGCGCGAGGGAGAGATCGCCTTTTGGACGGTGGCGATGAAGCCCGGCAAGCCCCTGGCCTTCGGCTCCTTCCAGAAGGACGGCCGCCGCGTGCCGCACATCGGCCTGCCCGGCAACCCCGTAAGCTCGATGGTGGCCTTCGAGATCTTCGGCCGCCCGGCGCTGATGAAGATGATGGGCAAGACGGACTGGCGCCGGCCCATCGTGCGGGCGATCGCCGAGGACGAGATTGCGAACCGCGACGATCCCCGGGTGTTCTTCGCGCGCTGCGTCGTCACAGAGCGGGACGGCCGCCGCTACGCCTCGCTGACGGGCTCACAGAGTTCCGGTGTCCTCACCTCAATGATGCGCGCCAACGGCCTCACCATCATGCCCGCGGACGTGGACGTGGTGCGGCCGGGCGACGAGGTTGACGTGCTGATGCTGGACTGGAGCCGGGGCGAGGAATGGGGCTCCTACCTGAGCGAAGGCGACGGGCCACCCGGCGCCACGTCGCCCTGAGCGGCGACGCCCGTCACTGCCGCCACCGGGACGCCGCCTGGACTGGACAGAGCCCGCCGCGGATGTGCGTGCGACTGGTGGCGCTGAGGGCGCGGCACCCCCCGCCCTACCCCCGTCCCCGAGCGGGGTGCGGGCGAATGCCATTCGCCCCTACGGCCTAGTCTAGGGCCAGGAATCTACCAGGTTCTGAACTGAG
This sequence comes from Dehalococcoidia bacterium, assembly GCA_030649945.1. Taxonomy (GTDB): domain Bacteria; phylum Chloroflexota; class Dehalococcoidia; order SM23-28-2; family RBG-16-64-32; genus JAUSFE01. The sequence goes on along the minus strand of JAUSFE010000072.1, from coordinate 12,189 downwards.
CTGCTGATGGCGAGGCCCAGCAGCGTCAGCGCGGCGGTGGCCACCAGGGCGACCAAGGCCAAGATCAGCGCGTACTCCGCGATGGCCTGGCCGTCCTCGCGCCTGATGAGCTTGCGTGCCTTCCGAATCAGCTTCTGCATGCGGGCGCTTTCCCTCCTCGTTCTTTGTAGATTAGACGCGCAGGAGGCCATGCCGGCGTCTGGGGGGAGGTGAACGTTGGGGGAAAAGGCATGAGATAGCTACGGCCGGCCCGCGGATAGTGCGCGGTCTGCGGTCAGGGCCGGCAGCAGCACCAGCAGCGCCCAGGCCCAGGCGCCCAGGACGTCGCTGGGCCAGTGCACTCCCAGGTAGACATTCGCGGGTCCCGCCAGCAGGAGGACGGCCGCCGCGAGCGCGGCCAGCGCAGCGCGCGCGCCGCGGGCCACGGGGAGAAAGAGCGAGAGGTAGAGGAGAAAGCCGTAGAGGATGGAGCCGCTCATGACGTGGCCGGACGGAAAGCTGGGGCTGGAGTAGCCCGCCCGCAGCTCCACCTCCGGCGGCCCCGGGCGCGGCCGGTCCACCAGCTCTTTGACGGCCAGGCTCAGCAGGGGCAGGAGCGCCAATCCGATGGCCAGCAGGAGCGCCTGCCGCCGGTGGCCGCGCAGCCAGAGCACCAGCGCCACGGCCGCCCCCGCGGCCAACACGACCTCCGTGCTGGTTATCGCCCGTACGGAGTCCGCCAGCGTCTCGCCGGGGAATGGCAGATCCTGCGCCCAGCTCATGATCCCCCGGTCGCCGGGGAGGGTGTCGTGCTCCGCCGCCAGGACCGAGAGGGCGAGGGTGAGGCCCAGGAGGACGAGCCAGAGCCCGGCTGCCAACGCGAGGTAGGGCCGCCGCACGGGGGCCGATCCCGCCGCTAGAGCGCTATTTCCGCGCCGCCGGCAGCAGCGGAACGGTAAATGGCGTCCACCACCCGGTGGGCCTCCAGAGCTGTGCGGAAGTCCGGGAAGGGCCGGCGCCCGGCGCAGACGTCCTTCAGGAAGAAGTAGTCCTCCAGGGAGTAGCGCAGGGCATCGTTAAACAGCGGGTCCGTCAGCCCCAGCGAGTCCAGGTAGCGGCGGCGCACCTCTTCCTCCGTCACCACCTCCGCGTTCAGCGCGTGCGTCTGCACGTGGATGGGCCCCAGGAAGTCGTGGTCAATGAAGAAAACGCCCTTTTCAAAGAAGACCTCAAGGCGGCGCGTGGACGGCCGGCCCAGGACGCTGTGCCAGATGGACGAAAGCTGGGCCTGCGCCCCGCTCTCGAACTCGATCCGCCCCAGCGCCAGGTCCTCAACGCCCTCGTGTCCCGCGAAGTTGCGGATGGAGCCGCTCACGCTGCGCACCTCTCCGCCCAGCCAGCGCAGGACGTCGGCGTCATGGATGGAGTGCTCCAACAGGGTGCCGGAGCCGGCGATAGCCCTGTCCTTCCGCCACGTGCTGCCGTAATGTCCCTGGATGGGGAAGAACTGGTCGTCCCGGAAGACGATCAGCATCAGCCGTCCCAGCGTGGGGTCCTCCATCCGCGACTTGAGCACCGTGAGGATGGGCGAGTGGCGCAGGACGAGTCCGACTGCCGCCTTCACTCCCGCCCGTTCCACCGCCGCCGTCATCTCCTCCACATCCGCAAGGTTGGTGGCCAGCGGCTTCTCGCAGAAGATATGCTTGCCGCGCTCCGCCGCCCGCAGCACCAGCTCCTTGTGCGCGGCCGTGGGCACGCAGATGTACACCGCGTCCACGTCCGGGGAATCTATGACTGCCAGCGGATCCGTGGAGACCCAGGGCACGCCCGCCGCCTCCGCAAAGGCGCGCGCGCGGCTCTCATCGACATCGCAGACGGCCGCGTACGTGGCGTCCACGAGGCCCAGGCGGATGAAGCTGCGAATGCCAACGGAGTGGAAACGGCCGCGCAGCCCGCAGCCGATGAGCGCTACTTTCAGCGCCACGGCGGGCCGGCGGGCGCGCGGGACTGGGGCGGCATCATCGGCCGGCCGGCAGATGGTCCAGCAGCCGCTCCAGCGCCGGGCCGACAAACGCCCGCAAGGCCTCCTGGCGCTCGCTGGAGGAAGCGTCCGGCGAGACGTGGCGGCCCAGCAGGCTGTCCTCGAAAGCCATGAGGATGATGTAGATGATCTGGCGCGCGAGGTCCTGGGGCGAGTTGCGCGGGAGAGCGCCCTGCGCCTCGTAGCGGTAGAGGACGACGGCCAGCGCATTCTCCCACATCCCCAGGAGGCGGTGGTACTGCTCCACGGCCGCCTCGTCGCCGCCCAGCCCCTCCATGATGATCAGCCGCAGGAAGTCCCGGTTCTCGTCCATCAGGTTGATGGCGCCTGCGGCCATCCACAGCACGCGGTCCCGCAGCGGCCTGTCCGTATCCAGCCGCTCCAGGTTCTGCAGTCTGGTGAAGAAGCCGCGCTCTTCCACGAGCGCCTCCAGCAGCTCGCGCTTGGACTCGAAGTGATAGTAGATGGCGGCGTCCGTGATCCCCGCCTGCCGCGCGATGTCGCGCACCGTCGTGCGGGCGAAACCGCGCTCGGAGAACAGACGCAGAGAAGCGTCCATGATCTGCTGCCGGGTGTAGGGTCCCCTGCGCGTGCGCCTGGCCGGCGCGGACACGGTTTCTCGCTTGACGGTCATCGTCATCACCTTATCTTAGCGGTCAATAGGGAACGTAGCACCGCCCGCCCGGCCGGTCAATCTGGCGCCGGTGTAGATTCGATCCCACGGGGATACGGTCAAGGTATTTTGGAGACGGCACACCAGGGGTTCGGGCGCGCCACCGTAGGGGCGCAGCACACGCCGGTCGCCGCCGTCTGAGCCGCATCGTCTTGACCTGATGAAGTCGTGATCTCCGGCCGCTGCCGCGTGTGCTGCGCCCCTACGCCCCGTTCGCCGCACAACGCCTGCCATGTGCGCGATCGCGGTCCCTCGCTCGCAGGTCTGCCCCACCCCAGATCCCCCTTCGGCTCCGCTCAGGACAGGCTTCGCGAAGCTGCGCAGAGCTACGTGGCAGATGTCGTCGCGCTCAGGATGACTCCGTGGTGTACCAGGAGCCGAATCTCACGGGCCGGGAGCCGCCTGTCCTGGGCCGCAGGCGGGAGGTGTTGTGTGGAGGCCTGAAGGCACTCCGCTACGCGACCCTGCTAATAGATGACCTGGCGCTCTGTCAGCTCGGCGACCTGCTGCGAGGACATGCCCAGGAGCTCGCCGAAGACGTAGTCGTTGTCCTGGCCCATCACCGGCGCCGCGCGCCACACCTCGCACGGCGTGTCAGACATGCGCCACGGCATCCCGGCGTGCTTGCGGACTCCCACCTCCGGGTCCGCGTGGGGCTTCTCCACGAAGAACCCGCGCGCGTTCAAGTGCGGGTCCTCCGCCAGCTCCCGGTTGCTTTGCGGCGGGAACGCCGCCACTCCAGCCGCCTGGCACAGCTCCATTACCTCGAACGGGTCACGGGTAATGGTCCATGCGGCGACGATTTCCTCCAGCGCGTCCTCGCTGGTCTTGCGGCCGGCCAGAGTGCGGAAGCGGGGGTCGTCCGCCATCTCCGCCCGGCCCATGACGCCGCAGAACGCCCGCCATTCCGCGTCTGACCCGCAGGCTATGCTCACCCAGCGGTCGTCCTCCGGATAGCCGGGGAGGGTGGCGGCGGGCGCGCAGCGAAAGACGCCGTGCGGCGCCATCTCCGGCACGCGGTTGCCGTTCCGCTCCGGATGCTCGCCGTTCATCGTGTAGTGCATGATGCCGTCGCCGATCACAGCCATCGTCGATTCCCACTGCGACATGTCGATGTACTGGCCCTTGCCCGTGCGCTGGCGATAGTACAGCGCCGCGAGCACGGCGAATGCCGCGTGCAGCCCGGCGTTGGGGTCGCCGTAGGACATGCCGACGTGCATGGGCGGCCAGCCCCGGTAGCCGGTCAGTTGCGACATCCCGGAGAGCGGGACCTGCGCGGGGCCGTACGAGACGTAGGGGGATTCCGGCCCGGTCTGGCCGTAGCCGGACATGCTGATCATGACCAGGTCCGGCTTCACCTGCCGCAGCTCCTCGTACCCCAGGCCCAGGCGGTCGATCACGCCGCCAGCGAAGTTCTCCGCGGCCACGTCGCTGATCGCCACGATGCGCCGGGCGATCTCCCGCCCCTCTGGCTTCGAGATGTCCAGCGTGATGCCGCGCTTGCCCTGGTTGTACTGGTTGAAGTAGCCGGAGCGGTTGGGGTTCGGCTGGCCGCCCGGCCACGGCGGCAGCATGCGCAGCACGCAGATGCGCCGGCGCGACTCCATGCGGATGACCTCCGCCCCCATGTGCGCGAGTTGCAGCGTGCACGAGGGGCCGGCCCAGACCCAGGTGAAATCGGCCACGCGGATACCCTCAAGCGGCCCGGGCATCGCTACACCACCCCCTCTTCCCGCAGCGCGGCCAGTTCCGCCGCCGACAGGCCCAGGAGGCCGCCGAACACCGCCTGGCTGTGCTGCCCGAGGGCGGGCGCGGGCGCGCGGATCTCCCACGGCGTGCCGCCCAGCTTGTACGGTGCGCCCGCCTGCTTCAGCGTGCCGGCCTGCGGGTACGCCACCTCCACGAAGAACCCCCTCGCCTGCAGGTGGGGGGAGTGCAGCAGGTCCGCCAGCGTGGAGGCCGGCGCGAACGGTATCCGCCTGGCCTGCGCCGCGCGGTACAGCTCGTCCACGGTCCACTGACTCACCCACTCCTCCATGAACGGCCGCAGCGCGTCCCAGTTGGAGGCGCGCACGAAACGGTTCGCCGCCACTTCCCACGTGGTCCACTCCGGCGTCTCCATGAGCTCCACGAGCGCCTGCCACTGGTGCTCTTCAATGCACAGCGCGAAGACCCAGCCGCCGTCCTTGCACTGGAAGAAGTCCACGGGCTGTAGCGGCCGCTGCCCCCAGCGCACGGCCATCGTCTCCATGTACGGCCAGTACGTGTACGTCATCTCCAGGATGGAAGCGATGCACTCCTGGGCGGAGACATCAATGTGCTGGCCCCGGCCGGTGCGCAGGCGGGCGAACAGGGCGCCCATCGTCGCCATCGCCGCCGTCACGCCCGACTGGTACGCAGTCTGCCGGCCGTAAGCCTTCAGCGGCGGCATCTCCGGGTGCCCGGGCCAGCCGTTGATCCACGTCCAGCCGCCGGCGCTGGCGACTGTCAGGTCGTACGCCATGAAGTCGCGGTGCGGGCCGTCCTGCCCGAAAGGCGAGATCGAGGTCATCACCAGCCGCGGGTTCGCCTCGCGTATGCGGTCGTACACGAGCCCGAGCGCGCCGGCCTGCCGGGGCGGGAAATCGTGGATCAGCACGTCCGCGCGCCCCAGCAGCCGCATCAGCAGCTCCTGCGCGCGGGGGCGGCCCAGATCCAGCGTCACTCCCTGCTTGTTGCAATTCAGGTACAGGAAGGCGCCGCTCTTTTCGGGGTGCGGCCGGCCGCCGGGGAACGGGCCGAGAGCCCGTGACGGATCGCCGCCGCCGGGAGCCTCGACCTTGATGACATCCGCCCCCAGGTCCGCCATCAGCTTCGCGCCGTACGCAGCAGCCCCAGCGACGCCGCATTCGACAACGGTAAGCCCTTCGAGCGCACGGTCCGGCATGAGTGAGCAATATCATATGGGCGTGCTCATCCCAGCGCAACGCGCGCGGGCGCTGTTCGCCGGGGGCCGCGTTGCATATACTGGCCGAAGTTATGACCGCGGACAGGGAGGCGCTGCGCCGCAGCTTCGCGAGGGATTTCGGCAGGGAACCGGAAGTGATCGCCGAAGCGCCCGCCCGTGTCAACCTCATCGGCGAGCACACGGACTACAACGGGGGCTTCGTCCTCCCCGTCGCTATTGACCGCACGATCGCCGTGGCCGCCGCCCTCAGGGACGATGATCTCTTCCGCGTGCGCGCCCTGGACTTCGGCGAATGCGACGAGTTCCGCTGGGACACGGTGCGCCGCGCGCAGGGCTGGCGCAACTACCCGCGGGGCGTCGCCTGGGCGCTGGCGGAGGCCGGACACCACCTGCGCGGCGCCGACCTGGCGGTGACCGGTGACGTACCGCCCGGTGCCGGCCTTTCCTCATCGGCCGCGCTCGCGGTCGCCGCCGGCGGCGCCGTGTGCGCCCTGAGCGGCATCGATGTGCCGCCGCGCGAGCTGGCGCTGCTCTGCCAGCGCGCCGAGAACGCCTTCGCCGGCGTGCAGTGCGGGATCATGGACCAGTTCGCCTCGGCCCTCGGCGTCGCCGGACACGCCCTGCTCATCGACTGCCGTTCCCTGGACGTGGAGCCCGTGGCGTTCTTCGGCCCGGACGTGGCCATCGCCGTCGTGGACTCCAGGGCGCCGCGGCGGCTGGCGGACACGGCCTACAACCAGCGCCGCCAGGAGTGCTCCGAAGCCGCGCGCCTCCTGGGAGTCGCGTCGCTCAGGGACGCCGGCCTGGAGCAGCTGGAAGCGAACCGGGAGCGCCTGCCGGAGCCCCTGGGGCGCCGCGCTCGCCACGTCATCAGCGAGAACCGGCGCGTGCTCGACGCCGTCGCCGCCTTGAGGCGCGGCGACACCGCGACGTTCGGCGGGCTGATGTACCGCTCGCACGAGAGCCTGCGGGACGACTTCGAGGTCTCGACTCCTGAGTTGGACCTGCTCGTGGAGCTGGCGCGGGCGACGGACGGCGTCCTGGGCTCGCGGCTGACCGGCGCGGGCTTCGGCGGCTGCACGGTGAGCCTGGTGCGGCAAACGCAGCTGGGGGAGTTCCGCGCGCGCATCCTTGGGGAATACGGAAGGCAGACCGGACTGGAGGGTGAGATGCACGTCTGCAGCATCGCGGGCGGGCTGAAGGTGTGACTGCTGGCCTGAAGGCCCGCAGTCTGGACAGGTCTGAAGACCTGTCCCTACGAAGAAGCGCCGGAAGGCGAGGGGCAGGCGTAGAGGCGGCGGCCACGGCGGCGCGGCGACCGCGGGCCTGACGGCCCGGTGTTTGGACAGGTCTGAAGACCTGTCCCTACGAAGAAGTCCCTACGAAGGAGTTTGGACTACGAAGGAGTCTCAGATGTCTAGCGTGCGATTCGAGGAGACGGAGAGCGGGCCGGCGCTCGTCAGCGGCGGGCTGCGGCTGGCCGTGGACCGCGAGCGGGGGACGTTCGCGCTGACGGATACGGCGCCGGGCGGCGCGGCGTTGGTGGACGCAGCGACCGCGGTGACGCTAAGCGACGGGCGGACCTTTACCAGCAGCGGCGCGCGGTTCGTGCCGGAGCCGGCCGCGCCGGTCCAGGACGCACAGGGCTCGGGCCTCTCGCTACGCCTGCGCAGCGCGGGGGCGGCGGGCGCGCCCGTGGTTACGCTCACGGTGACGCTGTACGAAGACCAGCCGTTCGCCGTGGTCCAGTCGGAGATCGAGAACACCACGGGCGAGGCGCTAAAGGTCGCCTCCTTCCGCGTGGTCGATGGCGCGCGCGTGGAACTGGGCTCGCCCGCCGCCGGCTGGAAGATGTACAAGGAGGGCTGGCAGAACTGGTCGCCGGCGATGGTGCTGCCCGTCTCCGGCGAGGACATCTACATGGCGCCGCCGGTCATCGGCCCCATCACGGGGCCGCCGTCCGCCGCAGGCCGCTTCCTCTCCGAGATGATGACCGCGATCGTTGATCCCGCGTCAGGCGCCGCCCTCGTGGCCGGCTTCATCTCCACGGCGGACCAGTTCTCGCAGGTCTGGCTGGACCGCGGGCCCGCCGCCGTGACCGCCGCCTCCTACGCGGACGGCATCTCGCTGCCGCCCGGCGCCGCACTCTCGTCAGAGCGCCTGCTGCTGGAGCCGTCACGCGAGCCGCTCGCCTCGCTGCAGCGCTACGGCGACGCGCTGGCCCGCGAGATGCGCGCGGTGCCCTGGCCGCAGCCGGTCAGCGGCTGGTGCTCTTGGTACTACTACTGGCAGGGCGTCACGGAGGAACATATCCTGGCGAACGTGGCATCCCTGCGCTGGCGCCGCGAGCAACTGCCGGTGGAATACGTGCAGATCGACGACGGCTACCAGGCGGGCATCGGCGACTGGCTGACCCCCAACGAGAAGTTCCCGCGCGGCCTGGGCTGGCTGGCCGGCCGCATTCACGATAGCGGCTACCGGGCGGGCCTGTGGCTGGCGCCCTTTATGATCGGCGAAAAGTCGCAGCTCTGGAAAGACCACCCGGACTGGGCCGTGCAGTACAAGCCGGGCCGGCCCTACATCGCCATGATCAACTGGGACCAGTACTGCTACGCCATGGACGTGACGCGGCCCGACGTGCTGGAGTGGCTGGAGAAGGTCTTCCGGACGGTGTTCGAAGATTGGCGCTTCGACTACATCAAGATCGATTTCCTCTACGCCGCCGCCGTGGACGGCATCCGCCACGACCCGGACGTGACCCGCGCGCAGGCCTACCGCCACGCCATCGAGTTGATCCGGCGCCTGGCCGACGACAGGTTCATCCTGGGCTGCGGCCACCCCATCGGGCCCAGCATCGGCCTCATGAACGGCGCGCGCATTGGCCCGGACGTGGCGCCCTTCTGGTATCCCGCGGAGCGCCCGCGTGAGCCCGGCCGCAGCGACCTGAGCACCGTCTCCACGCTGAACGGCATACGCAACGTGGCCTCCCGCTTCTGGATGCACAACCGCCTCTGGCTGAATGACCCCGACTGCATGCTGGCGCGCGACTCCGACACCGCGATGACCGCGGACGAAGTGCGCACGCTGGCCACGGTCATCGCCCTCAGCGGCGGCATGACGCTGGACAGCGATAACCTGATGCGCCTCTCGCCCCAGCGTCTGGAGCTGCTCTCAATGCTCCTGCCGGTGTACGGCCGCTCGGGCGTGCCGCTGGACCTCTTCCAGTCGGACCTGCCGCAACTGATCGAGCTGGACTGCGGGACCCACCGCCTGCTGGGCGTCTTCAACTGGGGGGACGCGCCGGCGGAGGTGCGGGCGCCGTTGCCACCGGCGGATCAGCACGCCTTCGAAGCCTGGTCGCAGGACTATCTCGGCGTCGTGCGCGACTCCATCACAGTCACCCTGCCCGCGCACGCCTGCAAGCTGCTCGCCCTGCGGCCCGCCCTCTCCCAGCCACAACTGGTCGGGACCAGCTTCCACCTGCTCCAGGGCGCGCTGGAGGCCGGCGCCGAGCACTGGGACGGCGCGGCCCTGCGCCTGCTGCTCCGCCCCGTGGCCAAACGGGAAGGCGATGTCTTCATCCGCGCAGACGCCGAGCCCCGCGCGGAGGGCGCCGCTGTGCGCCGCGCCGGTGACGGCGTCTGGGCCCTGCGCCTGCGCATCGAGGCGGAGACGGAGTTGAGGATTACGTTCGACGACCCGCTGTAGCGCGGGGGATGCGAACCATGTAGGGGCGCAGCACCCGGGACGGTCTCCTCAACGGAGATCAGTCCGCCAGGCGGCACGGCGTCCTTTGACACGCGGCCATCGGGGTGCTGCGCCCCTACGCCACGCGGCGTGACAGGTTCGCGGAGCGGCGACTGCGGGCCTGACGGCCCGGTGTTTGGACAGGTCTGAAGACCTGTCCCTACGAAGGAGACCCGGCGTTTGGACAGGCCTGAAGACGTGTCCGGACGGAGGTGTCGCTGCGACGGCGTATCCGGCCAACCGGCCGTTAATCGAACCGCTGGTCGCTGTCCCAGAGCAGCACCCGTGCCGGCGCGCCGTCCCCGCCAACCACCTTCACCGGCGCGCAGACCATGAAGTACTCCCCCGGCGGCACGGCGCGCAGGTCCAGCCCCTCCAGGACCACGATCCCCTTGTCGAGCAGCGCGTGGTGGACCTCGTGCGTTGGCGAGCGGAACTGCTCGATCGACATGTAGTCGATGCCCACGAGCACGAACCCGCGCTGCACCAGCCAGCGAGCGGCGTCTGCCGCCAGCCCCACGAAGTCCGGGTGGAAGTGATCATCGTCCCAGAAGGCGCCGTTGCGGGTCTTGATCAGCAGCCGGCGGGCGCCGGACGGCAGCCCGGCTGCCTCCAGGCCGGCGGCCGTCAGATGCCGCTCGCCCCTGTACTCCAGCACGTGCGCCGGGCCCACCAGGTAATCCAGTGGCATCGCCTCCACCGCGGGCCGACCTTCAATGAAGTGCACGGGCGCGTCCACGTGCGTGCCGGTGTGCGAGCCCACGGAGAGAGCGCTCACGTTCGCGGAGTCGCCCCGGCTGAGCAGGGAGTGGAAGTCCAGGACCGGGCCGGGCTCGCTATCGGCGTAGGTGGGCATTCCGGGGCGCAGGGGGACGCTCACGTCGTAGATCGCCATGGCAGGAACCTCCTCTGGTGGTGGGTTTCATTATGGCAGGCGGGCGACAGGGAGTGCTAACCTGATGGCCGGAGGAAGTCGCCAATGGCAGAACCCACCGCCCTGAGCGAGGAAGAGGTCCGGGCCGGCCTGTCAACGCTGGCGGGCTGGGAGCTGCGCGATGGGCGCCTGCGCAAGCAGTATACCTTCCGCACCTTCCTGCGGGCCATCGCCTTCGTGAACAGCGTCGCCTACCTGGCCGAGTCCCACGGCCATCACCCGGACATCACCATCAACTACAACCGGGTGACGCTGCGCCTGATCACCCACAGCGCCGGCGCGCTGACGGACCGGGACTTCGCGCTGGCCGGGGAGATCGAGGCGAAGCTGGCGTCGAAGCTGATGATCGCGCCGGAAGGCGAGGGGCAGGCGTAGAGGCCGCGGCTGCGGCGGCGGGGCGACTGCTGGCCTGAAGGCCCGCGGTGTGGACAGGTCTGAAGACCTGTCCCTACGAAGGAGGCCCGGTGTTTGGACGGGTCTGAAGACCTGTCCCTACGGAGGAGGCTGGGCCGGGCGGCGCCGGCGGGAAAAGACTTGCTCCCGAGGGCCCTCTTCGTCAGGTTTCCCAGGTCGCGGCCGGTGTCGGGTTTCCCCACTCCGGCCGAGTCCCTTCTTCCTGAGTCGCTTCAGGTCCACTCGGGAGCACATTTAAGCATCTCAAAGCCGGAAGGAAAAGTCAATGGTGGTCGGCTGCCGCCACATGCACTGGCGACGCGCCAGCGGCATGTTTTCTCACGAAAGCTCGCGTCGGCGGCTGCCAGATGGCCACCCACACGCGAGGCGACAGGCAATCCGGGAAAATACTCGCCCGCGGGCGGCGCGCGGCAGCCCCTTACGGCAGCAGGTCGTGCTTCAGCGTGGCGATGAAGGGCAGGTTCCGGAACTGCTGGTGGAAGTCCAGCCCGTAGCCGACGACGAACTCGTCCGGGATCTCGAACCCCACGTAGTCCAGCGACACCATGACGATACGCCGGGCCCGCTTATCCAGCATGGTGCACACCTTGAGCGATGCCGGCTTCTTGGTGGCGAGGTAGTCCAGGATGTGGTTCAGCGTCATCCCCGTATCCACGATGTCCTCCACCAGGATGACGTCGCGGCCCTTGATGTTCTCGTCAAGGTCCTTCAGGATGCGCACGGCGGCGGCCCCGTTGCCCTCGTACGAGGAGATCGACATCAGGTCGATGGAGGTGGGCAGCGAGACGTGCCGCATCAGGTCGGCGATGAAGCAGACGACCCCGCGCAGCACGCCGATGAGCACCGGCTGCTTCCCCGCGTAGTCCTTGCTGATCTGCGCCCCCAGCTCGCTTACCCGCTGCTGCAGCTTCGTCGCCGGGATCAGCACGCGGTCGATCTCCAGCACCTGGTCCGGGGCGATGGAGCCGTAGCCGTACTTGGCCAGCAGGCGCAGGTAGTCCCGCTTCTTGAGCATGATGATGTTCACGCCGGGGTAGAGCTCCTTGAGCAGCCGCATCTTGCGGTTCTTCTCCGCGGTGAGGCCGGTCTTCAGCGTCGTGACCTCCACGTACATGTTCAGGTCCGGGAGGTAAAAGTCGGGCGTGAACGCCTCCGTCACGTGGCCGCGGTCCCAGCGCAGCGGGAAGGAGCGGGGCTCGTACTGCCAGTCAATGCCGTAGAAGTCCAGGATGCGCGCTAACTCGTACTCGGCGTTGTGCGTGAACGGCGGCGGCACGTCGTCCGTGGGCGCGCCGGTGACCGGGATGCGCGCGCGGCGCGCTGTCCCCGGCGGCAGCGTGACGGGCGCGGCGTCGTCGTAGGCCGAGGGCGCTTCGGGCTTGCGAGCGCGCTGCCTCCCCCGGGTGGCGCGCTTCTGCCCGGCGGGCGCGGACGGCGCGGCGGCGGGCGCGGCC
>JAUSFE010000058.1 GCA_030649945.1 Dehalococcoidia bacterium | reverse complement strand
AACATCGGTAACAGATTGCGGTATATCTCGTATTGGAGCTCAGGTCCCCGCGGAAAACCGGATAGGGATGCCTTCTGGTATTCCTCAAAGAGTTCCGGTCGATCATTTTCAACGGCGGGTTGAGGGTAAGAAGTCTCGTGTTGCCTTCCGACCGACAGCAGCAGGCTCGCCCTTTCCTCCAGCGGCAGCTGCATTTGATCGCCCGCCTCACCGAGTAATCCGGCAAGCAGCAGTTGGCGTGGCGTGAAGAAATTGCGCCAATGGGTCCAACCACGAGTGCGCAGAGGCTCTGCAGTCTTATCACCGGGTTCAATCGATGCCGTTGGAACATAGCCCAGTTCTTGCCAACGCGGGAGCCGTTCACGCAGAAGTTCGAGTACCCGTACTTCGTTGTCTAGATCGTGCTTGGTTGGCGCGCGATAGTGTCGCGTTCCGTCTGACGGGTCGGTCCACCTGATGCAGAATAGGCGCTCTTGAAGAACATCGGATTGCCGCGGAACGAGGTCATCCCGCTCCCAAAGCCTCAATCCCTGCGGGCCACGTAATTGGGCGACTGGAGTGAGTTTCCGGAGGCTGGGAGGGAGCCAACGCCCACCCTCGTCGACGGGACAGAGGATCCCGTTGCGCCAAGTAGCCTCTGTAGATGCTTGAGCTATTTCGTCGGCGGTAGCATCTTCAATGATCTCAATGTCGAAGCGTTTTTCGGCTTGGATCGGCACGAGCCGTGAAATGACCCGTGCGTAGCGGGTTGCGATAACAGATAGTGGGAATGGCACTGTCCATCCGCTCATCGGGTCGCGAGCTTCGAGACAATACATGTAGCCGTCAGCAACCCAGCCCTCTTCGCTCTCCTCGATGCCCCACGAGCGCATCCTGTCACGCACCAGTTCATACGCCTTGGCTTGTGCCGCATAGATTCGGCGCTGCACCTCGTCGCCGCCACCAATGATGTGAGCAGAACCCCAGGTCAGGACAGCCGCGACTGGGCTAAGGTCTGCCCCATAAGAGTCGAATCCGAGCCGCGCTGCCTCGAACGGAATACTTCCACCACCGGAGAACGGATCCGCGACGCGCGCAGTTCGTCCGAACCGCCGAGCGGACAGCTGGTCCACGAGGTCTGGCAACCGCGTTGCGCTCGTACCAAGATGTTCATTGATACGCTGCCAGTCGTCTGGGCCTGGACCATCGATCTCCTCCGGACGCGCGCAGTACTTGAGCTTTTCATCGTAGGACATCCGGCGAAGGACAACGCGCTGGAGGTGACGCTTGTCCTCCGACGAAACCCCACTTCTCCACTTTGGCTTGGCTCCATCGACTGAGAAGTACTCACCTCGCTCCGACTCAGTCAGGTGGGTGTTCACAGACGTCGGGGGTATTGAGTCGCGGAGTCTCCGGCCGAAGCCATCGTCGTCCATGGTCATGAGGGCTAGAAAAACTTCACGGTCTTTGTCTGGGTCAGCGCTGGCGGGAAGCAGCAGGCCCAACAGAGCGGCGCGGACCAAAATCAAGGGTTTGCGCCCCCACCACTTACCTAGCGCAGTCAATGACTGACTGTTAGCGGCTTTCCGTTCCGCGTAGCTTTCCTTGGAAAGCTTGCTGACTGGAAACTGCACTTCCATGAAGGACGGCGCGCTCGCCATGTCCACCACCGGTGACGGACGCTCAACGTGGGGAGTGGTCACTTCGGCTCCTCTGGCGGGAACTGGAGTTGAGCATGCGGAACTTCATGAGGCTTGCGTCGCTTCTCCCGCGCCGGGTTTGACGCGGGCCAAAGTAGGGCGCCAAGAGAGTTTCACTCCCGGTCATCCAGTCGGCGGTGTCCTTCCCGGCATCTCGCAGACGCTTGTTAAACTGTGCCCGTGTCACATTGGCTATGCGCGACCAGCGGTAAGCGTCCAGGTAGGCCTTGGGGACGGGCTTCTTGGGAGTGTCGGCGGCTGGAGAATCGCCCCAGGTGTAGCGCTCCTCTATGACAACCTGATCGCGGTCGTTGCGTGGCACGAGAACGGCGAAGTGACCGGGCGATTCGACCGGATCGAATCCGAACCCGATGCCGCGCTGTTTCTTGGCCGAAGTCACTACTGAGTTACCTCTCCGGGCTTGAGTTCCTTCTTTACGTCACGCACGAAATCTTCGAGATCCTTGCCGCTTTCGAAGCGCAGGCGCTCAACGCGAAGGTCGAGATTGCCTTCCGGTATCAGCTCCTGCAGGCGAGTAGTCTCGGACACGACCTGAGCAGTCGGCAAGAGGACCTCTTCGGCGGTGCGAAACTCCACCCATCGCTGATCCCTGGAGACAGTAATCTTGGTCCCGCCAAGTTGAGCGCTGTACTTCCCGATCGCCTCAAGGAAAGAGTACACCTCTCCGGTTGCATCGAGTTGGTGCTTTCGCTTCCAAGTCGCCGGCTTGGCCGGGTCAACGTCAACGCCTTCATCGCCGCCGATCTTCGCCGGAACGTCTGCTCGGAGCTGCTCGGAGCGAACGCCTTTCTCTTCTGCGATGGCGAGAATGAACCGGGCGCCCTCCGGGACCACAAACGGCTGATCGTATGCCTGGCCTCCGGTAGGGTTGCTGCCATCCGCCGTGTAGCGGATCGCTCCCGACGGATATGCCTTCAGCTCGCAGAAGCGACCGCTTCCGTCCTGAAAGAACCTGTACTTCACCTCGATCTTGTTGTTCCACCTGACCGGGTCCCCGGTTTCGTGCTCGCCGGTGCTGTCCACGGCTAAGAATGACAGGCTTATCGCCTTAGTCCTGAGGTCCGTCCCAAGGTCGAGCCGCGGCGATGCCATCGTCGCATCACCGTCCTCGCTGTAGTGGACGACGTCGCCGTGCTGCGGCTTCACGCGTAGCAGCGCCTCTCCTGACGTCATATCCCGCGTCAAGTCAAGGACCTGTACAGATGTTGCCGGCTTCTCGAAGGGCCCTCGCTCGATGTAGTCGCCTGCCTCCCGCCAGATATCCCGCCGCACAAGCTCGTCCTTCAACTCGTCCAGCGCCTTGGGGTGGTGCAGCAGCCACGACGAATCCTGCGCAGCCCGTTGTTTGATGCCGGACCACGAAGCGTTCTTCTGGTTAGGCGGCCAGAGCTTGTTCTCCAGGGTTGCCTTGAACGTCGTATCGGCACCGGTGTCCTCGCGGAACTTCGACACCTCCTGGAGTGCTTGTATTACCTGCTCCTCTCCCTTGTACTCGTTGGCGACGTACTTTGGGTCGAGGTCAAACGATGTCAGCCCGTTCTTCGATGGATACCAGATGGTCTGGAACGTCTCGCGGCATGATTGATAGAACTGGGACTCGGCGCGCGATCTCAACTGTTCTGCCTCCAGAAGCTGAGGATCGTCTTGCCGTCTGTTCTCGTTGCGCAATTCGTCAAGAATCTTCCGCGACGCGTTCAGTTGCGCGGCCCGCTGCAACACCGTGTCGTATGCCCCGTGCACCCCGCTGAGGAACAACACGCGATTCTTGTACTGCTGATGCTCCCAGAACTCTCGGACTTCGTCAGGGAGCCCCTGAGCGCGGGGCTGGAAGATCACGAGCGTCACGCGATCGGACGTCAGTTGGACCTGATCCAACGCCGGCAACGCGGCAACGTCCTGATAGCAGTCTCTCCGGACCGTCTTGAACATGTCGTTCAACCGCGACTTTAGCTCAGTCTCGCGCTGTTCTTTCAGCTGACTGCGCGTATAGGAATCCAGCTTCGCACGGAGGTTTTCCACGTTCCGGAAGACGAGCTTGGCATCCATCGTCGGATGGAGGTACCAAGCTCCGGTTGCTCCTTCTTGAAGCGCATCGATTGCATGCCGAAGCCGTCCCAAGTCTCGTCCGGGGGCGGCCAAGGCAGCGCCAATCTCAGAACGATTGAGCCCGAGCACAGGTTCGATAGCGAGCGACAAAGACGATAGGAAGATGAGACGTGCCACATCCTGGGCGTCGTTGCCACCGGACTGCGCATCGATCTGTTCGGCTACGGCTGAGCCCCCCTGCGACGCGATGTCGTGGGCGATGGCGTTCGACAGCTTGTTGTTGATCATCGCGATCTCGCTGAGCATTTCAGCGTCGTGGAGGTCGAAATCGTGGGCGCCGACGATGTGTTTGTCGTTCGCTTCGCCGGAGTCCCATAGCCGCGCAACATTAATCCGCATGATGCGGATGAGCGCGCGAGTTTGCTGGTATCCCTCGTTCTCCTTGAACCGCGCGAATAGGTCTCTGATCGCTGGATGGAACGGGTAGGCACTGACTATATCGGCCTTGATTTGGTCGGGAGATGCGGCAGTGATATCCATTAGCCGCGCCTCGTCCAGCGCCTTCCGGTATCCTTCGGCCACCTCGTCAATCTCGCTCTGATCCGGAACGGATTCGAATAATCGCGTCCGCAAAATGTGGTAGAGCTCGTTCGACGTCATCTTTACCGGCTCAATCTGCACGTGTCCGCCGGCGCGATTGATCTCCTTCTGGAGGTCGCTCAGGGCGTCGCTCTGGTACGCCGTCCCCTTAAGGTCCGTGAGCACCACGCAGACGTTCGGGAGTCTCCCGCCATTGACGGCGACGATCAGGTTCGCCAGCGCCCGCGTAGTCAGTTCGTCGAGGTGCGTCGCTCCGACCGCTACTCCCGCCGCCGCCTTGAAATACGGTGGCAACTCGTCAAGCATGATAAGCAACGGCTCTCCTTGGAGGAGAGCGACCCAGTCGTCATCATCAGGCGCCTGCAAAGGGGAGTAGAGCTTGTCGAACAGAGTTGCCTTGCCGAGTTGTTCGGCTATCTCGCCCCAAATTCCGAACTCGGTGTTCTTACGCCCGCTGAATGTCACCACCCGAGCGACGCCGAGCGAGCCGGGCCTGTAGAAACTCGACATCACTTGCTCGCGAATGTCCGGATGCTTCGCGAGCAGCCCTAGCGCGACCAGGTTGTGCGTCTTCCCCCCGCCCATAGACTGACTGAGCAGGAAGGTACCGACGGCGTTTCCACCTTTGCCCTCAAGGCGTTTGAAGGACTCCGTAAGGAGCACCTTCATGCCATCGGTCACCCAGTTCTCGGCAAAGAACGCTAGCGGATCGATCTGATCCAGGTCATCGATGTCGTATACGGTGTCTTTCCCGCGCTGCTCGAAGACAGAAGCGCGAGGCTTACAGGCTTGACCGAGTGTCTTCATGGACTCCCCCGAGACGTACTGCCCGCTACCGTGCCCCCCTAGCAAACGAATTGTAAGCGAATGGGGCGCGAAAGGGCACCCGCTTGAGTCATCAGGTCGAGAAGCTTGCCCACCGAGGTCGATTCGAAGGGAAAGCGCCGTCGGCAAGAGCGGCCGTTCGCCTAAACCTAGATCGGCGAAGAATGGCATGCAATGGAGGATATCAGACGTCTGCTGGTCCTCAAGAAGCCCCCGCCTGGCTACCGCCCAGTCGCCTTCGAGCTATCTTCACCTAATCCCTGTTAGGTCGGCAATCTCCGTCACCGGACATCGCCTCCCCACGACTCCCTCCCGCTGCCTCGGTACCTGCTGGCGATGTGAACGCGCACTAGGTGCCGCTAGGATCAAGCCTCGCCGGTCTCGATTGGCAGACTGGAAGCGAACCGATCGGCCGGTGTCACACGAGGGTCAGCACTTCCCGAACGACCGGTCCCGTGAGCGACGCGGTCGAGACCCGGCCGCCGCCCGCCGTCGCAGCCGCAGGAGCCGACGCTCCAGCGCCTTGCGCGTGCCTGCGGGCGGTTTAGTCCTCAGCGCCAGCACGTCGAGCAGCGACAGCGCCTCGCGGGTGAACGCCTGGGCGGCGACGAAGTCGCGGTGACGGTGCTCTTTGAACTTGGCCAGTTCCACCAGCGCCTCAAGCCTGCATCGGGGCGGCAGGCTGCGCTCCAGCGTCTCGGCCAGCAGGCGCTCCATCTCGGGCCAGCGGCCGAGGCGGCGGTAGATGCGCACGAGCCGCGGCAGCACAAAGGTCTGTCCCTCGTCTCCGATGCCGGCATCCAGCGCCGATCGGTAGAGCCCCGCCGCCTGCGAAAGATGCCCTTGCGCCTCGTCCCACCGCCCGAGCGCCAGGCATGCGTGCGGGTCGTCGGGAGTCCCGACCCCGGCCGCCTGCCCGATGCGCGCCAGCAGGGTGACCAGCGAGAGCACGTCCAGCCTGTTGTGCCGGAAGACGTCCGCCAGCGGCTGCGCGGCCCCGTGCCGCAGGTAGTCGAAGTACAGGCGCGGGACGGCCCAGCCGGGGACGTCCCGTTGGCGGCGGACTCCCAGCACCGCCTTTTCGAGCGCGGACAGCCGGCACGACTCCAGCCGTTGCCCGTACAGCCGCCGCGCCGCGAGAAGCAGATCCACGTGGGCGAGCCGCTCGAAGGGCGGGCGCAGTCGGCTCATGATGAACCGGCTCTCCAGCAGGGGCACGTCGAAGGAGCGGCCGTTGAACGAGACGACGGCGCGGCAGCCGTCCAGTGCCTGCGCGACCGCCGCCAGCATCGCTTCCTCGCCGCTGAGATCCGCCAGGAAGAACTGACGCAGGCACAAACCTGCGTCCTCGAACGTCGCAACGCCCACCATGAAGGCGAGGGTGCCCGTCCCGCCTGCAAGGCCCGTGGTCTCGACGTCCACGAAGGCGGCGCGTTCCAGATCAGCGGGTTCGAGTCCGGGCGACAGCCGGGCTAGCGCCGCCTCGCCGACTTCCAGCGCGTGCCCCAGTGCCAGGTGGCCGTGGCGGTACCCGAGCGGCCACCGCTCCTCAGCGACCCACACGTCACCCGCTTCGGTTTCCTGGCGCCCCACGGGCAGCGACAGGTGGGGCCGCAGGACGGCCGCAGCGGGCGGCGGCTGGGTTGAGGCGCTCCGCACCGGCGCCGCCGCCGGCGCGAGGCGCAGCTTCTCACGCAACTGCATCGCCGGTCATCCGGCCCAGCAGCGCCATCGCGGCCTGCTTGCTGTCGGGCCCCTCTCCCAGCGCTGGGCCCACGCACGCCGGGCATCCGTCCTCGCACGGGCATCCGCGGGCCAGATCGAGAGCTGCTTCCAGAAGACTCCCGTGGGCCGCGTAGAGCGCCTCGCTCAGGCCGACTCCGCCCGGGTGTCGCTCGTACAGGAACACCGTTGGCGCACACGTGAACGGCGAGCGCACCTGCACCGCGCACTGGAGGTCCCGCGGGTCGCACATCAGGAAGAGTGGAGCGACGCCCGCCAGCAGGTGGGCCATGCCCCAGAGCCCGGCCTGGAGGCGGGCCTGGTCCATCCCGTGCCACGCCTCGTCGCGCAGCGCGAGCCAGTACGACGCCGTGTGCATGTCCTCCTGGGGAAGGCGGATCTTGCCCCAGCCGACGTTCTCCTGCGTATCGAGCTTGATCTTCTTGAAGATCGTCGCCAGAAACGTCACGGCCACCTCGCCCAGGTGGCGGGCGCAGGCAGGTTCTTCACTGCTGGAGTCCGTCTCCAGAACCTTGAGGTCGACGGCCAGGTTGGCGTCGGTGTAGTAGTCCACCTCGACGGGGCGGACGAAGGCGGTGCGTTCGGTCCAGTCCAGGCGGTCGACGTGGTACTGGCGGCCGCCGTGCATGTAGATAGCCTCGTCGTGGATGAGGAGGGGCGCCGAGGGCCGATCCATTTCGCCGATCACCCTTGGCTTCGGCCCCTGCTCGACGATCACGAAGTTGTCGACGGCGGCGGTGCGCAGGCTCACCTCCTCCGCCGGGTACACCTCCGCCGTCCAGTGGTAGCGGCCGTTGACCTCGTGCAGGATTCCTTCCTCGGCGAGCAGGTCCAGCAGCTCATCGCTGCCAGGGCCGAACGCCTCGTCGCGGCCGAAGGGCAGCTCGAAAGCGGCGCACTTCAGGTGGCTGACGCGGATCACCAGGTTGTCCGGGTTGATGAACCCGGCCTCGGGCGATGTCTCAAAGAGGTAGTCCGGGTGCTGGGCCAGGTACTGGTTGAGGGGGGTTGAATTGGTGACCAGCACGGAGAACGCCAGCCTATCTCCCCGGCCCGCTCGTCCGACCTGCTGCCAGGTGCTGGCGAGCGTTCCGGGGAACCCCAGCAGGACGGCGGCGTCCAGCCCGCCGATGTCGATGCCCAGTTCGAGAGCGTTGGTGGCGGCGACAACGCGAACCTGTCCGTTTCGGATGCCGGCCTCGATGGCCCGTCGCTCCTTCGGGAGGTAGCCGCCACGGTAGCCCTCCACCGGCTGCGGCCCGCCCACCTTCGCCGGGATGGAGTCGCGGAGGCGGCGCACGAGGAGTTCGACGGCGGTGCGGCTGGGCGCGAAGACGATGGTCTGGACGTCCGACGCCGCCAGAAGCGCGGCGATGGCGTGGGCGGACTTCAGGGCGCTGCGCCGGATGCCCAGCTCCCGGTTCACCACCGGCGGGTTGTAGACGGCGACGATGCGCTCGCCGCGAGGGGCGCCGTTGCGGTCGATGACCTGCACTGGCGCTCCGATGAGGCGCTCGGCCAGCTCCCCCGGGTTGGCGATAGTGGCCGAGCAGCAGACGAAGACGGGGTCCGAGCCGTAGAAGCGGCAGACGCGGCGCAGGCGGCGGATGACGTTGGCGACGTGGCTGCCGAAGACGCCCCGGTACTGGTGGAGTTCGTCGATGACGACGTAGCGAAGGTTTTCGAAAAGCCGCATCCACTTCGTGTGGTGGGGGAGGATGCCGGTGTGCAGCATGTCGGGGTTGGTGATGACGATGTGGCCGGCGGCCCGGACGGCGCGACGGGCGTCGGCGGGCGTGTCGCCGTCGTAGGTGTACGTCCTGACATCAGCGCCCAGGTCGGTGACGAGACCGTGCAGCTCGTTCAGCTGGTCCTGGGCCAGCGCCTTCGTGGGGAAGACGTACAGGGCCCGGGCGTTCGGGTCGCTCAGGAGCGTTTGGAGGACCGGCAGGTTGTAGCAGAGGGTCTTGCCGGAAGCTGTTGGCGTGACGATGGCCACGTTCCGTCCGGCGAGGACAGCCTCGACGGCCTCGGCCTGATGGCTGTACAGCTGCTCGATGCCGCGGCGGGCAAGAGCGTTGGCCAGCTGCTCGTCCAGCGCCGTGGGGAAGGGTGTGAGGGACGGCGGCGACGCCGGGATGTGCCGCCACTCCACGAAGTTGGGGCCCAGCTCCTTGTCCGACTTCAGGCGTTCCAGCGCGTTGGCTAGGGGCATCGGCCGCTCCTCGCACATTTGTTCGTTGGATGCCCGCCAGTATAAATGTAGAACAGGCGTGCGTCAACCGGACACGTAGCAGCGAGCGTCACCGGACGGGACGCCGGGGCCGAGCCGGCGTCATCCATCACCAACAAGGTGATCGCCCTCCCGCGGCACAGTGGCGCCGTCCAGAGGTCGCCCATTCGCCTAACCACCTGACACGCACTCCCGGCAGTACGTGGGCACGGGCAGCGGCCCCTCCAGCCTGGGCATCAGGCACCAGCAGCCTGCACAGTGGACGGGCTGCCGTTCCGTATCTGTTACGCGGACATCGGGTGTGGTGGTAGCGGGTTCGTCCTGTGTCCGCGGTTCTCGGCCACTACGGCTTCGCAGTGGTGCTGTCTGAGCTGGGGTCGAGCCCCTGTTGTGGCGTTTGCGACAGGCGTCGGTGAAGAACCGCTTGGACCTACGGCCGGTGACGGGTTGCCCGCAGCCGCAGGCGCACGACACGTTGCCCATCAGGCTGCCTCCGGCAGCACGAGGGCCGGGATCGTAAGCCGTTCACCGGTGAGAGGGTTTTGTAGTTGGGGTAACTGGACTCCTGCCCGGGGAGCCAGCTATACCCGCGCTGGCTGAAAATCCGAACTTTCTTCGTGCGGCTAGCCGCTTCAGGAGGCAATCTACTTTGTGGCTGAGACGAGAATGGCGGGGTTGGGGACGCGCAACGTGCCGCCTGATTCGTAGGCCCTCGCGTTCTTTCGTACAGACGCGTCGATAGCGGTTCTCACAGAATCTGGAAGTGCATCTACTTGAGCCCAATCTCCGAACGCGTCCAGTAGCGATTCGATAGAAGATATACTCCAAACAAGGGCGAGTTCCCGCACAGACGAGTCACGAAAGCCCGCTTCGCGCATCATTCGATGATAGGCATCGAAGTCGCTGACGCCAAACAACGGGCCATGAGGGAGTTCCCTGGGATTCCCGTGCTCTTCCACAGCGCTGCTCTCGCTACTTCCGTATAAAGCGTGTGCAAAATTGACATCTCCTGGTTACCGTGTCATCATCCCTGTTGCGCTCGGTGGCCATCTCAAAGGAGGTAACCCTAATGATTTACGCGGGGTTCAGAGTCACGCCCGGACCAGGGCAAGGACTTGGTCTTATGCCCCTGGTTGCGCGGGTGAATGAACTGGTTTCGAAGCACGGTGGGAAGCCCATCGCTAACTTCGCGGTAGCCTTTGGCGGTCCAGGCTCAGGCGACCATATTCACATCTTCGGGTACCAGGACTGGGCAGCGATTGGCGCGTCCGGAGAAGCGCTTCAGGCCGACCCGGACTGGCAGAAGTTTGTCGCGGAGACCGGACCGAAGATTGCGAGCATCGCCAGCTCCATTCTCCAACCAATGCCTGGATCACCGCTCCAGTAACCCTAACAGCACGCCGACGCCGAGTGCATGCCCCAAATGCGGCGGCCCGCAGGACACTTTCTGCGGGCCGCTTCCCGTCTAGGTTGCGGGAGGGGGTCGGTGGCGGCACTCGAATCGCACCAGCGGGAGCCGGATACAGGCACACCAGGCAGATTAGTGGCTGCGCTACTGTGGCCAGGTCGATAAGACACAAGGCAGGGCGAGAAATCATGGGTGCGGCGACAATCTTCTTGCCGCGAGCGATCCTCTAAGCGAAGCTGGCGCCGAGGGCGGCATTGCCGCGCGCTTAGGCTGACTGCGCGGCCGTGACCAGAAGTTGAACCGCCGCCGGAACCGTCATGACATCCGTGTTGATCACGAGATCATAGTGCGTGGGCAGCTCCTGCCGCACGTCGTAAAACCGTCGCAAGTAGTCGCGCCGCTGGCGATCTGACTCGCGCACTGCCTTCTTGGCAGCGGCCGCTCCGAGGCCGGCCGCCCGGGCCAAGCGCTCTGTTCGCAAGTCAGCAGAGGCGGTGATGAGCACACGCAGGAGACCGCTGACGCCGGCCAGGGGCAGGCTGGCCCCGTGCGCCACGATGACCACCTCTCCATCTTCAGCCGTCTGGCGGACAACACGTTCGATGAGCCCCTCGTAGTTCGGTGCGGAGTCCGTCAGCATCATGGCCGTTGCCGACCACCCCTCTGGGTCCGGTGGGGTGCGGGCCATCGCCTCCAGGATGCGCGTGACGAGCCCCGGCGTGCGCTCGACCTGAGCGACGGTGTCAGGCGAGACGCCCGCCATCTCGGCGGCCCTGATGATGATCTCTTCGTCCGCGTAGCGAAAACCAAGCTCCTTGGCCGCCGCACGGCCGATCTCCTCGCCGCCCGCGCCTATGGTCCTTGATATGCAGATGACTTGAGAGGCCATGGGTGTTGTCCCTCCTTTCTTCCCCTGTTAGGGTCGGCTGGCGTCTAGCCCCAAGCTACCGGGAACACGCGGTGTGTGCCTGAGAGCCC
The DNA here is from genome assembly GCA_030649945.1 of Dehalococcoidia bacterium. Classification (GTDB taxonomy): domain Bacteria; phylum Chloroflexota; class Dehalococcoidia; order SM23-28-2; family RBG-16-64-32; genus JAUSFE01. The sequence goes on along the minus strand of JAUSFE010000058.1, from coordinate 6,148 downwards.
CTTCAACGCCACCTCCCGCTCTTCGCCGAAGGGGATGTCGCCGGCGCTCTCCGTCAGCTCCTTCAGCAGCGACGAGATGAGGATCTGGCCGCCCTCTGCTTGGGCGGCGATGCGGGCGGCGAGGTTGACGTGCTTCCCGAAGAAGTCCTCGCCCTCCCTGATCACCTCGCCCGTGTGCAGCCCTATCCGCACCCGGATGGGCTCGATACCACCTTTCGGGGCCGCACCAACGTCCCCACCCGCTCGTCCTGAGGCTCTCGAAGGATGAGCGGGAGTATCACCCTCCGCTCGGCCTTCGCTCCGCTCAGGCGACCCTTCGACAGGCTCTCGCCCAGGCGAGTCGCCTTTGGCGACAGGGTGAGCGGAGCGGTTGCGCTCCGCGAACGCCCGCTGCGTCTCGATCGCGCACTGCAGCGCCTTCCTTGCGCTCTGGAACGCCAGCATGAAGCCGTCCCCCTCGCTCTTCACCTCGAAGCCACCATGGGCCTTCACATTCCGGCGCACGATCTTGTTGTGCTCCCGCAGCACCTCCATCCACTTCTGGTCGCCCAGGCGCTCCGTCATCTCGGTGGAGCCCTCGATGTCGCTGAACAGGATCGTCACCGTGCCGTCGGGCGCGGCGTGGGGGCGGAGGTCGGGCTTGTCGACGTAGACGGAGGCGGCGACGGCATCGATGGAGGCGCCGGAGGAGGCCGCGTCGATACCCTGGGCGCGCAGCTTGAGCCTGAGGCAGCGCTCCACCAGCGTCTTCATCCCCAGCTCCTGGGCCGTGTCCAGCGCCTGGGTCGCAAGCCCCAGGGCTTTCTCTTGACCGCCGGGCTCGCCCCGGTCCAGCAGCATCTCGGCGTATTCGCGCTGGGTGTGCGCCAGGTAGGGCCTGGCGCCCATCTTCGCGTGCTTCTCGAGGGCGTCCTCGAAGTGCCGCTCCGCCTCCTCCCAGCGGGACATGGTGGCAGCCAGGAGGCCCAGGTAGCGCGAGACCGAGCCGTTACAGACGACTCCGGCGCCGGTGTTGATCCAGCGCTCCGCGTACGGCAAGAGTTGGTCGTACAGCACCGCAGCCCGCTGGACATCGCCCAGGTAGGCGCAAGTCTCGGCCAGGAGCGCCATGCCGATGTACCAGTTGGCGTCGTGCGGCAGGACTGAGAAGTCGTCTCGCGCCAGGAATTCGAAGTCCGCCCGCGCCTTCTCCTCCTGCCCCAGCTCGCAGCAGAGTAGCGCCCGGCCGCAGCGCCAGGCCGGGACCAGCGGGTACTGGTCAACGAAGGCGTTCATGCCGGCCTCCAGCTCATGGAGCCGGCCCTGCTCTCTCCGCAGCAGGTACGTCTGCACGGCGAAGAACTGGATGGCGTTCGCGCTCAGTACCCTGCGGCCGATGGCCAGCGCCTCCTGAGCCAGCCGCTCCGCTTCTTCGAACCGCCCGTCCAGTGAGGCGCGCATGCCCCGCACCAACGCCAAGTTGTAGAGGTATACCGGCTGCCGGAGCTCCTCAGCCACGCCAGCCAAGGCTTCGATCTCGGCGTCCAGCGCCGGGACATCACCCAGCTCTATGAGGTCCACGAGGCGCCACAGACGACCCGCCACTGTCAGGCCTTTATCGTTGGCCTCCGCGGCCAGCCGCAGGATCTCGTCGGTTGCGCTCAGCCTCTCCTCAACGTCCTCCGGGTCCCAGAGGGCCTGGTGCCTGGAGATCAGGGTGTAGGCCAGCGCCGCGCTATCGCCCAGCCTTCGCGCCATCTTCACGGACTCCCGGGTGAGCGACTCCCTGCGCTCGCGCGAGCCCGTGAAGTAGAGCGCCCCGGCCAGGCGGCCCAGGACCATCGCCCTGAGCGCGCTGTCTGCGTCTCCCAAGAGGCGCAACGCCTCCTCAAGGATTTCGACAAGCGACTCGTCGACCGCCCCAATCTCGTAGCGCTCTCCAACACCCAGGCCCGCCCGCGCCAGCTGGTCGGCGGACTTCCGCTTCCTGGCGCTCTCCGCCGCTCGCTCGAAGGTCTGCCTCCCGTTGACGGCATCGCCCGCCTTCATCTGGGCGTCGCCCAGGGCCAGCAGCAACTCGCAGCGCAGCTCCTCGTCCGGGGGCGTCTTCAGCTCCAGCGTCTGGAGGGCGCGCTCGTAGTGGCCCACGGCTTCTTCGTACGCGAGCAGGGAGAGAGCCCGCTGGCCAGCGCGGCGGGCGTAGTCCATCGCCTTGTCCACGTCGCCGCCGGGGGCCGCCTCGGCGAAGTGGTAGGCCAGCTCCGCCAGGTGCGGGTCGGCGCTGTCGCTATACAGCTCCTCAAGCACGTCGCCGATCTGGCGGTGCAGCCGCACGCGGCGGGCCGTGCTCAGCTCCTCGTACAGCGTCTCCCTGATCAGGGCGTGGCTGAAGCTGTAGTAATCAAGCGATTCTGGTTTCTCTGCGATGACACGAGCGCCGACGGCCTCCTCGAGTGCCTCCAGCAGCCGGTCACCGGAGAGGTCGGATACGCGCTCTAGGGCGCGCAGGCCGAACTCACGCCCGATTACCGAGCCGATGGTGAGGACGCGGTTGCAATCCTGGGAAAGATGGTCCAGGCGGCGGCCGACGACCTCTCGCACGCCCTGGGGGATGGTGACGCTCCAGGACGCCACCTCCTCCGGCTTCTCCAGGCGGCCGTCCGCCACCAGCAGCCGGACGATCTCGTTGACGAAGAACGGGTTCCCTTCGGTCTCCTGGTAGACGGCAGCCACCAGCGCCTCCGGCGGCTTCACCCCGGACGTGATCTCGATGAAGCGGGCGACGTCGCGCTGGGTGAGGCCGCGGAGGAGGATGCGCTGGCTGAGGCCCTCGCGGCCCAGCTCGCCCAGGGTCTGGGAGAGGGGGTGCTGGCGCCCGAGCTCCACATCACGGTACGTGCCCAGGACCATCAGGCGGGCGCCCCGCAGCTCGCGGGCCAGGAACTGCAGCAGCAGCAACGAGGGTTTGTCGGCCCAGTGGAGGTCGTCAAGGATGAGGGTGATGGGCTGGCGTTTGGACGCGTTCTTGAGGAAGGTCGTGATGGAGTCGAACAGGCGGAATCGGGCCTGCTCCGGCTCCAGCGCCGGTGGCGTGGGCAGCCCCGGCAACCGCTCCCGCACCTCCGAAACCACCTCGGCGATGTCAGCCGCGCCGGGCCCCATCTGGGACGCCAGCTCTTGTGGGTCGCTGTCGTGGACGTAGGAGCGGATCAACTGGACCCAGGGCCAGTAGGCGGGGGCACCCTCGCCCTCGTAGCAACGGCCCCAGAGCACCTGGGCATTGCGCAGGCCGGCGTAGGTGGCGAACTCCTCCGACGTGCGTGTCTTGCCGATCCCCGGCTCGCCCACCAGCATCAGCAGCCGGCCTCGCCCGGAGAGGGCGTCCTCAAGGCCGGCGCGCAGCTCGTCCATCTCCTTCTCGCGGCCGACGAAGATGCCACCGGCGAGGCGGTCCAGCGGGTTGGCGACCTCCTCGGTTACCCGCTCGGCCACGGTGGAGGCCGTCTCCATGATCGCGCCGAGAGCGTCCAGTATGGCGGAGGCGCTCTCCGGGCGCTCGTCCGGGTTCTTGGCCAGCAGCCGCATAACGAGCGACTCCAGGGCCCTGGGCACGTCCGGGTTGTGCCAGGTGGGGGCGACGGGCGCCGTGTTGATGTGCTGGGAGATGATCGCTACGGTGTCGTCGCCAAGGAAAGGGGGCCGCCCGGTGACCATCTCATACAGCACGCAGCCTAGCGAGTAGAGGTCGCTGCGGGCGTCCGCCTGGCGGCCCAGCGCCTGCTCAGGCGGCATGTAGGCCACGGTGCCCAGCATCATCCCCGCCATCGTGACACGAGAGCGGTCAAGGGCAACGGCGAGGCCGAAGTCTCCGAGCTTGGCCGTGCCGTCCGCGGTCATCCAGATGTTGCCTGGCTTCAGGTCACGGTGGATGATGCCGCGGCCGTGGGCGTACTCGAGGGCCTGCCGGACCTGGTTGGTGATGCGTACGGCATGGTCGATGGGCAGCCGGTGACCTTCGGCCTCCCGCAGCAACCCTTCGAGGTCGCCCCCGGCCATGTACTGGCTGACAATGTATGGCTGGCCGTCCTCCTCGCCGATATCGTGGACGGTCACTATGTGTTGATGATCCCCCAGGCGCCCCATCGCCTGGGCCTCGTGTCGAACTCGGGTCAGCCCTTCAGCGTCGAGCCCATCGGTCTTGATCACTGCGATTGCGACGTCGCGGTCCAGGCGAGCATCGTGGGCCAGGTAGACGCGTTTGCGGCCGCCCTCGCCCAGGAAGCGCTGAACCTGGTAGCGTCCGCCGACGAAGGAGGTCGGGAGGGCGGGGGACGGCTGCGGGGTGGGCGTGCGTTTGGGCTGCGGCGTCCCGGTCAGCGAAGAGCCGCAGAGATCGCAGAACGTCGCATCGGCGTCAAGATCGGCGCCGCATGATGGGCAAGCGCCAGCTACGTTGGCGCCGCAGCCCTTGCAGAACTTGGCGCCCTCGCGATTCTCGCGGCCGCAGGAAGGACAGGTCATTGGTGGCCAGCCCCTGTATACGTGGGTCGTGCATAGGGCGAGTCAATAGTGCTCCAACACCGACATAGATGTCAATGAGGCTAGGGTGAGCGAGATCATGAGGCGGCGTGAATCGACACTAAGCGCCGGTAGTGATCGTCGCCGTGGCAAAGTACAATGGGGCGGCCCGCTGGGCCACCGGCTACCCCACACATGACCGCGGCCCGGGCGAATCGAGAGCGGGAGGTGGTGTACCGCGCGGCGTCGAATAGTCCTGCTGCCATCCCCTGAGAGCACAGGGGGTCTTCGAGTCCTGATGGGGATCGTCTTCTACCCGCGAGGGGGCAGCGCGCAAGTGGTGCGCTACTTGTCCCGGGCCCTGACGGAACGGGGCCACGAGGTCACCGTGGCCTCTGGCTCCTTGAGGGGCGCCGAGGCGGGAGCGGACGCCCGCAGCTTCTACTCGGGCCTTCCCCTGCTGGAGGTGGACTACACGGAGGCGGTCAAGGCCTTTCACGCCGGCGGCGATCCGATGTCGCCCGAGCTGGCGGTCCCTATGCATCCCAGTTATGAGGACAAGCCTGGGGTGCCGGACCGCGCCTTTCACAGGGTGGGCCCGCAGCAACTCCGAGCTCTAGTAACTAGCTGGCGTGGCGTGCTCTCGCATGCGGCCGCGCGGTCCAGCTTCCATGTTCTCCACTTGCACCATCTGAACCACCTTCACTCGGCAGCGCTCGGGCAGCCCTCCTTGAGGGATGCTGTTAAGATCGCCCACCTCCACGGGACCGAGCTCAAGATGCTGGAGGAGATGGCGGGCGGGAACGCTGCCGGACCTTGGGCAGCGTTGTGGAGGGAGGAGATGAACCGTGCGGCCGCCGGGATGGACCACTTCATCGCCATCAGCCCTGACAACGTCCGCCTTGCGGTGGATCTGCTGGGATTGCCCATAGAGTCGGTCTCCTTTATCCCCAACGGGGTGGACACCTCCCTCTTCCGGCCGAACAGGTTGTCATGGGAGGCGAAGACGGGCCTCCTGGAGGATCTCCTGGTGAGGTCGCCTCAGGGATGGGACGAGAGCGGTGTCGCCGGCTCCATCAGCTACGAGCGAGCGGACCTGCATGCCTTTGAGGAGCGGACAGGCCAGCACAAGGCGCTGCTGCTGTTCGCCGGCCGGTTTCTGGCCTTCAAGCGCCTGCCCTTGCTGCTGGAGGCGGTGGCAAAGGTGGCTGGCGCTTACCGGGGCCAGGGATGTGAGGAGCCGCCGTTCAACCTGCTGGTCTGTGGCGGCGTCCCCGGGGAGTGGGAGGGAGAACATCCGCACACCACAGCCCGACGCCTCGGTCTGAAGAACGTCTTCTTCACCGGCTGGCTGCCCCACGTGCAGCTTGCTAATGTCATCAACCTAGCGGACGTGTTCGTTGCGCCTTCCCACTACGAGCCCTTCGGTCAGGTGTACCTGGAGACGATGGCCACCGGCATTCCCGTCATTGCCACCCGGAGCGGAGGGCCGCTCCACTTCGTCGCGGACGAGGGTTCGCTGGCCAATGGCTGGCTCTGCAAGGTGGACGACGTCGACGCCCTGGCCGCGGCGGTTATGGACGCCATGTCCAATGCCCATGAGCGAAAACGGCGAGGCCGGAACGCCTTGGAGCTCATCAGGGCCGAATAC
>JAUSFE010000054.1 GCA_030649945.1 Dehalococcoidia bacterium | reverse complement strand
GGGTTGGTGTGGCCGTTGCAGTCGGGGTCGCCGTCGCTGTTGCTGTGGGCGTAGGCGTAGCCGTGGCGGTCGCGGTTGCAGTTGGCGTTGGTGTCGGCGTCGAGGTTGACGCGGCCGTCGCTGTCGCCGTGGCAGTGGCTGTAGCTGTAGGAGTCGCCGTCGCCGTGGATGTAGCCGTGGCAGTCGGTGTTGCCGTGGGGGTGGCGGTGGGCGTTGGAGTTGCCGTCGCCGTGGAGGTGGGGGTTGGTGTGGCCGTTGCAGTCGGGGTCGCCGTCGCTGTTGCTGTGGGCGTAGGCGTAGCCGTGGCGGTCGCGGTTGCAGTTGGCGTTGGTGTCGGCGTCGAGGTTGACGCGGCCGTTGCTGTCGGCGTCGCAGTGGCGGCGGGCGTGGCCGTGGCGGTGGCCGTCGCCGTGGGTGTGGCGGTGGCGGTGGCCGTGGCGGTTGCTGTCGCCGTGGCCGCGGGTGTGGCCGTGGCCGTGGCCGTGGCGGTTGCCGTTGCTGTCGGCGTCGCAGTGGCGGTGGGCGTGGCCGTGGCGGTGGCGGTGGCGGTGGCCGTCGGTGTGGCGGTGGCGGTGGCGGTGGCCGTCGCCGTGGGGGTCGCTGTGGGCCCAGCGCCGGGGCACTGGAACAGCTCGCCGGCCGAGTCGCCGATGAGCGTGTCTGCGTCGGCACCGTCCTTGCTCACCGCCACCTTGGCGTCGTTGACGGTGTTGATGGTGAAGTCCACGTTCGCCGTATCCTTGAGGCTCAGGCCGGTCAGGGTGAGGTTCGCGAGGCCGGCGGCGTTCCCCTCGATGGTGATGCGGGAGATGACGCCGGCGCCGGTCTCGGACGGGCCGGCGTCGCCCATGGCGTGGTTGAGCGGGGACACCGTTGCGGGAGCGGTCGTGATGTTGGTGAACGGCTGCGCTGCCCCGGCACTACTGATGAGGAAGAAGCCGTTTGGCGCGTTGGCGCCGCCAAGTCCGTCAATCACGTCGACGTCCCAGTTAAGGGAGAACCCGAAGGCGGTCATGAACTCGCCGGCGGGGATGCCGCCGCCCGATGACGATCCCACGGTGACGTCGATGAACGCCCGGTCCGCGGTGTCCTCGCCGCCGTTCAGGACGTTGTCGTCGATGATCTCGATGCAGGGCACCCGCTGGCTCAGGGTGACCACGCAGCCGTCGTCGGCCGCGAAGTCGAAGACGTCACCGGCACCTGGCGTGCCGCTTGCGTCGAGGTCGACCTTGTCATCATCGAGGTTGTTGCCGCAGAGGCCGAACTCCGGAGGCCCTACGGCGGCCGGACCGCTGGTGCAGCCGTCATCCGGCGTGGTGTCCCCGTCGTCATCATTCCCGTCGCCGCAGGGCGGGCTGGTCTCAAACCCCTCGGCGTCGGGCACGGTGTCGCCGTTGCGGTCTCCCGCCGCCGCCACGCCGTTGCTGCCGTCCACCGGCGAGACGAGCGTGGGGCAGCCGTCGTTGGCGAACCCGTCGCTGTCGTTGTCGACGGCGTTGTTGCAGTTGGCGCCGGTCTCAGCCGCGCCCACCGCGGGGCAACCGTCGTTAACGCGGCCGTCGCCATCGTCATCGACGGTGTTGCCGCTGGCGCACTCCGCGCCGCTCTCCTGGCGGACGGGGTCCATGTCTATCGACATCTGGTCCACCGTGCCCACGGCGCTGGCGCCCTGCAGCTGCCAAGCGCCGATCAAGGCCGCCGCCAGCACTAGGGCTGCTGCCGCCCCGAGCACTAGGATAGAGATGTGGGGCCCGGTGAGCGCTCTCCGCACTAATCCCTCCCCTTGTGACGCGTGGGATGGATCTGGCTACGGACCTGGATCCGCGCCAGTCCCGGCTCGGTCTGAGGCGCGACGGTGTCGCCTTTCCGGCGGCTCGCTCGCCCGTATCTCAGCCACGCGTTACCCTCCCCTCCACTGATGATTCGCTCTACGCGGCCGTCCCATCAGGCAATCTGCTTGCCGCAATTGGCCCGGCAATATACGGCGATGATTGCAACGGCGGGCGGGGCAGACCCCCACCCGCCGATACAAAGGACGGTCTCTCAGTTGGCTTGTTGTCATAAGTATAACATGGAGCGTTCCGTTGAGCCAGGCTAAGGTCCCCGAGGTTGTAGGGGCTTGGTCTGAGGTGTTGGCGTTGGCGTTGGATGGACGGAATAGGGACATCGATCCTGACCTACGGGATCGGCGTATCGCTGGTTTGACTCAAGGGCCCGTCGCTTCCCTTCGCGCCATACGGCCGGCCGCAGGGGAGGGTGTCCCTGAGCGGCCTTCGTCGGGCCGGATCGACACGTTTGGTTCATCACGGCAGGGCGCATGTTCTGGAGAACGCCGGCTGTCCGAAGAACATTGGCGGTCGTGACGTGGAAGCAGTCACGGCAGGGTTAATCGCGTTGAGATCACCGATGCCGATAGTGGAGTTGGGATCGATGTCGTACCGGACGAGGTTGGGATCCTGGGGGTCGGGGATGGAGTGGCCGAACTTGGCAAACGACCCATCCGGGCGTAGCGGGAAGACGAAGCCGTTGAAGTCGCCGATGCCCAGAACCTGGTTGTCGTCGAAGTCGGCGCCCCACCTGTCATCCGCCTCATTGTTGGGGGTCGATGAGTTGGCGCACCAGTCCGCCTGATCGGTACCGATGTGCTGCTCGAGCGTGTCTGAGAACCCGTCGTTATCGTCATCGGTGTCGCAGGCGTTGCCCAGGGTGTCGCCCCATGTCCGGCCCGGGTCGATCCCCCCCGGGGGGGGAGGGTCGGCGATATAGGCGTCGCTGTTGGTCTGGCTGGTGTTGGCGATGAACTGGCAGTTGTCGCTGGTGTCGGCAACGGTGTCGTTGTCGTCATCGCTGTCGCAGGCGTCCCCCTGAGCGTCACCGTCAGTGTTCGTCTGGTTGCCCACGCCGGGCACGCCGGCCTGGGCGAGGCCATTGGGGATCAGCTGGCAGTTGTCGCTGACGTCGAGCACGGCGTCGTTGTCGTCGTCCGGGTCGCAGGCGTCGCCCATGGAATCGCCGTCAGTATTAAGCTGGGTGGGGTTGGAATTAAGAGAGCAGTTGTCCACCCCGCCGGGGCCGGCGCTGCAGCCGCCGGAAGGCGTGCCGGGGGTGCCGTTAGGCAGGGGGCCGCCTGTGTCGCAGACGCCGTCGTTGTCGTCGTCCGGGTCGCACCCGTTCTTAAAGGTGTCGCCGTCGGTATCGATCCCGCCGACGTCTACGTTCCCGCTGACCAGGGGGCCGTCGAAGAATCCGTTGGCGTTCGCGTCGTTGATGAACGCGCCGAGGGAGTTCTTCATCCAGGGTCCTATATCCTCGCTGATGTTGAGGATCGTATTGCCGTTCAGGTCGACCGGGAGGATGCTGATGGGGCTGCCGCCGTTCGCAAGCGCTTGGAAGGTGACTCGTTCCAGGATGCCGTTACCACTATCGCCGCTACCAGGCGTCTCCACCGCGAGGTCCACAGCACCTGCTCGGAAGCGGCCCGGTCCGCCGGTTCCCGAAGTGTTGGTCACGTTGCTGAACGTCCCCACAGTCTCCTGGAACATACCAATGACGCTATGAGCCGTGACATTGAGTACGCTCCCGTTATAGTTGATGTACGCTTCCCAGGCAGCGAGGTCTGTAACGCCGGTGACGTAGATGTCAACAGTGAAAGAGTTGCCCACTGACACGCTGCGGCAGGTGTCCGGTGAGCTGACGAGCGTGGTCGCGGTATTTCCCGTGGTAATCAGGTCCAAGCCCAGCTCTAGGGGTACAGCGTGGGCCGCCTGCGGCCTAGCGTTGGCGACCAACAGGATCACGGCGGCGATGGCAGCGGCCGCCGCCAGGGCCGTAGCGCCCATACACACGGCCGTGATGCGGCTCGCAGGGTGAAGCTGCTCCTTCATGCTTTCGCCTCCCGTTTGGCTAATCCCCTCTGTCCTGGATTCTGGTCGGTGAATCTCCGAAAGGTGTTGATGTTTCTCATGGCACACAGGTGATGTCGATGGTGACGGTCGCCGGTGCGGAGGTGTTGACGCCGTCGTTTGCGGTGTAGGTGAAGGAGCCCTGACTGGGAGCGCAGACGCTTAACGTGGGAGTGAAGGTCACGGTGGCGGAGTCCGTATTGAAGGCGCCCGGCGTGCAGGGGCTGTTCGTGATGGGGCTTAAGGCGCCGTTGGTAACACTGGCCGTGGCGAAGGTCAGCTCGCACTCCTGCCAGTCCAGGCCGGTGAGCGAGACGACGACCGCGGTGTCCTCGCTTGTTGCTGTCGTCTGGGCGTTCACCGTAGGCTCTTCCGGCGCAACCAGCACGACGTTCTTCTGCACCGCAGCGGTGTTGTTAAGCTGCTGGGCCGCCGTCTCATCTCCGCCGCCCGTGTCCTGGTGGTCGATGGTGACGGAGACTGATATCGGGTAAACGTTGGGCAGGACCGGCGCGTGGCACTCGAGGCGGATGCGTAGCAGCACGAACCGCTGCTCGCCGGAGAGGAGGACGAAGCTGCTCGATCCGGGGGTCACGAGAGTCGTCTGGACGCCGGAGGTGGGAAATGTGGGGGTTGGATCGCAGCCGGACGGGAATCCCGTCACGGACCAGGACAGGGCCACGGTGTCGTTATGCCCGGGCAGGGTGCCGCCGGCGCTGGAGTTGTTGCCAATTTCGCAGTTCACCCACATGTAGGTGCCGATCGTGTCAGAGAGGGTAACAGGTGCGGGCCCAAAGGGGAGGCAGTATTTGACAAGGTCGTCGTGGTAAGGCTCTGTGTCGCAGACGTCTCCGACGCCATCCTGGTCGAGGTCGCTTTGGTTGGTGTTGGCGACGTCTCGACAGTTGTCCCGAGGACCACCCGCGGCGGTGTAGTCGTCAGGGATACCGTCGTCGTCAGAGTCGCGTACCACGTCAATCGTTATCTGGGACAAGTTGTTCGCCGGGTTTGGGTCAGTGACGTGCAGGGTGCTTATGCTCACAGACTCGTCTATGGTGATTGTGCAGAATAAAGGCGGCGCAGGGTCATCCTGCCATTCAACCGTAAAGAGCTTGACGTCGGGTACCGTGCTGGAGACTGGCAGGGAGAAGCTGGAACTGCTGGAAGCGGGCGTGACGGAGCATACAGTGGGCACGTCAGTGACGTTATAGGTGACTTGTGCCGAGACACCGTTGAAGGGGCCGTTGTTGTGCAACGCTGCAGAAAGGATGAAGCTCTCCGTCTCAGGAAGCGGATCAACAGGCGGCAGCGGCCCTATCAGCACCTGGGCGCCCGGGATCCCGGGTAGGTCGTCTCGGCCGGAGCTTAGAACGGAAGTCTTGACGTCCGCCTGCTCGTTGATGGTGCCGTCAAACACGCCAGTACCTGAATTGTTGGCCGGCGTGGCGTCGACAACATGTGGATCGATCGATGATATAGAGACAATGCCGGCGTACTGATGGAAGCTGGGTTGTGTGCAAGTGACTTGCCAGGTCCGCTGTAGCGTTGTGGTCGAGCTCGCCGGAATGCTGACGGCTGGCACAGTCTGCGGATTATTCGGCGACTTGGAGCAGTCAACAGGGAGCGAGAGATCGAAGGCGACATCGGCTCCCGCGGGCCCGTAGGGGCCGTTGTTGTGTAGATCGGCGCTCACGGTTACGTTGAAAGAAGTGTTTGACACCTGTGATGGCGGTGCACTCACGGTAAGGCTGAGAACCTTGAGGTCGGCTTGCGCAAAGACGGGGAACGTCGCCTGAATAGATTTGGAGTTGTTGTTCGGGTTGGGATCGGCGGCGCCGAACTGGTTGAGGTTAACCTGATTGGCGAAGGTAAAGGTGTGAAAGCTGGGGCTGTTGCACTGAATCGTGAAGGTATTGTTCAGGGTGGTGTCCGGGACTGTCAGCCCGGTTACCTGAAGGGTGGCAGGGGTGTCATAACTTCCCGGAGTGATGCTGCAGTCCGCTGGAGGTGTGGCCGTAAGGTGGTCGATAACGGCCACAGGGCCGAAGGGGCCGTTGTTGCGAAGCACTGAGCTAACGATTATGTTCTGAGGAACGCCCACCTGAAGCTGAACGCTAGGGACGACAATGTTCACTTTTTCGATGTCTGCCGGCTCACCGACATTAACGTCGATGAACTGATTAAACGCGTTGTTAGCGGACGCGCCAGCGTTCTCGCGCACGGGAAGAGCGGGAACGACGCTGATCTGGAGCCTGGCGGTGTTATCGTAGAAGCCAGCGGCCTGGAAGCAGTGTGCATTGTATGTGTAAGTGCGGACGCGCGCCCCAGCCGGCTGCACGGCGATCTCCGCGTGCTCAAGCTGGCTGAACAACGTGGTGCCCACGACATTGTCGAACTTGCTATCGGGTGGGGGGGGCGTCAACCAAGTAGTCTGGCACTGGCCAACGGTGGAGCGAAGAAGCAAACTGAGCTGGAGGTCGGAGGCGATGTTCCCGTTGTTCCTGACGGTGACGGTCACATCGTGAGTACCATCCATATTTTGCTGGATGACGAAGAACGCTTCAGCTGTTACTGAGGCGATTTGGCTATCGATTTCGGGGCAGCCATCGGCATCGTCGATGCCGTCCGCATCCTCCGGCGAAGACGGACACAGGTCGCTGGCGTTGAGCAGGCCATCGCCGTCGATGTCGGGGTCGCAGGCGTCGCCGAGGCCGTCGCCATCGACATTTGCCTGACTGGGGTTCGCTATCGTGATGCAGTTGTCGGATGCGTCGCCAAAGGTATCGTTGTCGCAGTCGGGGTCCAACTGGCAGCCGGGAGGCTCATTCGTGTCCGCCAGCCCGTCACCGTCGTCGTCGGGGTCGCAGGCGTCGCCGAGTCCGTCGCCGTCGAAGTTTTCCTGGAGCGGGTTGACGATGGAGGGGCAATTGTCCGTGCCGGTGCACCCGGGGAACGGACCGGTGCTGGGGGCGGCCGGATTGCAGATGCCGTCCAAGTCGCTGTCCACTTGGATGGCAGAACAGCCGTTGATGTCCACGGTCTGACCAAGCGGGGTGAACGGACAGAGGTCGCTGGCGTTGGCCACGCTGTCGCCGTCAACGTCGGGATCGCAGGCGTCGCCCAGGCCATCGCCGTCAAAGTTCGCCTGGCTGGGATTGGAGGTAACTGGACAGTTGTCCGAGCCAGTGCAGAGGGCGCTGGTCTTGCCGGGATCACAGGCGCCGTCCAGGTCGCCGTCCACCTGAGCCTGGGAGCAGCCGTTGCCGTCCACCAGCGCTCCTGCCGCGGTGCCTGGGCACAGGTCGGCGCTATCGATTACACCGTCGCCGTCAGCGTCAACGCAGGCCCCCGGCGTGTCAACGGCGATGAAGCCGTTGTTCGTGATGTCAACTGGGATGATCTCGTTCAAGTTGTCACGGATATCGAGGTTGGTGAGACTCAGGTTGGTGACCCCTGGGGCCGTGCCTTCGACGGTGATGCGTGCAAGCACGCCGGCGCCGCTCTCGGGCGGGCCGGAGTCGGCCACGGCGATGGTGGCCGGGGATGACAGCACAGGCAGGGATGGAGTCGTGATGGCGTTGAAGGGCTGTCCCGCACCAACAGTGGTGATGAGGAAGAAGGCACTACTGTTGATCACATCAATAGCGTCGTTGTCCCAATTCAGAGCGAATTGAAACGCCGTCATCGGCCGGTCGGTAGGAATTCCGCCCGGTTGTCCGGGACCCGTCCCCGGATGCCGTCCCACGGTGATGTCCATGAAGATTCGATCCACCGCATCCTCATCGGCATCCAGGATGTTGTTGTTGTTGATGTTGGCGCAGGTCTGGCGGGCGCTCAGAGTGGGCACGCAGCCGTCGTCGGCCGTGAAGTCGAAGACGTCACCTGCCTCGTTGGGCCCGCCGTTTGCGCTGGGGTCGACCTTGTCGTCGTCCAGGCCGTTGCCGCAGAGGCCGTACTCAGGAGGCCCTACAGCGGCCGGGCCGCCGGGACAGCCGTCGTCGTCGGTTCCGTCCATGTCGTCGTCGCCGGGGCCGCCGGGGGGGCCGGCGACGTTGCCGCAGGGCGGGCTGGTCACTACGCCCTCGGCGTCCGGTAGGGTGTCGCCGTTGCGGTCTCCCGCGGCCTGGTTGCCGTTGCCAGTCGGGTCCATATCGAAGGACACGCGGTCAATCGTGGACGCGGAATGGCTGGCTTGGGCCACCTCACCACCGCCCGGGAGGATGCGAACGCCGAGCACTGCCAACGCGATGGTCAACAGCGCCACTGCAGCTGCCAGCGATAGTGAGCTCATCAGTATACGTCTGCTTTGACTCACTGTCTCACTCCCCGTTCCTCTAACCCCTCTGTCATCATTCCCTGTCGTTCCCTATCGGATGCCAAAGCGGGAGGGGGCATTGCCCCCTCCCGCTCTATTTCCGACTCTAGCCGGGTCGGACCGGCGCTATGGTGTAACGGCCGAGACGATAATGTTGACTCCGATGGTCTTGCTGTCGTTCGACGCGTTGGTGTCGTCGCCGTCAGGCGGCTCCACGATGTGGTTGATGGTTGTCGTGACGGTGGTCGGGAACGACCCCGGTGTCATCTCCGAGTGGCACTCGAACCTGACACGGAAGAGGACGAACTTCTGCTCACCGTTCGGCGGGTCTTCGTCGAACCTGGTGTCGCCGTCGTTGTCCAGGCCGTCGATCGGGTCCTCATCAATCTCCGTGTCGCCGTCGTCATCGATGAGCAGGCCGCCCAGCAGGATGAAGTCTGCCTGTCCGGGCACTATCAGGACCTTTTGGACGCTGACGCAGGCGGGGTTGCCGCTCATCGTGACGTCCAGGTGGACCTTGTCGTTGTGGCCTGAGAAGTTGCCGATCTCGCAGACGACCCACATGTAGGCGCCGACGTTGTCCGTGATGTTGATCGCTCCGGGGCCGAAGTTGTTGCAGTACTTGACCCCGTCGTCGTGCCGCGGCGTCGAGTCACAGGCGTCGCCGATGGTGTCGCCGTCGGTGTCGACCTGACCGGGGTTGAAGTTGTTCGGGCAGTTGTCCTGGCCGGTGGGGTAGGAGTCGGCATCGGGGTCAGGAAGAACGGTGACAGTGCTGTTGACCGTGATGACATCGTTGCCGTTGTTGGTGTCCAGGTCCGGCTCCGGGTCGCACTGGTTGTTGTTGTCCTGGTCGATGCAGATCTCCAGGGTCATGGTGACCGGCTTCACGCCCGTGGTGGCCGGGGTGATGTCGTTGCCGTCAGGCGTGTACCCGAGCAGGCTCAGCACGTCTGTCGGGACGTAGATGGTGTGCTTGTCGTCCCACTGCGGCGGGATCTTCTCCTGGAAGCGGTGCCGGCCGACCTCCACCCACTGCTGGATGGCGTTATCGAACTTCTTCCACTCGACCTCCAGGGACTTCAGCCAGTAGTCGAGGTAGCAGTTCTGCTGGACGTAGGGCGTGCTGTTGGACGGCTGGACGACGCAGGTAGCGACGTTCGCCGGCATCTGCACGAACACCCAGACGATGGTGGACTGAGGCACGAGCACACCGTTGACCGTGCAGCGCGGGCCGACGCAGTGGTGCCAGCCGGGCTCCACGAACTTGACGAGCTTCAGGTCGCGGTGGATGTCCTTGATCACCGCACCCGGCACGATGGGAGTGAGGGTGTTCGGGTTGGGCAGGCCGTTCATCGGCGTCTCTGCGTAGATCTCGTACTCCACCGGCAGCTTGATCTCGCTGGTGCAGAAGTGGGTCGGGTAGTGCTTGTCCTGGATCACGGTGATCGGACCCGTGGGCGGGCAGTCGCCCGTGGCCGGGTCGACCTGAGCGATGCCCGTCGCCGCGTAGTCAACACCGATGATGATGTCGACGTTGCTGGAGGCGGTGGCCTGCTTGGTACCCAGGATGTGGATGTTGGGGTTCTTCAGGGTGACCTGGTTGTTGATGGTGAACGTCGCGGGCACGTGGGAGTCGATGCAGTGGACGTTGAACGTCTCCTGCAGGTTGACGGGCACGTTGTTGGTCAGGGTCAACTGGAAGATGTCGCCGGGCGGGTTAGAGTAGCAGTGCTGCTGCCCGTTCACAGGCCCCGGCGTCACCACGCTCTTGCGCACCTCCACGCTGACTTGGTTACCCGCGGTGTTCGGGTCCTCGTCCAGGGTACCGGTGTAGGTGATGACCTTGCTGATGTTGATGGTGCCAACCTGCGCCTTGAACAGGGTCGCCGGCGCCTGGGTCACCGTCTGCTGCACGGAGATGGTGACGTTGGCCACAACCTGCTGCGTGAACGAGCCTGAGGCCGAGTTGTTGTTCGGGTTCGGGTCGTTCACGTGGACGTCCACGATGCCAAGGATGTCGTTCTGCAGCCCGAAGATGTGGTTGCTGACCTTGCTGCAGATGATGGTGAAGGGCTCGTCGTGGACGACGTTGATGCTCACCGGCAGGACGACCTGTGCCGTCTTGATCGGGTTGTCGGTCGTCGCGCAGTCCGGCGGGACGCTTACCGTGATCCTGTCGCTGACCGTCACTGGGCCGAACGGGCCGTTGTTGTGCAGCACCGAGCGGATGATGACGGTGGTGGGCGTGTTGGGTGGGATCACCGGGTCCTCCAGGAGGAAGACGCCCAGCTTCTTGACGTCGGCGTTCTCCCACGCCGTGATGTCAATGTCGAACTTCACAACGTTGTCGCTGACGTCGTTGAGCTCCTCGCGGACCGGGAAGACCGGGGCCACGCTGATCTCGAGCCGCACGGCGTTGTCGTGGAAGCTCTTGTCCGTGCAGTGGACGGTGTAGCTGTGGGTGCTGGTGCGGTTCTGGCCCGGCAGGACAGCCAGGTCTGTGTGCACCAGGAAGCTGAAGTGGTAGCCGTTGGCGTCCTGACTGGTAATCTTGTCGGCCGGGTTGTGGGGGGTCCCAGGCTGCGGCTTAATCCAGTCGGCCTGGCAGTCACCGGCCAGAGGCGAGCGGAGCAGGTAGGTGGTCTCCAGGTCGGCGGTGATGCCGCCGCCCTTGTTGCTCGCGGTGGCGGTGACGTCCTCCCGGTGGTTCTCGCTGACGTCGACCTCTATCGGGTTGTTCTTGATGACGTTCTTTATCTCGGTTGCCGTGTCGGGGCAGCCGTCCGTGTCATCAACGCCGTCGGCGTCCTCCCTCCAGCTGAGAAGCTGGGCGGCGGACAGCGCGTGCAGGTCGGGCTGCGGCACCGGCCCGAGGCCGCCGAGTCCGGGGCTGCACTGGTCGGTGGCGTCGGCGACGATGTCGTTGTCGTCGTTGGTGTCGCAGGCGTTGCCCTGGCCGTCGCTGTCAGCGTCGCGCTGGTTCGGGTTAACGACGCTCGGGCAGTTGTCGACGCCGTTCAGGACACCGTCGTTGTCGAGGTCGTCGTCCGTGACGGTCGCCTTCGGCTGGTTCTGGTCCTGGTTGTCCCAGATGTTGTCGTCAGGGTAGATGCTCCCGGCGTTGACCACGATCTGGAAGTTGTAGCTGGCGCCGACCGGGCCCGGGCAGTTGACCGTGTAGGTCCGCTGCACGGTGCGCTCGGCGTCTGCCGGCGGCGCGCCGGACGGCGGGTTGGGCACTGCGGACGCGTCCATGCCCATCTCTCTCCAGGCGATCCGTGTCGTCTTGATCCCCGGAGGTCCGCCGATGTCCTCGGGACCGGCCAGCAGCGGCGCGGAGGCCGGAGGCGGCACCAGGATACCGAGGTCGGTGTCGGCGTCGTCGTATGGGGCCTGGCTATCCCAGGTGGGGTTGCAGACAGACGGGCCCGTGAGGGTAGCCCAGACGTTGACGTCCGCCGGGACGGCGCCGTTCTTAACGGTGACGTTTACGGTCTCCGTGTGCGGCAGGTTAGCGTCGACGTTGTACAAGAGGATATCGCTCTTGTCGACCACGACGTCGTTGTTGGCGGAGCAGGTGTTCTGGTTCGTTTGGTTCGATATCTGGCCGGTGTCCTGCCGTATCCAGGTGGCCGCTACGGTCCACCCCGGGGTGGTGTTGATCGTCTGGCAGGTGATCAGGTCCTGCTGGAGGCCGGTGCCGACGGCCGGACAGCCATCGTCGATGACCCCTTGGAGGACGAAGGCGATGTCGTCCGCCGCGTCGTCGTCAAGGTTGTTGCCGCAGATTGGGTCGGCGGTGAGGCCGATCTGCGGGCAGCCGTCGTTGATGATGGTGTCGCCGTCGTCGTCAAGGTTGGCCAGGCAGAGCCAGAACGGCTCTTCGTCCGTTAGCGTGTCAACCTCACCCTGGTAGGTGACGCCGAAGGCGAACGGCGTGCACTGGTTGATACCGGAGGGTTGGGTGGGGTCGCCGACGACGGCCACGTAGCGCCAGTCGTCGCCGCCGGCCGCGTCGTTGTGGAACACCACGTAGTTGACGGGGATCTGGGTGGCGCCGGCCAGGGCGAGACCCTGGTAGTGGGCCCAGACCGAGGCGCGGGCCGCCGGGAAGCTACCATAGGCGGCCGCCACGGACGCCACGACCGGGTCGGTCTCCAGGTGCTGTGGCCAGACCTGCGGGTTAACCAGGGCGAACGTGGTGTCGATGACGTAGCTGTCACCAGCAACCGGGACGCCTCCCGTCCACGCCGCGGGGTTGAAGAACGTCGTGCCGGCCGTGTTCCCGCCGATCTTGTTGGTGCTGCCGGGGGCTCCTGGACCGAGGTCGATGAAGGTGGTGCCGAACAGTCCGCTCGGCACCGGGTAGGGCGGTGACGCCGGAGCGACGACATCCGTGATCGAGGCGCCGCCGCCGCCGACGCCGGCGGGATCGATGACGCCCGAGTAGAAGGGCGTGGCTATGCGGGACACCGCTACGTTGGGGCCCTCGCCTGCCTCGAACGGAATCGCCGCGTCGTACAGGCGGAGTGTGCCCGGTAGCTGCGACGAGCAGGTGTGCGGCGTCAGCGAGTCGATGTAGGTGGAGAACGTTACGTTGCCGACGCGCACGCCGTTCTTCACTGTGCCCTCAAAGGCGTCGCCGAAGCCCTTGGTGACGTACAGGGCGTAGTCGCTCGGGGCGGCGGGGGCCGCGTTGCTCGTGCCGAGGGGACCGGCGCCCGGGTAGGTGGTGATCAGGCCGGCAAGAGGCTCGTCCTGCGGGTTGCCGCCGGCGTTGATGGAGTAGTCGGCCTTGATCTCACAAGGAAGAGTGAGCAGGCAGTCATCGTCTGTCGGTGGGGTGAAGATCGGGTCAGACGGAACGTCGTTCTCGTCCCACACCTTGGTGAAGGATGTGGTGAACGGGCGCTCCAGCAGTACGGTCTTACAGGTGATCTTCTCGTTGTTGTCCGGGATGCCGTTCGGCACGTTGACAGGCGCCGGGTAGCTGGGGGTTGTGAGGTCCGGCGAGGGGTCGGTCACGTGCGTGTTGGTGTCCAGGACGGTGTTGCTCACGCAGATCGTCGGCGTCTCGTACTTCGGGTCGGACCCGCCGTCGTCGATGATGGTGTCTGCGTCGTCGTCCACGCCGATGCCGGGCATGGTGCAGGTGACCGAGAAGTTCTCCGGGTGGGTCAGGGTGACGCTTACCTGCAGGTTAAGCAGGGCGCCGCCGCCGGGCGGTACGACGGGGCAGACCGCCGGGTTAATGACGCCCGGGGTGGGGATTACGAACATCCCCTTGGTCACCTGGACCTGCAGCAGGCCCGGGAAGACCTTGTAGGGGCCGTTGTTGTGGATATCCTTCGACACCGTGAAGTTCTGCGGCACGCCGGTGATCATGGGCGATAGCGGGATCGCCACCGAGCAGAGAGGACTGGGCGCCGGGCACTTCAGGGCCGCGAAGCCGGTCATCGTCTGGCTCAGAATCTTGACGTCGGCCGTGTCCGTGACGTTCGTGTTCTGGGGGCTGTTGTTGGCGCCGGACGGCGGGTTCGAGTTGTTGCCGGCGTTCCCCTCAATGAAGGCCACGTCGTCAATCACGGCCGATACCGTCGCGGAGAAGTTGTGCGCGGACGCGTCCGTGCAGGTCACCATGTATGTCTGCGTTGGGATTGCCGAGGCGCCGGGCGTCGCGTTGTGGTCGCCCACGAGCTGCACGTTGCCGCCGGCGGCGGTGCAGTCGGCCGGCGGGGCCAGGGTAACAGTAACGTCTACGTTGACGTCGTTGACGCCGCCGCCGGCGGGTGGCAGCGAGTTGCCGATGGTGGCGTCGACGGTAACCGCGAAGGCGAGGCCGACGGTCGCGGCTCCGGGAGCTGTGACCGTCACGGTCGGAACGGTGATGTCAACCGTCGTTGGGCAGACGAACAGCTCGCCGGCCGAGTCGCCGATGACCACGCCTGCGTCGGGACCGTCCTGGCTGACGGCCACGAGGGTGCCGTCGGCGGTGAGGGTGATCGGGAAGTCGACGTTGGCGGTGTCCTTCACGCTGACGCCGCTGAGGGTGAGGGTGGCCAGGCCGGGGGCGTTGCCCTCAATGATGGCGCGCGAGAGCACGCCGGGGCCGGTCTCCGCCGTGCCGGAGTCTGAGACGCCGTGGCTGAGCGGGGACAGCACCGCCGGAGCGTTCGTGATGTTGCTGAACGGAGTCGCTCCCCCGGCGCTAGTGATGAGGAACCAGGGGCTCGGCGCGTTGGCGCCGCCCAGTCCGTCAATCACCTCGATGTCCCAGTTGAGGGTCCAGCCGAAGGCGGTCATGAACTCGCCGGCGGGGATGCCGCCGCCGGGACCGGGCTGGCTGCCGACCGTGATGTCGATTCTCGCGCGGTCGGCAGTATCCTCATCCATGTTGAGGATTCCGTCGTCCCAGATCTCGATGCAGGTCTCCTGCGTGCTCAGGGTCGTCACGCAGCCGTCGTCGGCCGTGAAGTCGAAGACGTCACCCGCCCCGAGAGCGCCGTCTCCGAGGAGGTCGACCTTGTCATCGTCCGCGGCGTTGCCGCAGAGGCCGTACTCAGGAGACCCGGCGAAGGTGGGCGGACCGCCGGGACAGCCGTCGTCGTCGATTCCGTCGAAGTCGTCGTCGCCGGGGCCGCCGTCGGGGAGGCTTCCGGGGACGTCCCCGCAGGGCGGGATGGTCACTACGCCCTCGGAGTCCGGTAAGGTGTTACCGTCGCGGTCTCCGACGCCGGCAACGCCGTTGCCGGCGTCCTGCATATCGATTGATAGCTGATTGATTGGGCTGATGGCCTGGGCGGTGTCAGTACCGCCGCCCTGCCGTGCCAAAACCAGCATTGCCAGCAGCCCGAAAGCCGCTACAGTGCCGATAACCAAACTGATCCGAGACAGGTGTCTCATCGCCGCACCCCCTTCAGAATGCTTCTAGCGGTTTCCTATCCGCTTGCTGTTCCGATTGTTCGTGACATGCCGTTTACTTTCTCAATCCTTTCGTTCCCGCTGGTGGCGCCCCGGTCGACCGGGGCGCCACCAGCGCTATACGCTATGGGTATGGGCAGACCTGGAAGAACGCCAGCCCGCCGCTGGCGCCGCCAACGTAGGACCTGAGCGCTCCGCCCAGCATTGGCGGCCGGGCCGTGGCCGCCGCGGAGGCGGTCAGGGCGTTGATGTCGCCGATAGAGATCGGGGTGCCGGCGGTGTGCAAGATGTCGCCGGCGTCCAGCCGCCAGCGGTCCAGGCCGGTCACCAGCGCCTCGCCCAGCTGGTGGTTGTACTTCGCGAACGTGCCGTGGCCGTCGTTGGCCACCGCCGGCACGAGGAAGCTGCCGATTTCGCCGATGTCCATTGTGTTGTCGCCCTCACCGACGGACGGGGGCATGTCGCCGGGCCACTGCAGGCCGGTGGTGCCGCAGGGCGCGCGGTTGTTGGTGCCCAGCTTGACTTCCTTATCGTCGTTCCAGCCGTCGCCGTCGCGGTCCGCGACGGGGTTGTACCTGGTCAGAACGCCGGTGGTAGTCGCGGTATTGGTGGGCTCGTCCTGGGCGCCGTCCTTGTCGTCGTCTGCCGAGTTGGCAGTTTCGGGCGTGCTGTTGAGGTCGTGGGCCAGCGAACCCGCGATCCACTCGGCGGCGTTGGTGGCGGCGTCGCCGTCTATGTTGGTGTCGCAGGGGTCACCGAGGCCGTCGCCGTCCATGTTGGTCTGGGTGGGGTTGGCGGCGCTGGGGCAGTTGTCGGAGGCGTTGGCCACGCCGTCAGAGTCGGTGTCGCCGGCCCCCGGCAGTGAGCAGCCGGTGTCAAGGGCGGTGCCGTCGGCGCCGCCCCCGTTCATGGTAGCGAAGGCGTCACGGGTGGTGTCCTGGTCCTCGTTGACGTCGTTGGTGCAGACCTGGTGCGGCTCTTCCTGCTGGCCTTTGTCGGTGTTAATCGCATCGTCGACGGCTCCAGCGGGGCCCGCGGCCGGCTCATCGTTATCGGGCACGGTGTCCTTGTCGCCGTCGGGTCCGGCGCCCTTGTTCGTGAACTCGAGCCCGTACTCAAGTATGTAGCTCTCCGGCGTCCGGCAGCCGGCGTCGGCGAGGTCGGTAGCGCCGTCGCCGTCGTTGTTCACGCCGTCGTTGCAGTTGCCGTGGCCGACGGCGAAGCAGCCGTCGTTAACGACGGTGTCCTCGGCCTCGCCCGCTACTTGGTCGATGAGGTCTACGCACTGCTCGGCGAACTCGGCGGCGGCGCCCACCGTTGGGCAGCCGTCGTTGGCGAACCCGTCGCCGTCATCGTCAGTTGCGTTGGTGCACTGGGCGTTGGCGGCGACGCCGTTGCCTTCGGCGCCCTCGCACGTGCCCGGAACGGTGGCGCTGCAGGTGCCGGTGGACTGCGTCTGACCGGACTCGCCGACGGAGCCTCCGGAGTCGGAGCCGAGGGTAGTCTCAAGGCTGTCGCAGAAGCCGTCGCCGTCGGTGTCGTTCGTGGCCACCAGGACCCTGATCGTCGCGCCGCTTGGGTGGACGGCAGGGGTGGTGCCGAGGGCGCCGCGGCTCGCCACCGTAATCACATTGTTCACTGTATCGACGGCAATGACCACCATCGTCTCGTTGCCGATCCGGATGATGTCGCCCGGTGCGACTGGGTCAGCAGTGCTGGTGTAGACGAACGAAGTGCCAGACTGCTTAACGGCGTTGCCTGCCGCGTGGGCTACATCGGCTGTCCCCGCGATTCCCCGAACCACGGTCAGGTCATTTCCTACCTTCGCCGTCACCTTAAGTTTCTCTCCCTCAATGAGGAGGATGTCACCAACTTCGACTGCCGTGGCGTCGTTCACTGTGAGGGTAGTATCCCCCGCAGCAAACGGGACCTCGTTGACGCTGACCGCAGTGGAATAGACAGCATCAGCCGCAGGGATATCGACAGTCAAGGTTACGGTGTTAGGAGAGTAATTCACGAATTTGCCAACGCACTTGGCGACGGTGTCGAGGGTGGAGTGCCAGTGGCCGTTGGAGCGCACCTTGTTGGTGTCGCAGAGGTCGCCGATGGAGTCGCCGACCGTGCCGCCGTTGGGGGCGCTGAAGTGGCGCGGTATGTTGCCGTCGGTCTGATACTGCGTGCCGTTACCGATCTGCGGGCAGTTGTCCTGGGCGTTGGCCCAGGGGGAGGCGGCGCCGCCGCCGACATCGCCGTCGACGTTGCCACCGGGAACGGCCGGGAAGGCGTCACAGACGCTGTCGATCATGTCGCCGCCCAGGGGGCCGCCCTCGCCCGCGGGGCCGTTCGAAACGCGCCCGTCCTCGGTGTTAGTGAGGTAGGGGCAGGTGTCGAAGGCGTTCTCGTAGCCGTCCTCGTCCTCGTCGCGCAGGGACGTGCCGAGGGAGGCGTACACGTGGGTGTCGCTGCCCAGGATGCCGGTGGCTTCGGGCGGGTTCTTGGCGCGGATGTTGGTCTTAGGGCCGCCCCCGTCAGGGTCGTCCGCCTCGCCGCCGCTCGTCTTCAGGCCGAATCCGAACAGGCCGGCGGTGATCTCCACGCCGCCCACACAGGTCCCGCACAGAGACTCGGCGGCGCCGGAGGCGGGGCAGCCGTCGTTCACCAGGAAGTCCCCGTCGTCGTCCTGGACGTCAGCGCAGTCGGCGCCGGCCTCCGGGGGTCCGACGAACGGGCAGCCGTCGTTGACGAGCGCATCGGCCGGGGAGTCGTCGTTCACCTCGTTGGCGCAGACGTCGGGCGAGTTGATGGGCGCGTTCTGAGCGGCGGTGCAGGGGCCGGGTATGCAGGGGATGTTGCTGTTGAGGCAGCCCACACCGTCGCCGGTGGTGACGCCAGGTGCGCCCGCCAGGTTCCCCTGAGGGTTGACGCCGGCCACGCTGGCCGGCGTGCAGGGGTTGTCCTGCGTGTTGCCGAAGAGGATGGTGAAGGAGGCGAGCGGGGAGCAGAAGTCGGTGATGGAGGAGGGGGAGAGAGGCTGAGTGGGGTCGTTAAGGATGACGATGCTGGGGTAGCCGAGGCCGGCGTCCATCTCGCTGAACGGGTTGTTGGCGTCGAAGCCGGCGCCGGCCAGCTGGCCGGGCTCGAACTGGACGAACTCCAGATTGACTGCCGTGCCGGCGACGACGGTGGTGCCGCTGTAGCGGGCCAGCGGAGTCAGCGGCGGCTTGGGGCCGTTCTCGGCCACCGTGTCCGTCGTGTCGCCGTCGTTGTTCAGGTCGGCGGCGTCCGTGGTGTCGCCGTCGCCGTTGAAGTTGACGCCCGTGGCGGCCTCGGCGGTCGCCTCGGGGAAGCTGTCGGCGAGGTCGAAGTCGCCGTTCATGTCGCCGATGAAGTCAGGGTCGAATATGTTGTTGAGGTAGGAGGGGTAGTAGTCGACGTGGTCGGGCAGGCCGTTGCCGTTGACGTCATTGCGGAACGGCTCCAGGGCGCCCTCAGACCCGTCTGTGGGCGGGACAATGGTCAGGGCGTCCATGGGCAAGCCGGTGTTGGTGGTCGCGTTCATGAAGGTGAAGTTCACCTCGAGGGTGTAGGTCGATGACTGGCCGGAGTAGCACCTGGCGTTGACGAGGCCGAGGGTTGTGGAGGAGCGGAGCTTCCCCACGATGGCGCCGAGAGGCAGGCTGGTGCCGGGGGTGATGACGGCGTCCGGGGGTGAGAAGGTGGCCAGCGAGCCGAAATTCAAACGCCCCCACGGGACATTGAATACGGTGCTGTAATTGGTGGGGGCGTCAGGGGCCAGGTCGGCGGGCGCCTCGGTACACATCGTCGGCGCGCCGGCGTTGGGGAATGGGTCTTCGCAGAGGCGGAAGAGCTGGGTGTAATCGAAGCTGGTGGCCTGTGCGGTTGCGCTTGCGGGATCAGGCCCGGATGTGAAAAGAAACGAAAGGGCAGTAACTGCCAATGCGCCTACAGTAAGTCTAATGACAGCGCTAAGATGCGCGGTCGGATTCATAATCCCTCCCTTTGGGCTTCCTGTATGGAACAGCGGGCCGCTATTGGGCCCTACCGGCTTGGCTTAGTGCCTACTACTGCCGCTTAACCTCCTGAGACCAGTGATTTATGTCTCTTTGCTTGCTGCCATCATACAGGTCTGGCGCCGCTTGTCAAGCCTCTTATCAATCCTGTGGAGAGAGTAATAACGTCGTTCTTTTTTCCACATGATGCCCGCTCAGGGTGTTCACCTGTGTATGGTAAACTCGCGGCAAAGGAGGAGTTTTCCACATCAGCCGATGATCGCCATAGAAGGACTGGGTCGCCGCCTGACGCTCCCCTGTCTTGTGGGAGGTCTGTTGCTGCTCCTGGCGTGTCAGGGCGGGGGCCAGGCCCAGCAATCAGCACCCGACCAGACTCCAACCGCCACTTCCCGAACCCCAACCGCCACCGCGAGCGCAGCCGCTGGGTCTCCTCAGCCGACATGGTGGGCAACCCCCCTCAGCGGCGGACCGGAGCCGACGGGCAACATCGCCTTCGTCACCTTTCGGGACGGCGAGCGAGAGATATATATAATGAATAGCGATGGCAGCGAGCAGACGAACCTCACCAACGATCCGGCCCCGGACGACGAGCCGGATATCTCCCCGGACGGCGATAAGCTCGTCTTCTCCTCGGACCGGGAGAACAGCCTGGACCTCTACGTGGTCGGCAGCGACGGCCGCGGCCTGCGCCACCTGGACGATGGGCCCGGAGGGGCGCTGAGCTCGCGCTGGTCTCCCGACGGATCCCGCATCGCCTTCAGCTCCAGCGGGACCCTCATGGTGATGAACGCCGACGGTAGCGACCGAAGGGCTATCTTCGAGTCCCAGAACGAGGCGACAGCGGAGCCCTGCCGGGGAGGGGCCTTCCTTGGAGGCTGGTCGCCGGACGGCAAGCGGCTGGTCTATTACTCGGCCAGCGTCACACGCTCCCTCTCCTGGGACTGCATCATCGACGTCGACGGCTCCGATCTGACGGTCCTGTCCCGCGACCCGAAGGTCTGGGATGTCGAGCCCGTCTGGTCTCCGGACGGACGGAGGATAGCGTTCCGCTCGCATCGGGACGGGGCCCCGGAGATCTACGTCCGGGATCTGGAGACGGGAGCGGAAAGAAACCTCACCAATAACCCGGCCGCAGACGTGGAGCCCGAATGGTCCCCGGACGGCAACTGGATCGCCTTCGCTTCCATGCGGGACAGCCTGAACTTCGACATCTACATCATGAGGGCTGACGGCAGCGATGTCCGCCGCTTGACCACGGCTGAAGCGAAGGACTCCTATCCGGTCTGGGGGCCTTAAGGCGAAGAGGTGGCGGCCAGGATGTACACCTGTCCGGCATCCGGACGCGCGCCGTCAGGGCCGTCGGCGTCGGTAGCCACGACAACCAGTTCGTCATTGCCGTCAGCGTTAAGGTCGGCGCCCAGAACGGATGCGCCCAGGCGGTCCCCCTCCCGCTCCCCGAACACGCTCTGGCGAATGGGAGCCTCCGACATCTTCACGTCTCCGTCGCTGAGCGCTCGCCCGTCGACGAGGAAGGCCTCGCCGGCGTCGGGCCGTTGATTGTCCGGCCCGTCGCCGAAGGCCGTGGCCGCCACCAGCTCTGGGACGCCGTCGCCATCGCCGTCGGCCACGCCGACGCCTGACAGCAGGTCGCCCGGATCCGTGCCGTACAGCCGGACGTCCTCCTCCTCCAGAGCGACGTCGATCGTCGCGGGCAGGTTACTCTTGCCCCACACGATGATGATCTCTCCAGCTTCGTCGATGGCGTTGTCGGGGCCGTCGGCCAGGCGGGCTGCCATGATCACGTCGTCCATGCCGTCGCCATCTATGTCGCCGCTGGCCAGAGAGAAGCCCAGGGTGTCATCGGCCTCGGCTCCCCAGACCGTGACGTCCTGGTCGTTGTTGGCGGCCGTCAGGACGCCGCGCAAATCTTTGGACCCGTATAGGATGTACACTTCGCCGGCCGTGCCGCGGGCGTTGTCCGGTCCGTCGGCGGCCTCGGCGGTGATGATGATGTCGTCGATGCCGTCACCGTTGACGTCGCCGCTGGCCACGGTGTCTCCCACCTCGTCCATGTCATCGGCCCCGAACAGGGCCGCGTCGAACTCGCCTTTCGCCACGTCGCGCCCAGCGGGCAGCTCAGCGGCGCCGAAGAATACGTAGACGGCGCCCGATTGTTTGGCGCTCGGGACGGTGCCTTCCGTCGCCGAGGCGAAGGTTGCGCCCACCACGATGTCCGAGGTGCCATCGCCGTTGACGTCACCGGAGGCCAGGGAGTCACCGAAGAAGCTGCTGGGGCCGGATCCGAACAGGGTAAGGTCCGCCTCCTCTTCGGCTAGATCTATGGTACCGCCCAGGCCGGGCTTCCCGAACAGCACGTACACGGTTCCGGCCCGACCGCCGCCCGCCCCCCCGGCGGCGGCGAACGGCGCTCCCACGATCAGGTCATCTATGCCGTCGTCGTTGACGTCAGCGGCGGCCGCTGAGTATCCGAGATTGTCCCCGGCAGCAGCGCCGAGGAGGGTGAGGTCCTGTTCGCCGCGCGCCAGGTCGACGCTAGCTGGCAGCCGGCTGGCACCGAAGACGACGTAAGCTTCGCCGGCGTCTTCTCGGCTGTTGTCGGGCCCGTCCGCGAAGCGAGCGCCTATGAGTAGGTCCTGGATGTCGTCCCCGTTGAAGTCTCCCGCGGCGAGGCCGGGGATATCGGAGCGCAGGTCCCCCGCGTCTGCGCTCCAGATTGTCATGGCGGCGGAGATGGGGCCGGACGTCGCTACTGACGTCGCTGCTTCGGTGGGGGTCCCGCTGGAGGTGGGCGTTGGGCTATGCGTCGCGGAAGGCGATCCGTTGCAGCCTACTATATATATAGCAGTGCATGCGATGAGCGTGAGGGTCAGCGTCTGACGTCTGAACACGGCGCAGGCTACCGTTCGCCACTCAGGATGACGTAGGCTTCGCCGCTATCCGGCCTTCGGTTATCTGGACCGTCCGCCAGCAGCGCCCCGATTAGCACTTCGTCGATGCCGTCGCCGTTGAAGTCTCCGCTCGCCACGGAGAACCCCGCGTTGTCTCCTGTATCCGTCCCGAAGAATGCGAGATCATAATCGCCCTTCGCCAGGTCGGTGGCGGCAGGGAGGTTGCTCCGGCCGAACAGCGCGTACGCCTCGCCACCCTGGCCACGAGCATCCTCGCAGCTATCACCGTTGGGGCTTCCCATGAGGAGATCGGCCAGCCCGTCGCCGTTTACGTCGCCGGTCGCGACGGAGAAGCCGAGGCTATCGTTCGCGTTCACGCCGTAGATCACGGCGTCTGCCTGTTGCTGGGCGAGGTCGATAGCGGCAGGCCGCAGGCCACGGCCACCCACCAGTACGTGAACCTCGCCGGCGTTGTTGCGAGCGTTATCGGCCCCGTCGGCGTCGCGGGCGCCTACGATGGCGTCCTCCATGCCGTCGCCGTTGACGTCGCCGCCGGCCACGTAAAATCCGAGGTGGTCCGCTCGGTCGGCGCCGATCAGGGTTGTGAATCCTTGGCCCTCGGCCAGGTCCAGGGCGCCGCCCTCCTGGGGCACAGGCACGATGTAGGCGCGGCCCGCATCTTCCTGGCCGGCCGCCCCCTCGGCGAAGGGAGCGCCAAGAAGGAGCTCATCGCGCCCGTCGCCATCGAAGTCGACTCCGGCCACGTGGTTCGGTAGGTTGTCACCCGCAGCCGCTCCGTAGACGCTGAAGTACGGCGGTTGCTGGGCTAGGTCCACCATGCCATGGAGCTCCGGCGAGCCCCGTACGACGTACACCTCCCCCGCCGATGGGCGGTCCTGGCCGGGCCCTGCCGCCCCTGAGGCGCCCAGGATGATATCGTCAACGCCGTCGCCATCGACATCGCCGCTTCCCAGCGCGATCGATAGCTGATCCCCGCCGTCGATGCCAGCCACCGTCACGTCCTGCTGGCTGTCGGCGGTGTCCACCGTTGGTCTCAGCTCAGGGCCCCCGAAAATCACGTAGGCCTTTCCCGCCACGCCCTTCCCGCCGGCTGCTGCGAATCGCGCCCCAACCAGGGCGTCGTCGATGCCGTCACCGTTGACGTCGCCGGCTGCCACCGTGAAGCCCAGGTTGATGCCTTGCCCCTCCGGGTAGACGGTCAGGTCGGCCTTCCCGTCATTTAGGTCGATGACGGAGGGTGGTGAGTCCCTGCCAAGGATGACGTATGCCTCTCCGCCCGATTCGCGCGAATTGTTGAGGCCGTCCGCAAGAGGCGCGCCGAGGAGCAGGTCGTCTCGTCCGTCACCATTGAAGTCACCGCTGGCGAGCGAGAACCGGTCGGCCAGGAAATCGCGCGCTTCCGCCCCGAACACGGTTAGGCCCAGGGCGGGGGGCAGAGCGCCCTCGCATACGGGCGCCGGCCGTGGCGATACCGTGGCAGGAGCGGTTTCCGTGGGGGTCGCGGTCGGGGCGCGCTCGGTGCCGCCGCGAGCGCAAGAGACGAGGAGCAGGGCGAGGATGCCCGCCAGTGGGCCGTCCGCCCGGCGAGACCAGTTCACCCGCCGTTCTCGGCCTGTCACGGCGCCGGGCCGAAGTAGAGATCGTCGTAGTAGACGTCTGCCTCGGCCGTGTTGCCCGGCGCTTTGTCGTCCCAGCGCACTTCAAAGAGAATGCGGAGTTTGTCGAACCCCTTCGGGGCCGCTCCCCACAGCCGCTCGAAGTCCTCTTTG
This sequence comes from Dehalococcoidia bacterium, assembly GCA_030649945.1. GTDB lineage: Bacteria > Chloroflexota > Dehalococcoidia > SM23-28-2 > RBG-16-64-32 > JAUSFE01. The sequence continues at coordinate 63,073 of JAUSFE010000054.1, read as the reverse complement.
ACGTTCGCTTCGAAGTGTACCCACTCTCCCAGCACCGGCTGATCCTTCCCAAGGAACCTGAAGTGGGCGTTCGAGATGGCGAAGGGGGGGCTATCGATCCCGGCCAGCGGGTATCGAATCTGGTGGTTCGGGTAGCCGCCCGCCAGATTATCCACGCCGAACGCGATCACCACGAACTGGAGGTACTGCTTGGCTGTCCCTTTCTGCCACTTCTCCACCCGATAGTTCCCGCTGAGGAACTCGGGAAACTCCTTTGGCGTTATCTCCTGCACGAGGTAGTAGACCTTTGCCCCAGTTGCCGCCGCCGGGTCGCGCATCTCGAGCTTGGCGCTGTACTTTCCCGAATGAGCGAAGGCGTCCGACCGGGTGAACGGGCCGTCATCGGGCTTGAGGGAGAACCAGGGATCGGTGCCGTCTTCCAGGCTGGGGTTCAGGAAGAGATTGGCCGCAGCATCCGGCGCGGCCGGGGTGGCGGTCTCGTTGCCGCCACCATCAGGCGCGGTCGGGGTGGCGGTTTCGCTGCCGCCGCCATCCGGCACGGTCGGGGTAGCGGTCTCGCTGCCGTCGCCGTTGCAGGACAGAGCGATCGCGGCAACCGCCAGAACGACAACGGAATATCTTCCAAATAGGCGAGGAAGCACGCTCCCTGACCCAGCCGGAGGAGTCGTCCCAATCCTCGCGTTTCTCATTGAAGCCCATCGTAAGACGCCGCTCGCGGTAGCGTCAATTCCCGCTGGGATTGCTCGGGCTAACCACCGGCTTAATGATTGTGATAATCGCCCAATCTACTTGACAGGATTATGACTGGCAAGCTTAAATGAATGCTTGAAGTGAATTTGCACACGGTCTGTCCAGGGGACGGATCGGTCTAGCGTTTCGTGCCGGAAGGGGTGCGGTGAGAGGTAGTTTCTCCGCCAGAACCGTAGCCGCCGCGACGATCATGGCCCTCCTGTTGGCGGCGGCGGTGGTGGCCGCTTGGCAGCTGCAGGGCGCCACCGCCGTCGGCACGATCAATCAGATATCGATCGATATGAATGAAGCCGGTAACGGCGTCCCCGGGGCGGGAGACCGCAACGGCGACACGGTACCCGATTCCGAGGGGTACCAGACCAGCCCGCCCTGCGGCGATTTGATTGATGACGACATTGACGGCACAGCCGATGACGGCTGCACCAGCGGTCCGGCCGCCGTAGGGCCTCCGGAGTTCGGCCTCTGCGGCAACGGCCTCGATGATGACAAGGTCGACCTCGACGAAAGCGGCACGCCAGGTGCGGGTGACGTCTTCGACTTCACGGCCGACGACGGCTGCGTGACGACCCTGAGCACGCGGGAGACCTGCATCGAGATATGGGACGACGGAATCCTCAACGCCAATGAGGACACCATCGACCGCGCCAGGATCGACATCACGATCGGCTCCCAGCCAGGTCCCGGCGGCGGCATCCCCGGCGGTGAGTTCATGACCGCCTTCGGCTGGACGCTCAACTGGACCCCCGACCTGATTGACGGACTTGGCGGCGCCAACGCGCCGAGCCCCTTCTTCCTCATCAGTAGTGTTGGGGCAACGAGTCCGTTCAGCAACATCACGACCGCTCCCGTAACGGTGTCCCCGCTCAGCCACGGCGTCTCAGACTCCGGCCCGTCTGAGACCGGCCCCGGGGTGCTCTCGCGCGCCCTTATCGACGGCAACGCCGCCGGCATAGCCACCCTCACCCTCACCGGCGTCAGCGTGAAGGACACCGCCAACGTCGACTTCCCGATCACGACTACCAACGATGGCACCCTCGTGGCGGTGAGCAAGGACGGTGCCGACGTGGGAACGGTCATCGGCGACTCGGCGGGCGAGGAGTTCCACTGCAACGGCGCTGGGCCTACAGCGACCCCCACGGCGACGGCCACCGCCACGGCCACGGCAACACCGACGGCCACAGCCACCGCCACCGCCGCGGCCACGGCGACACCGACGGCCACCGCCACGGCGACGGCCACGGCTACAGCCGCGGCTACGGCCACACCGACGGCCACCGCCACCGCCATACCCGCGGCCACCGCCACGGCCACGGCAACACCGACGGCCACCGCCACGGCAACCCCCACAGCGTCGCCAACCGGCACACCCGCGGCCCCGACCGCCACCGCGACGGCAACCCCCACTGCGACGGCCACAGCCACGGCGACGGCAACTCCAACGGCAACGCCGACCCAGATAGCGGCGGCGACCGCCACTCCTACGCCGACCTCAACGGCCACGGCGACGGCAACGCCGACCCAGGCGACCGCCACTCCTACGCCGACCTCAACCGCCACGGCCACGGCAACACCGACGGCCACGGCCACTGCCACACCGACGGCAACGGCGACGGCCACGGCGACACCGACGGCCACCCCCACCGCCACGGCCACGGCCACGGCGACGGCAACGCCGACCCAGGCGACCGCCACTCCTACGCCGACCTCAACCGCCACGGCCACGGCCACCCCCACCCAGATAGCGGGGGCGACCGCCACGGCAACGGCAACACCGACGGCCACGGCCACTGCCACACCGACGGCAACGGCGACGGCCACGGCGACGGCGACGGCCACCCCCACGGCCACCGCCACGGCAACGGCAACTCCAACGCCCACCCCTACCCAGATAGCGGGGGCGACCGCCACGGCGACAGCGACGGCTACCCCTACGGCGACAGCAACCGCCACAGCGACGGCAACCGGCACACCCGCGGCCACGGCAACGCCGACGGCCACTGCCACACCGACGGCCACGGCCACGGCCACCGCCACAGCCGCGGCCACGGCAACACCGACAGCGACGGCCACCCCGACGGCCACGGCCACCGCCACGGCAACTCCAACGCCCACCCCTACCCAGATAGCAGCGGCGACCGCCACCTCTACTGCCACGGCCACGCCTACACGAACAGCCACCGCCACGGCCACTCCGACGCGAACGGCCACTCCCACGGCGACAGCGGCGGCCACCCCCACGGCCACCCCGACGCCGACGGCCACCGCAACACCCGGAGCGGGCCCGACCTGCGACGGCAAGCCGGCCACGAGAGTCGGCTCCGGGCTGATCATCGGGACCTCCGGCGATGACGTGATAGTCGATGTGGGCGGCAGCAGCCTGATCTTCGGTCGCGACGGCGACGATACGATCTGCGCCGGGGCCGGGAACGACCTCGTCTTCGGTCAGGACGGCGATGACTGGATCGACGGCGGCGATGGCGAGGACGTTCTCAACGGCGGCGACGGAGATGACGAACTGCACGGTGGATCCGGCAACGACATCCTCTTCGGCGGCGATGGCGACGACCTCCTGGATGGCGGCCCGCATCTCGACGTCTGCCGCGGCGGCGACGGCCATGACACCTTCGTGGCCTGCGAATTCAGACTCCGAGACCGTCAAGACGACACCACGACGACGACGACGACCACCATTAGCTCCCCCTGAGCACGCAGGCTAACTCAGGGGCGGCGCCCCGCTACAGGTCGTCCCGGAGACAGGTGATTCACCCTCCGTGCGGGTGGTAGAATCGCAGCATGAACCCTCGGTCAAGGCAGGTCCTCCTGTCCCTCCTCGCCCTGGTGGTCCTGCCGCTGGTGTTGATGCTGGGCAAGACGCAAACGGTCGCCTTCCAGCCGGATGACCCCGTCTCCGCAGCCAGGCAGCACCTGATTCGAAACGCCCAGCGCTTCGGCTTGTCAGCCGACTTACACGACCTGCGGGAAGTCAGCGTCCGGCAGAGCCTGAGCGGCCAGCACGTCCGTTTTCAGCAGACGATCAACGGCATCCCCGTCTTTGGCGGGGACGTTACGGTCAGTCTGCCCAAGGGCCACGCGCCCTTCGTCCTCAGCCGCTATCGGTCGGGGCCGTCGGCCACGCTTGACGCCGTCCGCCTCGACGCGGACGCGGCGATAGCCGCTGCCAAAGCTGTCGTCATACCGGAAGGAGGCGACCTTCGGGGCGACGTCGCCGTAGAGCCCGTGTACTTCGATTCGGGAGCCCAGTACGTCCGCGCCTGGCAGCTGATCGTGCCAACCGTCGATCCTGTGGCCTCCTGGTTAGTGGTGCTGCGGGCGGACAACGGCGAGGTGCTCCTCAAGGAGAACCTCCTCCGCTTCGATAGCGGGCGGGTCTTCGACCCCAATCCGGCGAAAAGCTCAGGTGGCAGCATCCCTCCCCCTCCGGACTGCGACAGCTCGGCCAACGAGCTGCTGCTGGCCGGGCAGTACCAGACCAGGACTCTTCTGGGCATCCAGTCGGGACAGAACAAGCTCAAGGGTGAGTTCGTGGACCTGACGGCGCCGGGGATCACGGGCGCCTACAAGACGGCGGGGCAGGCTGAAGAGGCCAGCCGCAGCTATGTCTATCCTTGCAGTAATGATCGCTTTGAGGAGGTCATGGTCTACCGCCACGTGGACGCGGTGCAGCGGAAGATACAGTCGCTGGGCTTCAGCGGCGCGAGCGGCATCCTGGATCACGCCATCCCTGCCCATGCTCACTACTTCAACGATTGCAACGCGTTCTACGATTCAGTCGACCGCGGGATCCACTTCGGAGACTCCGGTGCCAGCGGCTGTCCTCAGCACACCGACGCCGCCGAGGACGCCGATGTCATCGTCCACGAGTACGCCCATGCTATTCAGGACAGCCAGGTGCCGGGCTGGGGCTTCGGCAGCGCCTCCGCGGCCGAACAAGCCTGGGCGATGGGAGAGGGGTTCGGCGATTTCCTGGCCGCGGCGGTCTCCGGCGATCCCTGCCTGGCCGAGTGGTTCAACATCGCAAACAACAAGTGCGGCGGCTCGCCCGGACTGCGAACCCTGGACAACACCAAGCATTATCCCGAGGACTTTGACGCCTGCCGGCCCTTCCCGCCGCCGGGACAGCCGGCGGAGCCTCATTGCGCCGGCCTCATCTGGGGCGGCGCCCTGTGGGATCTGGTGGAGGCGTTAGGGAACGATCAGGCCGCTCGTGATCTGGCACTCACCCTCGTGCTAGATAGCCACTTCTATCTGGACCCCGTGTCCACCTTTGCCGAGGCGGCCGCCGCCATCCGATTGGTCGACACGATTCTGTTCAAGGGAGCCCATGTCGCCACCATCGATAGCGTCTTCTCCGCCCGCGGCATCTCTGACACGGGCCCCGTGACCGACTTCCCTTACGCCTATCTTCGCATCCTGCATCCGAACCGGGGAGACTTGGAGATAAACCTCTTGGTGGGAGGCCCCTCCAGCCCCGCGTGTACAGTAGACGTCTGGAACCCAAGCCAGTCGGATAAGGCAGACGACCTCGTTGGCTATGAGGACCTCTCGTCCGTGCCCGGAAGCGCCTGCGCTCCCTATCTGCCCCCCACGGCGACTCAAGCGTGGAGGCTGGAAGTGAGGGATGTCTCCACACCGAACGTGGGCACGATCGAGGAGTTCGAGATCGTTCTGCCAGGGGCGGAGCGCTGCGTCGCAACGGACCTCCCGATCGCCATTCCTGAAGGCGGCGGCTTTGTCTACTCCGAAGTTGACTGCAGCACCGTGGCTGGGCCCTACCCTGCCTCGGACCTCGACGGCGATGGGTTTGCCGGGGCCGTGGAAGCCTCTCTGGGAACCGGCCCTCTGGACCCCTGTGGCAACGACGGCTGGCCCGCCGACCTTGACGCGAACAACGCTCTTGATATCGGCGATCTCAATAGCTTCATCATCCCGATACGGCCGGACGGATCGTTCAACAAGTTCGGCCACACGGTACCTGATCCGTACGATCCCGGGCTGGCCCGCTGGAACCTCGCTCCGGACTCTGTGATCAACATCTCCGATCTCAATAGCCTCAACCCTGCTGTTACCGGAAGCACGGCACGGCCTCCAATGTTCGGAGGACAGCCGGCCTTCTTCAGGGCGTGTCCCTTCGCCCCCTGACCGACGGGTGTGCTGGGGTGCCCCGCAGCGCTGATCACACAATCGACAAGATGCCCGGGCCAGAAGGCTCGGGCATCTCGCTCCTGCGGAGTCCCAGGGGAGGGTATAGCCATACTAATCGCTCAGCATGTCTGCGACCGGTTCAGGGTTGCCTGGCGCGACTGGTCTCCTTTAGACGCGCTGGAAGTGGGATGGTAGAATTCATGTGCGAGCCTATCTTTGGTATGGGAGATCGGGGAGTTCTGAATGCCGACCGTTCTGGTTGTGGAGGATGAGCCGGGCATCGCGGATTTCATCCGGCGCGGCCTGAGCTATAAGGGCTACTCCGTTAGGGTAGCTCACAGCGGCGAAGAGGCGCTGGAGCTGGCGCAGGATCAGTTGCCGGACCTGGTGATCCTGGACCTGATGCTGCCGGGGATGGACGGCGTCGAGGTCTGTCGCCGCTTGCGGGCGGCGGACGCTGTGCCGATCGTCATGCTTACGGCTCGCGACGCCGTGACCGACAAGGTTGCCGGCCTGGAGGCCGGCGCCGACGACTACATCACCAAGCCATTCGCCTTCGAAGAGCTGCTGGCGCGGGTGCGAGCCGCCTTGCGCCGGCGGGCCCCCGCCGGCGCGGACGTCTTAAGGGTAGGTGACCTCGTCGTCGCGCCGGCCAGCCGCGAAGTGCGGCGCGGCGATCGTGAGATCGAGCTGACCGCCCGCGAGTATGACCTGCTCGAATTCCTGGCACGCCACGCGGGCGAGGTCGTCAGCAAGGAGATGATCTTCGAGAAGGTCTGGGGATACGACTTCGAGATAGAGTCGGACGCGGTGAAAGTCTACATAAGCTACCTGCGGAAGAAGCTCAACGCCGGCGGCGAGCGAGACCTCGTCCGCTCTGTCCGCGGCGTCGGTTACATCCTGAAGGCCTAGCCATGTCTCTGAGCCTCCGGTGGCGGCTGGCCATCTGGATAGTTGTCGCCTTCCTTCTGGTCATGGCGGCCATCTCGGTCACCGCGCTGCTGTCCTTTCAGCGCATAGTGGACAGCGAACTGGATCAGGGGCTGTCCCGTGATATCGAGCGGGTGCTGGCTCAGATCACGCTGGCCGGTAACCTGGATGATCAACAGCGGTTAGAGCAGCTGGTACAAGAGAACTCTCTTACCGGTGGCGAAGACTCTCCCTTCATCACCGTCATCAGAGACGTTAGGGGCGGCGTCGTGGCATCCACGCCAGGGTTGGCGGCGGAGGAGATGGCTCTGAGCCCTGAGGAGATGGCACGCGTTTCGAACGGAGAGGTTATCAGCCGCTCTGTGAAGCTGCCGGGGGGTCAGGAGTTCCGGGTGCGCACCACCCGCCTGGCTATCGGCGATGTGGTACTGGGGATCGTCCAGGTGGGCGAGGCCACGGAGGAGTCCAGCCGCCTGCTGGACACGTTGCAGTGGGTCCTCATAGGCGAGGCGGCTGGGGGTAGCATCATAGCTTTGGCCGTTGCCTACTGGCTCTCCCGCGGGGCTCTCAAGCCGCTGCAGAGGGTCGCCGAGGTCGCGGCTGAGATCGAGGCGTCCGACCTTAGCCAGCGCATCGATGCCCAAGGGCAGCCCCGAGAGGTACAGAAGCTGGCCGACACGTTCGACGCCATGCTGGAGCGGCTGGACAAGGCCTTTCGGGAGCAGAGGGACTTCGTCCTGGATGTCTCTCACGAGCTGCGTACTCCTCTTACCGCCCTCCGCGGCAACATCGACGTGCTGCTCATGGGCGAAAGCGTTGACCCTGAGACCCGGGCCCAGATGGAGAGCATGTCCATGGAGACGGCCCGCCTCATACGCCTCACCAACAACCTCCTATACCTGGCCTCGGCGGACGCTGGCCGCGAGCCTGAGCAGCGCCCGGTGGAGTTGGACGTGCTTTGTCTGGAAGTCTACCGGCAGACGAAGGATCTGAGGGCGGACGTGAATGTCCACCTCGGCAGCGAGGATCAGGTCAGTGTCGTAGGCGATCGCGATCTCCTCAAGCAGATGGTGCTGAACATCACGGAGAACGCCGTGAAGTATTCGCCTCCCGGCGGCCATGTCACCCTCTCCCTCTCCAAGAACGACGGCCAGGCCAGGATCGTGGTGGAGGACACTGGGCCGGGCATCCCGCCCGACCAGCTGCCCCGAGTGTTCGAAAGGTTCTATCGAGGCAACGACCGCGGTAAGATGGGCGGCTCAGGCCTGGGTTTGGCGATAGCCCAATGGGTGGCCAGGGCGCACAGGGGAGAGATCAGGGTGGAGAGCAAAGTGGGCCGCGGCAGCACCTTCAGCGCCATCCTTCCCATGGAAGCCGACGCCGCCGGCGTCGGCTCGCCTCCGTAGCGACGGCGTCTCCCGCCGCCGTGCCCTAATTCCGTCCTAGCGGGGCTCCCCAACGAAGAGGATATACGCTTCTCCGGCATCCGTGCGCTCATTCGCAGCTCCGTCGCCGCGGGGAGCGCCCGCCAGGATATCTCCCAACCCATCGCCGTTCACATCCACCACCCGGAGGACAGGTCGGCCGAACGCCTCGCTGGCCAGGGTGTCGTCCACGTCGAGGCCTTCGATGACGGCGTCGGCTTCGCCCAGGCCCAGCCGGTAGACATCGTCCAGTGAAGGGGAGCCGAGGATGATCCATATCTCCCCCACGTTCGTTCTACGCTCGCCGGCGCCGTCGCCGCCCGGGACGCCGAGCAGCAAATCCGCCCTGCCGTCTCCGTTCAAATCGCCCATGGTGGCGCTACGGCCCAGCCGGTCGCCGGCGGTGCCCGAATAGATCAACGTTGTGGCGTCTCCTGCGGCCACGTCCGCGACCCTCCCCGGCCCGCCGCCCCCAAGTACAAGAGCCGCCTCCCCGGCCAACCCCGCGGCATTATCAAGCCCTTCGGAGCTCACCGCCGCCAGCAGGAGGTCGTCGGCGCCGTCGCCGTCCACATCACCGCTCCCCAGGGAGTGCCCGAGCTGGTCACCCTGGTCCACCCCGTACACCGTGAGGTACGGGACGTCCCGGGCTATGTCGACGAGGGTCGGGGGCGGCCCGATTATCACGTACGTCTCCCCTAAAGCGCTGCGATCGTTGCCAGGACCCGAAGCGAACGGGGCGGACAGGATCAGGTCATCAATCCCGTCGTCGTTGATATCGCCCGCGGCCAGCTCCTCGCTCAGCCGGTCATCGGCCTCCGCGCCGTACACCGTGACGTCCGGCTTCGTCTGCCTCAGGTCTATCGCGCCCTGCAGCCCATGGGAGCCGAAAAAGACGTACGCTTCGCCGGCCAGGGAGCGGGAGTCTCCAGGCCCGTCCGCCCAGAGGGCTCCCATGATTATTTCATCGATCTGATCGCCGTTGACGTCGGCCGCGAGGAGAGTGAAGCCGGCCAGGTCCTGCGCGTCCGCGCCGTAAATCGCCACATCGGCGCGCTGTTGTGCCAGGTCGAGGGAGCCCGGACCTTGGCCCAGCGCCGCTGATCCGAAAAGCACGTGCGCCTCGCCGGCGTCGGCCCTGTCGTCCGCGGGTCCGTCGCCGAAGGGGGCGCCGACGATGATATCGTCGATACCGTCGCCGTTGACGTCGCCGGCGGCCATATCCCTGGCGAGCTGGTCGCCGCTGTTCGCGCCGTACACCGTCAGGGCCTGCTGGCCCTGTCCGGCGTCGCGCTCGTCGCCCGGGGCGAAGGGCCCGAGGAAAACGTACGCCTCGCCACCATCGGTTCGTGAGTCGTCGGGGCCGTCGGCCTGGGAGGCGCCGAGGACGATATCGAGGGCGCCGTCCCCGTTGAAGTCACCGGCCACTATTCCGGCAGCCGTGTCTCCCGGCTGCGCCCCGTAGAACGTGGCCCGCCCCGCGAGGAACTCGTCTCCGGTGATGGGGCTTGCGCTGACGGGCACCGTAGGCTCGCTGGAGGGCGAGGCCGTGGGCGTCCCCTCACCACCGTTTGAGCTGCAGGCTGCGGCCGGAAGTGAGGCGGCGGCGAGCAGGATGAGCAGTGCCCGCAGGGGTGGCATTCTGGGCGTCAGTATAACCGCGCACAACCCTGACCGGAAGACGGCGCGATTTGCCCGCCGCTAGGGCTGCGGTGCGGTTGGTGCGGGCGTCAAGGCCCTACGGCGGCCAGGGGCAGGCGCCGGCGAAGAACGCGGGCTGTCCGCCGAACATCGGCGGCCGCGCGGTGGGCGCCGTTACTGCCGGGTTCAGGGCGTTGATGTCGCCGATGCCGATAATGCCGTTCGGTTCCAGATCCCAGCGCTCCTCGTTGACGCGGCCGGCGTCCGGCACCGTGTGGGCGTAGTAGGCGAACGTGCCGTGCCCGTCGTTAGTCCCCAGCGGGAAGATGAAGCTGTTGATGTCACCGATCGCGGCGCTGTTGCTGGGATCCAGATCAAAAGGCCAGCCGTTGTTGCCGCAGGGGTCCTGGTCTTTGGCCGTGTTGGCGGCGGCGAAGATCGGCATCTCGTCGTTGCCGACCCAGCCGTCCCCGTCGCAGTCGAAGCCGGAGCTGCCAGACGGCAAGGCTTCGTTCAGAACCGTGTCGCCGTCTTCGTCGGATGCTGCGAAGGCGCCGTCGAGGCGCTCCGGGCGGTTGCCGGGGTTGAACGGGTTGCTGCCGCAGGCATTGGTCTCGGTGGCGCCTGGGCAGCCGTCGTTGACGTAGCCGTCTGCATCATTGTCCGTGTTGTTCTGGCAGTTGGCACCCGCCTCGGCGGCTCCTATCTGCGGGCAGCCGTCGTTGGCGGTGCCGTTGCTGTCGTTGTCCTGGTCGTCGCGGCACTGCCCCTCGGCCGTGTCGTACACGCCGTCGTTGTCGTCATCCGGGTCCGAGGTGTTGGCCGTCCCGTCGTTGTCCGCGTCCGGATCGCAGGCGTCCGCCAGCGAATCGCCGTCCTCGTTTGCCTGAAAGGCGTTGGGCGCGCTGGGACAGGTGTCGGTCCCGGTGCACCAGAGGGGGCTGCTGGCGCTCGGGTTGCAGGCGCCGTCAAGATCCCCATCCACCTGCGGCTGCGAGCAGCCGTTCGTGTCGACGGCGGCGCCCGGCGCAGTGCTGGGGCACTGGTCGCTGCCGTCGGGCACCCCGTCGCCGTCCGCGTCCGGCTCCAGGGTTGCGACCTCCCGCAGGTTGTTTCGAGGCGTGTCGAGATCTGTGCCCAGGTTGCCCATCGCGACGGTCTTGGGCGCGCCGCTGGTTGCCTGCAGCGAGTATTCCGCCGAGTTGTTCGATGGCTGAAGGTTGAGGTTGCCGAGGCGGAGCGCTCGGTTGTCGCTTGGGCTGGGTAGGGCCAGCGCCGCCGTGCCGAAGTCTACGGGGCCTGTGTAGCTCATGCCGCCGTAAGCCACCGAATCCACGACTGAGTCCAGTGGAGCGGTGCAGTTCTCGTTGCCCTCGGCGAAGGTGATCTTGCCGCTGGGGGACTGGATGGGGTGCTCCGGATCGAAACCCGTCGCCGCGGAGGTATTGCCTCCGGTGCCAGCGTTGGTGAAGACGAAGTCCGCCTCGCCGCCGCTGCCGCCGGAACCGGGCCCAGTGTTCGCGAGGTTGTACGCCGCCGTGGCGATGAGGATCGAATCGCCCGTCGACTCGTTAGGCACATCCTTCCCGAATATGTCGAGGTCCACCTGCGGGAAGGTGAAGGTAGCGGCGGGCTGGTTGCCGGGCGCTATTAGATCGGCATCTCCTGAGGCCGGGTAGAACTTTATCGGAAAGCCGCCCACTTTTCCCTGGCCGCCCGCGTTCATGCGCAGCTCAACGTACTGGATGGTGTTGTCTCCGTTGAAGCCGCCCAGAACCGCATGGATGCGCATGCAGTGAAAGGAGGCGGAAGCGGGATCGCTCTGGACCAGCGCGGCGGCCAGCACCAGCAGGCCGATAGCAGTCACAAGAATGTACCTGGTCAAGGTTTCCCTCCCCATAGGCCGCTCGAAGAACCGCCGCGCGGCGAGTCGCCGACGGGTGCCGCTTGCGGATGTATACGCTTCGGAGGCTATGTTGGATTCATGCGACCCTGGGGCCGCGCCAGCTCCGCTCCGGGGATGACCGCTAGTCCGCCGGGCAGGCGAGGTCCACGTCGAGATCGTTCTCTTCGGCGACCGCCTGCAGCTTCGAGCAGGCCTCAGCCTGCCGCTTCTCGGCGGCGGTTATCTCGGGACCATCTAGCTCCGGGAGAAGCTTATCCAGATCATCTTCAGTCTGTATCGCTTGTCCCCGATCCCAGAGGTTCCGATACAGATCAAGGAGAGCCTGTGTTGTGGTCTGTACTTCCGTCTGGGCGGCCTTCGCCTTCTCCGGCGGTTCGATAGGTTGGAGCTGAGCTGAGAGTGTGTTGAAGGCGCTGCCCATCCCGTCGAGCGCCTCCTGGAATACGAGAATTCTCTCCTCGGTGCTTTGAGCCGCGGTTAGCTTGTCCGGCAGCTGCTGCTGCGATGCCGTGGAGAGCTGAGCAGTGTTGACGAAGAACGGCTCGATCTGTTGGAAGTACTCGTCAAGAGGGCGACCGCTGTCGCTGTCGCTGTCGCCGTTGCACGCCATGAAGATGACGCCGGCTACGAGCGGCAAGCAGGCGATTAGCGCTCGATACTTCATGGCACCTCCGCGCAGGTAAACCTCATCATAGCGACTGTAGTCCTTTGAGCGTATTGCAGCTCCGCCGGCCTCACGGCTCGCCTGGCCCCGGCGGGGTCTCCAGCGCGTAGACCTCTCCCGCATCCGGCCGGGCATCCTCCGGGCCGTCCGCCAGAGCGGCGAGAAGGATGATCTCATCCTTGCCGTCGCCCGTGAAGTCCGCCAACGCGGACGCGCCTCCGAGGCGGTCCTGCGCGTCGGCGCCCGCTATTGTAAGATACTGGTCGCCCGCAGCCAGGTCGAGCTTCCCCGGCTGCTCAGGCCCGCCCTCAATAAGATACACGAGACCGGCCCCGTTGCGCCGGTCGGGCCCCGCAGAGAGCGAGGCGCCCAGGATCAGATCGTCTATCTCATCGCCGGTGACGTCGCCGGCCGACATTGAGGTGGCCAGGAGTTGCCCCACGCCTGCGCCCAAGACCGTGATGTCCGGAGGATCTGAAGCCAGGTCCAGGGCATCCGCGAAGTCGTCGCGGCCGAATATGACGTACACTTCTCCGCTCTGATCTCGGTCGTCATTGGCGCCGTCCGCCAGACGCGCCGCCAGGGCGATGTCGGCCGTGCCATCGCCGTTGAAGTCGGCCGCGGTCAGGGGAAAGCCCAGGCTGTCGCCGGCGCTGGCACCCCATATCGTGATGTCCTGCTGCTTCTCGGCTATGCTGCGCCGTCCACCGAGGTTCGAGGAGCCGAAGAAGACGTAGGCCGCTCCGCCGGCTGCACGGCTGCCTTCGGGACCGTCAGTCTGGGAGGCGCCGACGATGATGTCGTCGAAGCCGTCGCCGTTGACGTCAGCGCTTGCTACTCCCTCACCGAACTGGCTATACTGCTGTTCTCCGGCGAGGGTGAGGTCATGGTCCTCGTCAGGGATTCGTATCTCTCCCGACAACGAGGGCGAGCCCAACACTACGTACGCCTCTCCCACCTCCGTACGGGGACTGCCCGGCGGTGTTCCCGGCTCGCGGCCGGCGAAGGGAGCGCCGAGGATCAGGTCGGGCCTGTCGTCGCCGTTGACGTCTCCGCTTGCGAGGGCGTGCCCCAGACGGCTGAACCCTTCGGCGCCGGTGACGGTGACGTTCTGGGCACCCTCCGCGACATCCAGGTCTCCCGCCAGCGTCGACGAGCCGAAGAATATGTAGGTTCTGCCCTGGCTCGTGCGGGGGTCCTCCTCACCGGTCGTACCGGGCGCGCCGACGATGACATCGTCGGCGCCGTCATCGTTGATGTCGGCGGCGAGGACGGCGTAGCCAAGGCTGTCGCCGGCGGCGCCCCCAAAGATAGTGACGTCTTGTTCGCCGGCGTCCAGATCCAGGCTCGCGGCGGGTTGTGGGGCGCCGAAGACTACATAAGCTTCGCCGGCATTCTCACGGCTGTCTCCCGGCCCGTCCGCCAGTGGCGCTCCGATGAGCACGTCCTGGACGCCGTCCCCATTGAAGTCGCCGCCAGCCAGTGTGGGAGGGCCGTCTGCGAGGTCTTCCTTGCCCGTGCCGACGATATCAATCAGGAGCGGCGCATTGGCCAGGTCAAGGCTGCGACCGGGAAGGCTATCTTCGGCGGGCGTCGCCGTCCCCGCGAGGGCCGTAGGCGTGGGAGGCTTCCCATCTCCTCCACAGGCCCCCGATGCCACGGCCGCGGTTGCCAGCATAACGACAAGAGGAACGAAAGAAAGCGCGCTGGCCGTCCCAGGCGCTCTGTGCGGACGGCGCGCGCCTTCATCACTTGCCGTCACGGACTCAACGCTCCTTTCTTATCGGCGGTTCGTAGTGATTCTAGCTTTGAGTCTGCGCCAAGTCAAAGACTGGGAGCTGATCCGACGGCGTATTGATTGCCAAGAGCCGTTCCTGTATCTTACTGGTATCAAGAATGCGCAGAGTTGTTTCGTGTACGTAAGGTTCCGTCGAAGAAGCTCGTCGGGATGCCGTGAGCGCGCCGTATTTCAAGGAAGGAGCGGGCAGGCGGTGCGAGCCGCTGCGTTGACCCTGCTCCTTCTGGCGTTGATCGCTGGCTGTAGCGGAGACGGCGGATCCCCTGCAACCGATACCGGGACAGACGGATCACCCTCCGCTGGCGAGGGGACGCCCCTGCCGCCGGCGCCAAGGGCGGAAGGCATTCTGGGCGAGGCCGTAGTGCTGGAACACACAAGCGTGCTTCTCTCCGGTTTGCAGGACCCGTACCCCCCGGACCCAACTTTTCCCCTTGCGGCCGACGAACGGCTCGTCGCCTTCGATGCTGAAATAGCGAACGTTGGCACTGAAGGAGAGTTCAACTACTCGCCGGCCTTCTTCACGGCTATAGACAACGAGGCGGAGGCCATCTACGTGCCGTCGGCGGGACTGGGCACCACTCTGACGGCCGGTGTCGTGGCGGCGGGTGAGACTGTTTCAGGTCGTATAGTCCTCCTGGTGCCGGCTACGGCGAAAATCGACGCCGTGAGGTACAAGCCCTATGAGCAGCGAGACCTCATCCTCATCAACCTCCCGGAGTGAGCGGATGGCATTGGGCGGTGGGCGAACGGGCTCTGAACGGCTGACGGTCGTGAATTCGGTGGGCCGCACCCGCTGGTTCCCGCTTCTGGCTTTGGCGGCTGGCGCTGCAATCTCTATCGTTATAGCCGCCTGCGGTGGTGGAGGGGGGAAAGAGACCACTCCAGAGTCAACCGCAGCGGATGCGGAGTTAACCCCTGCATCAGGGCCTGCGGCGGAGGCCGCCAGAGCGTACCTCCAGCAGCTCGCCTCAAGCGGAGAGCACGTACAGAACGCGCTCTGGGAGCTGACGTCCAGCGAGATCAAGGCGATCTGTCCCCGTCAGACGTTCGACCGGGCGATGGATGAATTCAGGGTCCGGGGCAAGACCTCCATCGAAGCCTACTTCGCGCTGGCGGGTGGAGTGCCGGCGCTTTTGGAGTTGGCCAAGGGGCCGGACTGGGTAGTGGTGAAGGCGCCGCAGGCGGACATTCGATTGGCGCTCGTCCGGGAGGAGGAGGAGTGGAAGGTCCATCCCGACCTGAGCAGCACGTACTGCTTCAATGCGCCTCCGTTGCCGGCCGTCGTAGAGGCGGCGGGCGTCGATCTCACCGGTGATTGAGCCGGAGCCTGACGACTGAATCCGATGCCGGAGAGGAGTGATCCCGCCGCCAGGCCTGGGGAGCGGTCGGAGTGAAGTTCGTCGGGCGCCCAGTGCGCGCGACGCTTTTCGGCCTCGTTCTCGCTCTGCTCCTGGCCGCGTGCAGCGAAGATGTCCCTTCCCAGGGAGAGACTCCGGCGTTCCCCTCCCCGCCGCCCCTCGCACTCTCCCCCAGCCGGGCCGATCTCCCAATCCGCGTTGCCGTCACCCTTCCCCTCTTCGCCGACTTCGCCCGCGAGATAGGTGGAAAGAACGTTGAGGTCTTCTCTCTCTTCCCCGCCGGCGCCGATCCGCACACCTACGAGCTGACGCCTGAGGATATCAGTCGCATCCCAGAAGCCGATGTCTTCTTCGTGAATGGTCTGGGCCTCGATACGGCCGTGCAGGAGCTCATCGAACAGAACCGCAAGGAGACCGCCAAAGTCATACCGTTCGGGCCGAATGTGCCCTCGCCGCAGGCGGGGTTGCAGGGTAATGTCAACCTGAAGGCCGACGAGGCAGGCGACAACCTTCACCTGTGGCTGGACCCGGTCATCGCGCGCTCCTACGTTGACCTGATGGCGGATGTGTTTATGATCGTTGATCGCGTCAACGAAGCGTTCTATCGGGGCAACCTGGCGGCGTACGGCGACAGCCTGTTTGGGCTGGATGACGAGATCAAGGCGCAGGTCATGGGCATCCCCGAGAAGAGCCGGAGGATCGTCACCTACCACGATTCATTCATCCACTTCGCGAATCGTTATGGCCTGGAGGTCGCCGCCTTCGCCGTCTCCACGCCTGGCGAGGACCCCGGCCCTGAGGATGTCGACCGGCTGAAGAAGGTAATCGGTGGAGAAGGAGCGCCCGGCGTGTTCGGCGAGGTCGGCTTCGACAACAGCGTCCTCGAGCAGATCGCCGCTGAGGCCGGGGTACAGATGTGCACCCTCTACAGCGACATCCAGGACGAGTCTGTCCCTACCTACATCGGAATGATGCGGGCGGACCTTGCTGAGCTGGTGCGCTGCCTGGGGGGTGAAGACGGTGGCTAACGCGCCATTCGCGCCTGGGCTGGCGCTCGCGCTGGAGCGATACGGTTTGCGCTGGGCCCCCGCGGGGCTGGCTCTTACGCTCCTCGTCGCCGCCTGCTCCGGCGCAGGGACCCCTGGCCCGGACGGGGCCACCGGTCCCGCGGGGACCGCCTCTCCGGCCGTCCTACCAACGGGAACTGCCACCCAGGTCGTCACACCGGCGCTCTCACCCCTGCCTGAAGGGGCAACGATCACCGTAGATGGCGCCGGCGACGACGACTCCCGCGACGATCTCCTCACCCTGCGTGAGGCTATCCTCCTGGCCACCGGGACCCTGGAGCGGGGGTCGCTGACGGCCGGCGAAGCGGACAACGTCAGAGGCGACGTCGGCGGCGCGCTCGCCGACGTCATCACCTTCGATGCTTCCGCCTTCCCCCAGGAAGGCGGCGAACCCATCACGCTCGCCTCGGCGCTGCCATCCCTCAGCAGCGGCTTCGACGCCGTAGACGGTGTGGGCGCGACTCCGGTCATCAGCGGCGGACCGTTTGAGTGCCTACGAATAGACTCCGGCGGCAACACCGTGCGCGGACTGATGATTCGTGACTGTGACACTGGGCTCGCCCTGAGCGCCGGAGCGCAGGACAACGTCGTCGGCGGCGCCGGCAAGGGCCAGGGGAACGTCATCTCCGGCAACCGGGTCGGCATCGAGATCCGCGGCCGAGGCAATCGAGTGGAGGGTAATCTCATAGGGCTTGACGCCTCGGGCCGCACTGCCATGCCCAACCGCGCGGAGGGAATCTGGATCGCCCCGGGAGCGCAGGACAATATCATCGGCGGCGGCGAGCCGGGGACCGGGAACGTGATCTCCGGGAATGACCTCTTCGGGGTCAGCATTGACGGCCCGGAAGGAATTGGCCTTGGACCCACCAGGGGCAACGTGCTGGCCGGGAACTACATCGGCACTGACACTACGGGGATGGTTGCAGTCCCCAACGAATATGGGATCAACATCCAGGCGGGCGCTCAAGAGAACGTAATCGGTGGCGAGGGCGGTGGGAAGGTCAACGTCATAGCGGGCAACCAGGTGGGGATCGTGATCCGCGACCCGCCCACGCAGGGCAACGTGATCAGCGGTAACTACTTCGGGTTAACAGCGGACGGCGCAGGCTCTCTACCCAACGGCGTGGACGTATCGTTGCTTGAGGACGCCGGCGAGAACGTCGTTCGGGAGAACGTTACGGAGCCGCTTCCTTAGTCCCCGTTTCGGACGCCGCCCGGACAAGGGCGTCCGCGGCCCCGCCTAGGTGATTCACCGCGTCCTCGAGGGAGCGGAACCTTACCCCGCCCAGGTCAGTGCTGCCCTGGTTCATCGAGAACTCGAGCACAAATTGGAGGGCGTTCTCCATCTCGCCAAGCCTCTCGACCAGGTCCAGCACGGGCGATTCGGATGGGTCCGCGCCCTGTATCTCCTCCACCAGCGCCCCCGTCCGCTCGATCTGCGCTTCCAGGGCGTCGCGTGTCACCGCCTGCGATGTGTACATCCTCCCCACGAGAGTGGCGATCGTCTGAGCCTCGGCGCCCCAGGCGGACCATTGTTCAGAGGTAGCGGTGTCTACGGGATGGACCGGTGCCTGGCTGGAGGTTGCACCTCCTCCACATCCGAGGATAGCGGCTGCGGTGAGCAACAGCGAAAGTCGGATCATTGTGCCGCCATGGTAGCATAGCTGTCTCATGCTCGGGCACGGGCTCGCCCCGCGCAAGCCGGCACACAACGAGCGAGTCCTGCATGGAGCGGGTGCGGCGCTGGCGGGGCCGCCGGCCGGGATGGAAGAAGGTTGCCTCTTCTACGTCACGGCCCGTGAACAGCTTGACCCGAATCTGGTCTCCCTCTATAATTCACGTCAACATCCTATGAAATCTACGTTGGACCTGCGCCGAGAAGTTGGATCCGTCGTCAAGGAGATAATCATCTCTATCAAACCCCTTGATGACGGCCTAGAAGACTTCCCCGATGACGCTCCGCTGTTCAGTGGGGCCGAGGCCTCACCCGTCGAGTTGGACTCTCTCGATGGTTTGGACCTTGCCCTCTCAATCGGGGAGAAGTTTGGCCTGGACTTTGGTGCGGATGTGGATATCGAATCCTTCCAGACGGTGAACGACATCGTCGATTTCATCCTATCGTCGGCTTCTCCCACGCTGGTCACTGAGGGGCTCGACACCGACCGCAAGTAGGGCAAGAGAAGAACTTGAACCAGAAAGGGGGTGACTTGGTGATACGATTTTTCCTGCGGCTGCTTTTCCGCGGCCAGGCCTCAGAGCCAAAAGCCTGGCCGGGTACCATCTGCACAGGGATGTGGTAGCGGATTTCCTTTCGGAGTAGCTTGGGGCGCGAGCCCGTTTTCCCCATCGGCTCATCCGTGACTGGGATAGGGTTAGCATACCCCGCGACGAGAATAGATCGCCCTCCCGGTGGATCGTCCGGGTAGGGGTGATGCCGCTTAAGCACTGGGACCGACATCATGCTAGCCCGAGCCAGTCTAGATCAGATCGCTGGAGTCAACTTCGCCATATCCCACGCGAGGCTGTTCCGGACGTTAGGCCGGCTGCCGTATGGGCCCGTACACAAGACGTTGATGGCCCTGACCTGGCTGGAGACCTGGCTGCGCTGGCCCCTGAGGACGCTCAACATGCTGGACGGCGTGTCCGAGACGTTCTCAGTCCTTGATCCCGACGGTCAACGCTTTGGCCTGACCGAAGCAGCGCGCGCTGACTTTCGCAAGAACCTGCTCTACCGCCATATCCCCGACTTGCTTGTGCTCTTGACCGGCCTTGAGCGGCCCGACTTCCGGCGGCGGGCACTCGTTATTGAGAACGAGGACGTCCTCACCCGCGAGAGGGAGCGAGGGCCGGGAGCGATCGTCGTGGGCTTCCGCATGGGCGTATACCCCGTGATCCCCTGGGTGCTGGGAAGCCTTGGCTCCCCCGTCTCGATGGTCGTCGGCAACGAAACGCTGGTCGGCCAGGGCCGCGGGCTCGGGGAGAATTTCCTGCCCAGTTCCAGCCAGCGGGTTCGGTTCATCGACGCGCGGGAACCGCTGGTGCTGGCGCGATGCCTCGACGACCTCAATGCCGGCGGGCTGGTGTGCACCCTTCTGGAGATGTCTCCTTACAAGTTCGCGAAGACGACCGATGTCCAGTTCTTCGGCTGGACGATTCAGGTCCCTTACGGCATCTCCTATCTGGCCGCGGCGACGGGGAGGAGCATCGTTCCTGCGACCCTGACGAGGGAAGAGGGCCCCAGGTTCAGGCTGAGCTTTGGAGAGCCCCTGCCGGCGCCGGCGCGGAGCCGAGCATCCATTCGCGAGAGCACGCAGCAACTCTACCACGCATTGGAGCGGCAGATACTTCGGTCTCCCGAACAGTGGGTAGGTTGGACGCTGCTGTCTTCGCACATGGGAATTGAACTGCAGGGCGCGACCTCCTCGAGAGTCCCTACCCCGTTAACCTTTTAGAAGTCGTCAGCGATTATGAAGCTGTGAGCGCCACGTGGCGAAGACCGTCCCTCAGCCGGCTGGTCTTCCTGCTGGCTATCCTTAGCCTGGCCGCGCTCCCTACGGCCTGCGGCGAGGCCCAGCGGACCACCATCGAGAAAGCTATCGCGGCTGCCGACGGCGGGACCGTCTCCCTCAACGACGAGACCGTCCTGCGCATTCCCGCCGGTGCTCTCTCTGATGACGCCACGGTCACCATATCCACCCGGGCGGATGGTGACGGCGTTCCCAGCGTCCCGAAAGGCGCCAAGCCGATAGGTCGCGCTGCCAGGATAGACCTCGGCGGGCCGGAGCTACAGGCGCCTGCTACGCTGGAGGTAGCTATCGATCCGGGATCGCTGCCGGGGGATACACCTGAGGAGCTGGCCTTCCTCGCCTACTTCGATGAGAAGGCAAAACAGTGGGTACCTGTGGGCGGGCAAGTAGACCGGAAGCGGAAGGTGATGGTCATAGAGACCGACCACCTGTCCTGGTGGAACTCCTTCGCCTGGGACTGGGACGCCTGGATCGCCGCCCTCAAGGAGACGCAAGCCGCCAGCATCTCCGAGATCGTCGACGCAGTCGTCGAGCCTGGCGAGTGGTGCGACGACTGGGAGTCAACTGCCATCGCCGACAGCTCCAAGGGCAACGACGTGATTCAGGCTTGTGTCACCAAGGGTGATCCGGTCAGCCCGGAGTTCCGTATCACCAACCTCAAGCCGTTTGGCGTTGGCATATCGCCGAGGCCCGGCGGGCCCGGCTACCCGCTGGCCGCCCCGCTGGTCCCGGGGGAGACCGCCCGGTTTGCGGCCAACACGAGCGACAAGCCGCCGGCGATCGCCTACGCGGACTTCACGGAAGAGTCGGTCCGCTGGATACTCGCGACCGCGATACTGAGGTCTCTGCCGTTGGGAGATAAGGTATCAGTGGAGGGGACGGGGTCCATCGTTGACGCCCTGCAGGGAGTGGGACCGAAGTCGATACGGGAAGCTCTCTTTGACGGCCCGCAGCAAGCGGCTGAGACGCTGGTCAGCGTGGTCCAGACCGACGACTTCGCCGAGGCGTTCAATGAGGCAGCGGCTGAGTTCGGTCGGACGCATGAAGGCTTTGAGTTCATGGCGACGTGGGGAAAGGATGGGATCCATCAGGTCCTGAGTGAGACTGTCGGCGTTGACCTGGTCCTGCCCATAACCGAATACGTCGTGGAGCACTTCATCGATAGCAGGCCATCCGTGACGTTCTACTGGGTGTCTCCTTCGGGCAACATCCTCCCCTGATGGCCGGCACCGGCGCGAGGACCGCCGCCCGGGCCCGGCGCTTCCTCTTCGGCAGAGCGCTGAAGTAGACTATTTCCAGAGTGGCGGCAAGAGCGGCTGCGATCATTCTCGGGACCCTTCTCTTTGCCGCGGCGTGTAGCGGAGGAGGAGAGCGCGCTACTCCCAACCCAACCGCCGCCAGCGCCAGCCCTACGCCGGAAGCGATGTCGACATCAACGGTCGTGGCTTCCCCCACGGTCGAATCCACCCCCACGACCCGCCTGATCATCCCCGGCAAGATCGCTTTTCACTCCGCCCGTGACGGCAACGCTGAAATCTACGTCATGAACGCCATCGATGGCTCGGGCTTGATTCGCCTTACGGATAACCCCGCCCGGGACGCGGACCCCGGCTGGTCGCCGGACGGCAGCCGCATCGCCTTCGAGTCCGGCCGCGACGGCAACACCGAGATCTACGTGATGAACGCTGACGGTTCGAATCAGACCCGCCTCACCTTCAACGCCGCCGTCGATGAGCGCCCCACTTGGTCGCCGGACGGTAGCCGCATCGCCTTCGATTCTGGCAAGGGCGAGGAGGCTGAGATCTACGCGATCAATGCTGACGGAACGGGGCTCACCAGGCTCACCAACAATATGGCCGCCGACTTCGCCCCCGCCTGGTCACCCGATGGCAGCAAGATCGCCTTTGAGTCCGGCCGCTTGGGCGGGTTCGACGTCTACGTGATGAACCCGGACGGCTCCGAGGAGACGAAGCTCACCGACTCCCCCGACGACGATGGGGACCCCGCCTGGTCGCCCGACGGCTCGCAAATCGCCTTCGTGTCCAGCCGCGACGGCAACGCTGAGATTTACCGGATGAACGCGGATGGCTCACACCCGGTGCGCCTCACAAACAGCAAATTTCTCGAGCTGAACCCAGCCTGGTCGCCGGACGGCATCGCCATCGTCTTCAATTCGGACATTAGGGGCGGCGCCGACCTCTGGGTGGTGGCCGCCAAAGGGGGCGGGCTCGGTCTCCTGCCCGGCAATTCCGGCGCCAGCGATGGGTTTGCTTCGTGGGCGCCGGAGCCGTAGGAGTCGTGATGCACGTTTGTGAAGGATCGGTTCACTTGTCTGTTCCCCCCTACCAGGCCTGGCTATAGACTGGCTACAGCGTGTTGGGACGGCTTGCTGTTCTTATTGTGGTCGTAGCCTCCTTCGCCGCCTGTTCCGGCGGTGATGGCGGAGGCGCCCTCCGCCTGGCCGGTCGCGTCACCTTCTACGGCGAGGAGGCCGGTGACAACGCCGGATCGCTGGTCGCCGGCGATTTCAACGGCGATGGCGACACAGACGCGGTCCTGGCCGCGGCGCTGGCCGACGGTCTCGACAATTCCCGAGGAGATGGCGGAGAGGTCTACGTCTTCCTGGGGCCCTTCTCGCCGGACGACACGCTGGACACCGGGCAGGGACAGCAGGACGTGACAATCCTTGGCGCCGGCAAGGCGGATCAGCTCGGGCGCGCCCTGGCCGCGGGCGACCTGAATGGTGACGGTATCGACGACATCGCCCTCGGCGCTCCGTTGGCCGATGGGCCCGACAACGGGCGGCCCGACAGCGGCGAAGTGTACGTCGTGTTCGGCTCTGAGGGTCTGGGTGAGGAGAAGGAGCAGATAGACCTGGCGGAGGGTGTTGCGGGCTTGACGATACTCGGCGCCGACGATGAAGACCTGGCGGGTTTTGCCCTGTCGGTCGCGGACGTGAGTAGCGATGGGGTGGCAGACCTGATCGTCGGCGCGTTCTGGGGCGACGGGCCCAAGGGCGAGCGACAAAACGCGGGGGAGGTCTACGTGGTCTACGGATCGCCTGACATTGGCGGCGCCGTTGACTTGGCGGCGGCGGTGCCAGACGTACTCGTCTACGGGGCTGAAGTGGAGGGC
Organism: Dehalococcoidia bacterium; assembly: GCA_030649945.1. GTDB lineage: Bacteria > Chloroflexota > Dehalococcoidia > SM23-28-2 > RBG-16-64-32 > JAUSFE01. The sequence goes on along the minus strand of JAUSFE010000054.1, from coordinate 39,710 downwards.
CGTCTAGGAGAGAACGTGGCAGCGGGAGACGTGAACGGCGACGGCGCTGCCGACCTGGTGCTGTCAGCCAGCCTGGCGCCAGGGGCGGCTGGCGCGGAAGGGGCCGGCCGCGCCTACGTAGTCTTCTCGCCGCTGGAGCCCGTGGTGGATCTAGGCGCGGACAGAGGGCCGGCCACAATACTGGGGGCGAACGCCGGTGACGAGCTCGGCCACTCGCTCGCGGTGGGCGACGTGGACGGCGACGACGCGGCCGACGTTCTGCTGACTGCGGCGGGCGCAGATGGCGGGGCCGGCCAGGGCGGCCCTACGGGTGAGGCCGTCCTGGTGCTTGGTGGCCCCGGGCTTCCGTTGCTCCTAAAGGTCGGCGATGATGGAGCTGCGCCGCTGATTCACGGCGCCAGCACCGACGACAGCTTCGGACGCGGGGCGGCGCTGGGCGACCTGAACGGCGACGGCCTGCTCGACCTTTTGGTAGCGGCATCGAGCGGCGACGGCGAGCCGAACGGCTTGAGCAATTCGGGGAAGGTGTACCTGTTTCCCGGCTCGGCTCAGCCGGACCAGTCGTTGGGGTCGAGACAGACCGAGATCGCGGATGGATTGGACGAGGAGGATCTCCTGGGGACGGATACGTTTGGGACACCCTCGCTGATGGCGGCGGATTTCAATGGCGACGGCCGAGATGAGCTCTTTGTCGCGGCGGCGTGGGCGGATGGGCCCGATAACGCGCGACCGGACGCCGGTGAGGCGTATATCCTCTTCTTCGATTGATGGGGGGCGATAGCACCGCGGCTCACGCGTCGTACAATAGGGCCATGGCGCACAGCGGATGTGAAAGGCGATGCGAAGGGGCTGTTGATGAGTGAGCGTGGACGTCGACGATGGACGGCGCCCCCTGGCGCCGCGCTGGTTCTATTGGTCATCTTCTTCGCCGCTGGTTGCGGGGACGGGACGGCGCCCCCGGACGGAGGAGGCGCTTCGCCGACAGGCGGCAAGCAGAGCTATCCCGAAGGGGAGATGGTCATAGCCGCGGATATGCTGGACACCGGCCTCCTGAAGGGAAACGCTACCGTGGAGGCGAAGGACGGGTGGCGGGCCGCGGCGATGTCAGTCGCCGCCACGGCCCCCGGAGGCGCGAACTGGGGTGTCATCCAGTTCCCGAAGGGGGTAGGCTCCGCCTCAGCCAGCGAGTTCTTCGAAGTGCAACTTGGGGAGCTATCGCGGGGTGAGCAACTGGCGGTCACGCTCACGGTGACCTTCGAAAGCGATACTGGGGAGAGAGTGGAGCGGCAAGCTACCGACCACTGGCCTCCCTGACGCCGGATTACTCTAGTAGACGCAGTTCGCTGCCGTAAGTGGGGTCAGGCCCCACGTCCGCCATGGTCTCGGCGACGGCCTCCGCCGGGGGCAGATCTTGACGTACTAAGAGATCGATTAGATCCTCTGTGGCCGCATCCGTATGCGCGGCGGATACGAGCCCGTTCCAGCTTATGACCGTCTTCGCGCCCTTTCCGACGAATGATCGGGCCGTCTCCTCAGAGCCCAGCCCTTCGCAGCCCATCAGTACGACGGTCGAGCGGTCGAATGATCCAGTCATGCTCGACCTGATGAACTCGGGCGCTATCCCGAAAAGAGGTTCGGAGTCCTCGAAGTAACGGGCGATCGCCAGCTGACCTAGTTGCTGTTCGTAAATGTACTTCTTCTCGCTGTAGGGTTCCGCCGTGAAGAGGATGACCTGGTCGAGCGTCTGGCCCTGCCACTCCTGCTGCAGCCGGGCCGAGTGCGCTCTCAGTAGGACGAGATCGTACTCCCGATCGGCAAGCCCGCGGTAGAAGTCCACCGTTACCTCCTCGCCTGGGAAGTAGTCTACGGCGTATCCCGCGTCCTTCAGCGTATCCGTTGCCGTCTCCACGAAGTCCGGGTTGGGAGCGGTCAGGCTGAGCTGGTCCACGATGACCGCCGTGAGGGGTCCGCTGGGACGAGGGCTGGGGCTGGTTCCTCCACTCGAGAAAGGCCCGGCTACTACCGAATAGACCCCCCCGGAAAGGATAAGTACGGCAACGATCCCAGCGGCGAGGGCCGTAGCCTTCTTCCGGGTCTGACCCCAGCGCAGCTGCTGTTCGTGGCCAGGTTGTGGGCGCTCTTCAGGGTTCCGTCGGCGGCTCACCTTGTCCACACCTCAGAATAATCTTTGGCCCATAGCGTACCACAGAACGGCAACAGGCGGCGCTTGCAGTGACCGCGGCGGCAGGCGCGTGGGCCCGATCCTGGCGGCGCGTCTAGGGCCCAGCTGGCCGCTTGCGCCGGCGGACGAGACGATAGAGGACGAAGCCAGCGGCGCCGATGCCAACAGCAGCCGCGACGATTACAAGGGCCAGGATCGTTGTGTCGGTTCCGTCTCCCTCGCTGGAGTCGGTGGAGATATTCGGTGTTTCCGTCGCCACCGGGGTCGCCGCTTCGTCACACGTCTTGGGTAGCTCCTCAGGCACTGGGCTGCCCCCGTCGGACTGCACCGTGAAGTGGAGCGTGCCCTCTTTCGGCTCCAGCGTCCCAGCGTCGGTCACGCGCCACTGGAATGTCCACTCGCCCTCGGTGGGCTCATCGGGGATGCCGCGATAGACGTCCACGCCCATACCGTCCGGCCGGAAGACTATCCGCAGGCCCAGGAGGTGCTGCTGCGGCGTGATGACTTTGAAGCCGAAGTCCCCCCCCTTATCGAGGTCCTTGATGTTGACGGGCTTATCGAAGCACATGCGGAATATCGGGGGCGGCTCTGAGAATACTGCTCCGTTTTCGGGGAAGATGAAGATCGGCTCGGGCTGCGCAGCGGCGGTCAAGGGCAGCATCACGAGGAATGCCGCCAGCGCCAACGCCGAGAACACCAATAGTCTCATGGAGCCACCTCCGATGGGCCACATATCTTCATGGATGGTATCAGACTGGAGGTCTGAACGCTCGCGCTCCCCTTCCACTTGACAGCGGATTGGCCGGGGCCCAGAATCTTGAACGCCGGATGGAGAGATTGGAGGCAGGGATCGGGCGACATGCCGGTGCTGTCATCGGCAAGCTCACGCCGCTCATAGCTGTTGGGCTGGCGGCTCTGATCGCTTCCGCCTGCCGAGATGCCGGTCCGGCTACTCTGGCCAAGGGTCCGGTCACCCCCATCGCTCCCGTGTTCGAGCTGACCCCCCCACCCGTTGACACGATCGCCTTCGTCTCTACCACCAGGGGCAACACCGAAGTCATGGCGATGAACCCCGACGGCTCCGACCTCAGAAATCTCTCTCACAGGACGGATCCCAGCAATAGCTACCCGGCCTGGTCGCCGGACGGCTCACAGATCGCCTACACGTCCGGCCGCGACGGCGACGACGAGATCTACGTTATGAACTCAGACGGCACGTTCCAGACCCGCCTTACGGATAGCCCCGAGTTCGACGGGTTCGCCGCTTGGTCCCCTGACGGTTCGCGCATCGCGTTCGTCTCTGGCCGCGACGGTAACAGCGAAGTCTATGTCATGAACGCGGATGGATCCCGCGTCACCCGTCTCACCGATCACCCGTCCGCAGACGGTCTGCCTGACTGGTCGCCCGATGGCTCTCGGATCGTCTTCGAGTCCGCCCGTGACGGCAACTTCGAGATCTACGTGATGAACGCTGACGGCTCCGGCCTCGCCCGTCGGACCGATAACGCCGCTCCCGACTTCGCTCCCGCCTGGTCCCCCGACGGCGCCCGCCTCGCCTTCGTCTCTGGGCGGGATGGGAACAGCGACGTCTACGTAATGGACGCGGATGGCTCCCGTCTCACCCGCATGACAGACGACAGTGCCGATGACGGTGACCCAGCCTGGTCTCCCGACGGCGTCCGCCTCGCATTCTTCTCTGAGCGCGAGCGCGACCGCGAGATATTCGTCATGGACGCCGACGGCGCAAATCCCACTCGCCTCACGTATGACAAGGGGTTCTACTTCGCTCCTGACTGGTCGCCGGACGGGGATCGCATCGTCTTCTCCTCAAGCAGCGATGACGATCTGGAAATTAAGGTGATGAACGCCAATGGCGGCCGCCCGGCCCGCCTCCGCGACCGCCCCGCGCCTGAGATGTTCGTCGACTGGTCGCCTGACGGGTCCCGCATCGCCTTCGTATCGGGCCTTGACGGGAACATTGAGATGTACGTGGTGAACGCCGATGGCTCCGGCCTCACCCGCTTGACCGATAACCCCGCCCCCGACTTCCTTCCCGTCTGGTCCCCGGACGGGAGCCGCATCGTCTTCTCATCCGACCGTGATCGCAATCGTGAGATATACGTGATCAACCCCGACGGCTCCGGACTCACGCATCTTACAGACCAGCCTGCGCTCGATTCCGCCGCGGCGTGGTCCCCTGACGGCGCCCGTATAGCCTTCTCTTCCATCCGTGACGGCGACCGCGAGATATACGTCATGAACGCCGATGGGTCCAATCCAGTCCGCCTCACTCATAGCCCCGCGTCCGACTCCGCTCCCGTCTGGTCTCCCGCAGGCGATCGCATCGCCTTCGTCTCCGAACGAGACGGCGATCGCGAGATCTACGCCATCGGCGCCGACGGCTCAGGCCTCGTCCGGCTCACCAATGACCCAGCCCCCGACTTCGCCCCCGTCTGGTCCCCCGACGGCGGGCGAATAGCCTTCTCCTCGAACCGCGGCGGCAACCTGGAGCTACTGGTCATGAACGCCGACGGCTCCGGCGTCGTGCGCCTGACTGATGATCCAGCCATCGATGAGGACCCTGTCTGGTCACCCGATGGCTCTCGCATCGTCTTCGTCTCAACCCGCGACGGCAACCCCGAGATATACATCATCGATGCCGACGGCTCCGGCCTCAGCCGTCTCACTGATAGTTTAGGCAGCGACCGCGACCCCGTCTGGCTGCGATCGCCCTAGGCGCTATCGGGGGCAGCGCCGGCGGGCCACCGGCCGGGGGCGGTCCTTTCGTGACAGGAGATTCGGCGGGGCTCTGCGGCGTCAGAACTCGTGACGCAGGCGTCCGTCCTCAAGCCATACCACGCGGTCGGCGACGTCGCGAATGCGGTGATCATGTGAGACGATGATGACCGCCTTGTTCGCCTCCAGCGCCTTCTGACGGAGCAACTCCATCACTTCGTGGCCGCGCTTGGCGTCCAGGTTGGCAGAGGGCTCGTCGGCGAGCATCAGAGCGGGATCCTTGGCGAGCGCGCGGGCGATGGCCACCCGCTGCTTCTCCCCGTCGCTCAGATGCTTCGGCAGTGAGTTCAGGCGGCGGCTGAGGCCGAGCATCTCCAGCAGCTCCTTAGCGCGGCTCTGAGATGTGGCGCCGTCCATCAACCTGCCGGTCGTCACCAACGCCACGTTTTCGAGGGCCGTCAACGCTTCCAGCAGGTTGAAGCTCTGGTAGATGAACGCCACCCTTTCCCGGCGGATGGAGGCCAGTTCACTCTCGCTCATCTTAGTGGTGTCGATATCGCAGACGCGCACGATGCCGCGAGTGGGCCGGAGAAGGGCGCCGGCGATGGCAAGGAGGGTAGTCTTGCCGGAGCCGGAGGGCCCCATCACCAGCACCACTTCGCCGGCGTTCGCCTCAAGGCTGACGTTGTCCAGGGCGGTCACGGCCCTCTCGCCGGAGCCGAACACCTTGGTGATCCCCTGCATGCTCAGGATGGTCTCGCGCTCGGCCACTGCCGTTAGCCCTTGAAGACGGTGACGGGGTCTATCTGGGCGAGGCGTCGCACGGGGATGAAGGCGGCGATGACGCCCATTAGAAGGGTGATTCCCGTGATGCCCAGGATGTCCTGCCAGCGCACGAAGACCACGAATTGGGGAACCATCTCCTGAGCGAAGGGAGCGATGATCACCGTCGCCAGCGTTCCGAGCACGAAACCAATTATGCTCGTGACGATGCACTGCTCTAGCACGACTCCGTAGAGGAAGCGGTTGGTGAACCCTTCGGCCTTGAGGATGCCATACTCCCGAGACTTCTCCACCGTCGCCGTGTAGATGGTGAGGCCCGCCACCGCTAGGCCCACTACGAAGGCTAGAATCAGGAGAACGACCACCATGGGCAGGATGTTGCCCAGTATGCGATCTCTCGTCTCGTTCGCGAATTCCTGCCCGGTGAACAGGACAACGCCGGAGGAACCGGCCTCCAGCCGCTCCGCCAGCGCCTTCTTCTCGCTGGGGTCGTGGAGCGTGACCAGGAAGAAGGTACGCCGGTCGGGCGGGTCCAGCCTCAGGAATTCCGCAGCGGTCTCCAGGGTCACGAACGCCACCTGGGTGAACACGAAGTCCCCCCCCGCGGATATCCCGACAACTGTAACCGACTCGGCACCCCGTACCAGCTTGTCGCCGATATTGACGCCGTGACGGTCCCTCGTCTCCTTATCCACAATGACCTCGCCCGGGCCGGGCGGGCTCTTCCCCTCCACCATCTCCAGCGGTCCGCCCAGGTGGGCGCGCGGGTCATATCCCACCAGTTGAACGTCCAGAGTCTCGCTGGTACCCCCTTTGGATACCTCCACGGGCCTCACGTCCAGGGCGCTCACCTTATCCACCTCCGGCACGAAGTTGAGAAGCGTGCCGACGCCGTCCGGTAGGCTGGACCCGGCCTGAATAAAATCGGTGGCCCCCTCGCTCGCCACCCAGAGGTCGGCGGGCACCCTCTCCACGTATTCGCCAACCTTCTCGTTCCAGCCGCGGTAGAGGGAAAGCAGGATCCCGATCAAGAAGACGGAAAACGCAACGCCACCAACGGAGATGGCGAGGCGAGTCCGCTCGCTGAAGAGGTTCTTCCGGGCAACTAGCAGCATTGGGATCCTTCGGCGAGTTGTAGTTTACTTGTCCCTCAAGCGGGCCCGCAAGTGCAGCCAAGTGCCGGCGCGGCCTCAGCCTGTCCCGCCCCGGCACTTGACGGTGCGCTGCCGCGAGCCCTAGCCTTCACTTGTGGTGGCAGATGCGCGACCTTCTAGCGATTACCCTGTTCGCCGCGGTGGTGGCCTCTGCCTGCGGCGGCGCCAATACTCCCCCGGCCAAGCTGACCTTTTATACGGACCGCTTCGGCTCCAGCGACGTATACGTCCTGGATGTCGGCGGCTCCCGCCGTACCTCCCTCGCCGATAGGCTCCCCTGGGCGGGCTTCCCGGTCTGGTCCCCAGATGCCAGCCGCATCGCTTTCTACGCTCCAAACGATATCCACGGCGACATCTTCGTAGCTGAGGCCGACGGTTCGGCCGTCGCCAACCTCACCGATAGCCCCTCTGAGGACGCGTTTCCCGTCTGGTCACCGGACGCTCGCCGCATCGCCTTCTACTCCGACCGCGGCGGTAACGGCGATGTGTACCTCATGGATGCCGATGGCTCCTCCCTCACCCGCCTCACCGACCACGCCGCCGTCGACATCCCCTTCGCCTGGTCGCCCGATGGCACGCGCATCGCCTTTGGGTCCCTTCGCGACGGTAACTTCGAGATATACGTGATGATGGCCGACGGTTCGGGTGAGGCCCGTCTCACGGACAGCCCGGGGGACGATCTGAACGCCTCCTGGTCACCCGATGGTTCACGCATCGTCTACGAATCCGAGAGGAACGGCGATGCCGACATCTACGTCGTGAACGCCGACGGTACCCGGCCCGTCAACCTCACTTTGCGTCCCCTTCGGGACGGCTCCCCCCGCTGGTCGCCCGGGGGAGATGAGGTCGCCTTTGTCTCCCAGCGTGACGCCAATGCCGAGATATACGTGATGGATGTCACTCTCTCCTACCTGACTCGCATCACGGAGACGTCCCGCGACGACAGCTGGCCGGCCTGGTCTCCCGATGGCAGCCGTATCGCCTTCTCCTCGAACCGGGACTTCAACAACGAGATCTACATCGCCAACGCTGACGGCTCCGGCCAGACCCGCCTCACCGATGATCCCGCGCCCGACCGGGCGCCGGCGTGGTCGCCCGATGGTACCCGCATCGCGTTCGAGTCCTACCGCGACGGTATGTCGGAGATATCTGTCGTCAACGTAGACGGGTCGGGCCTCACGCGCATAATTCCGCGACGAGAACAAGAGGCCGGTGGCCGCGCGCTGAGGGCCATGGGCCGCCCTCTATTCGTTAAGCAGGAGATGCTCTAGCGCGGCCAGCGTCTGCCGATGTACCTGGCTCCAGCGGCCAGCGCGGGCAATCCAAGAACGAGCGCGGCCGCCGCGAGGTAGAGCCAGCCCCCTCCCCCGTTTTGTTCCTGGATCGCGTCGGAGCTCCTCAGGGCAATGCCCGGAAGCTCGGCGATCCCTCCCACCGATGGCGGTGTGGCGGTGGGTGTCGCTGTGGTGGTCGCGCCGGGCGTGGCTGTCGCCGTGGCCGTGGCGGCGGTGACTGTCGCCGTGGCGGTGGCCGTCGGCGTAGCGGTAGCGGTGGCTGTCGCCGTCGGCGTGGCGGTAGCGGTGGCTGTCGCCGTCGGCGTGGCGGTAGCGGTGGCTGTCGCCGTCGGCGTAGCGGTAGCGGTGGCTGTCGCCGTCGGTGTGGCGGTAGCGGTGGCTGTCGCCGTCGGCGTAGCGGTAGCGGTGGCCGTCGCCGTCGGCGTAGCGGTGGCCGTCGCCGTCGGCGTAGCGGTAGCGGTGGCTGTCGCCGTCGGCGTAGCGGTAGCGGTGGCTGTCGCCGTCGGCGTAGCGGTAGCGGTGGCCGTGGGCGTGGGCGTAGGCGGTACTGGCGTGGCCGTGGCGGTGGCCGTCGCCGTGGGCGTGGCGGTAGCTGTCGCCGTAGGCGTAGGCGGTACTGGCGTGGCCGTGGCGGTGGCCGTCGCCGTGGGCGTAGCGGTAGCGGTGGCTGTCGCCGTCGGCGTAGCGGTGGCGGTAGCGGTAGCGGTGGCCGTCGCGGTGGCCGTCGGCGTGGGCGTGGGTGCGACGGTGTTGGTGTAGGTGCAGGTGACCGTCTCGCCGGCGTCGAGATCGATGTTCGCGGTCTGGCCGCTGACCGTTGTCCCACTATCGGGATCGCTGCAGATGAGGCTGGTGAATACCCACCCCGCGGGCGGCCCGGACTCGGTTACTGTCTTGGCGCCGGCGGCCACGTTGTTGAAGGTCTGGCTTCCAGTCCCGCCGGAGGTCGTGATGTTGAAGCTGGACGGGAAGCCGTTGGTGGCCGTGTAGCTGAAGGTGTCATCACCGCCGACAGCGACCTTGTTTATGACGATGTTCCCCGCCGGCTCCACCGTGCCCGCTGAGAGCGAGCGGTCCTGGCTACCGACGCTGCCCAGGGTCCAGTCGATGAGTCTCATGTGATAGGGCGAGCCGCTGATGCCGCCGGCCGAGTTGCCCGCGCCCCAATCGAGGGCCCTGGCGATGTGCCCGCCCCAGGCGAGTACGGCTGTCGCGCTGGCGGTAGTAAAGGTTACCGAAATTTGAGTCTCTGCCGTGGCGTCGGTCAGACACCCTTGGGATACATAGGACATACCTGAGATAGTGCCGCCGAAGAGCGTCATAAGTCGCTCGCCCGCTGGCAGGGAGTTGAAACTCGTCGTGGGCTGGCCAAACACTGGTGAAGCACAGAGAGAGGTCGAGCTTGGAGCAGGGATAGCGATGGTGGTCGTGGTGCCGGCGATCCCCGAAACCCCGGATGTCGGCGTCACGGTCTCGGCAGAGTGCCCGAAAGGCGTATGCGGCTCCAGGCGCTGATAATGCGTGAGGAAGTCGAGAGCATGCGCGCTGCTGTGCTTGATGTCGTAACCCAATGTGACGGTGATTGACGTACTCGTGGGGAGGTTCTTCATGATCGCCCGGTAGGGTACCGAGTAGCCCTCGACGAGATGTCCCTGGGTGTCGCCCACGTTTCCGGTGACCCAGCCGGTGCCTCCGCCAAGGTCGAGACAGTCGTTGGGGGTGGAGGCTGGACCGTTTCGGCACTGCTCCAGGGAGATCTTGGGTGGCGAGTCCGTGAATGTCACGCTCGCAAGCGGCGCCTCGCTCCAGTTGCCCGACCAGGGCGCGGCGTACACCTTTACGGTGTACAGCCCCGCCAAGGCGCCGAGCTGGTAGAGGTAGGTGAAGTCGCCTGTCCCGTTGGCCTGGACAGTGTCCCAAACGGGGGAGGTGCCCGTGCCATCGCCCTTGACGATCTTGCCGTCGGGCCGGAGGACGGGGATGTCGTAGGGGGAGCTTGGGGTGAAGCCGCCACCGGTGATGCTGACCTTCTCGAAGAAGAAGTAGTCGGCCTTGTCGGTGGTCACCGTGGGGGCGGCCGAAGCGTCGGAGCTGAGCAGCAGGACGACGGCGATGGCAGCGACGACGAGGCTCAGGGAGGAGCCCTTAAGGAGGCGGGCGTGCAACACTACGTCACCCCACCAGTCGTGCTGATGGTGTGGCCGTCCTTGAGCGACTCCCGCGGCCTCCTACTGCTACGCCGCATTGGCGCCAAGTGCACCCCTCCCTTTTGGGGACAGTACCTAAGCTGCCCCATTGTCAGGGGTGTAGCCTTGACCGGTAGCGGAACGCGTCCAAGCAGCGCACACCCGTGACGCCTGGCCTTCCAGTCCACCGGAAAAAGAAGAGCGGCGAGATGCCATCAGCACACGCCACACCCCCAAACTTGGCGCAATTATCACTTGCTCCCCAGAATCTGTCAAGCAGAGGAGCAACGCGTGTGGGTACGGCCATGACTTCATGAATCTTGCGTCATTGCTGTTTGCCACTCCGTCCAGACAGGCCCGGAACGCCGGTAGGTGGATTTTAACCGAAGCTCGACCGCCCTTTAACCGTCGGTTAACTCGCGGCGGGAGGGAGCTTGCTACCTTGAGCACAGAGTTCGGAGCGGAAGTCCCCCTCCCGCCCAGGCTCGATAGCAGGCGGCCGGTCGCGTTGAGCGACCGGCTCCTTGTTTGGGTGGCAGTGGTGTTTGGCTGCGGCGGTAGGCAGGGCCCCTGGTTGGCCGGCGCATTCAGCCGTCAGGGCTCTGAGCGGAGTCGGCGGTCTCGGTGGCCTGCCCCTCCGTTGACATCACGTTCGCGGGGCGACCGTGGCCCGAATCTTAACAGTTGGTAAAATCGTTGCTGCCGGACGCATTGGCAGTAGGTGCAGTTGAGGCGCCGACCTTGCAAACCTGAAGGGACGAAGGTTAACATAAGGGCCCGATGGGCCGTAGCCCAGTCCCAACGTGTGAGGATTGATGGAAGATACAGCTACCTGCATGCTCTGCGGGTCGCGCGAGAGTGAGCGCTTCCCGCCGAGATACTTGAATGGCAGGCTGTGGCGCTGCCTCGATTGCGACCTGGTGTTCGTTCATCCCCAGCCGGCGGTGGCGGAGCTCACTGCCCTCTACGGCGAGGAGTATTTCTCTAACGCAAACTCCAACGAATTGGGGTATAGCGACTACGAGGGCGATCGCGAGAACATATATCGCACGTTCAGGCGTCGATTGAAATCGCTTCAAGGGGTACACCCGGGCAAGGCAGCTGTGCTAGATGTCGGGTGTGCTTACGGGATGTTCTTGGAGGTCGCGGCTGAAGCGGCGTGGGATGTGCACGGGATAGACATCTCGGAGCACGCAGTAAAGCGTGCCCAGGAGCGGCTCGGAGACCGGGTCCGAGCGGGCGTCTTCTTGGAAGAGGAGCTGCCCTCAGAGCGTTACGACGTCGTAACCATGTGGGATTACCTCGAGCACACTCTGGATCCGAAGGCGGATCTGGCCAAGGCGAGGAGGCTTCTCGTCGATGGCGGGATTCTGGCCCTCGCCACCCCAGACGTCGGCAGCATGGCGGCCAAGATTTTCGGGCATCGTTGGATGGGCTACAAGCTGGACGAGCATCTGGTCTATTTCTCCCGCGCGACTATGCGGCGCTTCCTAGAGGAGGCCGGGTTCCGGATCATCAGCATGAAGCATGAAGGCAAATACGTCTCACTGCGGCTGTTCCTGCAACGGCTGTGTCTGTACGCGCCGTTTATCACTCCTTTCGTCAACCTTCTCCGGAAGGCACGAGCGGTGCCACCTATTTCGTTCTACGCCAGCTCTCGCGACATCCTCTTGGTCGTGGCCCAGAAGTCGAACCACGCGGCCGGGTAGCCCCTGACACCTCACCGGTTCACGGCTGCAGGCGTGAGCTCTCCCTTTCCAGGGGGCGCGCGTCTCCCTTAGAATCGAATCGTGCTGGATGACGGTAGCCGGCCGGTAGGGCGGTAGGAGCGAGCCCGTGTGGGATGCTCTGGGCTGGTGGTTCTCCCTTGAAGTGCTGGGGGCGATAACCTTCCCGGTGGCCTTCGCTTTCTTCGGCGGTCTGAAGGACCGTGGCTACACCCTGGCCAAGTTTGTCGGCCTGGTGCTCGTGGGCTACACGCTCTGGTTAAGCGCGACGCTTGGCCTTCTCCCCAATAGTCGCGGTTCCGTGATTTTCCTCCTGCTCCTCTTCGCCATCGTGGGCCTGGGGATGGCAGGGCGATATCGCCAAGAGCTGCAGACCTACATTCGCGAAAACTGGCGGTTCCTCTTGCTTGTGGAGATCCTGTTTGCCGTGTCGTTCTTCGGCGCGGTCTGGGTTCGGTCGTTTATCAACGTGATCGGCCATACCGAGCAGCCGATGGATGTCGCTCTGCTCAGCAGCCTCGTCCGCGACTCGTCAATCCCACCGAACGATCCGTGGCTGTCCGGCAACGAGATGAACTACTACTACTTCGGCTACTTCATCGCGGCGATGCAGACGGAGCTGACCGGCGTTGGCTCCATCATCGGCTACAACCTGGCGCTGGCGCTGGTTATGGCGCTCGCCGCGGTGGCGGCGTTCGGCATCGTCTATAACCTGGCCGCCTCCGGCAGCTGGGACGCAGTCGCGCGCCCGGTCCGCGGCTGGCTGAAGTATGGCGCCGTTGCGGCCGGGTTGCTTGGCGTGGTGACCCTGCTCATCTTCAGCAACTACCTCGGCGTGGCGGAGCTGGCGGCCGTGCACGGTCTGGATTGGCACGCCCTCTACAAATGGGTCGATGTCGGCGGGCTCGATGGCCCCAGGGAGAGCAGCGCCTGGTACCCGACGGAGAACTGGTGGTGGTTCCGCTCCGCCCGGATCTTTCCGGCGGGAACTCCGGACGTGATAACCGAGTTCCCCTTCTTCAGTTTTCTTCTGGGAGACCTCCACCCGCATTTCATGGCCATCCCCTTCCTCCTGCTGACCGTGGCGATAGCCTGGAACATCTTCGCCGTCAACGACGACGGTGCCTCGGCATGGCGCCGGCCGGCGGGCTTTCTGCTTATGCTCATCCTGGTAGGGGGAGTCGGCTTCGTCCATACCGTCAATCTTCCCGTGGCCCTGGTGTTACTAGTAGTCGTCTTCGCCTTGCGCCAGTTCAGGAAACCGGGCCGCGTCGGCCGAGGGGCACTGGTCTCGGTGGCTCTGTTCGGGGGCTTACTCAGCCTAGGGTCGCTCCTGGTGTACCTGCCGTTCTACTGGAGCTATGAAACCCCGGCGTCGGGAATCCTGACCACGGGAGGGCCGGCTACCAAGCCGTTCCACCTGTTCATTCAGTGGGGTCTGTTCCTGCTGCTGATCACAGCCCTCGCCGTCTACGCGATCAGCAGGCACCGGCAGGGCTGGCGGTTCAGCCTCGGCCAGGTGGCGGCGGCAGCGGGCGTGGCGCTGGCCCCCCTGCTGGCCTGGGCCCTGCTCCACCCGATCATCGGTTCCGGCGGCTCCTCGGCAGCCGCTGGTAGCGGCGCTGGCTGGCTGACCCTGGCTTGGCTGACCGCTACGCTGGCGTTGCTGGTCCTGGCCGTGGTGAGGAACGTCTCGCCGGCGCCCGAGGACGAGGGCGATACCGCGATCCTCTTCGGCCTCGCCATCGCCGCCTTGGCGCTGCTCGTACTCGTCGGGTCGGAGCTGTTCTTTATCAAGGACGTGTTCGTCGGCAACCTTCCCAGGCTCAATACGGTTTTCAAGGGCTGGTACGTGGCCTGGCTGCTCCTGGCGCTCGGCTCGGCGTTCGCCGGCTACTCCCTGCTGCGAGACTGGCGGCCGCGGGGGCCCCTGTCCCGTATCCCGTACGGTGTATTCGTCGGAAGCGCCGTGCTGCTGCTTCTAGGCGGCCTCGTCTATCCTGTGACCGGAACGCTCGCTCGCACCGAAGGGCTGAGCACGCCGTCGACGCTGGACGGGCTCGCCTTCCTGAAGAGCTTCCGCCCGGGTGAGTATGAGGCGATCCAGTGGCTGAGGGGCAACATCGAAGGGACACCGGTGTTGATGGAGGCTCCCGGCGATAGTTTCACGGAGTTCTCGCGCCGCTCCGCTTACACCGGCCTGCCCACGGTCCTGGGCTGGGCGGGACACGAGAATCAGTGGCGGGGCTCCTTCGCGCCTCAGGGAACAAGGAGAGAGGACATCGACACCGCCTACAACACGACGGACATCCAGGAGGCGATCGCTATCCTGGACAAGTACGACGTCGAGATCGTGTACGTCGGCTATCTAGAGCGGGAGAAGTACGATCCGGCGGGCCTGGAGAAGTTCCGCCGGTTCATGCGCGTGGCCTTTGAGAACGACGAGGCCACAATATACGAGCGGCACGCGGCACAGTCGTTGGTCACGACGCCGTAGGCGGGCGTGGCCGCCGGCCCGCGCGGCGAGCCCAGCCTCTGGTCAGGGAGAGATCGCCAGGGGCTGCAGAACCTGGGTCTTGATCCTGTAGATCTTGTTGCCGGGGTTCTCGTAGACGAGCTCCAGGGCGCCGCCCAGGTTATCGTCGAACTTCGCCAGGCCAGCCGCCGGGTAATAGAGCCGCTCCAACTGACCGACGATGACGTATGACACCTGGTATTTCTTGAGGATACGCAGGGCCTCCGCGGGGTTGGGGTTGCTGTAGAACTGGGAGACGTCCGCCTGGCGCGCCGCTATCTGGGATGCGAACTTGCCCCGCTGCACCACCTGGTGGAAGTCCCATCCGATTACAGTCGGCAGGCCGGTATAGATGGAGAAGCGGGAGCCCCAGCTGTAGAGCGGCGTGTTCGCCTCCATGATTGCCGGCGACCCTTCGACGTTGTCTCGCAGCCACTGGATCGCGTACAGGTCCTGCGCGAGGATGACGGGGCCGTTGGCGTCCTGGTATGTCGCCTGCTCCATGAAGGCCGCGCCGTTCACCGTGCGCGGCAGCTCCAGGAAGCGGTCGTCGAGGCGGGCCGGCGTGGCCCGGAGGGGGTAGAGGAGGGCGCCCAGCAGGAGGAGGACTAGCGCCGCCGCCCAGAGCCGCCGCGCTCTCAGAAGGGAGAGCTGTAACGGCGCAGGTTGCGCGCTCGCAGGCGGTGGGCGGACCGCCACCAGGAGATACCAGGCTCCGAAAGCGGAGACCAGGGCCAGCAGGAGCCAGATGTGCACGTAGAACTTGAAGACCGTGTTCATCCGCTGGATGTCGCCGTCTATGTTGACGACGTCGACACCGATGCTGAGCCCCAGCGCCATCGCCAGCATCGCCAGGATGAACAGCCGGAGGGGCGAGTCGGGCAGATCGCGCCTGAGTTCGTGCCAGGCTAGCACGATGACGGCGGCGAGGGCGGGATAGGCGAAGGGCAGCAGCGGCAGGCCGAAGCTGGGAGCGGAGCCGGACGAAAGGCGGACGCTCACGAGGTCTCCCAGGAACTGGTCGGCGGAGAGGCCGGTCACGGAGATCGGGATGAACCCTGCCAGCGGCTTGGAGAGGGCGAGAAGGAGCACGGTGAGGAATACGAGGCCGAAGGCGACGGCGATGAACTGGAGGGCGGCGTCGCGCCACTCCGTCCGGCGGAGCCTCCGCGTCCAGAGGAACGTCAGAAGGCCGGCGATGGTCACGATGAACAGCCCGAAGTGGGAGAAGTACTGGCGGAGGACCGTAGTCTCCACGGTGGGGTGCAGGCCCGCCTGGAACTGCTCGTAGTCCGCCTGGAAGGGGTAGAACAGCAGGACAGAGAGGAACACGATCAGCCCGGAGCCAACGGCGCCCCGCACGACCAGGGGCCAGCTGAAGCGACCCTCGGAGGCCCGCTCACAGATGAGCAGAGCAGCGATTCCGACGAGAAGGAAGGTTGGGTAGTCCCAGGAGTTGATCCAGCGCAGGGCTCCCAGCACCAGGGCCAGGAGAGCCGCCAGCAGGAGCCGGTTGGGAGATGGCAGCCATCTGCCCGGTCGCCTCTCGGCGGCTCCGGTCTGCACCAGCGCCAGCCCGATGCCCAGCGAGGTGATGGCGAAGGGGATCGCCATGACGTGGGCGTGCAGGTCCGCGAACAGGAAGCTGAAGAAGGGGAACTCCGTGATGCTGATCGTGGGGGCCATCATCCGGCTGGGGCGCCAGTAATCGATGGTGGGCAGTCCGGTGCCGCCGAAGATTACCTCCCAGAGGCCGCCCAGCGTGCCCACCGCTCCGCTGATGAATGGGATGCCGCTGCCCACGTGCCAGGAGCTGATCAGCGATAGCCGGTCGGCCATCTGGTCGATCGCGTCCAGGTTACCCGCCACCGCGACCATGACGACCGCCAGCAGCCCCGCGCCTACGACGGCGCGCGCGGACGTGCGACGGCTTGCCAGCCGGCTGCGAACGGCGCCCGCCATGTTGTACCCCAGCGAGTAGGTGACCCCCACGGTGAAAGCGAAGAAGAGGGGAACGGCCAGGTTGTAGGAAATCTCCGGCAGGATGCCCGTCAGCTTGACCATAGTGGCCGTCATGAAGTGACCGAAGTAGTAGTAGTTCAGATAGCCGCCGGCGAACCAGGGGTCGTAGGGAGGGAGGGTCGTGCTGCGGGTTATCGCGTTCAGATAGGCGAAGTTCATCGGTTTCTCGCCGCCCCGGAACGGGTGCCAGAGGTCGGGGTTCTCCAGGCGCAGCAGGTACAGAGCGAGGAAGGCGCCGATGAAGATGACCTCCGCCAGCAGGATCGAGCGCCAGCGCTCGCGGACGAAGCTGAGCACCTGCTCCCGCCACGCGACGTACGAGACGAGCCCCAGCGCGATGACAAGAAGCATCGCTGCTTCGATAGTGCCCCTCGTGAACTCCACCAGCCCCAGGCTGACGCCCGTGAACACCAGATACGACACGACGAGAAGGCCCAGGGGCTTCGTCAGCAGGTAGCCGCGGTCGGGAAGCCAGCGGAAGAGCCGAACGGCCGCGGGCACCAGCGCCAGGGCGGCGAGCTGTATCGGCAGGAGCCAGACGAGCCAGGCGTACTTCGAGTGCTCGTTGGGGAAGCTGCTCGAGTCGAAGATGTCGGTCCAGGTGCCGCCGCTGCGCTGCGTCCGGAGGTCATCCGGCCGCAGGAGCAGGCCGTTCTTCCCGGCGTCGGCGGGCAACAGTAGCATCGCCGTCTCTACCGGTGCCGCGCCCAGCAGCTGGGCTACCTTCTCGCGAGAGAAGGTAGCGCTCTTCTTGAAGATGAGCGCTTTGGGGTGGTCATAGACGGTGAAGGACTCTTCGGCGCCGTCGTCGGAGATGGAGATGCCGAACAGCCTGGGGAAAGAGGTGAACGTCTTGATACGATCGAAGCCCAGCTGCCCTGAAAAGAGGAGCTCGTAGTAGAGACTCGTCATCGGATAGACGGCGGGGGCGCGCGGGATCGAACGGTATAGCCGGTCGCTGGAAATCGTGAGGTAGTCAGCGTCATCCAGCTTGGCGACGAGCGCGTCCCGCTTCTCCACTGTGTCGAAGTCGTATAGCTGCAGGTCGATGAACTGGTACGTTGTGCCGGGGTCGTGGCCGTCGACGGGGAACGGAAGGCCGTCGTCCCAGGCTGACTCGACGGCTATGGCGCTCCCGGGCGGTACGTTGGCGAAGATCCAGCCTGAGGCTTCCACTCGGGTGACGGGATGCCGGTAAATGTTGGTGAAGGCCAGGGCCCAGAGAAGTGTCAGGACAACCACGGCCGCTACGGCCACCCGCCCCAGCAGCGGCAAGTGGCGAGCCGGCCCAGGCAAGAACCTTTGTATCCGTTCCGGGAGGGTGCCGATCCTTGCTGCCTGCCACAGTTGTACCAGACCATATGCCGCCAGAAGCACCAGCACCGGGTAGATGTGCAGGACGTACCGCATGTATGAGGTGAACCGGCCCCCCTGCCAGACGAAGATGACCGCAACCCATGTGAGCAGGAGCAGGAGGATGGGCTCGCGGTGGCGCACCAGGCGCCAGGCGGCGTAAAGGAAGCCGCCCCCTGCAGCCAACGCCAGAGGGAGACCCAGCCCCCACAGGGCTATGTTCTGCAGCGGATACAGGTAGGGGGTGCTTCCGATCCAGCGCACTGACGGCGGGAATGCCCCCTTGCCGGACTGGATGTCAAGCACCCTATCGATGTCGTTCAGCCAGACCTGGGAGATGCTCCATGGCCAGGGGCCATCGAAGGCGTAGGGTTGGGCTACGCGAAAGGTGACGAAGGTCAGACCGGCCGCCAGCGCCAGACCCAGTAGCGTCTCCCTCAGCTCCCTGGACCAGAGCTCTTGCCAGAAGGAGGCCGTAGCTGGCGCGACGGGCCGCTCCATATTCGCCAGACGTTCCCTGACGCTGGGCCAGGCCCGGATGGCCGCTGCCATCGTGATGATGAGGGCCAGGGGCGCGGCGCTGCCCTTGCTGGCCAGGGCCAGGCCGAACATGGCGCCGGCGAGGGCGAAGTTGCGCCAGCCCCCTTCCTTCGCTACCCGGACGGCGAAGTAGATGCTCACCAGGCTGAAGAAGGCGAGGTAGTTATCGACAACGAAGTAGTGAGAGTACTGGATATGGAGGACGGTGACCGAGAGGAGGAAGGCGGCAAGGAGACCGACGCGGCGGTTGAACAGATAGGAGCCTAGCAGGAAGAGGACGATAACGCTTCCCACGTCTACCAGGGCGGAGAGGACTCGCCCTACCCGCGTCACGTCGTTGTAACCGCCCAGGCCCAGGAACTCGCCCACGGCCTTCGTGGTGAAAAGGGGAAGCGTCCCGTACACGTAGGTTGGGAAGCCCTTGTTGTACGGGTTTAGGGGTGATTCGGCGGTGTCGAAGTACTCGACTGGACCGCTGGGAAACTGGATCGTGGGGCTGACGGTGGAGAGGAACCGTTCGTCCGGGTTCAGGTGGTGGTCACCGTCCCAGTTGACGCCAGTGAGGCGCAGGCTTAAGGCCAGCACCACCACGAAGCCCAGCACGAGAGCCACAGCCGCTCGGCGGCGCGCTGACTCATCCTGTCTGAAGGCGGCCCACCATTGGGAGGCGACGGCAGCCATGTCCCAAGGGATGCGAGTAGAGTTCCTCACAGCCCCCCAACGTCCGGAGCACGCGGAGCCACTGGCATCATCGGGTATTGTATTGCGATATTATACGTCGTCGCCCTTTAAGTGTCTTCCCCAGGTTGGATGGACTCCTGGTGTTTATTGCGTAAATGCTTTCATGAGGGCACCGTAGTCGGGAGGGCCGGTGATAGAATGGTGCTTACGTAGATTCTTAGTGGGGAGATGTGGGTGTGGTCCCAGGTTCGCCACTCCAATAGCTCGTTGCGGCAGGGGCTGATTTCGTCAAGGCTCCGGTTGCCGCACATCGAGGCGGCGGCTGTCCGCCGCTTTCTCGCTAATCCCTGGCTCTGGGCTGTCCTGGCAGTTACCGCTCTGGCGGCCTTCCTCCGTCTCTACCAGCTCGCGGACATCCCCCCCGGCATTACCGGGGATGAGGGGCTGGTCGGCCTGAACGCTCGTCGCATCCTGGACGAGGGCTGGATCGGCGCCTATGTGCCGACCGGCTACGGGATCAACTCCGGGCCGATGTACTTGACGGCCCCCTTCGTGTGGTTGCTAGGTAACACCGTTCTGGCCATCCGGCTGCCGGTGGCGATATTGGGCGCCGCCACCATCCCCGTGGCCTACGTGGCGTTCAGGGAGATGACGGGGAAGACCGCTGCTCTCATCGCGGCCTTCATCCTCGCTGTGTCTCTCTGGCACATCCAGCTCAGCAGGATCGCGTTCACGGTCAACTCCTGGCCGCTCATGGAGGTGGCGACGCTGGCGGCCGTGTTCTGGGCTTTCCGCACCCGCAGCCTGGCCCTGTTCGTGCTGGCGGGCGCTCTGATGGGCCTTGGCGTTCACACGTACCCAGCCTGGCCACTGTTTGCGGGCGGTATGGCGCTCTTCTTCGTTTGGGCGCTCATTCGCGGAGAGCCTATGGCGAGGCGCGAGCTGTTGCGCGGCCTGGCTCTGTTCAGCATCGCCGCCTTCATAGCTGCGCTGCCGCTGATCCGGGAAGCCCTTGATAGCAGCAGCCTGTACAGGAATGATGGCGCACGGAAAGCCGCCCTGATCTTCAACCACCCGACCTACGAAGAGCAAGGGGGTTTCTTTGACCGCGTCGGCTTCCTCGCCTCTCGGGCATGGGACTACTTTCGAGCGCTGACGTGGGAGGCGAAGTTGGATTCGGCCGATATGCTGGGCCTCACTCCCATCCTCGATAGATTCACCACGGTCCTCGCTCTCGCCGGTTTAGCTTACATGGCTGTTAAGTGGCGGCAGCCCACCCACGTCCTGGTCTGGATCATGATCCTGCTTCTTCCAGCGCTCGCGGTATTTACCGTGGATGGATCGTACCGGCGGACCTTCGGTCTGGTCCCTTTCATCAGCCTCGCCGCGGCCATGCCCCTGGCCTTGATCTGGGAGTACGCTTTGAAGCTGAAGCCGGTGGGGCGCTGGGCCTTGCTGGGGGCGGTCGTTCTGGTGTTGGCGCTGATCGCTCGGGTGAACCTCGTTCGTTACTTCGATACCGTGGCCAACTCACCATCCACCTCGTGGTCCTTCGTGGAGGACCTCACCAAAGCCTCGGAGTACACGGCGGACCTGCCCGGCCAACCCTATGTCTATCTCTACTCCGGCCGCTTCTACTACCCATACGAGACGCAGAGATACCTGCTGCCGGGCAGGCCCGGCGAGGACAGGTCCAGGGAGCACGGCGAATTCACCCTGGAGGCGGATCGCAGCAAGGATGTCGTCTACCTCTTCCTGGAGCCCTACTTTGACCTGCTGCCCCAGGTGCAGGTGCTATACCCCGGCGGGATCGCCCATCAGGAGAACCGCTCCAGTGGGCAGCCACTGTTCAGCGTCTACTACCTTCCCAGGGAGACCGCAGGGGCGACCGCGGTGAGCCCGATCCGCTGACCGTTCGGGAATGCCGTGGCGGGTGCGGCCCCCATAGCGTTCGCCAGCGACTTGGGTGCGGGGCTACTGCGGCGCCAGGCGGCGGATCTCGACCCCGTTGGAGTAATAGACGATGCCGCGGCGGTTGGCGGCGAGCGCCACCGTGCAGTCT
The DNA here is from genome assembly GCA_030649945.1 of Dehalococcoidia bacterium. Taxonomy (GTDB): domain Bacteria; phylum Chloroflexota; class Dehalococcoidia; order SM23-28-2; family RBG-16-64-32; genus JAUSFE01. Next base: position 18,474 of record JAUSFE010000054.1, on the reverse strand, counting down.
TCAACGACCACGCTGTCGTCGGTGACCTTGTCCGGGGCCGACTCGGCGAACTGGAGGCGGCGCATGTACTTGGTGACGAACTCGCATACCAGCAGCCCGTCGCCCAGGGCAGGATACGTCTGGGCGGACACGAACTCCACGCCGGTGGGAGCGACGTTGGAGGAGATCGCTTGGGGCTCTTTTCCGGGCTTCGCATACAGGTAAACCGGTTCCTTGGCGTCGGGGTTCTGGCAGGGGACCTCTCCACCGGTCAGAGATCGCGGCCAGCCGTAGTCCTCGCCGGCCTCTACGAGGTTTAGCTCGTCGCAATTGCCGGTGCCGTTATCGGCGGCGTAGATGCGGCCGCTTTTCGGATCGATCGCGAACCCGAACGCATTGCGAAAGCCGTAGGCGTACACCCTGCGGTCAGCCCCCGCTCGATCAGCAAAGGGGTTATCGCTGGCGGGCGCTCCCTCCCTGGTGACCCGAAGGATCTTGCCGTAAGGGCTGCTAAGGTCCTGGGCCAGGTCTGGCTTGTCGGTGTCGCCGATGCTGATGTATAGATTGCCGTCGGGCCCGAAGTGGAGGCCGCCGCCGACGTCGACAGGATTGAGCCCAGGCTCTAGATAGGGAAACTCTATCAGGACCTTGGGGTCAACTCCTACGTTATTGACGTCCTTGAACCGCATCAGGATTGGCTTGGCCGAATCACCCGGGGCGGGCCGGGTGAAATAGATGTAGACGTAGTGGTTCGTCTCGAAGTCGGGATCTACGGCCACGCCCAGGACGCCCCATTCCAGCCGCCTGGCCGGCTCGACGTGAGCGAACGGCTCGGCCAGGAGCTGGCCCTCAGCCGTGAGGACACGAATATCGCCGCTGTTCTGTTCCGTAATGAAGAGGCGCCCGTCCGGGGCGAAGGCCATGCCCGTCACCGTGTCGCTGGCGAGAGCGACCAACTCTGACCTGACACCGCCGATCTTCTTGACGCCGCCACCGCCCCCGCAGGCAGGCGCGACGAGCCAAACAATTCCCACAAGCAGGGCGAGGAAGACCAGTCCGGGGAGCCTTGAGCGATGCATTGCCCAAAATGTTACATCCGCTGGTGGTAATGGACAACACCACCCCTGGCCCCTGCCGGCGCCTGCCGGTTAAAGCGTGGGTATGACGGTGGCACGGGTTGAGGCCGCCAGTGGGAGCGGCTATCATCTTGTCAAATGAGTCGCTACCCGGTGGCGGGTGGGAGTTGACCTCAGCCCAGAAGCAGGAGGCGCCGCTCCTCTCTGTCGTGATCCCCGCCTACAACGAGGAGGAGAACGTTCGCCGCGGAGCGCTCCAGGAGGTCGTCGACTACCTATCGAGCCAGAAGTATGCCAGTGAGCTGATTGTCGTGGACGATGGCAGCGAGGACGATACTGCGGCGCTGGTGGTGGAGGTCTCCTCTCGCTACCCCTTCGTCTCGTTACTGCGCACTCAGCACGGCGGCAAAGCCGCCGCGGTGACCGCCGGCGTGTTCGCGGCGCGCGGGGCGTACATCAGTTTCACCGATATGGACCAGTCGACGCCCATTCGGTTTGTGGAGGATGCCTTGAGGGAGCTCCAGGCTGGCAGCGATGTCGTTATCGGCTCGCGCTGGCGCAAAGGGGCAGCCCGCCTTGGCGAGCCGCTGGTGCGACACCTCCTGGGCCGGATATTCGCTTCCCTGGTGCGCATCCTTCTTCTGGCGGAGATAACAGACAGCCAATGCGGATTCAAGAGCTTCAGCGGGAAGGTCGCCCACGAGCTGTTTTCGAACATGAGGGTGTTCAGCATTGGCTCCCAGGGGGCGATGGGCCCCATGGTCAGCGCTTTCGATGTAGAGCTGTTGGTGCTAGCTAAGAAGCGCGGATTCCGTATTAAGGAGATCCCTGTTATCTGGCGTCACGTCTCGACCAGAAGGGTGAGCCCGTTCAGAGACGCCTACCGAATGTTCAAGCAGGTGGCGCAAGTATGGCTCAACAATGTGCGTGGGAGGTACGACGTCTCGGGCCCTTGACCCTCGGCCCGGTAAACAGCGGTTGTCCTGACTCCGGGAGTCAGCCTGTCCGCTGTTGACTTGGAGGGAACGGGCCTATATTCTGCCGATGATGGTGAATCACAGCCAGTCTGCAGATTTGACGGGCCGCTCCACCTTACTCGTGCTGATCCTGTCAGCGCTGGTGTGTCTCCTTCTGCTGGCCTGCGGCGGAGGGAGCGAAGAGAAAAAGGTGCGCGAGACGGTTCGCATGGAGCCACCCCTTGCCTCTGAACTTGTTACCAGCGCCAATTTCCCTGTATCCTTGGCCTTCGCCCCCGACGGCCGCCTGTTCTACAACGAGTTCACCACAGGCGACATCCGCATCCTCACCCCCAGCGGCCAGTTTTTGCCGGCCCCATTCGCGCATGTCGATGTGGCGGTACCAGATGTGGAGGTGCAGGCGGAATGGGGTCTCTTGGGCCTGGCCATCGACCCGGAGTTCGAGGCAAACCACTACGTGTACATATACTTCATGCAGCCGACGCATGGAGCCGAGGCGCGGCCGGTGGTGATGCGTTTCACAGATCAGGACAACAGGGGCGTCAATCCCACCGTTATCATTGGTGACCTGGAGGAGAGCCGGTCGGATCTTGGTTTCGTCAACGTGGGGGGCAACATCCACTTCGGCCCCGACGGCTACCTTTACGTGACCATCGGTGACCGTCTGGTCTTCACCTCTGAGGATCTAACCACGCCCACCGGCAAGATCCTGCGCGTCCGAAAAGAGGACGGCTCCGCTGCTCCTGACAACCCCTTCGTGGGAACGGAAGGCGCTGATCCCCGCATCTTCGCCTACGGGTTTCGCAACACTTTCGACTTCACCTTTCAGCCGCAGACGGGGCTGATGTATGGCAACGAGAACCATTCTGAGAGGTGCGACGAGCTAAACATCATAAAGGCCGGTCAGGACTACGGTTGGCCCGCTACCCGCCTCAACTTGACGTGCGAGCGACCAAAGGAGCGCCCCGAGTCCATCCAGGGCATCTACAATTACGCCGCTCCTGGCACGAATCCAGAGGACGTGTATTCGTCGACGGCCCCGACGGCCATCCAATTCATCTCCGGCAACCGGTATCCGCGGCTGGGCGACTCCCTGCTGATATGCGAGTTCGTCACCAAGTTCATGCGCCGTCTGGAGCTGGCTGTTCCGAAGCAAGACAAGGTTGTCGCTGATGAGATCGTTGCCGAGGACTGCTCACTCGACATCGCCATCAGCCCCGACGGCGTCGTCTACTACAGCAACGAAACAGAGATCCGCCGCCTCGTCCCTGGTTAAGCCCGCGCCGGCCCGTAAAGACGCCAGCCGGTCGATGGCATCTTCGTCAGTGTCACTGGCGCTTCACAGTTGGCCAGCCAAGGAGCCGCCGCCCCGGCCCCGGCAGCAGCCCTCGCCAACGGCCCCCTGTCATCCACAGCAGCCAACTGAAAACAAATGCAGCCCAGGCCGCGATTGAAAGATAATTGGCAACTGTTCTGATCGGGGTATTTTCCAGTTTTACGGAAATCTCATGACTGCCGCGGGGCACTCGAAATGTTATGAGCCCCTGCTCGTTGGCGTGATCATGAGACACTGTCCTGTCGTCAACCCTTACCCGCCAGTTGGGGTAGTCAATCACGGCTGCCCTGACCGTCGCCTCACCCTGGCTCGTCATCGCGAAGGTCAAGCTGTCGGAACCTTGGCTGATCCCGGAGACCACGGCGGTGCCCTTGAGGACTTGCACCTTGGCTGGAGCTGCCACGGGATACACCTGGGAAGCCGTTGGCACGTAAGAGTGGTAACGGTCAAATAGGTGTGGAAAATTCGCGGCAGCGAATTTCTCTTCATCCGTTGTGACGTAGGTGAGTGCTTTAAAGAACTCCTGGTTCAGCAGGATAACTCCAGCAATTAGGGCCAGTGATAAGGCAACGGGTAGGACCCCGCGATTCTTCAGTAGGGCAAATAGCGATCCGGCTAGGAAGGAGCAGGCGAAGATGGCAAGGGCCAGCAGGCGCCAAGGGAACTGAAGCCATTTCAGCTGCGGGATAGCCTCCCAAATGAACACGGAACGCTCGGTCATCATGAATATTGATAGCCAGAAGAGCGCGAGAATCGCCAAAGTGGCCCAGAAGGCGACTCGGCTCTTTCGCCAGAGAAGAGGCGCCACAAGAACGGCTATGCCCGCCATACCCCAGTGCAGCCAACCGATCTGAAAGGACAGACCGTCATCCGGCCCCGGCTCTGATAAGCCAAAGCCCCAGAAGCGAGAGATGAACAGCTGATTGAAGTCCACGAAGTGCCGGTGGTAGTCGAAGTAGCCGGTAGTAACTGCTTCGGCTTTCGTAAGGCCCATCTCGAAGATGACCGGCAAGATGAAGAAGGCGGCAAGGCCTAGGCCCCACAAGCCTGATAGCAGGAGAAGGGGGACTCGCTGCCTCGCTCCACCTTGGGACAGCAGAGTGGTGGCCCATATGAGTCCAACCGGCACGAATATCAGGACTATAACGTTGTGAGACAGCAGAAGTAACGACAAAAAGAGGCTCAGGAGCAGGGCGTGATGAAATTTTCCCTCCCTAACGACCTTGTAGATGCCCCATAGGACACCGGGCACGAACGCGATGGCCCACTGCTCCGCCAGCTTTCCCCCGACATATACATCGAGGGCCTGATAGGGAGCATAGAGATAAAAGGCGGCGGAGACCATTCCCCCCAGGTTCCCCCAGAACTCCCTTGCCAGAAGAAACATCAGATAACCCGCAAGCAAGAAACCGAGAACAAACGTAACCTTCACCGAGTCCAGGATGGAAACCCCGGAAAGATGAATAAGCTCACCCACGTAGTAGGCGAGTGGCGCTTGCAGGTTGAACAGCGGCGCGCCCGAGCCTGATGCCAGGTCTTGAGCCCAGCGGCAGGGAATCTGCCCATCTTGGAAGCACTTATCCATCTCAAATAGGAATGCGGCGGGGGCATCATCGTGCATCTGGAAATAGCCGCCAGAGGTGAGGGGCTGCCAGGCCCGATACGAGAGAAGAAGGATAAAGGCAAGGGTAAGGGCTAACGGGATGCCCCTGCTGAATCTAAGCTGGCCGACGCCCCTCGCCCAAGAATCGCCGAGGAGCATAGCGGCTTTCGATATCATCTTTCCCGCTCGCTCAGTGGCGGCGTGGGGCCAGTAACGTCCCCCTCACGCCAATGCCTGTTGCTTCCGCTATCTGTGTGAAACAGTCGTTGACGCCACAGCCATCGAGCACCTAGCGCCGCCAGATTACGTGGTTATTCCAGGCCCAGTTCCAGCTCGTGCCCAGAGCTACGCCGATCGTGTTCGCTATGTAGGGGCTTATACCGAAGACCGGCGTCAGGACGTTGACGGTGGCCACGGCGACCAGGGGGCTACCGATGGATGTGAGGTTGAACCTCAGGAAGCGGGCCAGCGCTGGCGCCCCCCGCTGCCGGTGACGGAACGTCCAGCCTTCGTGCCAGTAGAAGTTGGAGACGACGGCCGCCTCAACCGCGCAGACCGAGGCGATTAGCAGCCTGATATCGGGGTGCGTGAACAGTACGAGGTCGAAGTGGGTATGCTTAGCCGGCAGGAAGCCGAGCAGTGGCGAATCGTAGATCAGCAGGAGGGTGAACTGGTTCACCAGGTAGCCGATGCCGCCGACGATCAGGAACTTGGCGAAGGTGGTGGAGATGTGCAAACGCTCCAGCACCGCTTGGGCCGTCCTGGTAAGAGCTATCGTCGGCGGATCCTGAACCTGTGGCTTCATGTCGAGTTGTGGCAGATATTATAACGTCGCTCCACCGGACACAACACAGGCAGCGGCGATTTCGCACAGCCGGGAGCCACGGCATGTCCCTACACTGAGGGACGCTGAACCCCGGCGGCTTGTTGCGCCAACGCTCGCCTGCGGACCGGCGCATACGGTGCTACGGCGGCGCCGGGACGCTGAGCTGAAGGCGGCGCACCTGATCAGGCTCCGCCTCCGCCACGTACAGGAATCCGCGGCTGTCGAAGGCGACGCCGCGGGGAATGGCCAGCGCGGTGCCTTCGGCGTCCAGGGTGGCGATCGGCTTGCCCTGCGCGTCCAGCCGGAACAGCTTGTTCTGGGTGGGATCACTGACGATGAGGCCGCCGTCCGGGAGCAGGGCGATGTACGGCTTGGCGACCGAATCGACGTACAGCCAGCCGGGGACGGCGTATTCGGCGACGAAGTTGAAGCCGGCGTCAAACCTCTGCACCCGCCGGTTGCCGCTGTCGGCAACAAAGATATCGCCGCCGGGCGCGATCTCGATCGACGTTAGCTCCTTGAACTGGCCCGGCCCGCTGCCCATACCGCCGAACGGCTGGATCAGGCTGCCGTCAGGGCCGTACTTGACCACGCGGCCGGTGCCGGTATCGGCGACCCAGACGTTGCCGTCGGCATCGACGGAGAGGTCCCGCGGTCCCCAGAAGACATCAGGCTCGGGGTCCTCAAGGTTGGAGGCCGGCTTGCCGAAGGCGAGGACGAAGTTGAGATCTGCGTCGAACTTCTGGATACGGTGATTGAAGGAGTCAGCCGCGTAGACGTTTCCATCGCCGTCGACGGCGACGCCCCAGGGCTCGTTGAACTGGCCTTCGCCGGACCCTTTGCCGCCGGCCTGGGCCAGGAAGTTCCCCTCCGCGTCGAACTTCTGGATGCGGTGATTCATTATATCCGCAACGTACAGATTCCCCTGGGAGTCGACCGTCAGCCCGCCGGGTTCATTGAAGGAGCCCGGCTCGCTGCCCTGCCGGCCCAGCACCAGGCTGACGGGCAGCTGCTGCTGGGCCGGCAGGGTCGGCTGAGGGATTCGCGTGGTGCCCGGGCTCTGGCCCGTGGGAGTGGCGCCGGGGGCCACGTTGCCGCTGCCGCAGCCGGTCTGCCAGAGGAGGAGGCCCAGGAAGGCGGCTGTCGCGGCGATGCCAAGGCGGAGCCTATGCTGCGGGTACGGTGGAGGTGTCATCAAGCGATGGTTCCTATCACAAGCGGCGGCCATTCTGTGAGGGCGGATGTCACTACGGTGGCACCGGGACGCTGAGCTGAAAGCGGCGCACCTGGTCGGGTCCCGCTTCCCCCACGTAGAGGGAACCGCTGCCGTCGAAGGCCACGCCGCGGGGAATGTCTAGCGCGCCGCCGGCGGCGTCAAGAGTGGCGACCGCCGTGCCCTGCGCGTCCAGCCGGAACAGCTTGTTCTGGGTGGGGTCGCCCACGATCAGACCGCCGTCCGGGAGCAGGGCGAGGTACGGTTTGGCGACCGAGTCGACGTACAGCCAGCCGGGGACGGCGTATTCGGCGACGAAGTTGAAGTCGGCGTCGAACCTCTGCACCCGCCGGTTGCCGCTGTCGGCCACAAAGACATCGCCGCCGGGCGCGATCACAATGTCGGTGGGCTCCTTGAACTGCCCCTGTCCGCTGCCCAGACTGCCGAACGGCTGGATGAGGTGGCCGTCGGGGCCGTACTTGACCACGCGGCCGGTGCCGCCGTCCGCCACCCAGATGTTGCCGTCGGCGTCGACGGCCACGCCGCGGGGTCCCCAGAAGGCGTCGGGCTCGGGGTTCTCAAGGTTGGAGGCCGGCTTGCCGAAGGCGAAGAGGAAGTTGAGGTCGGCGTCGAACTTCTGGATACGGTGATTGAAGGTATCCGCCACGTAGAGGTTCCCCTCGCCGTCGACTGTGACGTCCCAGGGCTCGTTGAACTGGCCTTCGCCCTCGCCGTGGCTGCCCACCTGGGCCAGGAAGTTCCCCTCCGGGTCGAACTTCTGGATGCGGTGGTTGAATATATCGGCGACGTACAGGTTGCCCGCGGCGTCGAGGGCGAGGCCGCCGGGTTTGTTGAAGGAGCCCGGCTCGTCGCCCGGCTGGCCCAGGACGAGCTCGACGGAGAGCTGCTGCAGCGGGGGAAGGGACGGCTGGGGGATCGGCGTGGTAACCGGAGGTTGGGGAGATCCCTCCGGCAGCTCCACCACGTACTGCTTCGGGAAGTAGGCCACCATGTCTAACCTGCCCAGACGGTCCTCGGGTGTGGTGGTGGTCGCCGGTGGGTTTCGGTAGCGGAAGTACTGCCACCAGTTGTCCCAGGTGCCGGGCCGGAAGAGCGATGCGATGAACCAGTCCAGGAGCCGCGGCACGACGCTGGGGTGGATGCCCCGGATCACGTCCGCCGTGGGCACCATCTTGTAGGTGTCGAACTCGGGGAACCACCAGCGGAGGGGAAAGCGCACCGGCTCCTGGTACTGGTCTGCCTGGGGCAGCATCGCCGACTCGTTGCTGGCCAGTGCTATCACCACCGCACCCGGCGGCGGCTGGAACCCTTCACCCACCGATGCGTACTGCAGCCGGGAGTAGTCGCGCAGGTACCATTCCCAGGGCTCGATCCCGCCGTCGACGACCACCGGGAGGTCCTTGTTGAGGCCGGAGTTGCGGCCGGCGGCCTCAATGCTCTCGACGACGTCCGGCACGTAAGGGGAGGTCTGCGTGTAGACGAGCAGCTCCCTGGGGACATCGCCGAGCTGATAGGTGAGGCGGATGCCGACGAACAGGGTGGCGGCGAGAAGCCCGCCGGCGACGGCGGCGCATCCGAGGGCGGCCGTGCGCCGGTGGTCCGCCGGGGGCAGCGGCTCGCTCTTGCGCCGGCGGCGTCCCGTCCTCCCGGACGCCGCCGAGGCCGGGCTGACGGGCAGCAGCAGCCAGACGATACCCGCGGACGCGGCCAGTATCGCCAGCACGCGCAGGGCGACCCACCCGCCTCCGTCCGGCCCGAACAGCCCCAGCGCCACCGCGGCCAGCCCCAGGGCGGCGGCCGCCAGCGGCTCCATATAGGGCTGGAGGCGTGAGACCGCTCGCCGGGGCAGCCCGGAGGTCAGCACCTCGCCCAGGAACAGGGCGGCGATGATGATCAGCGGCAGCGTCGGGTTCACGCTCAGCCAGGGCATCTTCTCACCGGCCACGCTGTACCCAAACACGGTGGCGGCGAACCAGAATACCAGGAAGCGCCGAAAGATGTCGCCCCGCAGGGTGTAGTAGATCAGGGCGGGCGCAGCGAACACCAGCGGCAGGAACTCGTAGGCGGGGAGGAGCATCAGGTAGTAGAACCAGGGCTGCTCGCCGCGGGCGACGTCCTGCTGGTCCAGCCAGTAGTTCAGCGCCCCCCAGTGGCCGGAGTAGAAGCCGTCCAGGTTCGTGAACAGCGAGGTGTACAGCAATGCGTAGGGCACGTAGAACGCCAGCGCCGCTACGCCCCACATGCGCGCGTTCCAGCGCGCGCCGATGGCGGCCGACGCTGCTATGAGGCCAAGGATGGTGAACAGGCCGAGCACGTTCTCCCGCGTGTGGCCGCTGGCAGCCCGTGCCAGGTCGGAGTTGTCGATGCCAAACAGGGCGTCGAGGGGCACCTGGACGGCGGCCGCGAACTGCGGCAGCGTCAGCGTGCCCAAGACGATCAGGAAGTCGGCGGCGGGGTGCCAGTCCCTGAGGCCGATGCGGTCGCGCCAGCGGCTCGTGAACGGCCAGAGGGCGGCCACGGCCCAGGCGAACGGCAGCAGAAGCGCGAGGGCGCTGGCGGAGGAGAGGCTGTCCAGCCGGTTGCGGTCGCGCAGTTGGCGCCAGAAATGGACCGCCATCCAGATGTTGAGGAAGACGATCAGCACCGCCGTGTTGATGAAGGTGCTCTCCTTTGTGGCGAAGGCGAGTCCCAGGATCAGCCCCGCCAGGTACAGATAGCGGGGCTTGCGTTCGTCCACGTAGCGCCAGAGGCAGATCACCAGACCCAGCGTGAACAGGGCCATGTAGATATCGTTGCGGGCGAAGCGGCTGAAGTAGAGCAGCGTCGGCGAGAAGGCGATGCCGGCCGCGGCCAGGAGGGCGCCGGTCGTCCCCAGGCGCTTCCGCAGGAAGAAGGGAAGCGCTATCAGGGCCGAACCCAGGAAGGCCGGCAGGATGCGGGCGGTGTAGTCGGTCACTCCAAACAGGAAGAACGAGGCGGCAGTCCCGAAGAACTGGAAGGGGCCGTGCATCCACGGCTCATGCTGGTAGCCCTGCCCCTCGAACAGCTTCCAGGCGGTCCAGGCGTGCAGGCTCTCGTCATGGTGAAGGGCTCGCGCGCCCAGGTCCCAGAAGCGCATGCCGCCCGCCACGATGATCAGGGCGGCGTAAGCGGCCACCTGCCAGTTGACCTGCAGGCGCACGGCGACGAGGCGGTCCAGCAGCCCCTCTTCGCCGCCCCTGGCCGCGATCGGCTCTGCCAGCTCGCTCATTGCGCGGGCACCAGTATCTGCACGTCCATCGTTGACAGGGTACCGTATCCCTTCCGATAAACGAACCATCGCCAGGTTGGCAGTGGGTCAAAATCGTCTAACACCCAACTCTCTGATATACGCCAGGGGGCGCCCAGCGGTTCATAGCCCGCCGGCGGCTCCCCCCCCGCCGCCGTCACGATGGGCGAACCGTCTGTCGGGTCGCCGAACGCCACGGCGACGTCCCTCAAGTGCCAGGCCAGGGGATCGTGGAGGCTCGGGTCGACCGTCGCCGGCATCCCGGCCTCCGCCGCGGCGCGGGCTACCGTGGCGCGGAAGGCTGCGATGCCGGCTGTGCCGCGACTATCGGCGGCGAACTCGGCGCCGTCGCGAAGGCCCAGCGACAGGCTGGAGTGAACGAGGAAGGGAAGGGCCAGGGTGGCCACGATGGGCAGGGCGAACGAGGGGCGGTTGCGCTGGAGGAAGTAGATGCCGGCGAGGACGACGGCTACGCCGGCGAGAAGCGCCAGGACGGTGTACGACTTCTCGCTGCCCGGGAACGGGCCGCCGTGGGACCAGCGGGAGAGCTGGAGGGCGACGTACACGCCGAGGGCGAGAACGAGGGCAACCGCCGGCCACCAGCGCCTCAGGATGCTCCAGTCCGTTCTCGACACGACCTCCTGGATCAGAGATGCGGCAATCAGGGAAAAGGGCAGGAGAAGGAGGAGGAGCTGACCTGACTCGCGGCGGGTCGCGAACGCCACCGTCACGATCGCCACCGTCGCCCAGACGGCCAGCAGGCGCTGGACCAGCGAAAGCCCTCGCGATCGCCGCCAGCGGTCGATCAGGAGCAGGTAACCGGCGGCTCCGGCAAGGAGAAGCGGCCACTCGTAGGCGAGGAGCAGGGATAGCTGGTAGTGCCAGGGCAGGCCGTCGCGCGGCAGGTCGAACATCCCCGCCCACTGCCGCAGCCCGGCCAGGCTCAACCGGTCGATGCCGGTGCCGAACTGGGCTACGCCCAGCGCCAACGTCACTGCCAGGGCCAGTGCGGCGGGCCGCCAGTGGTCGCGGGTTGACCGGAAGGCTGCAACCGCCTCTCCGACGTCGCCGCCGGGCCGCCAGGCCGCTTCGACCGTAACGAAGGCTATGAGGGCGACGGCCGTGGAGATCGCGATCGGATCGCTGCCGAGGGCGAGGCCGAAGGCGGCGAAGAGGATGACGGCTGGCAGCTGTCGCGGCCGCTCAACGTAGGCGAGCAGCGACAGCACCATCACCATCGACAGGAGGCCGCCCAGGGCGAAGCCGAAGGCGGAGCGCGAGGTGTACGCGGCCAGCGGCGATAGGGCGATGAGCGCCCCCGCCAGCAGGGCTACGCCGCGGCCGACGTAACGCCCGGCGAACCAGAACGACGCCACGAGGGCGGAGCCGGCGATGGCGGGGATGATGCGCGCCACTGTCTCGCTGGAGCCGAAGATGCGGAATAGGTGCGATGTCAGGGCGGCGGTGACGTCTCCGGGCCAGCCGTCGGGCACGCTACCCCCGGAGACGGCCCAGGCGGCGAAGGCGCGGGCGCTTTCGGCTTCGCTGAAGGGTAGCCGGTCGAGGCTGAAGAATCGAAGGGCCACCGCCAAGACGATTAGCGCCAGCCACAGGACGCCGTCCAGGCTGATACGGACGACGACGGCGGCCTCCGGCCCCGGCTCCATGGCCTCCACAGCGGCGTCTGTCACTGCCGGGACGCGGGCGCCGTGGGCCGGCTGACGGCGGCGCCTAGGACTGGTCATAACCGGATCGGCTCACTCTAACTGATAGAAACGACAAAACTGAATCGGAGGTTGCCTTCAACGTGCTGCGAAGCACGTTGAAGGCGCCGGGTCGCGGGGCGCAATGCCGCCCCAACCTTCTCACTTAACCGTTACCCGCTTCTAACCGTCCGTTAACCCACGGCCCTCGGCTGCCTGTTACATTAGGGTCGAAGTTGCGGAGCGGAAGCACCCCCTCCCGCCCCGCGCAGAAAAGAGGAACCGGCTGGTAATCACTCCAGCCGGTTCTTTGATTTCACGCCCTCGCGCTCCGACAGCACCTTCGCTCTCACGCCCCTACACCTGGTACTGGGCGATCCGCGCTCGCTCGAGGTGATGAAGGTCGGCATTTCCCTACCTGAAGACGCTCCCATTATGGTGTGTTGCGCTGCCCGGAAATCGCGCAGACGGACAGCCGCCGGGAGGAGAGCGGGACGAAAATTGCGCCGTGCGACACAGTTGACGTAACAAATCCGCCCATAACCGGTTCGCTGTCTTATTATACGGGCCAATAGCGTAATCCCCTCATCGGCTAGGATTATTCGCGGGGTGGTTCATGCGTGTGATGAGACTGGCCGTCGGCTCCCTTCTTGCCGTCGCGTTCGGTATCGGCTTCGCTTCCCTGTCCAGCGCTCAGGCGCCCGATATCCGAATAGCTGAGCTCAAATGCAACGGCGACCCCGAGCTGGTGACGATCGAGAACGCCGGGGACGCGGCACAGTCGCTAGCGGGCTGGCGGCTAGAGAGCGACCCCGCAGGCGAGGTCTTCGACCTTTCGGCGCTGGGAGGTCTGCAGCCGGGGGCCTCGATCATCATCCAGGCCGGACCTTCCGCCACCGGCGTGTTCAGGTGGGGGACCCAGTTTGTCTTCCGCGATGACGACCCTACCGACTACGTCCGCATAGTGGACAACAACGGGGCGACCGTGGACCAGGTGAACTGTAGCGGCGCGACCCCAGCCGCGCCTTCGCCGACGGTGAGCCCGCCGAACGGCGTGCCCAACGGGGGCGGGGCGCCGCCGCTGCCCGATGGGCCCTTGACTCCGTTGACGCTGATGGCCGTCGGCATGGCGCTCGCCGTGGCGGGTGCGGCGGCCATCGCTTTCCTGGGGCTGAGGGCGCGACCGGTAGCGGTCGCTGCCGCTGCCGCGCCGTCCCCGGCCCGGACCGCCCCGGCGGTTCCAGCGGTCAGAGGCGACCGGCGCGTGGGGCCCGTCCGCAGGCCGTCCGGAGCGAGCGGGCCCGCCGTGAAGGCGGTCATCGGCTTCGCCGCGCTGGGCCTGCTGGTGGCCCTGGCCTTCCTCCTGTTTCGCGGGCGCGACTAGGCGCCGCCGGCTCAGCGGCCCCGGCCTGACGCGTCCGGCCACCACGGAGTATAGGACCGGGGCCGGGCGCGCAGGCGGCCTGGCGACAGAGTCAGGGCGTCGGGTAAGCTTCAGCGTGATGAGAGAGTTCATCGTCTGGTGGGTCGGCATCGAGGCGGTGGGCCTGGCCGCGTTCCCCCTGACCTACGCCTTCTTCGGTCGGCTCCCTGACCGAGGCTTTGCCTTCTGCAAGGTGGTGGGGCTGCTGCTGCTCGGATACGGCCTCTGGGCCGGAGCGGTAGCCGGCCTCATCCCCAATAGCCGTGGCTCGGTGATCCTCATCCTCTTCCTGATCGCGGGACTCTCGCTTGCTGTCGTGGGACGGCGGCGGCGGGAGATGGCCCGCTTCCTCCGCTCGGGCTGGCGGTACATGGCGCTGGTGGAGGCGATGTTCCTGGTGGTGCTGGCCGCCGCCGTCTACATACGCTCGTTCGCGCCGGACATCGTCTTGGGGGAGAAACCGTTCGAGCTGGCGTTCCTGAACGCCGTGAACCGCAGCGAGTTCTTCCCGCCGGGAGACCCGTGGCTGGCCGGGCACTCCATCAGCTACTACTACTTCGGCTATGTGATGGTCTCGGCGCTGTCCAAGCTGGTCGCCCTCGGCACCGAGGTGACGTTCTATCTGAGCCTCTCGCTGATGGCGGCCCTCGCCTGGGTGGCCGCGTTTGGCCTTGTCTACAACATGATCGAAGTCAGCCGCCGGCGGGGCTGGGTAACGGCCGAAGGGCTGTCCCTGGCGCCGCGGGCCGTCGTGTTCGGGCTCGCGAGCAGCTTCTCGATCATCGTCGTCAGCAACCTGGCGGGGGTTTTCGAGCTGATGGCCCGGCACGGCATCGGCTCGAAGGGCTTCTACGGCCTCGTCGGTATCTGGAACCTCAACGGCACCTACGACTGCTCCGCCGTGCCCACGTACTGCAGCGAATGGTATCCGACCCAGTACTGGTGGTGGTGGAAGGCCACCCGCATGGGCTCCGCGTTCGACATCCAGGAGTTCCCGTTCTTCAGCTTCCAGTTCGGGGACCTGCATCCGCACGTCCTGTTGATGCCGTTCCTCATCGTGGCCTTCGCCGTGGCGTTCCAGGTGGTGCTCATGGCGCGAGGCCGGCGCCCGGATGAAAGCGGGCTCCGGGGCTGGTGGTCGGGACGTTTCGGGCCGGCCTGGATCGGCGCCTTCGCCGTGGGCGGCGCCGTCCTCGCCGCCGCGATAGTCGCCGGGGCGCCGGTGCCTGTCGCCGCCGCGCTGACGCTCGCCACCGCTGGCGCGATGTGGGTTTTGGCGGCCGTGTCGGCTCGCCGTGCGACGGCTGGAGGTGGCCGCGAAGCGGGTCTCGATGCGAGGTGGTGGCTGCGCGACCCCGGCGCTTTCGTCTTCATGGCGCTGCTGTTCGGCGGCGTCGCCTTCATCGACACCTGGGGTGTCGTCATAACGTGGCTGCTGCTGGCCACGGCGGCCGCCGTCACGAACTGGCTCCGCAGCGGTAGCCTGCCCCGGACGCTACTGGACACGGCGGGCTTCGCTCTGCCGCTGGCCGTCGCCGCGTACGTCTTCTACCTTCCCTTCTACATGGAGCTGGCCACCCCGGTCAAAGGGCTCACCGTCACGCAGGCCACCATCATAGGCCGGGTGCCGCTGAGGTCGGAGGTTACGCGGCCACTTCACTTCCTGCTGTTCTGGGCGCCGGCCATCTGGGCAGGGCTCTCGTTCATCGCGATGTACGTGTGGGCCGCACGGCGGGAGGCCGTGCGGCCGTCCGTCCTGGCCGCGGCGGGTCTCCTGTGGGCGGCGCCGATCGCGGTATGGACAATCGTCATCATCTCGCGCGCTGGCCTCGCCGGCCTGGCCGATGAGATATCGGTGCGGGGCGCGAACGTCATCACGGTGCTCATGCTCGCGGTGTTCGTCACGGCGACCGGGGTGTCGTTCATCCACCAGCTGCGAACGCCTGCCTGGGAGCGGGACCTGAGTCAACTGTTCGCCTTCCACCTGGCAGGGTTCGCTTTCATCATGCTGCTGGGCGCGGAGTTTTTCCTTGTGGATGACCTGTTCGGCTGGCGGGCGAACACGGTGTTCAGGTTCTGGCACCAGGCGTGGATCGTCATGGGCATCGTGGGTGGCTTCGGCCTCTACCGGCTGACGGAGCGCTGGCGGCTGCCGGACGTGCGGCTGGGTGAGGTGCAGTGGCAGCACCTGGCCGCCGGGGGGGTGCTGTTCGGTTTCGCGTACACCGTGCTCGTCGCCGTTGACCCCCGGAACAGCCTCTACTCGAAGTGGTGGACGGCCAACCTGGGACTGCTCATCGCGGGGGGCTCCATCGTCGCGCTCGCGGCGTTCGCCGCCGCGCGGCGCGCACGCTTCTCGCTGGCCCTCCCGCGGCTGGTCTGGATCGGCCTGACGGCGGTCCTCCTTTCGGCCGCGCTCGTGTACCCGGTGACGGTGACGCTGGAGCGCACGGGCGGTTTCAGGAACACGCAGCGGCTGGACGGCCTGGCGTACGACGAGCAGTCAGACCCGGAGGAGGCTGAGGCGATCCGCTGGCTGAAGGAGAACGTCTCCGGAACGCCGGTGGTGCTGGAGGCTGTAGGCGCGGACTACAGCGACTTCGGCCGGGTGTCCGGGCGGACGGGCCTGCCTACCGTGATGGGCTGGCTTGGCCACGAGCTCCAGTGGCGGGGGTACGGATCGGTGACCAGCGCCAGCGGCGAGGTGACGCCGATCACGGATGTCCAGAATAACGTGGCGACGATCTACACGACGGCGGACGTGGAGCTGGCGATGGCCCTCATGGCCAAGTACGATGTGGAGTTCGTCTACGCCGGGCGCATGGAGCGGGAGCGGTACGGCGAGAGCGGCCTGGGGAAGTTCCGGCGGTTCATGGTCCCTGTCTTCGAGAACGAATCCGTCACGATCTACGGCCTGCCCCAGTTCCGGCCCGCCGCGTCACTGCCGGACTAGGCCGGCGCGGCGCTACACCTGGTACCGGGCGGCCCCGGCGCGGCTGAGGTCCGCCGCGACCGTCTCCGCGATCGTCTCTCCGAGAACGATGGAGTAGTTCTGGCCGCGGTCCTGCGGGTATATCTGGCTCATGTTGGCAAGGTACAGTCCCGGCGCCGGCGTCCGGTGCTCAGGGATGCGCGCGCCGGCGCCCACCGTGAACACGGGCTGCGCGTCCGGCCCGTGGAACAGCCAGCGGTTGTTGATCCAGCCCTCGTCGAAGTCTGGGTTGATACGCCTGAAGTGCGGCAGGTAGAGGTCGCAGATCTCGTCAGTGCTCATCTTCAGCAGGGGCGATTGCTTGTCCAGGTAGTTGGACACGTAGAGCACATGCTGCCCTCCGTAGCGTTCCGGCTCGATGAGGTTGGTGTGCTCGATGAGGGCCAGGAAGGGCATCGAGCGGTCGTTGATGTTCAGCCAGTAGATGGATGATAGCGGTTTCTTTAGGGTCAGCACCAGGCAGAGCGCGTCCTGGTAAGGGACTCCCTCCAGCTTGGCGGCGTAGTCATCGGGCAGGGGAGGAGCGATGCGGCGGAAGATCTTGTTGGCCACGGTGGCCACGACGGCGTCGAAGAAGACGGTCCGCTCCCCATCAAGCTCGACCCCGGCGCGGCCCCCCTCCGACACGATCCGCTGGACGGGCCGGCCGGCCTCCAGCGTGCCGCCCAGCTCGCGGATGCGGCCGATGAGAGCGTCGATCCAGGCTCCGAAGGAGCCCAGCAGGTAGCCCAGAACTTCCCGCTGCGCAGGCCCCGCGCCGCGCGACGCGAACCGCAGGTGGATCTTGTTCCACAGCCAGGTCATCACCAGCTGGTCGCTCAGCTCACCGAACTTCCCCCGTAGGAGCGGTCCCCATACCACGTCCAGGTTGCGCTGCCCGGCGAACCGCCGTACCCACTCCTTGGCGGTCACACCCTCGAATCGGGAGCCGTCGCGCTGACGCCGCAGGTACAGCCCCATCAGCCCTAGCCGCACGCGGTCGATGACGCTGACGGGCGTGAAGCGCAGCAGGTCCAGAGGCGTGACGAAGGGATAAGTTCGGCCGCCGTAGAAGATGCCGACCTTCGACGGGCGCCAGGTCAGCCGGTCGCCCAGGCCCATCTCTCCGATCAGGCGGATGGCGGCGGTGTCGGTGCTGAACAGGTGGTGGTAGAAGCACTCGATCGGCTCGCCGCCGATCTCGAACGTGCGCACCAGCCCGCCGAGCTGAGGGCCCGCTTCGAACAAGTGGATACGATAACCCTTCTGGAGGAGCCGGTAGGCTGCCGTGAGGCCGGCCACGCCGCCGCCGATGACGCCGACGGTCTGGGGCTCGCCGCTCATTCCGGCTGCTCCGCCAGCGCGGCCCGCGGCTCGCCCCCAGCCTCCCCCAGCGTCCTGCCCAGCGAGAGGTTGATCGCCCACAGGAACACGAGCCCGGCGGCGATGACCGGCAGGAGGAGGAAGCCGTGCAGGGCGATGGCGTAGGCGCCGGCGACAGAGGAGCCGGCGCCCAGGAAGGTGAGCGTCTCTTTCGTGAGGAGCTCGAAGGGGCCGATGCCGCCGGAGGTCGATGGCAGGGTGATCGCCAGGTTGGCGGCCGCGGCCACCATCATGTAGGCCGCGAACCCCTCATCGATGCTGAACGAGCGGCCCACGAGGTAGTACATGAACGCCTCCAGGAGCCAGGCGACCAGCGACGTGCCGAGCATGAGGACGACGAGCGAAGGGCTCTGGAGGCTCTGGAGGCCGTCGAGGAAAGAGCCGGCCAGCCCCTGCGCGCGCTGCCGCACCGTGCTGGGGAGGAGCCCGATCGCCCGCTCCGTCCAGCGGCGGGCCCTCTCCGGGGACGACGCGACGTAGACGAACAGGGCGAGCAGGGCGGCGAACGCGACGGACATACCGATGGCGAGTGCCGTGAGCTCCCCGTTGAGCCCCAGGATCGCGCCCGCCACTACCAGGAAGCCGACGAGCACCACGCCGTCGAATACGCGCTCCACGGCGATGGTGCCGAGCGCGGACATCTTGCTGACGCCGTGCCGCTCGCCGAGCACGTAGGCGCGGACGAACTCGCCGGT
>JAUSFE010000053.1 GCA_030649945.1 Dehalococcoidia bacterium | reverse complement strand
GCCATCCCGTGGGAGGTGGGGCAGATACAGCTCCACGCCTACCGCATCCACTCTGATGCGCGGACGGCGAACGATTTTATCGACGCGCTGCGAGCCTGGTTCATGGATCGGGGGGAGCATTGGATCTGCGGGGTCTTCCCCGATCACTGGCACGTCAGCGAGGCCGAGGCACAGGCGTGCATCGTGCGGTACATCAGCCCGCACGAGCGCGCGGGGTTCCGGGCGCGGCGAGAGGATGCGGCACCGTGAGCGCCCTCGTCTATTCCGCACCGCCGGACGCTGTGTCCGCGGGTCTAAAGGCCCCCTTCCCGTACTTCGGGGGCAAGAGCCGCGTGGCGGCGGCCGTGTGGCAGCGGTTCGGAGACCCCGCCAACTACGTCGAGCCGTTCTTCGGCAGCGGGGCCGTGCTGCTGTCCCGCCCGCACGCGCCGCGTATCGAGACGGTCAACGATGCCGACGCCTTTCTGTGCAACGTGTGGCGGGCGATGCAAGCGGATCCCGAAGCGGTGGCGCGGTGGGCCGACTGGCCCGTGAACGAGGTCGATTTGCGAGCCCGCCATCTCTGGCTGGTGACGGAAGGCGCGGCACACGTCGAGCGGCTCAAGACCGACCCCGATTACTACGACGTGAAGATCGCCGGGTGGTGGCTCTGGGGCATCTGCCAATGGATCGGAAACGGGTGGTGCCGCACGCTGCATCGGCAGATACCGCACCTCGAAGACGCGGGGATGGGCGTGCATCGGAAGATGCCGCACCTCGGCGACGCGGGGAAGGGTGTGCATCGGAATCTCAGTCAGCAGATGCCCAATACCTTCCTGGGCGGGGTGCATTCCGTCACCAGGCCGTTGGACGAATGGTTCGTCCGACTCTCCGAGCGACTGCGCCGGGTGCGTGTGTGCTGCGGGGATTGGACGCGCGTGACGGGCGAAAGCGTGACGATCAAACACGGGCTCACCGCCGTGTTCCTCGACCCGCCCTACTCGCACAGCGAACGCGAGAGCAAGCTCTACAGCGTCGAGACGGACTGCGCGGTGCAGGCGCGGGAATGGGCGGTAGCCAATGGCGACAACCCGCTCTTGAGGCTCGCTATCTGCGGCTACGACACCGAGCACGAGGAGTTCATCCCGCCGAATTGGGAGCGTCTGCGCTGGAAGGCGAAGGGTGGTTACGGGAGCCAGGGGGAAGGTCGCGGGCGAGAGAATGCGGGGCGCGAGTGCATCTGGTTCACGCCGCACTGCCTGAAAGTGCGGCGTAATCAGATGCTCTTGTGGAGTGAGGAGGAGGTGGGGCCGTGAGCGTCCCCCAGCCCCGTCAGTACCGCCCGCAGCGCGTGGGGCCGCAGCAGGTCACGCGGATACCGCCTTACCGGCCGGGGCAGTGGGTTCGCGTGTGCCAGTTTCTGCGCGAGGGTGTTGTCCGAGGCCGGCAGGGCAAGGTGCGCCGCGTGAAGTCGCTCTCCTGTGCCATCACGGGGCAGAACCAGGCCGCGGCCGTGTGGCGGGTGCACTTTGACGATGGCTTCTGCGTCATCCCCGCGCAGATCGAGAGGCTGGCTACCGACGAGGAGATCGTGGCCGCGGAGGCGGCAGAGAGGAGATTGAGGACACTATGACGAGCCGAGAGGAGACGGCTGCGTGCGGACACCAGCGCGCGGCACAGGAACTGGATGAGGACGGTGCTTACTGGCACTGCACGGTCTGCGAGCAGGTGCCCGCCTGCGAGGTGGCCGGGCTCCTCGAGGATCGCAAATACCTGGAGGAGTCCCTCGCCGCAAAGCGCGCGGAGTTGGAGATCCTCCGCGCCGATAAGCGCCGCCAGGCGGAGACGATTGCGGCCCTGCAGCGGGCACGGGACGAAATGTTCGCATCCCGGAACCATCTGCTTTTCGTTCACTCCCCACGACAGGCGGAGACGATTGCGGCACTCCGGCAGGAAAACGCGAAGCTGCAGGAGCCGCGCGAGGAAGACGACGAAGTGTGCGCCGCGCTCCGCGAACAGCGCGACCGCCTCGAGTGCCACAACGCGAGGCTGGAGGCGGAGGTCCACGAACTGCGCCAGCAGCGCAACCGGCTGCACGCGCGTATCGCCCTGCTAGGGACGCTGCCCCCGAGGGCGGTGCCGCACGAGGAACCCGACGAAGCAGAGCCGCGCCCGTCGCTGACGGCGGACGGGTGCGGGCACTGGCGGAAACTGGGTGAGGCGTGCTGGACGTGCGCGCTGATGGAGAAATACTTGAGCCTGCGGGCCAGGCTCGATCAGCAGGTGCCCGCCGCCGACGAAGCAGAGATGGTCCCGCTGCTGACAGACCACGGGTGCGGGCATTGGCGAGAGGTGGGTGAGACGTGTCGGCAGTGCGTGCTGGAGGCACACCTCAGGGCATACGCCGCCGCTGCCACGCCGCCCGCTGACCCCACCTACACGGTGACGGGCCGGGAGATGCTCCTGGCGCACTACCTCGCTAAAAGTGTCGAGAAAATAATACACCGGCTGCACGGAAAGCACGAGGTACCGGGGCCCGTGTGGCGCGCGGCGGCAGAAATGCTCGTAATCGTGGAAGACGACGCGGACGAGGGAGGCGCGGAATGACCGCTGCCCTCCCCGAATTCCACGACGGCGACCGCATCGGCTGGACGGACCCGAGCGGGCTGCCGCATACGGGCACGGTCCAGACACACCATGCGAGTGGGCTCATGGCCCAGAGCGACGGCGGCCGGCTGCCGCTCCTCGTGCGCTGGGACGCGCCCGGCCTGCGGCTGCTGGAGGCAGAGCCGGCCGCGCTCGCGGTCCCGGAGCCCGTCGACGGGTCCGCAGCCCTCACCAGCACCGAGCGCGGCGAGCTGGAGCACCTGGAGCGGACCGTGGAGCAGGGCCGCGCCGTGTTCGTGGCCGTCGGCGCGGCGCTCACCGCCATCCGTGACCGCCGTCTCTACCGCGAGACGCACGCGACGTTCGAGGCGTACCTGCGCGAGCGCTGGGACATGTCCCGCCCCTACGCGTACCAGATCATCGCCGCCACGCAGGTCGCGTCCGACGTGTCTGCAATTGCGGACATCGTGCCGCAGTCCGAGAGCGTGGCGCGGCCCCTGGCGCGTCTGACC
>JAUSFE010000051.1 GCA_030649945.1 Dehalococcoidia bacterium | reverse complement strand
CGAAGAAGGAGCAGCCGGCCGCGAGGGCGCCCTCGGCGCAGGCCGTGTCGCCGTTCATGAAGTGCTGGCCGGTGAGCACCCGCTCCGCCACGGAGACGGCCATCACAGCTCCTCGGTGTAGATGGCGAACTCCGGGCAGATGAGCTTGCAGAAGCGGCAATTGACGCAGGCGTCTTCCTTGCCTTCGGCCACCACCGGGTAGTGGTAGCCTTTGGCGTTCATGCCCACGGACTCGGCGAGGACCTGCTCAGGGCAGAACTCGATACAGAAGCGGCAGCCCTTGCAGCGCGCGGGGAGAACGTAGACCTGGCCAACAGGAACTCTGACGACACTGGAGTCCAGCGGTATCCGGACCTGTGCGCCAGACATAAAATACGCTCCGCTCAGGTGGCCCAACCCGACGGAGCGCTCACAAGGAGTGCCCGCGTTCAACAATACGGCACGGCGCAAGGGATGTCTGTCGGGAAAAGCCTGAACGCTGTAGGGTAATGCCCGACAAGGCGCCTGTTTTCGTGGCCTCAGCCGTTTTTCAGGCCGCTCGGTCTCGTGTGCGGGCTCGAGAATGCAGAAGCGCAGCCGGGCGGGCTGCGCTTCCGATCAGCTGTCGTGTATGGCGACCCCGATCGGATTCGAACCGACGATCTCCACCGTGACAAGGTGGCATGTTAACCGCTACACCACGGGGCCGCTTGTAGCAACGCCTTGAGATGGCGGGCCATACTCCAGGCAATCCTATTCTATTCGGCGGCGAGGAAGGGTGTCAACGCGGCCCAATCTGGCGCCGTTGGCCTTGGCGTTGACTATCTGTATAATGCGATTCGAATGAACGCGCACAGGGAGCAGCTTTGCCAAGACGCTACAGGCCGCCGACACGGCGGCGCAAGCTAAAGAAGCAGACGCCTTTCGGGGAGATCGAGGCCCCGTCCTACCAGGGCGCCGTTGCCCCCGCGTCGCCGCGCCCACCCGCCGCCATCGAGGTCCCCGTCCGAGATGAGCGCGAGCATAGGCCCACCCACATCGCCCGCGACCACACCTACGTCCTCGCCGATCTGCGACGCGTCGCCCTCATCGTCGCGTTTATCCTGGCGGGGCTGATCATCACCGCCATC
>JAUSFE010000050.1 GCA_030649945.1 Dehalococcoidia bacterium | reverse complement strand
GCACCGCCCAGCGGGTCGCCGCGCGGATGGAGCGCGGCAACGTCGTCGCCCTCCTCGCCGACGGCGGCTGGAAGTACCTGTCGACCAGCCTGTGGACGAAGGAGTACGGCGACCTCAAGCCGGAAGAGGTTGAAGGGAAGGTATGGTGGTAGGAGGACGGCGGATTGGTCCGAGCTTGCACGTTGGTAATGCACCCCCGCCGGCTGAAGCCCGCCCTGAGCTTGCCGAACGGGTCGGCGGCTACAGAATTCCGGAGCCGCGTACTTCAGTGCGCTGGGTTCGACCACTTCAGCCTGGGGTGGATCCGTCAATTCATTCCTCCCGGGCAGCAGTCCGCCCCACCACCGTGAACCGCTGATGGGCCGCACCCTCATCTACCTCTCCATCCTCGTCCTCGCCGTGTTCGTGCTGGCGGCGGCGTTCCTGCTCCAGACCGGCGACGAGTCTTTGTCGTCCCCCGCGGCGGCGCCGGTTTCTGTGCACGACCTCTCGGTCGCGCCGCAGGCCCACACCGCCGAGCGTATCGTCACGACGGGCGTGCTCCGGCTCATCCACGAGCCCGACGACCACTTCCTGGTCACCGCCGACGGTCTCGGCGTGATCGTCCGCGGCCACGACGAGGCGGTGCTGCGGGCGCTGGACGGGCAGACGGTGACAGTCACCGGCCGATTCGGCTACGACGCCGAGAGCGTCGCCCGCGCTGAATAGCGGCCGCCCCCTGTAACACATCGCGCCAGCAGCGCCTCTTTCTTTCGTAGCCGCCTATCTATATATTGCAACTCTCCGGTGTTGACCGTCATGAAGGCCAAGAAACATGCCAAACGCGTGCCCCTGGAACGGATTGCCGACTCTGTGACCGAAGTAGAGCGGGCGTTTTCCCTCGGCGCGAAGCTCCTCGCGCCGTTCATGTTGATCATGTTGCTCGTTGTCGGCGGCGTGGTGTGGGTCGAGTACGGTCTTCAGCGGGACCAGATAAACGACGGCTACGTCCGGCAGGGCGAGATACTGGCGCGGGCGCTGGCGACCAGCCTGGAGACCGAACAAGAGAACGGCACCGGCCATCTCGGTGACACTGCCGACCTAAACGCGCATATTCAGGAGGTGCTGAGCCTGGACCCGGCGGTGCTGCGCGCCAACATCTACGTCCGCAGCGGCGATGGGGCTGTTCGGGCGGGCAGCAGCGACCTGTCCCTGGTCGGGCTCGAGGCGGACTTCGAGGACGCGCAGCCGCTCTACACCGGGGCCACTAACACGGTGGAGACCCGCCTGGGCGATGAGAAGGCCCTGGAGGTCCTGGCGCCGGTACAGGTTGACGGCGAGACAATAGCCTCGCTGGGCCTCTACCTATCGCTCAAGGAGAGGGACGCCGCTCTCCAGGCCCTGGCTCTCCGGCTCACAGCGGGGCCGGCTCTGGCCCTTCTCCTTTCCGCCGGCACGATATGGCTTGCCCTGCGCATCCTGGTGCTGCGCAGGCTCAGCTCGATGATCCGGGCCGGCGAGGGTCTGGCCCAGGGGAACATGGCGTCGCGGGTTCCCGGTCGCTGGGACAAGCCGGGACGCGACGAGATGGCGATAGCCGTCCACCATTTCAACAACATGGCTGAATCGGTTCAGTCGCTTACCGCGAAGCTGGAGCGCCTGGGCGTGACGGACGCCCTCACCGGCATCTACAAC
Organism: Dehalococcoidia bacterium; assembly: GCA_030649945.1. Taxonomy (GTDB): domain Bacteria; phylum Chloroflexota; class Dehalococcoidia; order SM23-28-2; family RBG-16-64-32; genus JAUSFE01. The sequence goes on along the minus strand of JAUSFE010000050.1, from coordinate 83,213 downwards.
CGGCGCTTTCTGGACGAGATGCTGCCACGGGAAGTGAGCCGCAGTCAGCGTTCGGGCGCCCCGCTGGCTCTGCTGATGGTGGACATCGACCGCTTCAAGCGGTTCAACGACCGCCACGGGCACCAGGCCGGAGACGAAGCCCTGCGCGGGGTGGCGCACACGCTGGCGCAGCACCTCAGGTCTATGGACTTCGTCGCCCGCTACGGCGGGGAGGAGTTCGCCGTGGCCCTGCCGGGAGCCGACCGCAAGTCGGCGCTGGCAACCGCGGAGAGGCTGCGCCTGGCAGTAGAATCGGCGGCCATAAGCCCCGCTGGCGAAAGTGAACGGCTAACCGTCAGCATCGGCGCCGCCGCCTGCCCCAGCGACGCGAACGACGCCGCAAGCCTGGTGGCGGCCGCCGACGCCGCCCTCTACGCCGCCAAGGAGGCGGGTCGCAACACCGTGCGGGCGGCCCAAGCCGTTGACGCCGCAGCGGTCGCCGGTTGAAGATAGCGGCGGCATGCTCTCCCTGCCCCGGAAGTTCATCGACGAGATGATCGCCCACGCGCTGGAGGACGCGCCCAACGAGTGCTGCGGCATCATCGCCGGCCAGGACGGGCGCGCCGTCAAGCTGTTCCGCGCGCAGAACTCCGAGGCGAGCCCCTACCGTTACAACGTCGACCCCAAGGAGCTGTTCCGCATCTACCGCGAGTGCGACGAGAACGGCTGGGAGTTCATCGTCATCTACCACTCGCACACCGCCAGCGAGGCCTACCCATCCGCCACCGACGTGCGGCTGGCGTTCTGGCCGGAAACCTACTACGTGCTGGTCTCGCTTATGGACCGGGAGAACCCCGTCGTGCGGGCGTTCCGGATCGAAGACAGCCGCGTGAGCGAGGAGGAGCTAGCCGCGGGCTAGGGCCTCTTGCCACTGTCATTCTGAGCGGCGAAAGGACTGTTCCCTGCCCCACGCAGCTTCGCGAAGGAATCTGGGGTTGGGCGGAGAGGTGGGTCAGGCCATACCGCTGACGGGCTAGCAGGAGCGCGCTTCAACAACCGCTGCAATCCAGATTCTTTGTCGTTACGTCTTCGCTGGCAGCTCCCCGCACGACGTTCACCCCCCCCAGATTCCTTCGCGAAGATACCTTGGTCGCTGCGAGCGGACGTCATAGCCTCTCAGAATGACAGGGGAGGTTGGCCAGCGCGGCCTACCGCCGCTCGCGGCGCGCTATTGGTTGGGCGGCAGGAAGTCGGCAGGGTCGAAGTTGAAGAAGGCGCCGTTGGAGATGTCCTCTGTCACGTCCTCCGTCCACTCGAATACGAAGACACCCGGCGTGAAGGCGTCGCCCGGGCCGCTCAAGAGCGGCAGGATCATGGCCCACACCGCGAAGCCCGCCAGCACGGCCACCATGATTTTGAAGGGGTCCACCGCCGGGTAGGCGGAGCGCAGGCCGTAAATCGTGTAGAAGAACATCGCCGCCACGGCCAGGACGCCGACGCCGAAGCCGATGCCAGGGATGAGGACAAGGAATGTGGCCGCGAAGGGCAGGTGCCCCAGCGTCACCACCCGCGCCAGGGCGTCCGGAGCGATCTCCTCGCGGTAGACCTGCGTCAGGATGACGTACGTGACGGCGATGCCCGCCAGCCACAGGAGGATCAGGAAGATGCTGCCCAGGATCACGGCGTCCACGAAGAAGCCGTCCGGGGTGCTATCGAGGACGATTACCGCCCAGAGGAAAGCGCCGAGGCCGCCGATGAGCACCGCGCCAGCGGCCAGGCCCAGCGCGAACGGCGTAAAGGCGTCGTCGTCCCGCGCCTCTTCGAACGCCGTCTGGTCCAGGAGGAGCGCCCGCCTGACCCGCGACATGATCTGCTCTGTGGGCATCTATCCCTCCTTGTCCATCAAGCTTGCCGCCGGCCTTCGGCAGAGCGCCGGGCGCCCGGCTCTATGCCGACGCGCCCGATGATGGCGGCCCGGATGAGGACGCCATCTCGTCTCTGTACATCAGAAAGCCGCCCCCGGCCAGGGCGGCGACGCAGATGATGCCCAGGTAGAAACCGAAGCCCAGGTCCCCCGAGTGGTTCAGCAGCTTGATAATGACGAATAAGGCAGCCGCGGCCCCGGCGCCCAGGTGGATCTTCGGCCAGGTCATGCCACCGATGTTGTCCGGCAGCGTGCCCGCCTTCGCCAGGTTCTTCACCAGCACCACGCCCGCCGACGCCAGGCCAATGAGGATGGCCAACATGGACCAGATAGCCCCGGGGGACTGCCACCCGCTGCGGTTGACGCTGGGCACGTCGGTGATCGCGATACCGCCCACCTCAATGGTGCCGCCGCCCGCGTGGTACCACGGGAGGAACCCGACAATCAAGAGCACTACCCCGGCGATGAGGATAACCTTCTCGCCGTTACTCAGTGCCCGGAACTTCGCCATGATGTCGTTGGTACCGCTACTGGTCATCCGGACCTCCTCGGGCAGAATTTTCAGCCGCTGCGCACAGCCACGCGACGGCAGCTGGGACTGCCCCTCAATGAGTGTCTGTTAGAACACCCCTATTTTGCTGACTGGAACGTATCCCTTTCGACGATGCATGTCAAGAGCTATTACGTAAAGGGAGTAAGCATATTGTCAATCAGTTTCACGAAGGGGATGACGAACAGGCTGGCCGCCCCGATCGCAGCCGGGGCAACGGAGAGACGCGGCGCCGGGGCGAGTGCTGCGCCCGCCGCCTCCGCGCGCGTGCCCTGCCGTGCGCCAAACCGGTCGGCGTCCGGTCGGCGTGGGGCCGTCCGGAACGACACCGGCCTGTACGCCGCACCCGCCGTCGTGTTTAATGACGGCATGCAGGACCAACCCATGCTCAACGTCCGCCAGCTCGCCGCCGCCGCAGGCATCCGCATACCCGACGCGCGCCTCCCCGCTATCGCCGCCGCCCTGCCGATGGTGAAAGCGATCGCCGAGGCGCTGGCCCGGACAGACTACGGCGAGGCGGAGCCGGCGGCGCGCTTCCGGGCGCCCGGCAAAGCGCCGTGATGTTCCTAGGGGCGCAGCACCCAATGCGTTCGATGCCTGCCGCATCCCATCAACCATCGTTCGCCGCCGGAACGTGTGGGGCCATCTGCGCGTGCTGCGCCCCTACGCCGCGGTGTCGGATCACCCGTCGATGACCCCCGACCTTACGGGTCTCTCCATCGCCGCCGCGGGCCGGCTCATCCGGGAGCGCAAGCTATCGCCGGTGGAGCTGACGGAGGCCTGCCTGCAGCGCATCGAGGCCGTGGACGGCCGCCTCAACGCCTTCATCACGGTGATGGCGGAGGAGGCGCTCGCAGCCGCCCGCGACGCCTCGGACGAGATCGCGCGCGGCGGCTACCGCGGCCCTCTGCACGGCATCCCGCTGGCGTTGAAGGACATCTTCGGCCTCGCCGGCGCGCGCCTGACGGCGGGCTCGAAGATCCTGCGCGACAACGTCTCCCAGGACGACTCGGACGCCGCCGCCCGCTTGAAGGCGGCCGGGGCGGTCATCCTCGGCAAGCTCAACCTGCACGAGTTCGCCTTCGGCGCCACCGGCGTCAACCCTCACTTCGGCCCCGTGCGCAACCCCTGGGACACCCAGCGCATCACCGGCGGCTCCAGCTCCGGCGCCGGCGCGGCCGTGGCTGCCGGGGAGTGCATGGCCGCGCTGGGCACGGACACCGGCGGCTCCATCCGCATCCCTGCTTCCCTCTGCGGTGTGGTCGGCCTGAAGCCCACCTACGGCCGGGTCAGCCGGCGCGGCGTGCTGCCCCTCAGCTGGTCGCTGGACCACGTGGGGCCCCTGGCGCGCACCGTTGAAGACGCCGCCATTGTCCTCCAGGCCATTGCCGGTCGCGACCCCCTCGATGACTCCTCCAGTGCCGAGCCGGTCCCGGACTACGCCGCCGCGCTTGCGGGCGGCGTCCGCGGCCTGCGCGTGGGCGTCCCGCGCGAGTTCTTTTACGACGCCCTGGACGCCGGCGTGGAGGAGGCCGTGCGCAAGGCTGTCGCGGTCCTCGAAGGGCTGGGCGCAGAGGTGCGGGAGGTGTCGCTGCCGTACATCCAGGAGATCCCCGGTGCGGTCACCGCCATCATGCTGCCCGAGGCGCTGGCCTACCACCAACGGTGGATGGCGGAGCGCCCGGACGACTACGGCGACGATGTCCGCTACCGGCTGGAGCTGGGCGCTGCCTTCACCGCCGTCCAGTACATACAGGCGCAGCGCTTGCGCGAGCTGGCGGTGGGCGCCTGGCGGCGGCAGGTGTTCGACCGCGTGGACCTGCTGGCCACCCCGGCGACGCCGGTTACCGCCCCGCCGATAGCGGAGGGCGAGCTGCAGGCCACCCTGGGCCTGATCCGCATGACCAACCCCATCAACCTGCTGGGCCTGCCCGCCGTCTCGCTGCCGTGCGGCTTCTCGGAGACCGCGCTGCCCATTGGCCTGCAGCTCATCGCCCGCTGGTTCGAGGAGCCCATGCTGCTGCGGGCCGCTCACGCCTACGAGGGGGCGACCGCCTGGCGCCAGCGGGCGCCGCCGCTCTAGCTGTGGTTCCCAGGACGTTGTTTGTAGTAAACGAAGGCAGAGGGGGTATTCGCTTGTATCGCGGCGTAGTCCGCTGCTCGCCCTACGAGTGCCTCAGGGCGAGCGGGAAGGGGGTTGGCCCGAATCCACAGCCGGCCCAAGAGCGCCCGACCCGCTCATGGTGAGGTACTCGTACCATGAGCGGCTGCCGGGCACCCCGCATCTAGCGCGCGAGGCCTTGTGATCACGGACGTCCGGCGGATCCTCTTCGCGCAGGCGTTGCGCGCCTTCGCGTACGGCTTCGGCTCTGTCCTGCTGGGCATCTCCCTTGAGGCCAGGGGTTGGTCCAGCGCCCGCGTCGGCCTGCTGCTCACGGCCATCGTCGCCGGCACAGCCCTCATGTCCATCGCCGTCGGCACGCTCGGCGACCGCGTCGGCCGGCGGCGCTTCTACCTGGCGCTCTTCCTCGGGCTCGCCGCTTCCGGCGCGGTGTTCGGCCTGGCCGGCAGCTTCTGGGTGCTGGCCCTCGTCGCCCTCACCGGCACCCTCTCGACCGAAGTCGTCGAGTCCGGCCCGTTCACCTCGCTCGAGCAGGCGATGCTGCCCTCGAGCGCCCGCAGCTCGCCGGCGCGCCTCTTCGGCACCTACAACGCCGTCGCGGCCGTCGCCGGCTCTCTGGGCGCGCTGGCCGCCGGCGGCCCCGCGCTCCTGCGCGATTCGCTTCCCGGCCTGCCGGCGGACCAGCGCTTCTTCCTGCTTTTCGTGCCCGTTGCCGTGCTGGGCGCCGCCGTCGCCGCCTCGCTGTCTCCCGGCGTCGAGCCCTCCCGGCGCGCTGTCCGCGCCGCCCCCCTCCAGCGCTCGCGGCGGGTGGTCTTTGGGCTCGCCGGCCTCTTCTCGGTGGACTCCTTCGCCGGCGGCTTCGCCACGCAGAGCTTCCTGGCGTACTGGTTTCGCGTCAAGTTCGGCGTCTCCGTCGAGGTGCTGGGCGCCGTCTTCTTCGCCGTGGCGCTCCTGCAGGCCGCTTCGTTCCTCGCCGCCACCCGTCTGTCGGAGCGCTTCGGCCTCCTGAACACGATGGTCTTCACGCACCTGCCGTCAAACCTGCTCCTCGCCGCCATCGCCCTGGCGCCCAGCTTCGGCGTCGCCATCGCGCTCCTGCTCGCCCGCTACGCGCTCAGCCAGATGGACGTGCCCACGCGCCAGGCCTACATCGTCACCCTCGTCGATCCCGATGAGCGCACCGCCGCCGCCGCGTATACTAATTCGGCCCGCTATATCTCGCGGCCGCTGGGCCCCGTCCTGGCGGGCCTCTCGCAGCAGGTTGCGCTGGGGCTGCCGCTGGTCATCGCGGGCGGCGTCAAGGCGGCGTATGACTTGGCGCTCTGGTCCTGGTTCCGCCGCGTGCCGCTGGCTGTCGGCGCGGCGCAGCCGCCCGCCACAGACGATGCGGAGCCGGCAGCGCACAGCAAGGAGGTAACACCGTGAAATGGGTCACGCGCGAGAAGGTGAAGGTGGACAGGGTCGCCTGTCCCTGGCTCATCAAGAAGTTCATCGATCCCCAGGCGGAGTTCCTCTTCGTCCCGCCCGCTGAAGTGGCGGACACCGCCCGCCGCGAAGGCGCGACGCCCTACGACGTGCCGGGCGCGGAGCTGGGCCACCACGACGGCAAGTGCTCCTTTGAGGCGATCGTCGCGAAGTACCGCATCGATGATCCGGCCGTCGCGCTGCTGGCGCGCATCGTCCACGGCGCCGACGTGGCCGCCGACCTCTACGGCCGGCCCGAGGCGCCGGGCCTGAAGGCGATCGCGGAGGGGTTCCAGCAGATGGGCCTGCGCGACGACCACGAGGTGCTGGCGCTGGAATTCCCCGTCTACGACGCCCTCTACGTCTACTGCCGGCTCCAGGCCGGGCGCGCGTAGAGACCGGCATCTCCCTCAGGCTGACAGCCTGGCCCCGCGGTACTGACCCTTTGACCCCCTGACCCTATGACCCGCCGCCAGGCACTATCGGCGTGTCCTCGCGGTTCCCCCACTCGTCCCAGGAGCCGTCGTAGTTCTTCGCCCGCGGGTACCCCATGAGCCGCAGGACAAACGTGCCGTGCGCCGCACGGATGCCTGCCTGTCAGTGGGTGTAGACGTTCTTGTCCGGCGTGATCCCCAGCGCCTGCAGCCGGCCCCGGATCTGGTCCGCCGGCAGCAGCAGGCCGGAGCGCGCCGGCGGCGCCGTCAGGTCCAGCCACTCCAGGTGCACCGCCCCCGGCATGTGCCCGCCGCGCTGGTTCTGCCGGGGGTCCTCGCCCGTGTACTCCGCCCGCGACCGCACGTCCCAGATCACCGTGTCCTCCCGCCCGATCGCGGCCTTGACGTCATCCAGCGAGCAGAGGCAGTCGCTGCCCGGGCCTGCGTGGAAGGCGGCCGGCGCCACGTGCGGTGCCAGCCTGCTCACCGGCCGGCCTTCGCGGAACCACTTCTCGAAGCCGCCGTTCAGCACCCTGCAGCGCGCGTGCCCGTAGTAGTCCAGCGCCCACCAGAGCCGCGCCGCGTACAGCCCGCCCATGCCGTCGTACGCCACCACCGTGTGCTCGTCGCCGATCCCGTGCGCGGACATCACCTGCTCGAACTGCGCCGGCGGCATCAGGTGCGTCCCGTCCTCGCCCTTCAGGTAGTGGTGCACCTTCATGCCCACGGCGCCCTCAATGTGCAGACGCAGGTAGGCCGGGAACTCGTCGCAGTCCACGATGCGGATCGTGGGGTCGCCCAGGCGCTCGCCCAGCCAGTCCGTCTCGGCCAGGATGTCCGGGTTGGGGTATTGGGAGGACACAGTAGATTCCTTTCGCAGCTATGGTACCTGTTCCGATATAATCGTGTTCGGCGCGCCCTGTGAGCATCAGAGCATTAGAGCTTACGTCGCGCCAATGGTGAGAGCGAGACTATGCTCCATTGCTCCAATGCTCAAATGCTCTCTACGGCCCCGGTAGTGCAATTATAGTAGCGCTATGACAGCGAGCGAGACCAGACTGCCCCCGGCGCCCATCACCATCGGCGGCCGCGCCTTCGCCTGGGGCAGCCGTACTTACGTTATGGGCATCGTCAACGTCACCCCGGACTCCTTCTCCGGCGATGGCCTGGCCCACGATGTTGACGCCGCCGTCCGCCAGTCCGTCCAGATGCGGGAGGACGGCGCCGACATCATCGACGTCGGCGGCGAGTCCACGCGCCCGGGCGCCGCGGCGGTGCCGGCGGAGGAGGAGATGCGCCGCGTTATCCCCGTCATCCAGCGGCTGGCCCGGGAGCTGGACGTCCCCGTGAGCATCGACACGTACAAGGCGCAGGTGGCGCAGGCCGCGATCGAGGCGGGAGCGACGCTGGTGAACGACGTCCACGGCTTCCGCCGGGAGCCGGAGGTGGCGCGCGTCGCCGCCGCCGCGGGCGTCCCGGCCGTCGCCATGCACAACCAGCGCGGCCGCGACTTCCACGACACCGTAGGCGACATCATGACGGGCCTGACGGAGAGCCTGCGCATTGCCCGGGACCAGGGGCTGGCGGAGGAGCAGGTGATCGTGGACCCCGGCTTCAACTTCGGCTGGACGGAGGAACAGGCGCTGGAGATGTTGCGCCGCCTCGCGGAGCTGCGCGTCCTCGGCCGTCCGCTCCTCGTCGGCGTCTCCCGCAAGTCCACCATCGGCGCCGTGCTCGGGGGCCTGCCCGCAGAGGAGCGGCTGGAAGGCACCGCCGCCGCGGTCGCCATCGCCATCGCTAACGGCGCGGACATCGTGCGCGTGCATGACGTGAAGGAGATGGCGCGGGTGGCGAAAGTGGCAGACGCTATTGTCCGCGGCTGGACGAAGGGGGAGGCCGGCGCATGACTGAGCCGTTGCCGGACAAGGGCAGCGCCTGGTCGCGCTACGTGGGCGGCGTCTACTACGAGGGGTCGGCCGGGTTCGGGCGGCTGTACCTCGATGTGAAGGAGCACCACACGAACAAGGACGGCTCGGTGCACGGAGGCGTCATCGCCTCGCTCATGGACTCGGCGGTAGGGGCGGCGCTGCACAACCTCTTCCGCGATCAGCCGGACGTCACCGGCTACAGCTCCGTCGAGATGAATGTCAGCTTCCTGCGCGGTGCCCGGATGGGAGACCGCCTGACCGCCGAGGCACGCATCATCAAGGAAGGGAAGACGCTGGCGGTGGCGGACGTGGACGTGCTCTCACCGTCGGGCGAACTGGCGGCGAAGGGGCGCCTCACGTACTGCGTCTTCAGGGGCGCGAGGGAGAGCGAGCGATGACCCTCGAGGGCCACCGCCAGAGCCCGTTCGTGGAGCTGATCGGCGGCAGGCTGGAGGTCTGGGAGGAGGGCCTCGTGCGCTTGTCCCTGACCGTGGAGGAGCGCCACACCAACCCGCACGGTGTCATGCACGGCGGCGTCCTCACCACCCTCATGGACGAGGCGCTGGGAGGTGTCATCGCCTCCGTGCGTGGCATGGAGACGATGTGGGAGGCCCCGCACGCCACGGTGGACATGAACGTGAGCTTCCTCTCCAACGCGCGGGCCGGCGACGAGATCGCAGTTGAGGGCCGCGTGCTGAAGATCGGCCGCAGCGTGGCATTCGGCGAGGCCGAGGCCCACCGCAAGCGGGACGGCGCGCTCATCGCCAAGGGCCGCTTCACCTTCACCATCATCCGCAGGGGCGAGTGATGGCCGAAGGCGGCGTGCCGCGCGCCCAGTTCACGGCGTTCATCGGCGGTGTCGTCGAGGAGGTGCGCGAAGGCTACTGCCGGCTCGGCCTCGTGGCCGGCCCGCAGCACCTGGACCGCGACGGCGCCCTCCACGCCGGCGTCCTCACCACGCTGCTGGACTCCTCCCTCGGCATCGCCCTCGGCGGCCTGCGCGGACGGAGCGGCGGCCCGCGCTCCCAGGCGACTATCGAGATGAGCGCGGGGTTCCCGGGGCGGGCCCAGTCAGGCGACAAGATCGTGGTGGAGGGCCGCGTGACCCACCTCCTGGAGACCGTGGCGTTCGGCCGCGCCGAAGCCCGCCGGGACCGCGACGGCGAGGTCATAGCGGAGGCCCGGCTGACGTTCGCGGTCCGGCACGCGAGGCCCTGATGGCGGTCGCCTGCATCGGCCTAGGCGCCAACACCGGCAACCGTCAGGCCAACCTGCGCCTGGCGCTGCAGGGCATCACGCGCATGGCCCGTGTGCAGGCCGTCTCCTCGCTCTACGAGACGGACCCGGAAGCGGCCACGCCCCAGCCGCCCTACTACAACGCCGTCTGCCGGATAGAGACGGGCCTCCAGCCGCGCTCGCTCCTGCGCTTCCTGAAAGGGCTGGAGCACGAGATCGGCCGCCGTCCCGGCGGCGAGCGCTGGGGCCCGCGCCCCATAGACCTGGACGTCCTGCTCTACGCCGACGCCGTGGTGGAGAGCGACGAACTGACCGTGCCGCACCCGCGCCTGGCCGAGCGCGCCTTCGTGCTCGTCCCCCTGGCCGAGATCGCGCCCGGCCTGCGACACCCGGTGCTGGGCAAGACCATCGCCGCGCTGCGGCGGGCGGCCGGCGCCGCCGGCGTCCGCAAGATCGCGCCGCCCGGCTGGGACGGCGTAGCGGGCGCAGAGGACGAGCCCGTCAGGCTGTAGCGGAGCGCCTTTAGGCCTCCAAAAGGTGGGTGGGGATCGGGCTGCGCCCTAACAAGGTGCTGAAATAAGGAGAGCGGGGGGGAGCCCTTTTCCCGAGGGGCTGGGGGGTGTCCCCCCAGGCTCAACATAAGGAACCCTTTGTGTCTTAGTGCCTTCGTGTTTATCCCCGGGAGTTCTCACCACGAAGACACAAAGGCACCAAAGTTGTAGATTACTCGCGCGATTCTTCCCTCCTGGTCAGAATGACAGAAGGGGTGGGACGAGAACTCGTTTTTCAGCACCATGCTACGGCGTGCTCTCGCCGCCCGCCTCGTCCCCCAGCTCCCCCAGCTCCTCCTCCTCGGCCGTGAACATCGTCCAGCCGATCCAGAAGGCCAGGGCGGAGACGGCGGCCAGCGCGCTCATCACGGGCAGGGCCACCGCCATGTAGCTGCGGCGCGTCATCGCCCAGAAGAAGATCACGAACTGGAACGCGGACACGATCATGATGACGAGCCCGGTCTGCTGGGACCTGTCCATGTCGGCGCTCCTCAGTGGCTGTGCTCGCCCTGGCGCAGCTCCGGCGGCAGCAGGTTCGGTATGCGGTCCTCTATCGGGTAGCGCTCGGAGCACTTCTCGCAGGTGAGGTAGCCGCGCACCACCTCGCCGCCCGCCTCCTCCTCCACCGTCAGCGCCAGCGGGCTCTTGTCCACGGGACAGGCCAGGATCTCTACCAGGTCTTTTCGCATGGGGCACCTCGGCCACGATTGTATGGCGCAGGGGTCAAGGGGGTCAATGCCAACGGGCAGGCGGTCGGACGTGTAGGGGCGCAGCACACATCGAAAGCGGCACACGTCACCCAAACCAGGGCGGCGGCCCGCGGCAATTCGTCCTGCATCACCCGGTGCTGCGCCCTGCGCGCGGGACGCCGCTACAATGGTGATGTCATGCTGGAACCGGCCGTCCGCCGCATCCCGCTGGACCGCCGCGTCTGCGTCGTCCGCGAGGACCGCATTGACCTGCGGCCGGAGCGCGGCGCCGTCGTTGGCCCGCTCATCGGCCTGGCTGTGAGCGTGGCCGTGTTCGTCGCCGTCGCCCTCTTCGCCGCCGACCTCTCCGTCACCGTCCTCGCGCTCATGCTCATCCCGGGCGTCATCCTGGCGCCTTTCTCCGCCATGGGCTTCCTCTACTCCGTCATCGGCGCCGCCGTCGTCATCGAGAGACAGAAGCAGTCGGTGCGCTTCCAGCAGGGCGTTCTCGGCCTCGGCCTGGGCACTGTGGAACTCGTGCCCTTCTGGAAGGTGGACCGCATCGAGGTGGAGGACTGCGACCTGGGCGGCGCGAAGCTGCCCGCCCGCCCGCCGCTGGACCTGCGCGCCTGGGAGATCGTCCTCGTCAAGACCAGCGGCAAGCGCCTGCCCATCGGCCAGGTCTTCGCGGCAAACGCCCCGGAGCTCATCGACGAAGGGTTCGACCGCGCCCTGGACGCCGCCGAGGCTATCGCGGCGATGACGGCGCGGCCGCTGGTGATCACGGCCGCCGTGGAGGAGGCGCCGGAGCAGTCGGCGGAGACGGCCCCCGCCCTGGAAGACGCGCCCCGCAACGAGGCCGCCGGGCAAGACCCCCGTAGGGACAGACCTTCAGGTCTGTCCAAAGCGGAGCGGGCCGGCGGAGACGCCTCCCGCCCCGGAAGACGCGCCCCGCGACGGGGCCGCTGGGCAGGACCCCCGTAGGGAGCCAGCCTGACCGTGAGCCTCGAAGCGGATATCCTCTGCGCGGTCCCGGAGCCTGTCGAAGTCGTCCAGGTCTTCCGCCGGCCCCGCTACGTCCCGCGCGTCGTGGCCGAGGCGATCTACATCGGCGCCAGGGCCGTCTGGATGCAGCAGGGCATCACGCACGAAGCCGTGGCCCGCCGGGCCCGCCGGGCTGGCCTGGCGGTGGTGATGGACCGCTGCATGCGGACCGAACACGGGCGGCTGAGTGGCGAATAGACCGCCCGCTGCCATCAATTCCGCCGGAAATGAAGCAGTTTTCTCGTAAGCACGTGGTGCCTCATAAGTGATCGTTACCGAGGCGCTCGCACGGGCGTATAATAGTGGGCATCCTTGACGGCGGTTCGCCGGGAACGGGGGGCGGGGATGCGGTAGGTGCCGCGCAACATCATCGCCACGCGCGGCCTGGGCCTGCCGCGGGACTAGCGGTAGTTCCTACAGACGTTGTTTGCAAGGGATGGCCATTGGCGGCTGGCCTCCGAGAGCTGTGTGGGGTCTTCCCAGATCTGAATCGCTTCGTCGCAGAGGTATAATTCGTCTACAGTTAGCCTATGAGGACCAGATGCCCCCATCACGGTTCCTGATCCTGCCGTTTCTGCTGTCTGCGCTGGTTGCAGCGTCGGCACTGTTGCGCGGCGGCGGCGCGGAGGCGGCGACGACGGAACGAGTGAGCGTCAGCAGCGATGAGGCCGAGGCAACGCTCGATAGCAACCTCTCGGCTATCAGTGCCGACGGGCGTTTCGTCGCCTTCATGTCGTGGGCTCCTAACCTCGTGCCAGACGACACGAACGCCGCTGTCGACGTCTTCGTGCGCGACCGCCAACTGGGAACGACGGAACGTGTGAGTGTTTCGAACGATGAGGCCCAAGCGAACGGCAATTACATCCTAAATTCGGCCTATCCCGAGATCAGCGCCGACGGCCGCTTCGTCGCCTTCATCTCATTCGCTTCTAACCTCGTCGCCACCGACACGAACGACAGTATGGACATCTTTGTGCGCGACCGAGAGTTGGACACGACGGAGAGGGTGAGCGTAGACAGCGATGGAGCCCAGGGCAACAACGGGAGCTATTACCCCGCGATCAGCGCCGACGGCCGCTTCGTCGCCTTCCGTTCATACGCTTCTAACCTCGTGCCAGACGACACGAACGCCGACATGGACATCTTTGTGCGCGACCGGGCGCTGGGAACGATAGAACGGGTGAGCCTTTCGAGCGATGAGGCCGAGGCAAACGGCAAGTCCGACATTCCCGCGATGAGCGCTGATGGCCGCTTCGTCGCCTTCCAGTCGTGGGCCTCCAACCTCGTGCCGGCAGGCCCCAGCGGGGGCGTCTTCGTTCGCGACCGTGCATTTGGAACGACTGAATATGTGGGCGGTTCTTCCCTCGGCGGTGACGGCGCCGGCCCCGCGATCAACGCCGACGGCCGGTTCGTCGCCTTCCAGTCGAGCACATCCGCTATCCTCGTTCGCGATCGGCAGTTGGGCACGACGGAGCCGGTGGGCGATGGCGACTGGCCTGGGATCAGCGCTGACGGCCGTTTCGTCACCTTTACGGCCTCTACCACCCCTTTCCAGGACGACGTCTTCGTGCGTGATCGGGGGCTCGGAACGACGGAACGGGTGAGCGCAGACACCGGGGGAGCGCAAGCTGATCGTAGCAGCAACTACCCCGAGATGAGCGCTGACGGGCGTTTCGTCGCTTTCATGTCAGAGGCCACGAACCTCGTATCGGACGACACAAACAATACATCAGACGTATTCGTACGCTCCTTTGATGACGATTCCGACCTAGTGCATGAACACGACGACAACTGTCCAACCATGCCCAACCCGAACCAGTCGAACGTGGTTCACCCCGTCACAGTGCTCGGTGACGCATGCGAGGATCCTGAACCAGATGGCGCCGCTGACGCCGATGACAACTGCCCCGACACGCCCAACGCTAACCAGGCGAACAACGTGCATCCCGGCACTCCGTCCGGCGACGCCTGCGACAACCCGGACGGCGATCCGTGGATGGACGTGGTGGATGGCTGCCCGGACGTTTCGACGGCCTGGCAGACGCCGCCGGATGACAATCCGGACTGTGACGGCTTCCCGCGCACGACCCAGCAGGGGATGCGAGGGCCGGAGTCGTTCATTGGCACGAACCCGGACCTCGCTTGTGGGGTGAACGCCTGGCCGGTGGACATCGACAACGATCACGAGGCCGGGTTGTCGGACATCCTGCGCTATATCCCAGTGTTCAACACCAATGCGCCGCCCCCCGCGTCCGCGTACAACCCACGCTTCGACCTGAATGCCGATAACAAGATAGGCCTGTCGGACATCTTGATGTTCATCCCGTTCTTCAACATCACCTGCACGCCGTAACTTCCCGCGCCGCGCAGCGCTTGCCTTGTCCCGTATGTGACGGGAATGTTACAATCCGGATGCGAGGAGAGGGCGATTCACTTTATTTGTGAGACTGCATCTCTGTTTCCAATTGCGCGGTCGTTGCCGAAGGGCAGGGGCCGCTAATGCATAGCCGCACGACGCCCTCTGCGGACCGGCCCAGAGAGAAGTGCGGCGTATTCGGAGTCTACGCCCCGGGCGAAGACGTAGCCCGCATCACCTTCTACGGCATCTACGCTTTGCAGCACCGCGGCCAGGAGAGCGCCGGCATCGCCACCGCCGACGGCCACCGCATCCACCTGCGCACCGGCATGGGCCTCGTCTCCCAGGTCTTCGACGAGATGGACCTGGGCTACCTGCCCGGCTCCATCGCCATCGGCCACACCCGCTACTCCACAACCGGCTCCAGCAGACAGGAGAACGCCCAGCCTATCTACATCGAAGGCAGCAACGGCCCCGTGGCGCTCGCGCACAACGGCAACCTGATCAACGCCGAGGTCCTGCGCGACGAGCTGGAAGACGCCGGCAACGGCTTCCTCACCACGACTGACACCGAAGTCGCCGCCCAGATGCTCGCCTCCGCCCCGGGCGCCGACTGGCTGGAGCGCTGCGCCGCCACCATGCGCGCCATGGCCGGCGCCTACTGCTTCGTCGCCGTCACCCCCGATTCCCTCATCGCCATGCGCGACCCCTACGGCGTCCGGCCCCTCTGCATCGGCAGACTGAACGGCAGCGGCTGGGTGATCGCCTCCGAGACCTGCGCCCTCGACCACCTGGGCGCCACGTTCGAGCGCGAGGTGGCCCCCGGCGAGGTCATCGTCGTAGACGGCAGCGGCCTGCACGCCATGCAGGCCGTGGAGAAGCGGCGCGACGCCCTTTGCGTCTTCGAGTACATCTACTTCGCCCGCCCGGACAGCGTCATTCGCGACAAGCTCCTGCACCCCATGCGCATGAACATGGGCCGCGAGCTGGCCCGCCAGGCGCCGGTGGACGCCGACCTCGTCATCGGCGTCCCGGACTCGGCCACCGCCGCCGCCATCGGCTACTCGCACGAATCCGGCATCCAGTACGCGGAAGGACTGGTCAAGAACCGCTACGTAGGCCGCACCTTCATCCGCCCGGACCAGCGCCTGCGGGATCAGGGCGTTTACCTGAAGTTCAACCCCCTCAAGCAGGTCATCAGCGGCCAGCGCCTCGTCGTCGTGGACGACTCCATCGTCCGCGGCACGACGACGCCGAAGGTGGTGGACATGCTGCGCAAGGCGGGCGCCAAAGAGGTCCATATGCGCATCTGCGCCCCGCCCATCATGCACCCCTGCCACTTCGGCATCGACATGGCCACCAAGTGGGAGCTCATCGCCGCGCGCCAGGAGATCGAGGACATCCGCCGCCACATCGGCGCCGATAGCCTGGCTTACCTGACCATCGACGGCCTCATGAGGGCGGTGGAGCAGCCCGAGAACAGCTTCTGCACAGCCTGTTTCACCGGCGAATACCCCATGCCCGTCCAGCTCCAGATGGACAAGCTGGTGTTCGAGCGCGCCGGCCGCGGCGGCAAGCGCGTGCCGGTAGCCGCCACCTACACCTGGGAAGCAGACCGCCGCTAGCGCTTCCACCGAGACGGATAGGCGCCGGATCTTTTAACCAAATTCCTTCCTCAGCCGCCTATTGTTTCTCGCAGTCTGCCGCTAGAATAGGCTGCATCCTGGGGAGCGTTGTCTCAATTCGTACGCCCCGCCCGGCGCGTTCCGGGCCTGGCGCACTCCCGTAAGGAGGCGGGCCACATGACACAGACAGCTATCAGCGAGGGCGCCGTTAAGGACCTGGGCGCCCAGTTCCGTGGATCGATTCTCCGCCCCGGCGACGGAGGCTATGACGAAGCCCGCAAGGTCTTCAACGGCATGATCGACCGGCGCCCGGGCCTCATCGTGCGCCCGGCGGACACGGCCGATGTCCAGCGCGCCGTCAACTTCGGGCGCGCCAACGGCCTGCTCGTCTCCATCAAGGGCGGTGGCCATGCGGCCCCGGGCTACGCCGTCTGCGACGACGGTCTCATGATCGACCTCTGCCTGATGAAGGCGATTACCGTTGACCCGGGCGCTCGCACGGCGGTGGCGGAGGGCGGCGTCAACTGGGGCGAATTCGACGCAGCGACCCAGCAGCACGGCCTGGCGGTCACCGGCGGCCGCATTCGCAGCACCGGCATCGCCGGGCTGACGCTGGGGAGCGGGTCCGGCTGGCTGGAGCGCAAGCTGGGCTACACCGTGGACAATATGATCGGCGCCGAGGTCGTCACGGCGGACGGCAACGTTATCCACGCCAGCGCCGACGAGAACGCGGACCTCTTCTGGGGCCTGCGCGGCGGCGGCGGCAACTTCGGCATCGTTACCAAGTTCGAATATCGCCTGCACCCCATTGGCCCCATCGTGTTCGGCGGCCTGCTGGCCTTCCCGCGTGAGAAGGCCCGCGAGGTCCTGCGCACGTACCGTGACTTCATTGAGAAGGCGCCGGACGACGTTGGCGGCGCGGCGGTGCTGATCACCGCCCCTTCGGAGCCCTTCGTGCCGGAGGAAGCGCGCGGCAAGCCGGCGGTCGCAGTCGTCGTCTGCTACACCGGTAAGCCCGAGGCGGGCGAGCAGGCGATGAAGCCGATCCTGGACCTGAACCCTGTGGTCCGCATGGTGACGCCGATGCCCTACGTCGCCGTGCAGTCGCTGCTGGAACCTGGCAACCCGCCGGGCCTGCGCAACTACTGGAAGGCGGACATGTACCCGGAGCTGCCGGACGCCGCCATAGACGCACTGGTGGAGGCGGCCGCGAACCCACCTTCACCGCTGACCGCCGTCATCGTGCAGCCCATTGGCGGCGCCGTGCATCGCGTGGCCGACGACGCAACCGCCATCGGCTGGCGAAGCGCCAAGTGGGCGCTCCACGTCCTGGGCATGTGGCCGGACGCAAGCGAGGACGAGCGCAACATCGCCTGGGTGCGCAACATCGCCAGCGTCATGCAGCCGTGGCGTCAGACCGGCACCTACCTGAACTACCTGATGGACGAAGGCGACCAGCGCGTACGCGAAAGCTTCGGGAGTCACTACCAGACGATGGTGGACCTGAAGAACAAGTACGACCCGACAAACTTCTTCCGCATGAACCAGAACATCGCACCGACGGGTAACGGACACAGATAACGGCCTTCGCCGGCGGGCCCTGTCGCAGCGCGCGCCGTTTGCGGGATAATACGCGCGTGACCGAGACTCCGCGCCCTTCCTACGCCGCCGCCGGCGTGGACATCGACGCTGCCGAGCGGCTGGTTTCGCGCATCGCGGAGCTGGCGAAGAGCGCGCGCCGGCCGGAGGTGCTGGCGGACGTCGGCCCCTTCGCCGGCCTCTTCCGCCTCGGCGCCTACCGCGAGCCGGTCCTCGTGGCCAGCACGGACAGCGTGGGCACCAAGGTCAAGCTCGCCTCGCTGCTCGGCCGCTACGACACCGTCGGCCACGACCTCGTCAACCACTGCGTCAACGACATCCTGACGGCCGGCGCGGAGCCCCTCTTCTTCCTGGACTACATCGGCAACTGCGGCCTCAGCGACGACGCCAAGGCCGACCTCGTGCGCGGCTGCGTGGAGGCCTGCCGCGAGGCCGGCTGCGCGCTCCTGGGCGGCGAGACGGCGGACATGCCCGGCACCTACGCCGAGGGTGACTTCGACCTGGCTGGCTTCATCGTCGGCGTCGTCGAGCGCGACGCGGTGATTGACGGTTCCCGCATCCGCGCGGGCGATGTCCTCCTGGCGCTGCCCTCCAGGGGCCTGCACACCAACGGCTACTCGCTCGTGCGCAAGGTCTTCGGCGTGGGCCTGGACCGCGACGCCGGGGCCGAGCGCGCCGTCCTCAACTCGAACTTCCCGGGCCTGGAGGGCAGCCTCGGCGACGCCCTCCTGGCGCCCCACCGCTGCTACCTGCCAGACCTGCGCCCGCTGCTCCAACCTCCAACCCCTGCCCTGAGCGCAGCCGAAGGGTCTAACCTCCAACCTCTAACCTCCAACCTCCAACCTCCAATCAGAGGCATCGCCCACATTACCGGCGGCGGCATCCCCGGCAACGTCCCGCGCATCCTGCCCGCCGGCCTCGGCGTGCACATCGACCGCTCAGCCTGGCGTGTGCCGGCGCTGTTCAGGTTGATCCAGGAGCACGGGGGCATCGACGAAGAGGAGATGTTCCGCACGTTCAACATGGGCGTGGGCATCGTCCTGGCCGTGGCGCCGGCGGACGCGGCCGGCGTGCAGTCGCAGTTGCCAGAGGCGCGCAAGATCGGCGAGGTGGTGAAGGGCAACGGAGTAGAATGGGACACGTGACACTGCAGGTGACGATCAGCAACCCTCGATCGCCCGGACGCTGCACAACCATCGATGCGACGGTTGATGTGAACCACCCCATCGCCATCCTGCCGCGCGCACTCGTGGAAGAACTGGGGCTTTCTGATTCTTACGCCACATTCCGCCGCGAAGGGCACTCGAGCATCGCCTCCTTCTCGGTCTCCGAGGACGCGAATGGAGCGGTCCTTGGCCTATCGACGCTGATGGGCCTCCTTCTTGAAGTTGACCGCGGTACCGGCCAGCTTCGCCCGTTCGAACCACTCTTGCTCCTGGCATCGCCGCTGCTGACACCTGTCACCTGACACCTGACACCTGGACAATGCCTACCTACCGCATCTACTACGCCGAGCGCGAGGTGAACCATCCCGCCGCCCGCGACCCGTCCATGGTCACGGCCGCCGCGCGCCTCTACCGCGCGAACGCGGAGTACGTGTCTGAGACGGAGTGGGAGGAAGAGGTGGAGGCCAAGAGCGAGTCCGGCGCCCTGGAAGCCTTCTTCCGCGACCACCTGAGCGACCGCAGAGAGGTCCACATCGTGGAGGAGGATGGGGAGGCGCACCCGGTCGAGGGCGTCGGCGGCTACGACCCCGACCGCACCTACATCTGGGTGGAGCAAGGCAAGCTCATGGAGTACCAGGGCCTGGACGAGCGCACGCCCGGCAAGGTCACCTGCCCCCTCTGCGACGGCACCGGCGAGGTGGACGAAGAGGTGGCGGACGAGTTCCTGGAGGAGTACGGCGAAGAAGAGGGCGGCGGGGAGATCACCGTCGGATGATCGCCCTCCTCGCGCCCTACGATAAGACCGGCCTCAAGGAGTTCGCCTTCGGCCTGGCGGAGCTGGGCTTCGATATCTACTCCACCAGCGGCACGCAGCGCTACCTGGCGGAGGAGGCCGGCCTCCCCGTCCACTCGGTCTCGTCGCTCACCGGCTTCCCGGAGATCCTGGACGGCCGCGTGAAGACGCTGCATCCCATGGTCCACGGCGGCATCCTGGCCCGGCGCGACAAGCCGGAGCACATGGAGGAGCTGCGCCGCAGCGAGATCCCGCCCATAGACCTCGTCTGCGTCAATCTCTACCCCTTCCGCGAAACGATCGCCCGGCCCGGCGTCACGGTCGAGGAGGCGCTGGAGAACATCGATATCGGCGGGCCGGCCATGCTGCGCGCCGCCGCCAAGAACCACCCGTCCGTCCTCGTCGTCGTAGACCCCGCCGACTATGAGCAGGCCCTGGACCACCTGCGCGCTTCCGTAGATCAGGGCCCCAGCCCCGATGACGCGGAGTACCACCGGGGCCTCGCCGCCAAGGCCTTCCAGCACGTCGCCGCTTACGACACGGCCATCGCGCAGTATCTGCGCGCGGGCGAGCCGCTCTTTCCGCCGCAGGTCACGGTCGGCCTCCAGCAGGCGGCGGAGCTGCGCTACGGCGAGAACCCCCACCAGAAGGCGGCGCTCTACCGGGAAGACGCCCCGGGGCCGGCCACGGGGTTGCTGGCGGCGGAGCGCCTGCACGGCCTGGAGATGTCCTACCTGAACTACCTCGACGCCGACGCCGCCTGGCGCGCGGCCACCGAGTTCGCCGGCCCCACGGTAGTCATCGTCAAGCACGCCACGCCCTGCGGCATCGCCTCCCACGCCGACATCGCCGTCGCCTACGAGCGTGCCTATGACTGCGATCCCGTCTCGCCCTTCGGCGGCATCATCGCCGCCAACCGCCCCGTCACCTGGGACATGACCGAGGCGATGAAGGGCAAGCGTTACGACATCATCGTCGCGCCGGCCTACGACGCCGCCGCCCTGGAGCGCTTGCGAAAACGGCGCGACCTGCGCATCCTGCTCATCGAAGGAGCAGCAGCGCCCGCGAGCAACCGTAGGGACACACCTTCAGGTCTGTCCAAAGGGGAGGCGGAGCGCGGGAGCCCGGCGCTCGAATACCGCAGCATCATCGGTGGCATGCTCGTCCAGCAGCGGGACACCCGCCGCGCGGACGAACTGGAGCTGCGCGTGGTCACAAAGCGGGCCCCCACGGCCGGCGAGCTGGCGGACCTGCGCTTCGCCTGGACCGCGCTCAAGCACGTCCGGTCCAACGCCATCGTCGTCGCCCGCGACGGGGCCGCCGTCGGCATCGGCGCCGGCCAGCCCAACCGCCTCTGGCCCACGCAGCAGGCCATCGAGCGCGCCGGCGAGCGGGCGCAGGGCGCGGTGCTCGCGTCCGATGCCTTCTTCCCGTTCGCGCGGGGCGACGCCGTCGAGGCGGCGTGCCGGGCGGGTGTCACCGCCGTCATCCAGCCCGGCGGCGGCGTCCGTGACGAGGAGGCGGTGGCGGTGTGCAACGAGTACGGCGTGGCCATGGTCTTCACCGGCACGCGGGCCTTCCGGCACTAACAGGGTGCTGAGAAAAGGGGAGTACAGAGGGGCGAAGCTCCTTTGACGGGGGTCTGGGGGTGTCCCCCAGATTTAGCCTTTCTCTTGGGGTGGGGTGGCGGGTGGGGCGAGATCTCGCTTTTTCAGCACCCTGCTAACGGTCAGACTCGGGGGCGAACAGGTACACTGTGACCTCCAGCGTCTGATCGCTGGCGCGGGTGGTCAATTGCCAGCAGCCCGGGCTTGAGTAGACGACGTAGCCGATATGGTCGGTTCGCCGCGCGTGGGGTCCCTCCAATACCAGCGTGTCGCGATTCTGCCGAGTACCATCATAGCGTTGGAAGAGGGTGACGCCGTCGCCGTCGAGACGGCGACCCGTAACCGTGACGGTCCCGCTAACGCCATCGTCTACAATCCACAGAGTTTTCTCCAACGCGTCCGGACCATGCCACTCCAGGACGGATGAGACGCCGGTGATCATCCAGACGGGACCACCGAGGCCTGGAGCGACATCAGGCCGAACCGGCTCGGCGGTCGAAGCCGGGCATGTCCGGGGTGGAGATGGGCGCACCGCCGGTTCCATCCGTGTGAGCGCCGGTGTTCCAGAGGGCGATTGGTCCGGTGCTTTGTTCAAGGCCCCACCTCCAGCGCATCCGGCAGTAATTGGCGCAATTATCGCCACCAGGAAGAGGCTGTGTCGCATCACCCTCGGGATTACAGTTGCCGGCCACACGGATTCGATCCTCCTGCCAATAGTACAGCCACTGCCAGCGAATAGTTCCGTGCGGCGAACGCTAGCGCCCCTCCTGCGTATTGACACACCCCCGTCGCGGTGCTAGATTGCGCTTGCAAACAATCGTAGCTCCCAGCGGGTACCACCGAAGCAGAGGAAGGGACTAAGGACAAAGACATGCCGCCTCTCGATATACTGTTCCGGCAGGTCCCTGAGGGGTACGAGTTCCTGGGTGTGCTCTTCACCGTCCTCGGCTCGCTGGGGATCATGGTCCTGCTCGGGGCCTGGTGGTCCCGCTAAGGAGGCCGGCAGATGGCGGTGACGGAAGATCCGGGAAAACCACGCAACTGGTCGGAGCGCATCGGCGTCCTCCAGGACCGCATCTACGATAAGATCTTCCACAACTATGTTTGGCAGTCCATCTTCCGCTCCGGCTATCCCAACACCCCGCGCAACCAGATGCTGGTGGTGGCCACCAACGTCTTCCTCCACCTCCACCCCACGCGCCTGCACCGCACCCACGTCAAGGTCACGCACACCTACTGCCTGGGCGGCCTCACCTTCTTCATGTTCCTCATCCTCACCGTCACGGGCGTCCTCCTCATGTTCTACTACGTACCCTCTGTGGAGAGGGCGTACCAGGACATCGCCGAGCTGGAGACGAACGTCAAATTCGGGCTGCTCATGCGCAACATGCACCGCTGGACGGCCCATGCCATGGTCATCCTGGTCTTCCTGCACATGATGCGCGTGTTCTACACCGGCGCCTACAAGCCGCCGCGGGAGTTCAACTGGGTGGTCGGCGTCATCCTGCTCGTGCTGACGCTGGTGCTCAGCTTCACCGGCTACCTGCTGCCCTGGGACCAGCTGGCACTGTGGGCGGCCACGATCGGCCTCGGCATCGCCGGCTCCGCTCCCTACTTCGGCGACGAGACGCAGCTCATCGTCTTCGGCGGCTTTGAGATCGGCCCCAGCACCCTGCTCCGCTTCTACACGCTGCACGTGATCGCGCTGCCGCTCCTGGCGGCCATCTTCATGGCCGTGCACTTCTGGCGCATCCGGCGCGACGGCGGCATGGCGAGGCCGCTGTAACAGGCCGCACCCGCCATGGCTGTAGAGGCGCAGAGACCAGCCGCCCGGCCGGCGGAGCCGGCGCGGCCCCGGCCGAAGCGGGAGCGTGAGGAAGAGGTCCTGGTCTGGCCTGACCTCGTTTTCATAGAGTTCGTCGCCGCCGTCCTCTTCACCATCACCTTCCTCCTCCTCTCCGTCTTCATCAACGCCCCGCTGCTCAATCACGCCAACCAGGACGTCACTCCCAACCCTTCCAAGGCGCCCTGGTACTTCTTGAACCTCCAGGAGCTGCTCCTGCACATGGATAAGTCCTGGGCCGGCGTCCTCCTGCCCACCGTCGCCCTCGCGTTCTTCGCCGTCATCCCCTATCTGGACCGCAGCCGCCAGGCCCAGGGCGTCTGGTTCGGCACGAAGTACGCCGTGCGCCTCACGGTTATCGCTGCCGTCTACGCCGTCGTCGTCAGCGCCGGGCTGGTCATCTTCGACGCCGGCGACCGCACGCACACCGAGAGCCTGACCCGCTGGATCCCCTCCTGCGATACCCAGGCGGCGCACCAGGGGTCGCCCTGCCTGCGCGACGCTGACCCGACCAAGCACGAGGGCATCATCTCCGTCAAGGATGTCTCCAAGCGCCTGCAGTTCAGCGTCCCCTTCCCGAACATCTGGGGCATCCACGACAAGAACCTGGACTGGCCTGGCGACCTGGATCACATCCCGGTACCCCTTAACAACGTCTGCGGGAACATCGGCAGCTTTCATTTATGGTGCGACATGCACCTGAACATTCCCGTCATCATGTCGGACCAGGTGATCCCGCTCTCGACCATCGCCTTCCTGGCGGTGCTCATCATCTACGTGCTCTTCCGCCTGGGCTGGGTGAGGACCAGGCGCGACGTGTTCCTCATCATGTTCACCGCCGTCATGGCCTCCTATCTCACCCTGTCCATGATCGGCAGCTTCTTCCGCGGGCAGGCGCAGGCGCTGATCCCGCCCTGGGACATCAAGGTGGACGAGGGCTGACGGCCTGCAAGAGGTGACTACTATTGGAAGCTGAAAGCCAGAGCGCAGGCGCCATGCCGCGGGAACCCGCCGCCCCCGCGATCGCCGGCGGCTCGCTGGTTGTCGATACCCCGGTCGCGAAGCCCGTTCCCAGGCGCGGCCTGGTCACGCGGCGCGTCTTCATCCTGGGCGGGTTCTGGAGCGGCCTCATGCTCGCCATCGTAGGGCTTGCGGGGCCGTCCCTGGACTTCATGTGGCCGCGCAAGCTCGCCGGTTTCGGCGGCCCCATCCCCGTCACGCCGGACAGAATCCCGGCGCCGGAGGGCGACCCTGTCGTCATCCCGGAGGGCCGCTTCTTCCTCCTGAACCTCAAGCCCGGCACGACGCCCAACGGCGAGGAGACCCCCGGCGGCCTGCTCGCCCTCTGGCGGAAATGCCCCCATCTCGGCTGCACCGTGCCCTGGAATCCGGGCTTCGAGTTCCAGGGGCGCAAGGGTTGGTTCCGCTGCCCCTGCCACAACTCCACCTACACCAGGGAGGGTGGCGTGCTGGTCTTCGGGCCCGCGCCCAGGTCCCTGGATGTATTCCCCTTACAGGTGCAGGATGACAAGAGCATCGTCGTCCAGACCGGCCGCCAGCACGAGTTCAGCGGCGGGCCGGGCAACCCGTCGCGCGCCGCGGCCCACGAGCCGGGCAGCGAAACACCTCCGAAGGCATAGCAAGGACGGGACCACGAGCGAATGAACACCAGCAAGCAGGTCAACGTGATGGTCGGCCTGCTCATGGTGTTCCTCGTCGGCACCCTGCTCTACTTCCTCTGGGACTCCGCGCGCGCGGACGAAGCTACCGAGCGCCAGCTGCGCGTCAACGCGGAGCGCGGGGGCGCCCTTTTCGCCCTTAACTGCCGCTCCTGCCACGGCCTCACCGGCCAGGGCCCGCTCGAGCGCGGCGGCCTTCCCGGCGTCCCGCTCAACCTGTCCGCCAACCGCGAGGGCAGCGCCGGCCAGATTCTGGCCCTGCAGAACCGCATGCGCGACACGATCGTCTGCGGCCGCGTGGGCACCGTCATGCCGGCGTGGTCTCAGGCGCAGAACGGCCCGCTCAACGACTTTCAGATCGAGCAGCTCGTCGCCCTCATCACGGGCCGCATGCTGGACGGCGCGCATGACCCGCTGGCGTCAGAGCTGGGCTGGGCGCACGCCGTAGAGCGCGCCGCCCACCACGACGAATTCGCCCCCCCAAAGCGCCTCGAGGCGGACATCGGTAAAGGCGGCACGACGCTCGCGCTGGACTCAGTGGACGGCATCAAGGCGGAAGACGTCCTGCGGCTCGACGACGATCCCGTCGACGGCGTCTATGAACTGGTCGTCATCAAGAGCGTTAGCGAGGGTAGCGGCAAGATCGAAGTCGAGCGCGGCGCCATGGGGACCGCGGCCTCGGCGCATAAGCTGGGCTCGGAGGTCTTCAAAGGTCCGGTGCTGCCCGGCACGACGATCAACGGCGAGATCGGCACCCCGCCCTGCGGCCAGAAGGCCGCCGCCCCCGCGGCCACGCCCGGGCCGCCGGTCCAGGTCAGCGGCACGGCGGACGTGACCATGGGCGACAACTTCTTCAAGTTCGGGGCCCAGCAGAACCCGCCGCTGGAAGTGACGGCCGGCCAGGCCGTTACCTTCAACCTCAAGAACGGTGGCAACGCCCCCCATAACCTGCGCATCGCCGGGCCCGACAACAAGTTCGATACGGACGATGACACTGTTTCCAGCCCGGACTTGGTGCCTCCCGGTTCCAGTGCCACGCTTACTACTACCCTTCCGGCGGGCGCCGGCAGCTACCGCTGCGACTTCCACCCGCTTGATATGAAGGGTGACATCACCGCGAAGTAGCGCCCGGCGGGTCCACGCCATGTCAAATATGCAGATGTCACGTCCGCTCCGCCGCTCCTTCCTCTGCGCCACGACGCTCTCGGGCTTGGCGCTGCTCCTGCTGGGCGCCTGCGGCGGCGGCGAGGAGACGGCGCCCACCGGCAGCCCGCCCGGCGCGCCCTCGCTCCCCGAGTTGCAGCCCCAGCCGGAGCCCGTGCAACCGCTGGCCCCCGCGGTCACCGAGCCCCAGGACGGCGCGCTGGCAGTGGCCGCCCGGGACGCCCAGTTCGCCCCCAACAACCTCCGCGTCCCGGCCGGCGCCGCCGTGACGATCCGTGTCACAAACAACGACGCCCAGCCGCACAACCTGCGCCTCGCCGGGCCGGACGGCCGGTACGAGACAGAGGACGACGCGGTGACCGAACCCGACACCATCGGCGGTGGCGCCGCGGGAGAGCTGACGTTCGCTCCCCTTGTCGCCGGCGCCTACACCTTCCGCTGCGACTTCCACCCCGGCTCTATGGGCGGACGGATCGCCGTCCAGTAGGCGGCGGCGGCCCCGCCTGTTTGTTGACGTTCCACCGGCCGCTGCGCTATATTCGCCGCTGGACTCCGGATTCAACCCCGGACAACCGTCTGAGAGAGTGAGGAGAAGTGGCTAACCAGGTTGGAAAGAGGTACCAGTGCACGAAGTGCGGTACCGAGATGATCGTCACCAAGGGCGGTGAAGGCGCGCTGGCCTGCTGCGGCCAGCCCATGCAGCAGAAGCAATAGGCGCCCGGCGCGTCGTGGAGTATGGAGGTAGGCTGTGCCCAATCAGCTAGGCAAACGGTTCCAGTGCGAGACCTGCGGTTCCGAGGTGCTGTGCATCAAGGCCGGGGACGGCGGCGTGGAGTGCTGCGGCAAGGCCATGGATCTCATGCAGCCCAAAGTCCTGCCGTCGGCGGACTAGGCTGACAACCGGGCGAAGGCCGCCCTCCCGGCGGCCTTCGTCGTTCTGAGCGCCGGCCTCACCGCACCCGGCGGCGGCGCCGCGACGCACGATCTGTCATTCTGAGCGGTATCGACATCCTTCGGAGCGAAGGCGCATCTTCGCGAAGCCTGCCCTGAGCGCAGCCGAAGGGGAATCTGGGGCGGTGGGGAGGTGAAGCCAGGCGGCCGTGGCGCAGGGCAGACGGCGCGCCGTACCCACGACGAGCGCCTGAGACGCCCCGGCGGGGCGTCTCTACCACCGCTGCTGCGCGGGTAATGAGCGCCGTGCGAACGCACCCTGTCATTCTGAGCGAGATGGCGCCTGAGCGCGGCTGACACGTAGCTTCGCGAAGGAATCTGGGGCGGTGGGGAGGTGAAGCCAGGTGGTCGGGGCGCAGGGCAGACAGCGCGGCGTACCCACTACGAGCGCCTGAGACGCCCCGCCGGGGCGTCTCTACGCCCGGGCTCTGGGCCCGCGCTGGGACTTCGGCAGGTGCTCCGCGTCCTTCTCCGCCGGGAAGAGCGATTCCCCCAGCGGGGTCACCTCGCCCAGCGTGCTGGCGCCCACGTCCCCCGTCTCCTGGTACCGGCGAAGATACTCTTCGCTCACGAAGAACATTCAGATGCAGAACCCGTCCCGCGCAATGTCTTCGTGGTGCCGCTCACACGGGCAGATCTTCTTGCGATCCTCATCAGGATCGCCGGAGAGCGTCATTCAGGGGCAATACAGGTGCCCGTGCGTCACCAGGTTCTTGGCCAGGCCGCGCTGGACCTCATCCACGATATCGGGCAGCGGGAAGAACTCGTAGGCGCCCTTCTCCACGTAGCGCTCGGACATGCGCCTGGCCCGTTCCAGTGCCTTTTCGAACGTAACTTCCTTCGGCATCTACCGCTCCTTATATCTGGGGACACGTCTAACTTACGTCAGCGTGCGTACCCTGACAAGGGCGACCGGGCCCTGCGCACACGCCGTGGCGCTTCGCCGGACCCGGAGTGTATTATCGGGAGAACCCATGGCGCCCGCCCGGAATCTGAGCACCAGGCCAACTGACGAATGATCGCGCGTCTGCCGCAACGGCTGCCGGCGCCGCCCGCTCAGCTTCTGCGCTGGGTCCTGGTCGCCGCCTTCTTCCTGCTCTGGGCCGTCATTCAGACGTGGCCACTGGTCCTGCACGCCGGAAACAGCCTGAGCTACTGGCCCGTGCGCCCGGAGGACTCCTGGATGAACCTCTGGAACCTCTGGTGGGTGAAGCACGCCCTCTTCAGCTTCTCCAACCCCTTCCACACGGACCTGCTCTTCTACCCCCAGGGCGCCGATCTCTACCTGCACACGCTGAACACGGTGGACGCCGTCCTCTCCATCCCCCTGCAACTGCTCACCGGCAACATCATCCTTTCCTGGAACATCCTGGGCCTGCTGCTCTTCGCCGCTTCCGGGGTGGCCACCTACGCCCTGGCGTACCGCTTCACGAAGAACGATGCCGCCTCGCTCATCGCGGGCTTCATCTTCGCCTTCGCCCCCTTCGTCGTCATGCGCTTCCACGGCCACTGGAACATCGCCACCGTGTGGCCGCTGCCGGTGTTCGCCCTCTTCCTCTTCCGCTTCCAGGAGCGCGGCCGCTGGTGGGACGCCGCCGCCGCCGGCGCCGCCTGGGCCATCATCGCCTACACCAACCTGGAATACGCCGTGGACGCCGGGATGTTCCTGGGTCTCTTCCTCCTCTACTGGTCGCTCGTCTACGCCAGGGCCCGCGAGTGGCCGCGCCTGCTCCCGCTCTGGCGCGTGGTGCCCATCGCCGTCGCGGCGCTCTTCGTGGTCGGCGGGCCGCTCCTCGTGCCCGCCCTCATCAGCATCCGCCGCAATGAGGTGAGCATGCCCGTGGCCTCGGAGTCCATGTCCAGCGACCTGGGCGCCCTCTTCACGCCCAGCCCCCTCTGGGGCCCCGGGAAGGTGCCCACGTGGGACCTCGGCTCCTTGCAGCACTTCCCCACCGGCGACATCGAGAACACCGTCTACCTGGGGATTACGCCGCTCCTCCTGGCCGCGGTGGCGCTGGCCCAGGTGCGTCGCCTCTCGCACGTCCAGGTGTTCTGGGCCGCCGTCCTCCTGTTCTTCGTCTCCCTGGCCATGGGCCCGCACCTCTACCTGGGCGACAACAAGGATTTCTCACTCCTGGGCCTCCACTTCACCGTCCCCATGCCCTACCAGCTATACGAGAAGATACCGCTGATCAAGGAGCGCCGGGGCATCGCCCGCCTGATTGTCTTCGGGTACCTGGCCCTCAGCATACTGGCGGCCATGGGCGCCGCCGCCATCCTCTCGTGGCTGCGAGGACACTACCTGAAGCTCGTGCCCCTGGCGGCTGTCCTCCTTTTCGCGTTTGTCGCCGTGGAGTACTGGAACCCACCCCAGGTGACCGCCAGGCTGGAAACGCCGGCGGCGCTCGTCGCCATCAGCCGCGAAGCGGGTGATTTCGCCGTCCTGGACGCTCCCCTCGGCCGCTCTACCTGGACGCTGGGCGGCACGCAGGCGGGCGCCATCATGGCCGACTACTATCAGCGCATCTACCAGAAGCCCTCCCTGGGCGGATACATCTCCCGCGCGCCCAACGAGACGCTCTTCTGGGTGGACACGCCGCCGGGGATCAAGTACCTGGCTTGCCCGGCCCTCTGCCCCGCCCGCCCGGACGCCGACGACCTGAACGCCGCGCTTGTGCAGGAGACGTTCCTCAAGTACCGCATCAAGTACGTGGCCCTGCACTACGTGACGCCGCACGGCTGGCT
The DNA here is from genome assembly GCA_030649945.1 of Dehalococcoidia bacterium. Classification (GTDB taxonomy): domain Bacteria; phylum Chloroflexota; class Dehalococcoidia; order SM23-28-2; family RBG-16-64-32; genus JAUSFE01. The sequence continues at coordinate 53,764 of JAUSFE010000050.1, read as the reverse complement.
GGTGGGCGGCGAGGAGCTGAAGCGGCTGGACGGCTACATCCGCACCGTCCTCGGCTTCCGGGAGGTCTACGCAGACAGCGCCTTCACGCTCTTCGCGGACCCGGACTTCCCCGCCCCCGACAGCGTGGCCGCGCCCTAACAGGGTGCTGAAATAAGGAATGAGGGGGCCTTTTTCCGGGGACCACGAAGACACAAAGGCACCAAGCTTGCAGACATACAGCACTGGAGCACAAGAGAAGCCTTTGTGTCTTCGTGCCTTAGTGGTTACCGGCGGACTTACTCCGCCGGCCCGCGCTCCAGCAAGAGCTCCACCACCTTCGTCAGCGCGCAGTGGGCGTACGCCACGTACTCCCGCGGGTGCAGCTCCAGCGGCTTCAGCTCCTCCTGCCGCAGCGCCACCGGGTCCGCCATCTCAAACTCGAACGCCGGCACCTCCTGGCCCATCTTCAGCTCGTACAGCTCCCCGTCCGGCGCCAGCACTACGCAGCCGCGGTCGTGGGACTCCTGGCCCGGCGCCTCGATCTCGATCCCGAAGGAAAAGAAGGCGCCGGGGAACGGCGGGAAGGGGTCCAGGCGGGCGGTCGCCGCGTGCAGCAGGCGGCGCAGGCGCTCCGCCGCGCGGTCCAGCACGGCGTCCGCATCGGCCTTCAACTCCAGCGGGTCATCCGGCATGGTCTTCAGCCCTCAGCAGGCATTTTCGCTGTTACCATTTCCTATTATTGCTCAATCTGCTAAACTCCTCCTATGGTGGCCACCAATCTGCACATGCAGTCCACCCGTCAGCAGATACTGGAATACCTGCAACGCCACGGCAGAGGTACCGTCAAGGAACTCGGCCAGCTGCTCGGCCTCACCTCCACGGGCATCCGTCAGCACCTCACCGTACTGGAGCGCGACGCCCTCGTGGCGGCGCACGAGGAGCGCGGGCGCGTGGGCCGGCCGACCCTAGTATACTCCCTGACCGAGAGGGCCGACGCCCTCTTTCCCAAGACCTACGATACCCTGGCCACCGCCCTTCTGGAAGAGATCAGGGCCACGGACGGCAACGAGAAGCTGTACCAGCTCCTGCAGCGCAGCGCCCAGCGCCTGGCCGCCCCGCACCAGGAGCGCGTGGATGGTAGGCCGCTGGGCGAACGCGTGCAAGAGACCGCGCTCATCATGGAGGAGCAGGGCTGCCTCGTCGAGTGGTCCGAGGGCGAGGACGCCTTCTACATCGACGAGTTCACCTGCCCCTTCCCCAAGACCGCCGAGCGTGACCGCGCCGTCTGCGCCCTGCACGTGGAGTTCGTGCGCCTGCTCACCGGCGCCGATACCCGCCTCACGCGCAGCCTGATGCGCGGCGAGCGCGCCTGCACCTACCGCATCCGCCCGGCCGCCAGGCCCGCCGAGCCGGCCGGCGCCGCCTAGCTATCAGGGTGCTGGAAACGAGTTCTCGTCCCTCCCCTTCTGTCATTCTTGTATCTTGCGTTTCTCCGATAAAACAGAAGGGGTGTGGCAGATCGTTGTCATTCTGGCCGCAGCCAGAATCTGGTGGGGGTGCGCGAACGCACCGCAACTGTGAAGGCATGAGCCATACATCCAGCCGCCGCTACCACGTTTACATCATGTCGAACCGCAGCTACACCCCACCGCCCCGCCGGATCCTGTCTGCGGACAGGATGACAGGCGGCAACGGCCACTCTGAGGGCGCTGGCCGATGAACTCCAGGATCGACTTCGGTCGCCGGGTCTAGTGCCACTTTCCCCTGGCATTGTCATTCTGGCCGGAAGGGAAGAATCGCGCGAGTAATCTGCAAGCTTGGTGCCTTTATGTCTTCGTGGTGAACCTTCCCCCTTCCCGCTTCCTACTTCCCGCCTCCTGCCTCCCGTATAATCGCACCATGCTCTGGGTCGGGCAGTTCGGCATCGCCGACGGGGAGGCGCGCGAGGAGACGCCCTGGGTGGGCGCCTTCCCGGACCCCGGGCGCACCGAGGAGCCGTCGGACCTCTACCTCATCGTCGAGCCCGCGCTGCCCGGCAGCGAGGAGTTCTGCGCCGAGATGAAGGAGGCCATCGGCGCCGTCTTTCACAAGAACAGGGTCTCCCTCACCGGCGGCATCCTGGGCGCCCTGCGCTCCGCTCACGAGAACCTGCGCGACTGGAACCGCCGCAGCATGAAGGACAGCCGCGTGGCTGCCGGCGTCTCCTGCGTCGCCGTCCAGGGGCGCGCGGGCTACCTGGCGCAGGTAGGCCCCGCCGCCGCCGTAATCTACCGCGACGGCGCCCTCGAACTGCGGCGGCCCGCGCTGCCGGACGCCCTCGAGCCGCTGGGCCTGTTCGAGGAGTTCTGGCCGGACTTCTCCCGCCTCGAGCTCGCCGCCGGGTTCCGCCTCCTCCTGCTGACGCCGGCCCTTCTGGAGACCGTTCCCGCCGCCGAGCTTGCCGCCGCCCTGGCCCTGCCCCCGGAGGACGCGCTGCCCGCCGTCTACAAGCGGGCGCGCGCGCTGCCCAACTGCGCCGCGCTCCTCCTGGCGCAGGACTAGTGAATAGTGAATAGTGGACAGTGAACAGTGGACAGTGACGTCGTGACCCCTGACCCTTTGACCCTTTGACCCTTGATCTTGACCCCTGACCCTTACCCACCATGAAGCTCCTCGGCATCGAGACCTCCTGCGACGAGACGGCCGTCGCCGTCGTCGAAGACGGGCGGCGCCTGCTCGCGAACGTGGTCGCCTCGCAGGTGGCCCTGCACGCGGAGTACGGCGGCGTCGTCCCGGAACTCGCCTCGCGCCAGCACGTGCAGGCCATCATCCCGGTCCTGGAGCGGGCGCTGGCCGGCGCCTCCTGCCGCCTGGAGGAGCTCGACGCCGTCGCCGTCACCTACGGGCCCGGGCTGGCCGGCGCCCTGCTGGTAGGCCTCAACTTCGCCAAGGCCCTGGCCTACGCCCGCGGCCTGCCCCTGGTGCCCGTCAACCACCTGGAGGGCCACCTCTACGCCGCCTGGCTCGACAACGACCGCGCGCCGCGTTTCCCGGCGCTCGTCCTCATCGTCTCCGGCGGCCACAGCGACGTCGTCCTCATGGCGGGCCACGGGCGCTACCAGCGGCTGGGCCAGACCGTGGACGACGCCGCCGGCGAGGCTTTCGACAAGGTGGCCCGTCTCCTCGGCCTCGGCTTCCCGGGCGGCCCCGCCATCGACCGCCTGGCCGCCGCCGCAGCGCCTACGCCGCTGCGCCTGCCCCGCGCGCGGCTGGACGGGCCCTATGACTTCAGCTTCAGCGGCCTGAAGACGAAGGTGCAGCGCATCGTGCGGGGGGAGGAGGGCGAGCCCCCCCCTGCGGCCGCGATCGCCGCCGCCTTCCAGGAGTCGGTCGTGGATTCGCTCGTGACCAGGGCCGTGCAGGCCGCCCGCGACCACGGCGCACGGGAGATCATTCTCGCCGGCGGTGTCGCCGCGAACTCGCTCCTGCGCGCCGTGCTGGCGGAGCGCTCGCCGCTGCCCGTGATCGTGCCGCCGCCGGACCTGTGCACGGACAACGGCGCCATGATCGCCGCCTGCGGCTACTACCGCCTGCAGGCGGGCGCCGTGGCGGCGTTAGACCTGGACGTTCAGCCCGGCCTTCATATCGGTTGAGGCTGGATAGAGGCGTCCGTCGCCCGTGACTGGAACCTACCCAAAGATATGTGTGTCATGCCCGAGTCCTCCCTTAACATTGGCCCCGTAAGGAGGGCTAAGGATATGACCACGAACCGAGGTCGTCTCGCTGTCTTGCTGGTGGTGGCGGGAGTCGTAGTCACGGCGGCGTTGCTGACGGGATCCTCCGTCTTGGGCTTGGGCAGCTACAGGACCGCTTTCGTCAACAAGTACAACCTCACCGGTACCAAGCTAAACAGTTGCGACGCCTGCCATGTCTCCGGTGACACGGGCGACTGGAACACTTATGGCGATGCCGTCAAGGGCCACATCGGTCTCGGTATCGATCCGGCGTTGACAGCGGTGGAGAACCTGGACTCTGACGGCGACGGCGCCACCAACATCGCCGAGATAAACGCCCACACCTGGCCCGGCGATGCGGCGGACTTCCCCGCTGGGCCGAGCCCCAGCCCAACGACGGCGCCGAGCCCCACGGCCGGACCTACGGCGACGCCCGCCGGCCGCCTCTGGGGCGATTTCGACTGCCAGAGCGGCATCACCATCGGCGACGCCCAGAAGATCGCCCGCGACCTGGTAGACATCCCCATCACCCAGGGCCCTGGCTGCCCGGCGCCCGGGGCGGCAGTGACGGTGGACGGCACGTCCCGCCTCTGGGGCGACCTGGACTGCCAGAACGGCGTCACGATCGGCGACGCCCAGAAGACCGCCCGAGACCTGGTAGACCTGCCCGTCAGCCAGGCGGCGGGGTGTCCGGCGCCCGGCGCGGCCGTCCAGTTGGGCGGTTAGGAACTGGGAAGCGGGAAGCAGGTAAAATCAGGCAATCAATCAAGCAATTAGGTAGGCAATCAAGCAGACCAGGCGGGGTGGGGAAGGGCATCTGTGTGCATCTGCGGCGATCCGTGTCATCTGTGGCTAACGGGCGGCGGGGCCTAACGCGACGCAGACAGCCGGGGCACGGCGCACGCCGGCACATTCGTGTCTCCTGTCTCGTGACCTACGACAGCGGGCACTTGCCGCAGCCACCCTGCGTGCAGTAGTGCTTGAGCAGGTAGAGCATCCCCTGCTGGCGGCGCATGTTCACGGGCACGGCGGCGGCAGCCCGGTGCAGGTGGCGCAGCGACCCGTAGCGCGCCGGCAGCGGCAGGCGGGCGTAGATCGCCCGCGCCGTCGCCTCGGCGGCGGCGCCGCCCAGTTCGGCGGCCAGGGGCAGGACCGCGTTCGCCAGCAGCTCCAGTGCCCGCGCCGGCCCAATCAGTCCGTGCACGGTCAGGGCCCGCGCCAGCTCGCGCTGGGCCCCGGCGGGCGGCCCGGCCAGCGGCGCCAGCAGGGCGCTCGCCAGTCCCCCCGGCGCGAAGCGCACCGCCAGGTGCGCCGCCGCCTCCAGCCGCAGCTCCACCCGGTTGCCGGGCCGCACGCCCGCGCTGCGGACGCGGCACGGCAGGCCTGCCGCGGCCGTGCACAGCAGGCGGCGGGCCGCCCCCAGGCGCTCGCGCCGCTCCTGCGCCATGATCTCCGGCCGCAGCTGCGCCCAGGCCAGCCTGCCGCCCAGCAGCCGCCAGAGTTCCCTCTGGCCGCCGTAGCCCAGCCCCTCCAGCAGCCCCGCCCACAGCAGCTCCTCGCCGTCGCCGCTCCGCCTGAGGCGGACCCGCCAGCCGTCCCGCAGCTGCTGGAAGCGCCGCTCCCCCAGCGCGTCCAGGGCCGCCCCCACCGCGTCCGCTCCCAGGCGCTCCACGGCGCTCCGGCAGGGCTCCTGCCACTGCGCCGGGCGTGACAGCCAGCCCTGGATCTCCCGCGTGCGCTCCGCCAGCCAGTCCGCCAGCCCCACCACCGGTACCCTGCGCCCGCTGGCCAGGAGCGTATCCTCGGCCTCGTCGTGCCAGAACACCAGGTGCAGCGCCACCCCGTCGTATCCGGGGTCCCGCCCGTGGCCGTGGCGGCGGAAGTCAGACGTGCGCACGTGCAGCTCCACGTCCCCGTGCAAGAGCCCTTGCGGCGTGGCGATGACCGCGTCTCTGAAGTCCGGCCCCGGCCCGCTGCCGGCGCGCCCCCGGTAGATCACCCGCAGCCGCTCGCCGCCGCGCGTGCGCAGGGCCTCCGGCGGGAAGCGCTGCCCCTCCCAGAGCCGGGCCAGGTCGCGCTCGCAGAGCGCCGGGGGCTGGCAGGCGGCAGCCGGCCCCCCGCTGGCGGCGCCGCGCCGGGGTGAGGAAGCGGAACGCGCAGCGCGAGCTGAGTCCGCCAGATTCCCGTAGGGAGGTACCTTCAGAGCCTGCCCTGAGCCTGCCGAAGGGTGCCTCCCTACGGGGTGGCGTGGGGCGGTCCCGGGCAACGCGCGGGCGGCGATAGTCCTGCTCGCCACCGGTTAGCGCCTGCCTGCCGGCCAGGCAGGCCTGCCTCCCGCCCCCATGACCCTGTCTCTTGCGCTCATTTCGCGCCGCCGTACTCGAACCCTGCCCGCTCGGCGACGATGCCGAGCAGCCGCGCCGAGGCCCCGCGCGGGCGGTAGCGGCCCGTCTCCCACTCGCTGATCGTCTGCTGGCGGGTGCCCAGCTCCCGTGCCAGCCCCCCCTGGCTCAGGCGCAGGTGCCGGCGCAGCGCCCGCACGCGGGCGGCGTCCCACGGCGGCGTCTCCGTTCCCGGCCGCGGGCGGTAGGGGACCCTCTCCTCCGGCATGCCCTGATCTTACACGGAAACGTGTAGAGCCGCAAGGGCGGAGCATCAGAGCATTTGAAGCAATGGAGCAATCCTTCCTCTGCTCCAATGCTCTATTGCTCCATTGTTCCATCCCTCCTCCCCCTTGCGCATCCCCCTGCCGCTGCCTTAAGATTCCGTTTGGTTAGCACTCAGCACACGCGAGTGCTAAACCCACCGCCCTATCGACTGCACAGAAGGAGGAGGATTCCTGACTATGGCTACCGCCACCAAGAGCAAGCCCGCCCGCGCGGCTGCACCCAGGGTCGTACCCCTGGGCGACCGTGTCGTCGTGAAACAGACCCGCCAGGACGAGGTGCGCGCCAGCGGCCTCGTCATCCCCGACACCGCCCGCGAGAAGCCGCAGCTGGGCCAGGTGATCGCCGTCGGCCCCGGCCGTCTGGACGACAACGGCAAGCGCGTCATCATCGACCTCAAGGTCGGGGACCGCGTCCTCTACGCCAAGTACAGCGGCCAGGACGTCCCCCGCGGCGTCTTCGGCGACGAGGAAGACTACATGATCCTCAAGGAGTCCGACGTCCTGGCCAAGCTGGCCTAGTTAGAAGTTAGAGGTTGGAGAATAGAGGTTGGACCGGATTCAGCCATCCAACGTCCAACCTCCAACCTCCATCCACCCGACCGTAGGAGGTAACCCGTGCCCGCCAAACAGCTCGTATTCGATAGCGAGGCCAGGCGCCGGCTCAAGAACGGCGTCGATGCCCTCGCGGACGCGGTCCGCGTCACCCTGGGCCCCCGCGGCCGCAACGTCATCCTGGAGAAGAAGTTCGGCCCGCCCGCCGTCGTCGATGACGGCGTCTCCGTGGCCAAAGAGATCGACCTCAAGGACCCCTTCGAGAACCTCGGTGCCCAGCTCGCCCGCGAGGTCGCCAGCAAGACCAACGACGTCGCCGGCGACGGCACCACCACCGCCACCGTCCTCGCCCAGGCCATCGTCCGCGAGGGCATGCGCATGGTGGCGGCGGGCGCCAACCCCATGGCCCTGAAGAAGGGCCTGGAGACCGCCGTCAGCGCCGTTATCGGCGAGGTGCGCAACATCGCCAGGCCCGTCGCCGGCAAGCAGCAGATCGCCCAGATCGCCACCATCTCCGGCCACGACCCCGAGATCGGCGACATCATCGCCGACGTCATGGAGAAGGTGGGCAAGGACGGCGTCATCACCGTCGAAGAGGGCAAGGGCATCCGCATGGAGACGGAGTTCGTGGAGGGCATGCAGCTTGACCGTGGCTACGTCTCCCCCTACTTCGTCACCAACCCCGACCGCATGGAGGCCGTGCTGGAGGACCCCTACATCCTGATCACCGATAAGCGCCTCTCCGCCGTCCAGGACCTCCTGCCCGTGCTGGAGCGCGTGCTGCAGGTGACGAAGAACATCGTCATCCTCTGCGACGACTGCGAGGGCGAGGCGCTGGCCACGCTCGTCGTCAACAAGCTGCGCGGCACCATCAACGTCCTCGCCGTCAAGGCCCCCTCCTTCGGCGACCGCCGCAAGGCCATCCTGGAGGACATCGCCATCCTGGCCGGCGGCGCCTTCATCACCGAGGACATGGGCCGCAAGCTGGAGAACACCCAGGTCGCCGACCTGGGCCGCGCCCGCCGTGTCGTCGCCACCAAGGACGACACCGTGATCATCGAGGGCCACGGCTCCGACGAGGCGATCCAGGCCCGCATCAAGCAGATCAAGGCCCAGACCGAGGACGCCTCCTCGGAGTTCGACCGCGAGAAGCTGCAGGAGCGCCTGGCCAAGCTGGCCGGCGGCGTCGCCGTGATCAAGGTCGGCGCCGCCACCGAGGTGGAGCTCAAGGAGCGCAAGCTGCGCGTGGAGGACGCCCTCTCCGCCACGCGCGCCGCCGTGGAGGAGGGCATCGTGCCCGGCGGCGGCGTCGCCCTCATCCGCGCCATGAAGGCCCTGGACAAGCTCGACAAGAAGCTGGTCGGCGACGAGCACGGCGGCGTCTCCATCCTGCGCAAGGCCCTCGAGGAGCCCCTGCGCATGATCGCCGAGAACGCCGGCAAGGAGGGCATGGTCATCGTCGAGCGCGTGCGCGGGTCCAAGGACCCCAACTTCGGCTACGACGCCGCCGCCGAGGTGTACGGCGACATGCTGAAGAAGGGCATCATCGACCCGGCCAAGGTCACCCGTACGGCCCTGGAGAACGCCGCCTCCATCGCCGCCCTCGTCCTGACCACGGAGACGCTGGTGACGGAGATCCCCTCCGAGGCGCCGGGCATGCCCATGGGCGGCCCCCCGCCGATGGACTACTAGCGCGAGACTCGCGACACGAACGTAGGGGCGCAGCATGCTGCGCCCCTACGGCGTTTGTGTGGGCGAACCGCGTTTGGCCGTCCGGCGTTTCTGGGCGAACGCCGTTCGCCCCTACGGCGTTTCCGGGCGTGACGGCCGCGCGCCGGCGGGGCGGTCGCGTTGCCGCCGGCGAACGTAGCGGATGCCTTCAGGCTTCCAGCGGGGCGGAGGTGGGGGGCGACGCCGGAGCTGCGCTCAGACCTCCACGTGCACCCAGCCGATGCTCGGGGTCAGCTGCACGCCCGCCCGCGGGCTGCGGAAGATGATCGTGATGCCGCCCGAGCCGTCGGGGTCGCGGACCTCCGTCGCGGCGTCGTTGCCGTCGTAAAGCTCCCAGAGGAGGTGCATCGCGCGGGTCCCATCCACGGCCGCCACCAGCGCCGCGCGCACCGCCTCCTTCTGCGGGTCCGGCCAGCGGTCAATGTGGTCCACCTCGTCCTTGGACATGCCGCTAGCGCGCAGGGCTGCCCTTGCCCACACGGGCATCGGAGAGTCTGCTGCGCCGCCCTGCCGCAGGTCCTGGAAGTGGATGTTTCCCTTGAGCGCGCCGTGATCGCTCATCAGCCGCTCCAGCGAATCCGTTATGTTCGTTCTGCCCGTCTGCAGGGACGTGATGAACGTCCTCAGGGTACTGTAAGGCGGCATCGCTTTCCCTCCCTTTCGCTACAAGCGTTGGTGCGCGCGCTTCCCTCCGGCGCGCCGGGTGCGGGTTCCTTGCGCGGAATGGTTAGTCGCCGGGCGACCACCTCACCTCGAACAGCCGCACCGGGTCCTCGAAGCCGCGCAACACACTGTCGCCGCGGTCCGAGAACAGGAACCCCTTCCCGGACGCCAGCTCGCGCACGACGTTCGACACCAGGATCTGGTCCGGCTCCGCATGCTCGCAGACGCGCGCGGCGATCTGGACTGCCGTTCCGAAGAGGTCCGACTCCTCCGCCACGGGCTCGCCGGCGTTCAGGCCGATACGCACGTGGATCGCGCCGTCCGGCGCAGAGGCGTTGTGGGTGGCCAGCGCCCGCTGGATGGCGACGGCGCACTCCAGCCCTCTCGTCGCCGAAGCGAACGAGGCCATGATGCCGTCCCCCGTGTGCTTGACCTCCGACCCGTCCAGCCGCTTCAGCGCGGCCCGCACGATGCTGTTGTGCACGTGCAGCACGTCCTGGGCCCGCGCGTCCCCCAGGCGCTGCGTCATGGCGGTGGAGCTCTGCATGTCCGTGAAGAGGATCGTGACGGGTGCGCTGGCGATCGCCCGGCCCGCGACATCCGGCGCGGCCGCATCGTCTTCCGGCTCTTCCCCCAAGAACACCTGAATGGCCCGTACAACCGCTTGCGTGTCTTCCAAGAAGGGCAGCGGAGACAACCCCTCCAGGAGCGCCAGGCGGGCGTTGGGGATGCGGGCCGCCAGGTCGCGCACAACGGGCAGGCCCACGCCGGGGATGTGGCTGCGGTGCACCACCAGGGTCGGGCACCTGATCTGGGGGAGTAGAGCCGACACGTCGGTCTCGTAGGCGGACGCCGCCAGCGCGCGAACGGCGTCCGCGCTGGTGCACGCCCGGTAAAAGGCCGCGAACTCGCGCGCCGGCCCTTCCGCAGCCCAGCCCATCAGCACGCGCGCCACGGTCTCCGTGTAGATGGTCCAGTCCTGCTCCAGGACGGCGCGCAGCGAGCGCGCCTGCGCGGACCGCGAGACGTCCTCTCGCCGCGCCCACGCGCTCCAGAGGATCAGGTGCGACACGCGATCCGGGTGCCGCGCCGCGTAAGCGATCGCCATCATCGAGGCGTCAGACGAGGCGAACAGCGCGAAGTTGTCCAGGTGCAAGCCGTCTGCCACCGCTTCCAGGTCCAGGACGAGCCCGTCCAGCGAGAAGTCCGAGACGTCGCGCTCCGAGAGGCCGCAGCCGCGTGCGTCATAGCGGATCAACTGCCGGTGGCCGGCCAGCTGCTCGTACCAGCGGCGGCACTGCGGGATCTGCCACTCCAGCTGAATGTGGCTGAAGGGGATAATGGGCGCATAGACCAGCGGCAGCCCCTCGTTCAGGGCCCAGTAGGCGATGGCGACCCCATCAGCCGTGTGCACGTACTGGATCGATGGGTTCACTTCGTTTTCACGCCACTCCGCACCGTGAATCATACTCCTGGTCGCAACCGTGTCAAATGCCGCGCGGCTACCGGCCGGGTGCGGTGGAGGCAGGCGAAGACGCAAGGCAAACGTAGGGGCGAACGGCGGTTCGCCCCTACTGGCGCCAGCGCACCTCGTACAGGCGCACGGGGTCCTCGAAGCCGCGCAGGACGACGTCGCCCTGGTCGGAGAAGAGGAACCCCTTGCCGGCGAGGAGCTGGCGCACCACGTCCGAAGCCAGGATCTGGCCGCCCTTCGCCTGCGCGGTGATGCGGGCGCTCGTGATCACCGATGCGCCGAAGAGGTCGTCTCCTTCGGCAATTGGCTCCCCGGCGTTGATGCCGATACGGACGCGGATCGGTTCGGGCGTGTCGAGGCGTGGCCGGGAGGCGGTGCGTAGGGGCGCAGCAACATCGGAAGACGATTCGATATCCTTCCTACTTGGCTCATGTTGCTGCGCCCCTACCTTCCGATTACGTTCGTCAAACGCTTGCTGTAAGGCGATGGCGCACTCCACAGCGCGCGTCGCCGATGGGAACCAGGCCATGAAGCCGTCGCCCATCGCCTTCACCTCGGAGCCGCCGTGCGACGCGAGCGCCTCGCGCGTCAGTCGCTCGTGCTCGCGCAGGACCTCCCGGGCGCCCTCGTCGCCGAGCCGCTCATTGAGCGCCGTGGAGCCTTCGACATCGGTGAAGACGATGGTGCGGACGGCGCTGATGTCTATCTGCGGCGCGGGGATCGCGTGGCCCGGCGCGGCCGGCGCGGTATTGATGAAGTCCAGGATGGCCGCAACGGCCGTCTCGTTGAGTGTTGAGGCGAGCGGCCAGCCCGGGATTCCTACCATGTGAGCGCCGGCGATAGCGCCCGCCAGCACTCGCGCTGTCCGGTTGTCCCGGCCGCTCTGCAGCGGGTGCATGATCAACGACGGCGCCTGAATAGCCGCCAGGTAGGGCTCCGGCGAGAAGGCGGCCATCGCGTCGAGAGCCGAGCGGAAGCTAGAGGGCGTGTGCGTACCCATCATCACAGCCGGCACCTGGGCCGCCTGGGGGCTGTCCCAACCCCCCGCGAGCCGCGGAAAGATTTCGATGAACAGCTCCCAGTCCTGATCAATGAGCGGCTGAACGGCGGCCAGGCGGCGGCGGAAGCCGCGCTGGATATGCGGCACGCCGATGATCAAGTGACTCACCCGCTCCGGATGGCCGGCGGGGAAGGCGAAAGTTACGTCGCCCGTGGAGTCGGAGCCGTAGATGGCGAAGCGCTCCAGGCCGAGGCGGTCAACGACGGCCTCCAGGTCGAGGCCCCCTGCCTCGGCGGAGAAGTCGGGGCAATCGCGCTGAGACAGCCCCAGGCCGCGACAATCGTAGCGGATGACCGTGGCGTGCTGCGCCAGCCGCTGGTAGGCGATCCGGCGGACGTCCCACTCCCACTCCACCTGCACGTGACTGGCGGTCAGGTTGGGCAGGATCACGAGCGGGGGGCCTTCGCCGAGCGTCCAGAAGGCGATGCTGACGCCGTCGGCGGTCTTCGCGTACTGGATGGGCGGCGCGTCCATCAGCCCGCCGCTTGCCAGCGCACCTCGTACAGCCGCACGGGATCCTCGAAGCCGCGCAGGACCACGTCGCCCTGGTCGGAGAACAGGAACCCCTTGCCGGCGGCCAGCTCACGCACCACGTTCGAGGCCAGGACCTGCCCCGGCTCCGCCCTGGCGCAGACGCGCGCCGCCAGCTGCACGGCCGTGCCGAACAGGTCCTCTTCCTCCGCCACCGGCTCGCCCGCGTTCAGGCCGATGCGCACGCGGACGGGCGTCTCAGCCGACTCGTTGTGCGCGGCGAAGCCCTGCTGCACGGCGATGGCGCACTCCAGCGCGCCGGAGGCCGTTGGGAAGGAGGCCATGACGCCGTCGCCGGTGTGCTTGATCTCGGACCCGCCGTGCGCCTTGAGGGCCTCGCGGACGATGGTGTTGTGCGCGCGCAGCACCTCCTGCGCTTTGGCGTCGCCCAGTCGCTGGGTCAGGGGGGTAGAGCCCTCCATGTCGGTGTAGAGAATGGTGACGAGGCCGGAGGGCGTGCCCGCGGTGACGGCCTGCCTGCGGCGCGCGCCGCTGGGCAGCAGGGAATCTACGGCGTTGAGGACGGCGGCAGTGTCGCCGAACATGGGGGGATGGATATCGCCTTCCAGGGGCTCGAAACGGGCAGCCGGGATGAGGGCAGCCATCTCGCGAGCGACATCGAAGGGGCAGACAGTATCGTTGTTCCGGTGAATGACGAGGGCCGGGGCCCGGATGTCACTGAGAACGGAGGTCACATCAAGCCCGGTGTTCACTTCGAAGATAGAGGCAGCACTCTCTGGCGAGGCCGAGACCCGCTGCAACTCCGTCCACCACGCTACCTGGGCGGGATCGCCGGAGGGAACGAAGATGGCAGAGAGCGCCGCTGATCCCATGCCCCACTGCGAGCGGATCAGGGCCATGACGGGATTGGCGGCCCCTGCAGGGTACGGCCAGCGGTGGTAGGAGCCATAGATGACGAGGTTCGTCACCCGCTCAGGATGGCGGGCTGCGTAGATTATGGCCGTGGGCCCGCTCTCGGAAAAGCCCATGAGGGCAAAGCGTTTCAGGCGCAGGGCATCGACCACCGCCTCCAGATCGCGCAGGCGCGCCTCTACGGAGAAGTCTTCTGCCTGCCTGTCGCTTAGGCCGGTGCCACGCTTGTCAAAGCGAACGAGTAGCCGCCCGTTCGCCAAGCCTTCGTAGAACGCCTTGGTCTCGGCGTGGCTCCATTCGAACTGAAGGTGACCCACCCAAGCGGTGATCAGCACCAGCGGCGGGCCCTGGCCTGCAGTGGCGTAGGCGATGCGCACCCCGTCGGAGGTTGTGCAGAAGCGGATCTGTTGTTCCATGGCTAGGCCTCCTCCCAGCGCACCTCGTAGAGCCGCACGGGGTCCTCGAAGCCCCGCAGGACGACGTCGCCCTGGTCCGAGAACAGGAACCCCTTGCCGGCCACCAGGTGACGCACGCCGTCCGGCACCAGGATCCGGCCCGGCTCAGCCTGGGCGCATACACGGGCGGCTAGCTGCACGGCCGTGCCGAACAGGTCCTCTTCCTCCGCCACCGGCTCGCCCGCGTTCAGGCCGATGCGCACGCGGACGGGCGTCTCGGCCGACTCGTTGTGCGCGGCGAAGGCCAGCTGCACGGCGATGGCGCACTCCAGCGCGCCGGAGGCCGTTGGGAACGAGGCCATGACGCCGTCGCCGGTGTGCTTGATTTCGCTGCCCCCGTGCGCCTTCAGCGCCTCGCGGACGATGGTGTTGTGGGCGCGCAGCACCTCCTGCGCCCTGGCGTCCCCCAGCCGCTGAGTGAGGGTGGTAGAGCCCTCCATGTCCGTGAAGAGGATGGTGACCATCCCGGAGGGCGTGTCCGCGGTGACGGCCTGCTGGCCTTCGCCCACGAAGTCGGCGATGGCCTTGGCCATAATCTCCATGACCGGCTGATCCGCGTCGGCAAGGGCGGCGTGGTTCCTACCCTCCAGAGGGAGGAAACGGGCGCCGGGAATGCCGGCGGCGATCTCGCGTCCTGCCTCGAAGGGGACGATGGCGTCGCCGCGCCGGTGGATCACGAGGGTTGGCACAGCGACTTGAGGCAGCAATTCTCTAAGATCGAATGGAGGGAGTTCCGGCGGCGGCGTGAGCATCGCCGCAACGTTCTCGGCCGAGGCCGACACCCGCTGCATCTCGTTGAACGCCTGAATCGCCTCCATATCACCGTCAGGCATGAACAGGCCAGTGAAGAACTGACGGTGAGCAGGGACGTCGCTGCCCCAGCCTTGGCGGATTAGGGACAGCATCATCTCCTGTTGCTCTTCAGGCCAGGTAGACCGAACGGCGGAGCCGTAGATTATGAGGTGGCTGACGCGCTCCGGGTGGCGCAGAGCGTAGAGGATGGCCGTAGGACCTCCCTGAGAGATGCCGTAGAGCGCGACCCTCTCAAAACCCGTGGCATCGACTACCGCTTCCAGATCATGCACGAAGGCATCCGACGAGAAGTCGGTCACGTCCCTGTCGGAAAGACCCATCCCCCTTCCGTCGTAGCGGATGTAGGTGAAGCGGTCCGCCATGCCTTCGTAAAGACGGCGCCAGCGGGGGTTCTCCCACTCGAACTCCAGGTGAGTGAACCAGCCCAGCACGCGGATCAGCGGCGGCCCCTGGCCCACGGTGCCGTAGGCGATGCGCACGCCGTCAGTTGTTGTGCAGAAGCGGATCTGTTGTTCCACGGTGGCCCTCCATGCGCCGAAGCGGGACGCGTTACAAGCATACCGCCGGCCCACTCGCTGTCAACCGCCCGGCCTTACGCGGCAGGCGACGGCCCAACGCAAACGTAGGGGCGAACGCCGTGCGCCCCTACGGCGTTCTGCGCGTGACGGCGTGCGCGGGCGGGGCGGCTCCTAGTTCCCAGCTCCTGACTCCCAGTTCCCTGCCGCGCGCCGTCAGTACTTCGAGACGTTCATCTCTTCGATGTGCCCGTCCACCAGATAGACCACGCGCTCGCAGATGTTCGTGACCCTGTCCGCGATGCGCTCCAGGTTGTGCGCCACCCACATCAGGTACGTGGCCCGCTGGATCGTCTGCGGGTCCTGGATCATGAACCCAAGCAGCTTCTGGTAGACCTGCTCGTACAGCGCGTCCACCTCGTCGTCCCGGTTGCAGACGGCGCGCGCCAGCGCCGTATCGCGCTGCTTGAACGCCTCCAGGCTGTCCATCAGCATCCGCATTCCGATCTCGGCCATGCGCGGGATATCGATGTACGGCTTGAGCGGCGCCTCGTCCGCCAGCATGATGGCGATCTTGGCGATGCCCTCGGCGTGGTCGCCCATGCGCTCGAGATCGACCGTGATGTGCAGGACGGAGACTATCGTGCGCAGGTCGCTGGCCAGCGGCTGCTGGGTGGCGATCAGCTCCAGGCACTTGTCTTCCGTCTCGTATCGCATCCGGTTGATCGTCAGGTCGTCGGCGATGATCTGCCGCGCCAGGTCCGCGTTGCGGGTCTTCAGCGCCTCAATGCCGCGCTCAATGGCCAGCTCCACCAGGCCGGCCATGGTCAGCATGTCCTCCTGGATCTCCTCCAGCTGGTGCTCGAAAGCTGTGCGTGTCATTGGCCCGTCTCCTAGCCGAAGCGGCCGGTGATGTAGTCCTCCGTCCGCTTGTCACGAGGGTTGGTGAAGATGCTCCTGGTATCCGCGAACTCTACCATCTCGCCCGCCCGGTCCTCCGCCATCATCATCACCGCCGTCCAGTCCGAGACGCGCGCCGCCTGCTGCATATTGTGCGTGACGATGACGATCGTATACTCCTTCGCCAGCTCCCGCATCAAGTCCTCGATCTTGAGCGTGGCCACCGGGTCCAGCGCAGAGCACGGCTCGTCCATCAGGATCACCTCCGGCTCCACCGCCAGCGCCCGCGCGATGCACAGGCGCTGCTGCTGGCCGCCTGACAGGGTCAGCGCGCCCTGCCGCAGCTTGCCCTTCACCTCTTCCCAGAGGGCGGCGTGGCGCAGCGCCCGCTCCACTATCTCGTCCAGACGCCCCTCGTACCCGTTGATGCGCGGCCCGAACGCCACGTTCTCGTAGATCGACTTCGGGAACGGGTTCGGCTTCTGGAACACCATCCCGATGCGCCGGCGCACGTCCACCACGTCCACGCCGCGTTCGTAGATGTCCTGGCCCTTGAACAGCACGGCGCCCTGGAGGCGGAAGCCCGGGATCGCATCGTTCATGCGGTTGAAGCAGCGCAGCAGCGTGCTCTTGCCGCAACCGGAGGCGCCGATGATCGCCGTCACCCGGTTGCCGGGCACCTGCAGCGACACGTCACGCAGCGCCTGGAAGTGACCGTAGTACACCGCCAGCCCCTCGGTGCGGAGGGCGGCGCCCGGATCTTCAGCCGCCGGGGGCGCCGCCGCTGCTGGGGGCGCCGCTTCCGCCGCTTCCATTTGAGGATCGCCCGTCTGTAGCCTCGCTCTCTCTCGCAGAATGTCCTCTAGACGCTCGCGGATCATTATCTACCTCCGGCCGCCCGCCTGGAAACGGTTGCGCAGGACGATAGCGACCGAGTTCATCGCCAGCAGCACGGCCAACAGCACGATGATCCCGGCCGCCGCGTCCACCTGGAACTCCTTCTGCGGCCGGGACGCCCAGTTGAAGATCTGGATGGGAAGGACCGTGAACCTGTCCATGGGGCCGCTGGGCGTGAACGGGACGAACAGCAGCGCGCCGATCATGATCAGCGGCGCCGTCTCCCCGATCGCGCGCGAAAGCGCCAGGATGATGCCCGTCATGATCCCGGGCAGCGCCGCCGGCACCACCTGTCTGAACACCACCTGCGACCGCGTGGCGCCCAGCGCCCACCCCGCCTCGCGGATGGAGTTCGGCACGGCCCGCAGCGCCTCCTGGGAGGCGATGATGACGATCGGCAACACGAGCAGCGCCATCGTCAGCGACCCGGCCAGGACGCTGCGCTCCAGCTCCAGCGCCCGCACGAAGAGCGCCAGCCCCAGCAACCCGTAGACGATCGAAGGCACGCCGGCCAGGTTGGCGATGTTGACCTGGATCACCCGCGTCAGCCAGTTGCGGGGCGCGTACTCCTCAAGGTAGATCGCGGCGCCCAGCCCCAGCGGCACGGCGAACGCCGCCGTCAGCCCCATCAGCCAGATCGTCCCCCAGAGCGCCGCCTTGATCCCCGCCTCCTCCGGCTTCCGGGAGGGGAAGGCGTTGAGGAAGTCCCAGCCGACCCTGTCGATGCCCTTCGCGGCGACCTGCACCAGCAGCACGCCCAGGGCAGCGATGGCCGCCGCGGTGGCGGCCACGCAGAGCGCCGCAAAGGCGATGCCGGCAGCCCTGCGCAGGAGCAGGCGCCTGCGGAAATGCGCCTGCGAGACGGTCATTCGTACACCTCCCGGAACTTCTGCAGCAGGTACTGACTGACCACGTTCAGCGCCAGCGTCATCACGAACAGCGTCATCCCCACCGCGAAGATCGTCTGGAACTCCAGGCTGCCCTGCGGTGTATCGCCCAGGCTCACCTGCACGATGTAGGCCGTCATCGTTTGCACGGCCTCCAGCGGGTTCCACGTCAGGTTCGGCGTGCCGCCTGCCGCCAGCACGACGATCATCGTCTCCCCTAACGCGCGCGAGATCGCCAGGATAAACGAGGCGACGATGCCCGAAAGGGCGGCCGGGATGACGACCCGCCGCGCGACCTCGTACTTCGTCGCCCCCAGGGCGTAGGCGCCCTCTCGCAGGCTCTGGGGGACCGCGCTCATCGCGTCCTCGCTCAGCGATGAGATCAGGGGGATGATCATGATCCCAACGGCGATCGCCGCCGCCAGCGCGTTGAAGACGCTGGCATTCGAGAACGGACGGATGATCTCCGGCGAGATGAACGTGAGGGCAAAGAAGCCCAGCACCACGGTGGGGATGCCGGCCAGCATTTCCAGGAGCGGCTTGGCGATGCTGCGCAGCCAGGAAGGGGCGTATTCGCTCAGGAAGACGGCGGTGAGCAGGCCGATGGGCACCGCGAATAGCGCCGCGAACGCCGCCACCAGCAGCGTCCCGGCCAGGAGCGGCAGGATGCCGAAGCTGGCGGGGCTGAAAAGGGGCGTCCACCTGGTCCCCGTCAGGTAATCCCAGATGGAGACCTGGCCAAAGAAGCCGATCGTCTCCTCCAGCAGCGTGGCGATGATGCCGGCCGTCGTCAGGATGGACACGAAGGCGCAGAGGAAGAGCACCCCATGGATCACAGCCTCGCGGCCTCGCCGCAGACGCGCCTCCAGGGGCCCCCGCGGCCTCACCCGGGAGCGCCGCGCCAGTTCGGTCTCGCCCAGTGCCACCTTGGTCACCCCTTTTCTCCGGAAAAGGGCCAAGCATCCCCGGGCGCTCAGGGATGCTTGGCCAAGACAGAGGCTCGAAGTAGTTTGCCTATTTCAGTTTCGCCAACTCCTGCTGATAGACGGAGTCCGGCGCTTCCACGTACCCCACCTCGCCCACCAGCTGCTTGCCGTTCTCCAGGTAAAAGCGCATGAACGCCTTCACTTCGGGACGCTCCAGCGCATCCCCGCGCACGTAGACGAAAAGCGGCCGGGATAGCGGGGCGTAGGACTCGTCCAGGATCGTCTCGCGGGAGGGCTGCACGCAGCCGCTGCCCGCATCCACGCCCAACAGCTTTAGCTTATCCTGGTTCTCCTCGTAGTAGGCGAACCCGAAGTATCCCAGGGCATTATCGTCGCCGGCGATGCCCTGCACCAGCGTGTTGTCGTCGGCGCTGGCCGTGTAGTCCGGGCGGCTCGCCTTCGCCTCGCCGTTGATCACCTCCGTGAAGTAGTCGAAGGTCCCGGAGTCCGTGTCCGGTCCGTAGAGGGTGAGCGGCATGTCCGGGAATCCCGCCCGCACGTCCTTCCAGTTCTTGATCGTGCTGCCCGGCTGCCAGATGCTCTTCAGTTCGGCTACCGTCAGGCACTCGGCGAAGTCGTTGGCCGGGTTGACGAGGACGGACAGCCCGTCGAACGCGACCTGGAACTCGACGAGTTCGATGTTCTTGGCCGCGCACGCCTGCGTCTCCGCGTCCTTCACCGGCCGTGAGGCGTCGTTGAAGTCCGTCTCGCCGTTGCAGATCTTCTTGAAGCCGCCGCCGGTGCCGGCGATGCCCACCACCACGTCCACGCCGGGCTGCACCTTGCGGAACTCCTCGGCCACGGCCTCGGAGATCGGAAAGACGGTGCTTGATCCGTCGCCGTTGATGCTTCCGGAGAGTTGCGGCCCCGGTGTCTGCGTGGGCGCGCCGCCCGGCGTCTTGGTAGCGCTGGTGCTGTCGTCATCCCCGCACGCCACGAACACAGCCATGGCTGCGACGGCCACAACCAGCAGCAGGACCAACCTGGACTCAGAAATCGCCGAACGCATCCGGCGCAAGAATTTCATCAATCTGCCCCCTTTCTTGAACCGCATCTTAGCCCGCGAACCTCAGCGTTGTGTTAACCAGCGTTAACGGACCGTAAAATCTGCCGCGATTCCATCTCCCGCCGCAGGCTCTTCTGCGCTTCTGCCCAGTCGTCCAGAATGCCCTTCATCGCCTGGATGGCGAGTCGTCTGACGTTCTGGTCGTCGTCCTCATCCAGCGCTATTTCGTACATCGCGTGGCGGCACGCTCTCACCAGCCGCTGGCAGATCAGGTATTGCGCTCGCAGACTGGCTTCGTCCGTGGCAGCCAGGACCTCATCCAACTTTGTCTCTCCTTACCTCACGGCTCTCATCCGCGCGGGTTGCCTGCGGGGAGCAGGTGGGCCGTATCATTCAAATGCCGCACTCCGTACCGGTCCGACAGGATCCGTACGACCGAAAGTGAAGTGTAGTCAGGCAGGAAGAACACGTCGCGCGGGATGTCCAGAATCATGCTCAGATACGCGTTGATCACGCCCTGGTGCGTGACCACAACCACCGTCTTCCCGGAGTGATGCGAGACTACGCCTTCCAGTGCCTGCACCACGCGGTGCCGGAACTGCTTGGAGCGCTCCAGCCCCGGCAGGGCGTCCCAGCGCGGCCGGTTGAGGAACCGCACGGTCGCCTCCGCCACCAGCCTCTGAGGGTCGCTCTCCTTTGCTCTTGCAGCGCAGCCATGCACAGCCGGGTCTCGTAGCTGCGGCGCCCGGATCATGGGCATGTCTTTCGCCGCGGCTACCACCGCCGCGGTCTCCACTGCGGCGCGGGCGGTGGAAGTGTAGATGGCGGCTATGTCAGCGGGCCGCAGGCGCATCGCCAGCCGCATCGCCTGGCAGCGCCCGCGTTCGCTCAGCGCTGGATCGAACGCGCCCCCAGCCCTCAGCGCGCGGTTGTGGTCTGGCTCTGCGTGACGGACCAGCACCAGCTCCGTGGTAGCTGTGTCCGCCAGGCCGAATAAGTGCTCCAGCGCTTCGTCTACCGCCACGGAGTACACGGCGTCGCTTGTGGCTGGACCACGCGTGGCCACGGCTGTGCGGGTCATTGCAGCTCTCCTTCTGTGCGCACATGCTGCGCCGGCAATAAGATCAGGATGCGCCGGCGGATCAGCTTCGCCAGGCGCGTGCCATCACTTTCCCCTGCTGTGGCTGACCGGAACGAGCTCCGGCGGTGGCTCGCACCACCGCCGGAGCTACCGGGTCTCATCGGGAGAGCTTGGGGGTGCTCTCCCCCCGCGAGTCTGCTGTGTGGCGCGCCAGAAGCCTGCTTGAACGGTTCTGTCCTGGACTGCCGCTGGCTCCTTGCGTTTGTTATCAATCCCTTCCCTCTAGGACTGATGTTAGCCACGTGGCTTTAAGCGCGTGTTAACGCCGGTTAACGTAATGTAAAAGTCTTGCGAGAAAGTTGGATGCTAGCGCGGGAGTGGGGCCACAGGTATCACCAGCTGCGGAATCCACGACGGCCCCCTGCTATTCTGGCTGCGCGAGAAGCGCCGAAGGCACAGAACGCTCGTATTCAGCACACATCAAAGGCGAGGAAATTAGGAAGTCGGCTGACGCCCGGTTGCAGGCAATGGGGATGTTGTAAACAACAGCGATTCGAAGCAGGGCTTTGACATCCACATCATGGGGGTGGGGTTCGAGCGGATCCCAAAAGAAGACTACGAAGTCAATTTCCCCTTCTGTGATTTTCGCCCCGACTTGCTGGTCACCTCCCAACGGCCCGCTTCGAAATCTGGTGATTTCGACGCCAAGTTCAGTCGCGAGGATCGTTCCTGTCGTTCCGGTGGCAAACAACTCGTGTTGCGAAAGGGTATGTCTGTTGAACGTCGCCCACTCCAGCAGGTCTGGCTTCTTGTTGTCGTGCGCGATCAGCGCAATCCTCTTGGTCTTCTCCATTCGAAACCCAGGGCGAGGCGTTGTCTTCGGTGCGGTCGGCTGTCTGCTCTCTGCCACCATGGTCACATCCTGACCCCATCGTAGATAACCGCCTTTAAGCGCCCGTTAACGCCGGTTAACGTAGTGTAAAACTTGAGCAGCGCCGAAAGTCAGCCGCGGACAGAGGCGGCCGTTGCCGGGAGGATGAGCGTGAACGTGGAGCCCGCCCCCGGTGTGCTTTCGAGGGCCACGGTGCCGCCGTGCGCTTCCGCGGTGTGCTTGACCACCGCCAGGCCCAGGCCCGTGCCGCCGCCCTGGCGCGCGCGGTCCGCCTTGTAGAACCGCTCAAAGATGCGCGGCACGTCCTCCGGCGCTATGCCCACGCCCGTGTCCGTCACACTCACCGCAACACGCCCGTCCAGGAGGCATGTGGACACAGTGACCGTGCCGCCGGGCGCCGTGAACTTGATAGCGTTGTGCACCAGGTTGATCACCGCCCGCTCCAGCCTCTCCGCATCGCCTGTCACGTTCGGCAGCCTCGTTGCGGCTTCCGTCTGCAGCTTCACGCCCTGCTTCTCCGCCTGCGCCCGCAGGCGTTCCACGGCTCGCGCGCACACCTCGCCCAGGTCCACCGGCTGTTGGGCCATAGGCGCCAGCCCGGATTCGATGCGTGAGAGCTCCAGCAGCTCCTCCACAATCTCCACCAGCCGGTCCACCTCCGTCTCCGCTCGTGAAAGGAAGTCCGCGGCCACACGCTCGTCTCTCATCGCCCCGCCGCGTAGCGTCTCGATCACCGCCTTCACCGAAGCCAGCGGCGTGCGCAGCTCATGCGAGACGTTGGCGATGAAGTCCCGCCGCACCTGCTCCACGCGGCTCATCTCCGTCATGTCGTGGAAGACGACGAGCGCCGTCCATTCGCCGCCGCCGATGACCGGCGCGGTGATGACCTGCAACGAACGCCGGTTCGGCCGCTCAATCAGTTGAGTTTCGCTGCGACCGTCTTCGGCGCTGGCCCGCAGCGCGTCCAGCACCTGCTTGTTGGGCAGGACCCACGCCAGCGGGTTGCCCACAAGTTCGGCCTGAGAACGCTCGAAGAGTAGCTCCGCGCTACTGTTCGCAAACGCCACGCGCCCATCTCCGCCTATGGCCAGGATTGCATCGGTGGCGCTGTTGAGCGAGGCCAGCAGGCGGTTGCGCTCTTGCGATGCGGCCTCGATCAGCGACTGCAAGCTGCCCGCCATCTCGTTGAAGGCGTTGGCTGATCCGCCCATCTCCGCGGACACCCCGGGGTCCAGGCGCGTATCCAGTTCCCCGCTCGCAATAGCGCGCGCGGCATCGGCAAGGCTGCTGAACTGCCGCGATACCGCCCGGCCCAGGACCAGGCCGGCCACGATGATGGCGGCGGTGGTGACGAGGAAGGCGACGAGGAGAGCCAGCGCAAGGGCGTCACCGTTGCCGCTCTCCACCTTGCTGGAGAGGTAGACGCCCAGGAGCGAATAGGCGACGGCGACGAGCGCGATGTACGTGCCAGCGCTGCGGCCGCGGAGGCTGCCCGGCAACTTCATCCGTCGAAGCGGTAGCCGATGCCGCGCACCGTAACGATGAGCGCCGGGTGTTGTGGGTTGTCCTCAACCTTCTGGCGTAACCAGCTCACGTGCACGTCCACTGTCCGCGTATCCCCGGCGAACTCGTAGCCCCAGATCTGGTTCAGCAGCTGCTCCCGCGTGAATACTCGCCTGCGGTTGCGCATCAAGAACGCCAGGAGCTCGAATTCCTTGGGCTTCAGCGCGACTTCAGCCCCGGACCGGCGTACCTGGTGGCGGGCGGCGTCCACTTCCAGATCTCCGCATGTCACTACTTCGCCATCCACCTGGGTGGCCATCTCAGAGCGCCGCAGCAGCGCCCGCACGCGGGCCAGCAGCTCGCGCATGCTGAAGGGCTTCGTCAGGTAGTCGTCCGCGCCCAGTTCCAGTCCCACCACACGGTCCGTCTCTTCACCGCGGGCCGTGAGCATCAGGATGGGCACGCTGGACTCCCGGCGCAGGATGCGGCACACGTCCAGCCCATCCAGCCCGGGCAGCATCAGGTCCAGGACAATCGTATCCGGGCGTTCGGAGCGGGCCAGGGAAAGACCGGACTCACCGTCTGCAGCGGTGATTACCCGGTAGCCGCCCTGCTCCAGGTTGTAGCGGACCGTGGCCGCCAGAGTCGGTTCATCGTCTACGACGAGGATTGTCTTCACGCTGCCGCCTCTATTATAGCCGGGCACGGCAGGAGGCCGGCACGTCTACGCCGGCAAGAGCGACGCGAACCGCTTGTCCGACCGGTACGGCCCGACGACCGCCGGGGGGCTCCGGCGCCCGTTATCGCGCGGCGGCCGTCAGCGCCAGCGCCACGGCGAGGTGCCCGTCCACGTGCGCGAGGTCGTCTTCCGCCAGCCTGCCCACCCGGCGCGCGATCATCCCCTGCTTCACCGTGCGCAAGATAGCGGTGACAACGGACGGTTTCGGCAGGCCGGCGGTCCGCCAGCCGAGAATGAGGTGGTCGCCGAAGAGCAGCGGATCGCGGACGCGGCTGGTGATCGCCGCAATGATCACCTCTTGCCGTGCCGAGTGATATGACGTTGAGCTAACGACGGCGGCCGGGCGAACCTTGGCAATGGGCTTATCGGTGAACTGGAATGGGACGAGGACGATATCGCCGCGGCTAAAGATCGTCGTAGACGGCGTCATCATCGTTGTCCCATAGCTCCGCAAGGACGGGCTCAGCCTCGGCCGTGAGATACTCGGCGGGCTCCTCCGCAAGCCGGCGCTCGATCGCCTCGACTGTGTACTCCCGCATGCTTGTACGCTTCTTCGCCGCCACAACCTTTAGCCTGGAATGGAGCTGCGGCTCAAGGTCGATGGTCAACCGGGCTTTGTTAGTAGCCATGAGCCAAGCATAGCCGTAAATACAGAAACACGTCAACTGCCCTTCGCGCCTACGCCGGCAAGAGCGACGCGAACCGCTTGTCCGACCGGTACGGCCCGACGACCGCCAGATAGGTCTGGCGCGGGTCCAGCAGCTCGCGAGAGACGCGCTGCAGGTCCTCCAGCGTCACCGCGTCCATCTCCGCCACCGCCTCCTCCACGCCGCGCACCTTCCCCAGCAACAGCTCCTGCCCGCCGATCCAGCCGCTCACCGCCCGCGTGTCCTCCATGCGCAGCAGCAGCCGCCCCTTGGACAGCTCGCGCGCCTTGGTCAGCTCCCCGCTGTCCGGGCCCTGCGCGCGCAACTGCGCCAGCTCCGCCAGCACCACCCCCAGCGCCTCCACGGCGTTCTTCGGGTCCACGCCCGTGTAGATGTTGAACGTGCCCACGTCCAGGAACTGCGAGACGTACGTGTGCACGTCGTAGACCAGGCCGCGCTTCTCCCGCAGCTCCAGGAACAGGCGCGAGGACATCCCCTCGCCCAGGATCACCGAGAGGAACGAGATGGCGTGGCGGTCCGGGTGGTTCAGCGGCAGCCCCGGCAGCGCCAGGCTGATGTGGGCCTGCTCCGTGGCCTTGTAGCGCACGGCGCAGCGCACACCGTTTTGGCTGGGCGCAGGCACCCAGGACGACGGCGTGCCCGGCTGCCAGTCGCCCAGCGCCGCGCGCAGCGCCTCCACGATCTCTTCGTCCGTGATGTTCCCGGCCACCGCCAGCACGATGTTGTTCGGCACGTACTGCCCGTGCAGGTAATCCAGCACCGCCTCGCGGCTGATGGCGCCCACCGTCTCCGGCGTCCCGGCGATGTCGCGGCCCAGGGGGTTGTCCGGCCAGAGGATGGAGTCCAGGAGCAGGTCCGCGATCTGCGGCGGCGAGTCGGCCACCATCGCCAGCTCCTCCAGCACCACCTGCCGCTCCTTCTCCATCTCCCGCGCGTCAATCAGCGGCCGCCGCACGAACTCCACCAGCAGGTCCAGCGCCAGGTCCAGGTGCGGCCGAGCCACCTTCAGGTAGTACACCGTGTACTCGCGGTCGGTCGCGCCGTTGATCACCCCGCCCACGCCGTCCACCGCCTCCGCTATCTCTTTCGCCGTCGGGCGCTTCTCCGTGCCCTTGAACAGCATGTGCTCAAGGATGTGCGAGACCCCCGCCTCCTCGTCCCGCTCGTAGCGGGAGCCGGTGCCCACGTACAGCGTCAGGGCCACGGAGTGGGTATGGGGCATGGGCGCGGTCAGGATGCGGAGGCCGTTGGGCAGGACCGTCCGCCGGTAGGTGTCCTGGGCGTTGCTGCTTGCAGTCTGCGTCATTGGGGCCAGGCCAGTGTGCTCTGAAAGAGGCAAGGCCCCGAGTTGCCTGCCTGCCGGTAGGCAGGTCGGGGCCTTTTCCTGTCGTCTGGCCTGAGTTGCAGTGTAGGTTACGCCGGGGGCACGGTCAACGCGGCTAGGGCACTGTCACCCGCCACGTCCTGCCCAGCAACTGCCGCCGCAGCTCGCGGTCTCCGGCGAACCGCTGGCGGAAGCGCCGGCTCCGCCGGGAGAGCCGCGTGATGATGTTGGGATAGGGGTTGAGCAGATGCGGGCGCTGCGTCAGCGTGTCCAGCAACCGCTGGTCGGCGCTGGCCAGCGCCAGAGCCAGTTCCGTGTGGCGGTTTCGTATCGTTTCGTTTCGCATGCGCCCAGTCTACGATGGCGCCGTCGCCGCGGGGTTTAGGAACGGTTGGCGCTGGATTCACGTTGGGTGCAGGTTCCAGCGTCCGGAACTACGCACGGTAGGGGCGCCGCTCGGGGACGGGGGCAGGGCGGTGGGTGCCGCGCCCCCAGCGCCACCCGTCGCACGGCCTTCCGCACCCTGCCAGGGCGTGACGGCGTCTACATCTCCCAGGACACGTCGCCGCACAGGTCCGCCGCGTGCGGACGCGAGGCGAACCCCGCGTACTCCCGCCTGGACTCGCCGATCGTCGTGCCGCCTCCGTGCCCCGGTAGCATCAGCGTCTCGTCCGGCAGCGTGTACAGCTTGCCGGTGATGGAGGCGATCGACTGCCGCAGATCGTCCGCCGTCTGGGTGCGCCCCGGCCCGCCCGGGAACAGCACGTCGCCTGAGAGGAGAAAGCGCTCCACCAGCAGGCAGGTGCTGCCCGGCGTATGTCCCGGCGTGTGCAGGCAGCGGATAACGTACGGCCCCGCCGCTATCTCCTGGCCGTCCGCCAGCGGGCCGTCGCTCTTCTCCCGTGGCATAATGCGCTCGTCCGGATGGCAGAGCACGGGGGCCGCCAGCGCCTGCTTCACGCTGTCGTACTCCGCCCAGTGGTCCGGGTGCGTGTGCGTCAGCAGGATCGCCTTCACCCGGAAGCCCTGCAGCGCGCGCACCAGCTCGTCGCTGCCGGACGGCATATCGACAGCCACCGCCTCGCGCGAGCGCTCGTCCGCGATGGCGTAAGCGTTATTCCCGTACGGCCCCAGCGGCCCGCACCTGATCACCCGCAGGTCCCCGAACTCATGCGTCTCCATAGGAGTCCTCCGTGTGCCCTGTTGCTCGGCTGCACCCCCGCCTGAAGGCGGGGGCATCGAAGAGGGTGGACATGCCCTCAAGCTGGGGTTCGGTATCGCCATCCACGGTATCTATTGTTCCTGGCTCCTGAACCCGCATGATAACATGACTCCCGCTGTGATCTCCGAATCCATTCTCCAGGGCCAAAGGGTACGCCTGCGCCCCGTGCAGGAGAGTGACCTGCCGCAGTACGTGGCCTGGCTGGCCGACCGCGAGGTGACGCGCTGGCTGGCCGCTATGGGCACGCCGCCCACGCTGGACGACGAGTACGAATGGTACGAGCGCCGCCGCTCTGACCCGGACGCCGTAATGTGGGCGATCGAGACTCTGGACGGCCGGCTGCTCGGTAACGTCGAGCTGCGCCTGAACACGGCGGCCAACCGCGCCGAGGTGGGCATCGGCATCCACGACAGGTCGCAGTGGAGCAAGGGCTACGGCACCGACGCCATGCTCCTCGTCGTGGACTACGCCTTCCGCGAACTCAAGCTCAACCGCGTCGAGCTGACCACGGACGAACGGAACGGCCGCGCCATCCGCTGCTACGAGAAGTGCGGCTTCGTGCGCGAAGGGCTGCTGCGCGAGCACCGGCTCATGGACGGCAAGTACGGCAACACCATCTTCATGTCAGTGCTGAAGAAGGAATGGCGGGCGCGCGGGCGGACGGCGGCGGCCTGACGCATGGCCATCCCCACCGCGACCCTCGCCGGCGAGAAGGTGCGGCTGCGGCCGTTCAGCGACGACGACGTGCCGCTCCTCCACAAGTGGTTCAACGACCCCGAGGTGCTCCAGTGGCACCACCTCTCGGAGGACCCGCCGCAGGTCATGCGCTCCCTGCGGGCGCACCGCGAGCGCTGGGAGCGCATCCGCGACGACCCGGGCCACGTCTCCTGGGTCATCGAGACGAAAGGCGGGACGCCCATCGGAGAGATTGGGCTGCTGAACATCCACCCGCACGGCCGCGCGGAACTCGGCATCAGCATCGGCGAGAAAGACTGCTGGAGCCGCGGCTACGGCGCCGACGCCATCCGCGCGCTCCTGCGCCACGCCTTCGGCGAGCTGGGGCTGCGCCGCGTGCATCTGATCGCGGACGAGGACAACGCGCGCGCCATCCGCTGCTACGAGAAGTGCGGCTTCGTGCGCGAGGGGCTGCTGCGCGGCCACCGCCTGCGCCACGGCAAGCCCCTGAACATGGTGATAATGGGCGCGCTGGCGGAGGACGCGTGCCCGTAGGGGCGAACGGCGTTCGCCCCTACGGGCCACACCCGTAACGATGTGAGGATCCAATGGAGATAACGCCCCGCATCCACTCCCTCCCCGCGCAGCCGGCCTTCTACACCGGCCCGCAGTCCCCCAACGTCTTCCTGGTGCGCGACGGCGGCGAGGGCGCGCTCATCGACAGCGGCTTCGGCGACGAGAAGTCCGTCCGCGAGCGGCTCGACTTCCTGAAGGGGCATCCGGACGTTCGTGTCCGCTACATCATCCTCACGCACCACCACTTCGACCACGCCAGCGGGGCCAAGCAGATCCGCGAGGCCACCGGCGCGCAGGTGACCCTGCACCCGGCGGAGGAGAAGTTCCTGCGCGACTGGCAGAGCGATATTCCCCAGGACATCGAGGTGCCGGGCGATCAGAAGGCGATCGCCGAGCAGATCCAGCGCTTCCGTCAGCAGGCCGCGGAGGCGGCGCCAGAGGTCCTGGTCAACGACGGCGACACCTTTCAGGTGGGCGCGCTGACCCTGGAGGTGGTGCACACGCCCGGCCACACCCTGGGCTCCGTCTGCATCTACATCCCGCAGGAGCGCGCCCTCTTCACCGGCGATACCGCCCTGGGCCTGGGCACCGTCGCCATCTCCCCCCCGCCCCACGGCGACATGGCGCTCTACCTGCAGTCGCTCGAACGGCTGAAGTCCTACGACTGCGCACTCATGCTCCCCGGCCATGGTCAGGCGGTGCATGACGTCCCGGCCAAGCTGCAGGAGTTGATCGACCACCGGCACGAGCGCGAGGCTCAGATACTGCACCTGCTCGCGGACGGCAAGCGCACCCCGCAGGCGCTGCTTTCCGCCATCTACCCGGAGCTGGACAGGCGCATCCTCCCCATGGCCCGGCGCCAGATCGAAGCCCACCTCGCGAAGCTGGAGACGGAGGGCCGCATCGCCCGCACCGGCGATGAATGGGTGCCGTCGTAGGGGCGCAGCATGCTGCGCTCTGGGCCACCTCCGCTCATGGTGTGAGCGCCTCACCATGAGCGGGAAGGAGCCCCCTGCGGTGGCGTAGGTGCGGGGGGGGCGAGGCACACCCGTTCTGGCCTCGCACTGAGCCCCGTCCCGCTCGCCCTGAGGCACTCGTAGGGCGAGCGGAGGAAGACACCCCGAATGTTGTCGCCTGCGCCCCGCTCTCGCTTGTATAATCGCCTCACCATGCAGACGCAGGAGCTCCCCCTCGCCACGGTCCTCCCCGTCACCGCCGCCGTCAACGAGGCCGGCCACCTGACGCTCGGCGGCTGCGACGCCGTCGGGCTCGCCCGCGAGTTCGGCACGCCCCTTTACGTTTTCGACGACCAGACGCTGCGGGGCCAGTGCCGAACCTTCCTCGCCGCCTTCCGTTCCCGCTACGCGGACACCGCCGTCGCCTATGCCGCCAAGGCCTACCTCGGCCGCGCCCTGGCCGGCATCGTCATGCAGGAGGGGCTGGACCTGGACGTGGTCTCCGGCGGCGAGCTGGCCATCGCCCGCTCCGTGGCCTTCCCGCCGGAGCGCATCCACTTCCACGGCAACAACAAGTCGGAAGAGGAGCTGCGCGAGGCCCTGGACTACGGCGTCGCCCGCGTGGTCATAGACAACTTCCACGAGATGCAGATGCTGAACGGCCTGGCGCAGGGCCGGGGCGGCCGCCAGACCGCGCTCCTCCGCCTTTCTCCCGGCATCGACCCGCACACCCACGCCTACACGACGACAGGTACCCTGGAGAACAAGTTCGGCATCCCGCTGCCCACCGGCCAGGCGGAGGCCGCCGTCCGCCAGGCGCTGGACCTGCCCGGCATCGACCTCGCCGGCCTGCACGTGCACTTGGGCTCCCCCGTCTTCGAGCTGGCGCCGTTCGCGCAGGCCGTGGCCGTCGTGCTGGAGTTCGCGGCACGCATGCGCAAGGCCTACGGGTTCGAGATGCGCGAGTTCAGCCCCGGCGGCGGCTTCGCGGTCACCTGCGTGCCGGACCAGGAGGCGCCCCAACCGGACGAATACGCCGAGATCGTGGTTTCGGGCCTGCGTAAGGCCTGCGCGGAGTACGGCCTGCCGCTGCCGAAGCTCTTCGTCGAGCCCGGCCGCGCCATCGTCGCCCGCGCGGGGGTGGCGCTGTACACCGTCGGCTCGTCCAAGGAGGTGCCCGGCGTCATGCGCTTCGTCTCCGTGGACGGCGGCCTGGCCGACAACATCCGCCCGGCGCTCTACGGCTCGCAGTATGCCGCGCTCGTCGCCAACCGCGTGCGGGACGAGCGGCGGGAGACGGTGACGGTGGCCGGCAAGTACTGCGAGTCCGGCGACGTCCTCCTGCGCGACGCCGAGCTGCCGCCGCTTGCGCCGGGCGATATCCTGGCCATCCCCGCGGCCGGCGCCTACGCCCTCGCCATGGCCGGCAACTACAACGCCTCCCTGCGCCCGGCCGTCGTCCTCGTCGCCGACGGCGAGGCGAAGCTGATGCGCCGCCGCGAGGACTACGACGACCTGATGCGCTGCGACGTCTGGCCGCTGGAGTAGGCGCCAGTGGCCTGGCTGTAGTTCCTAGGCCGGATTCCCGTAGGGAGGTACCTTCAGGTGCCTCCAACCGAGGCGGGGCGGGGGAGACCCAGCCCTTGGATGAGGAACCCCTATTGTGTCTTAGTGCCTTCGTGTTGATCCCTGGGAGTTCTCACCACGAAGACACGAAGACACAAAGGCACCAAAGTAGGGAGGTACCTTCAGGTGCGTCCAACCGGGGCGGGGCGGGGGAGAGCCAGCCCTTGTATAAGGAACCCCTCTTGTGTCGTAGTGCCTTCGTGTTGATCCCTGGGAATTCTCACCACGAAGACACGAAGACACAAAAGTTTGTAGGACTCGTTCTTCAGCACCCCGCTAGCGCGCGACGGTGATCGTCACCAGGTCGCCGGCGCCCACGGCCGTTCCGGGCGGCGGGGCCTGGTCCACCACCTGGCCGGTGGGCACGTCGCCGCCGCGGATCTCGACCACAATGTAGGTGGCGCCCGCCCGCTCGATCACGCCGACGGCGTCCTGCAGGCTGCCCCCGGCGAAGTCCGGCAGGGCGATGGCCGGCCCCCCTTCCGCGCTCCCCCCCTCGCCCTCCGGCGGCACGATCGTCCCACCGTTCTGGCCGCTGGTGGTGTCCAGCGCGCGGCCGCTGATGAAGGCGGGGTTGCTGTCCTCGCGGCCGACGCTGTACAGGGCGACGACGATCATGATCAGGAAACCGACGACGGCGATGGCGATGACGCCGCTCATATTCCAGGTCCGCGGCTGCTTCACCTCCGGCAGCGGTTCCAGCCGCGGCTCATCAACGTGGCCCACGGGGAAGAAGGGCAGCAGCGCCGCGGCGTCCAGCCCCAGGTAGCCGGCGTAGGAGCGCAGAAAACCCCGCGCGTACACGGGCGCGGGCAGGATGGTGAAGTTCTCCAGCTCCAGTGCTTCCAGGTACTTGCGGGGGATTCGAGTTACGCGCTCGGCGTCTTCAATCGTGATCCCTTTAGCGAGTCGGGCACGGCGGAGGGTCTCCCCCAGTGGGGACATGTTAACCTCCTGTGTCTGCATCAGCCAGAGTATACGAGAGACCGGCCTCGGGCCGTCAACCCCTTGTGCCCGGCGCCACCCTGTCGCACCGCGCCACACCGCCCCGGCGAGCGGAACGCCGTGCGCCGTAGGGCGCAGCATGCTGCGCCCTACGTTCGGCCGCCGTACAACCCGGATGAGGATGTTGGCCCGGGGCCCGGGGGCTAACCCACCCGCTTCACCGCCAGCTTCACCGTCTCCCCGTCCACCCTCTGCTCCTCGCCCGCCGCGCCCGCCGGGGCCGCGCCCTCCACCAGCTCGTCCGCCAGCACCTCCGCGCGCACGTAGGCGCCGTGGCGGGCAAACACCTCCCGCAGGCGGTCCCAGCCGGCGTAGTAGACGGCGATGCGGTCCGAGATCTCGAACCCCGCGGCCTTGCGCAGGTTCTGGATGCGGTGCACCAGCTCCCGCGCCAGCCCTTCGTCCGCCAGCTCCGGCGTCATCTGCGTATCCAGCCCGACGGCGTACCCGGACTCGTCCTCGGCCAGCGCGGCCCCTGCCGGCAGCGCGGCCAGCAGGTCCTTCGGCCGCTCCACCGCTCCGGCCGAGAGCTCGCCCAGGACTTTGACGTCCAGCCGCCTCACGTTCAACTCCTCGATCACCTGGTCCTCGAACCGCCGCAGCCCCTCGGCGTGATGGGGCGTCGCCACGAACGCCGTCGCGCCCGCCAGCGGCTGCCGCACCTTGATCCCGGCCTTGCTGCGCGCCGCCCGCCCCAGGCTGACAACCCGCATCACCGTCCGCGTCTCGTCCATCAGCCGCCCGTCTATCAGCAATTCGTCGGCCGCCGGCCACTCCGCCAGGTGCACACTCTCGGGCGCCTCAGCGTCCGCGCTGCGCACCAGGTTCTGGTACAGCGCCTCGGCCACGAAGGGCGTGAACGGAGCGAGCAGCTTGGCGACGGTCACCAGACAGGTGTAAAGGGTCTGGTACGCCGCCAGCTTGTCGGCGTCCAGTTCGCTCCCTTCGGCTCCGCCTAGGGCAGGCTTCCAGAAGCGCCGGCGGCTGCGGCGCACGTACCAGTTGGAGAGGCCCTCCACGAAGTCCTGGATCGCCCGTCCGGGCGTCGTCGGGTCGTACTCCTCCAGGCCGTTCGTCACCTTCCTGACGAGCGCATGCAGCTCCGAGAGCACCCAGCGGTCCAAGTCGGGCCGTTCGCGAACGGCCCCTACGCGGGCCGCGAGGGGGTCCCAGCCGTCCAGGTTGGCGTAGGTGACGAAGAAGCTGTACGTGTTCCAGAGCGTGAGCAAGAAACGCCGCAGAGACTCCGCCACCAGCCGGCTGGAGAAGCGGCGCGCCTCGCCCGGGCGCGTGGCCGTATACAGGTACCAGCGCAGGGCGTCGGCGCCGTGGGCGTCTATCACCTCCATCGGCTCCGCGGCGTTGCCCAGGCTCTTGCTCATCTTGCGACCGCTCTCGTCCAGGATCAGGCCCAGGCAGATGACGTTCCGGTAGCACAGGCCCTCCGGCACCTTGCCGATGGCGGCCAGCAGCACCGCCTCCGCGTGCAGCGTGTAGAACCAGCCGCGCGTCTGGTCCACAGCCTCGCAGATGAAGTCCGCCGGGAACATGCGCGCAAACGTCTCGCCGTTCTCCATGGGGTAGTGCCACTGGGCATAGGGCATCGCCCCGGAGTCGAACCAGCAGTCCATGACCTCGGGTACGCGGGTCATGACGCCGCCGCAGTTGCCGCACTTCAGCTCGATGCGGTCGATGTACGGGCGGTGGAGGTCCGTCAGCGCCTCCACGGCCGCCGGGTCCACGGCGCGCTCGCGCAGCTCGTCGCGGGAGCCCGCGCAGCCGTGCGCACCACACGAGGCGCAGCGCCAGACGGGCAGCGGCGTGCCCCAGTAGCGCTCGCGGGAGAGCGCCCAGTCCACGTTGTTGCGCAGCCAGTCGCCGAAGCGCCCGTGCTTGATGTGCTCCGGGTACCAGTTGATCTGCTCGTTCGCGGCTATCAGCCGGTCCTTCACGGCCGTGGTGCGGATGTACCAGGTGGGCTTGGCGTAATACAGCAGCGGCGTGTCGCAGCGCCAGCAGAAGGGGTACGTGTGCTTGATCGTCTCCTGTCGCAGCAGCAGGTTGCGCGCCGCCAGGTCCGCCATGATGCCGGCGTCGGCGTCCTTCACGAACTGCCCGGCCCACGGCGAGCCATCGGGCATCCGCCCGCGCAGGTCCACCGGCTGCACGAACAGCAGGCCGTTCGCCTTCCCCAGGTCGAAGTCCTCGCCGCCGAACGCCGGCGCGATGTGCACAACGCCCGTGCCGTCTTCCAGCGAGACGAAGTCGCCGCCGAGTATGGTGTAGGCACGCTCGACCTGGCTCGCATCGGAAACGGGCGCAAGACGCACCAGTTCTTGTTGCCCAAGCAGATCAACCCCTAGCTCTCTCTGCCGTTCTTCTGCAGTCGCGAAAGTTCGCAGAGAGGGATACTCCGACCGGATGAACGCCATGGGCTGGACGCCCCAGTCCGTAGGGTCGTACAGCGGCTCGTACTTGAGGCCCACGAGGTCCTCGCCGCGCAGCGTGGCGACAGTGTCCCCGCCCTCGGGCATCGCCTCTGGTAGCGCCGCCGCCACGATCACGCGCTCCCCGGCCGCCTCGATCACCGCGTACTCAGCGTCCGGCTTCACGGCGAGCGCCGTGTTGCCGGGCAGCGTCCACGGCGTCGTCGTCCAGGCCAGGACGTAAACGGGCAGATCGTCCGGTAGGGGCGCTTCGCGAAGCGCCCCTACATGCAGCGCCCGCACAGACTCCGCCGTCAGCCGGAACTTGACGAAGACCGAGGGGTCCGGCGTGTCCTCGCGGTAGCCCAGCGCCACCTCGCCGTCCGAGAGCGAGGTCTCGCAGCGGGGGCAGTGGGGGGTCGAGCGGTAGTCCAGGTATAGCAGGTTGTTGTCCCAGAGCTGCTTGACGATCCACCACACGCTCTCGATGTAGGAGTTATCGTAGGTGATGTAGGCGTTCTCCATGTCCACCCAGAAGCCGATGCGCTCCGTCAGCGCCTCCCACTCCTTCACGTAGCGGAAGACACTCTCCCGGCAGCGCCGGTTGAACTCCTCAACGCCGAACTGTTCGATCTCCGGCTTGCTCCCCAGCCCCAGCTCGCGTTCGACCTCCAGTTCCACCGGCAGCCCGTGCGTGTCCCAGCCGGCCTTGCGCGGCACGCGATAGCCGCGCATGGTCTTGTAGCGGGGGAAGAGGTCCTTGAACGCCCGCGAGAGGACATGGTGGACGCCCGGCCGCGCGTTGGCCGTGGGCGGCCCCTCGTAGAAGACGTAGGTGCGGTCTGCGGGCCGCTGCTCGATGCTCTTGCGGAAGATATCGTGCTCCTTCCAGAAGCGCAGCACTTCCTCCTCCAGCTTCGGAAAGCTCTGTCGCGTATCTACAGGTTTGAACATAGCGCGCTCCTTCGGCGATCAGGCAAGCATGCGATCATCGGATCAAGCGAGACGACGCGCGTTGATTGCTTGATTGCATGATTGCTTGATTGCATGACTTCTCGCTCCTTCCCCAACAAAAAAGCCCGTCCCAAAAGGACGAGCTTCTGCCCGTGGTACCACCTTGATTTCCCCGCCTCAGGCGGGGACGCTCATTCCGGCATACGGCCCGCCGGTGGCGGACTTATACGCCTGCCTCTGCTAACGGTGGCTTCCGGCCGAGTCTACTGGGCGCTTCGGGGCGCTGTTCGGTCGGCGGCTCGGGAGTGATTTTCGGGCGGCGGCTCCGCGTCCCCTCGCACCCTGCGGGACTCGCTGGCCGGCCCCGCGCGCCGTACTCGTCTCCGTCTTCGCCTTTGTTGTTCGATTGTGACCCTAGTGTAGGCATGCCCGGGCGGGCTGTCAAACAGCCGATCTGCCTCACTTAAACGGTTACGATCTGCCTCATAATAACGGTTACCGAAGGAAAGCCGTTGCCTCAAGGGTAGGGTTACCGAACGGGGGCGACGTGACGGCGTAGTTGACCGCAGCCTGAAGCCGACGGCGGCGATAGCCCCCTGATGCCACACCCTGAAGGGTGTGGTCTTACTATTGTACCGTCTCCAAAATACCTTGACTGTATCCCGTGGTACGTTGAGCCTGCCTGCGGTAGGCAGGCGCGGCGCCATCCCGTCCGTCATCCTGAGCGAGACGACATCTGCCACGTGGCTCTGCGCAGCTTCGCGAAGGGATCTGGGGTGGGGCAGACCTGCGAGCGAGGGACGATGGCGCGCCCGAACCCCTCGTGTACCGTCTCTCACTTCAAGGGTGCGCCGTGGTAAGGCTGTTCTTGAGACACTACACTTAGACCGCAGCCTGAAGGCTGCGGCAGCGATAGCCTCCTGATGCCACACCCTTCAAGGTGCCGTCTTGCCGGATAAACCATGAATCTTCTGAGACGCCATCTGCGCCGCCATTTCATTGACCCCAGAATCGCCCCCGGCCTATAATGCAGAGCGGCCCCGCCCCAGCGGCGCCCGTCCGCCGGAGGCGGGCGATACTTTGTGTAGGCATTTGGAGGCGCCCTCTTGCCCAAGCGCACTTACCAGCCGAAAGCGCGCCGCCGCAAGCGCGTCCACGGCTTCATGGCCCGGAACAGCACTAAGAAAGGGAAAGCGGTCCTTAAGCGCAGAATGCTCAAGGGCAGGTGGCGGCTCGCCGTCTGAGCTCCGCTCTCCCGCACAGCAGGGGGGAGCGCGCTTGGGCATTCCCAGGGAGCTGCGGCTACGGCATCGCAAGGACTTCGATGCGGTCTTCCGCACAGGCAGCCGCTGGAACAACGACCTTCTCGTGCTGAGATCGCTCGCCAATAGCCTCCAGCACAACCGCTACGGCTTCGTCACCAGCAAGCGGCTGGGCGGCGCCGTCGTCCGCAATCGCGTCCGCCGCCGCCTGCGGGAGGTTGTCCGCGTGCTCCCCGTACAGCCGGGCTGGGACCTCGTTCTCTCCGCGAAGACCGCCGCCGCCCGCGCCCCCTTCTCCGAACTGCGGCGGGCGGTAGTCAATCTGCTCTCCCGCGCCGGTCTCCTGGCGCGGGACGCCACGGAGGCGAACGGAGCATGAAGGGCACCGCCCTGGCCGCCATCCGCTTCTACCAGCGCCGCGTCTCGCCCGGCCTGCCCGCCGGTTGCCGCTTTCAGCCCACCTGCTCCCACTACGGCTACGACGCGATCGGCCGGCACGGCGTCCTCAAGGGAGCGCTGTTAACGGCGTGGCGCCTGGTCCGCTGCAATCCGTTCAATAGCGGCGGTTATGACCCAGTCCGCTGACCGCAGCGAAGACGGCGCGATCCGCTCCTTGCGGCGCCGGCTGCCCTGGCTGCTGCTGGGGGTTGCCTTCGTCCTCATCGCCGCCGGCTGCGCCAGCGTCACGAAGCCGCAGGGCTGGGCCGGCCCGGCTCTGGCCGGCGACACGCTCTACGTCAGCATCGAGAGGGGCAAGATGGCCGCGCTCAATCAAGACGGCATGAGCGTGAAGTGGGTGTTCCCGCCGGACACCAGCGAAGGCAAGAAGCTGGACCTGGAAGGCATCTACGGCTCGCCGGTCGTGACCGCGGACACCATCTACTTCGGCGCCTACGACGGCAACGTCTACGCGCTCAGCACGCAGGACGGCAGCCAGCGCTGGGGGCCGTTCGAGACAGGCGGACCGATCGTCAGCGGCGTCGCCGCCCGCGCCGCGGGCGCCGCGCAGACCATTGACCGGCTCTTCGTGGGGTCGGAAGACGGCCGCGTCTACGCCCTGGACCCGAACAACAAGGGCGCCGTCGTACACACCTTCGATGCCGGAGACCCTGTCTGGGCCACACCGCTTGTCACCGAATCAGCCGTCTACGTCGCCACCGTAGGCGGCAGGCTGTTCGCCCTGGACCCCGAGACCCTGGACCCCTTGTGGGCCGCTCCGTTCAAGGCGGACGCCGCTCTCCTCACCGACCCGGTCCTTGCCGATAAGAACACCGTCCTCGTCGGCGGCATCGGCAAGCAGCTCTACGCCGTCGATGCCAGCGACGGCAGCGAGAAGTGGTCCTTCAAGGCCGGCAGCTGGTTCTGGGGCCGCCCGCTCGTGGACGGCGGCATTGTCTACGTGCCGAACCTGGACCACAAGGTCTACGCCCTCAACGTCGCGGACGGCAGCAACGCTTGGCAGCAGCCCTTCCAGGCGGAGGCGTCGGTGCGCTCGTCCCCGCTCCTCGCCGGTAGCGTGCTCCTGATCGTGGATCGCCACGGCAACGTCTCCGGGCTGGACCCCAGGACCGGCAAGTCCGTCTGGTCCGGCCCCTCCATCCTCGCCAAGGCCGTCCTCTCCGACCCGCTGCTCCTCCCGGACACGCCGGCGGAGGTGCTCATCGTCGCCGAGGGCGGTGATCTCTTCACCGTGGATCCCCAGGCCGGCTCCACGCGCCTGGTGGAGGTGCCGGGTTGAGCGCGCAGCCCGCCTCTGCTCCCCGCCCGGGCCGCTTCAGCCCCTTCGCCGCCGGCATGTTCCTGGTCATCGCGGTCTTCCTCTCAATGCTCGTCTTTTACGGCTTCTCCAACACGTTCAACCTCCTGCTCATTGATCCGCTCATTAACGCCCTGCTCTTGCTGAACCTGGTCGTCCTGGGCCAGTTTGGCCTGGCCATCCTGCTCTTCACGCTGCTCCTGCGCCTCGCCACGCTGCCGTTCACCATCCGCCAGCTACAGTCCACGAAGGCCATGCAGACCGCCCAGCCGCAGATGCAGGAGATCCAGAAGAAGTACAAGGACCCCAAGCGCCGCCAGGAGGAGATGCTGAAGCTCTACCGGGAGCACAACATCAACCCCCTGGGCTGCTTCCTGCCCATGGTCATCCAGATGGTCGTCTTCATCGCCCTCTACCGGTCGCTGGTGTTCGTTGTGGGCGGCAGCCCGGAGAGCCTGGTGGCCCTCTCGCAGCGGCTGTACCCCATCTCCTTCCTGCAGAACCAGGTGCCCCTCGAGCAGCACTTCCTCTACCTGAACCTGGGCCAGCCGGACACCACCTTCATCCTGCCGCTCATCGTCGGCCTGTCCACCTACATCCAGCAGAAGATGAGCCAGACGCCCAACGCCAGCGCCCAGCAGCAGCTGCAGCAGCAGATGATGATGTGGATGATGCCCATGATGCTGGTGTTCTTCACGCTGAACCTGCCCAGCGGCGTGGGCGTCTACTGGGTGGCGTCCAACGTGTTCAGCCTCTTCGCCAGCTACTACGTCTACGGCCGCCGCGTCCTCAGCTGGCGCTATCTGCTGCTGCCCGGCCCCGCCCCAGAGCCCGCTCCGGCGGCCAGAAAGCCCACGGCTGACAGCCGTGATCAAGAAGCAAGAGACAACGAGGAGCCGGCCCCCGCGGCTCCGGTGGAAAGAGTGAGGCCGTCCCATGGAAAGCGTAGAGGTAAGCGCAAAAACCGTCGATGAGGCCATCGACATCGCTCTCGATGAACTCGGGCTGAAGCGCAATCAAGCGAACATAGAGATCCTGACCCCCGGCAAGCCCGGCATCTTCGGCCTGGGCGGAGAGCAGGCGCGCGTGCGCGTGACGGCCCTGGAGGAAGGGACCGCGCGCCCGGCTGCCGTGGAAGAGGAGTCTGAAGACGTCCCCGAGGGCGCTGTCGAGGTCAAGGACATCCACGCCGAAGAGGTGGACTTGGCCGTGGACTACCTGCGCACGCTGCTGGAGCTGGCGGGCGCCGAGGCCGAAGTGTCCGTACGCGCGCCCGAGACCGCCGCCGACGGCCTGGGCCGGGCCACCGCCGTCCTGGACATCGAGGGCGAGGACCTGGGCCTGCTCATCGGCCGCCGCGGCGTCACCCTCTCCGCGCTCCAGTACCTGATCAACGTCATGGTCACCCGCAAGCTGGGCAGCCGCGTGCTCGTGACCGTGGACGTTGAGCACTACCACCGCCGCCGGGAAGACACCCTGCACGGCCTGGCGCAGCGCATGGCTGACCGTGTGCGCAACTCCCGCCGGCCGATCACGCTGGAGCCGATGCCCGCCGCCGAGCGCCGCATCATCCATCTGGCGCTCGTGGACGACCCCTACGTCATGACCGGGTCCGTGGGCGTCGGCGACGAGCGCAAGGTGGTAATCCGCCCGCGCGGCGATAGCCAGGGCGGGCAGCGCCCCCAGCGCCCGGACTTCGACGGCCGCGGCCGTCCCCCCGGCGTCTGATGCCGCCGGAGTTCCTGGTCGTCGGCCACGTCGTCCAGGACCTGCTCTC
The DNA here is from genome assembly GCA_030649945.1 of Dehalococcoidia bacterium. Taxonomy (GTDB): domain Bacteria; phylum Chloroflexota; class Dehalococcoidia; order SM23-28-2; family RBG-16-64-32; genus JAUSFE01. Next base: position 13,618 of record JAUSFE010000050.1, on the reverse strand, counting down.
GGACGAAGGCAGCTGGCGGCTGGGCGGCGCCGTCGCTTACGCCGCCACCCTCGCCCGCCGGCTGGGCCTGCGCACCGCCGCCCTCACCGCCGCCGCGCCGGACCTGCCCCTGGCGGACCTGCTGCCGGGCGTCGAGTGCCGCCTGGCGCCCAGCGAAACGACGACGCGCATACGCAACGTCTACGGCAAAGGGCGCCGCCGCCAGTTCGTGCCGCAGTGCGGCGCGCGCCTGCTGGCGGAGCACCTGCCGGACCACTGGAGGCAGACCCCGGTAGTGCTGCTGGGGCCGGTGGCGGGAGAGATTGACGATGCCCTGGCCGCCTCTTTCCCGGCCTCGCTGGTCGGCGCCGGCGCCCAGGGCTGGCTGCGCCGGATCAGGCCGGACACCCAGGTGCGGCCGGTGCCGCCGGCCCGCTGGGACGCCGCGCCCGTCCTGCGCCACACAGCGGCGCTCTTTCTCTCCGATGAGGACGTGCTCCCCGGCCAGGCGCCCGCCGCCCTCAAGCGCTGGGGCGCCATGGTCGATATCCTCGCCTTCACCCGCGGCTACAACGGCGCAGACGTGGGCGTGCGCGGCCGCTGGCGGCACATCGAAGCCTTCCCCGCGCACCCCGTGGACCTCACCGGCGCCGGCGATGTCTTCGCCGCCGGCTTCCTGATCCGCTTCCACGAGACGGGCGATCCCTGGGAGGCGGCCCGCTTCGCCTCCTGCGCCGCCTCCATAGCCGTGGAGGGCATCGGCATCGAGGGCATCCCGGACCGGCGCCAGGTGGAGGAGAGGCTGCGCGCCCACCCGCAGATCGCCGCGAGATAGCGCCGCGCTGGCATGAAGACCACGCGGTACTTCGAGGAGCAGGTCATGCGCAAGCGACCCTACATTCGGCGCGAGTGGTGCGAGCGTGTTCTTGCGCGCCCGGCGCGGCGCGAGGTTCAGCCGGACGGCCGCATACGATATTGGGCAACGGTACCGGAATTGGGTGAGCGCGTACTGCGCGTCGTTACGCTGGAAGACGGGGAGACCGTTCACAACGCCTTCCCGGACCGGGACTTCGTGGTACCATCGGGACAGGCGCGAGAGGAACCATGAAGCTGCACTACTACCCCGAGACTGATTCGCTTTACATCGACTTGAACCCAAACCCCGGCGCCGATTCACGAGAGGTGGCCGACGGCGTGGTCCTGGACCTCGACGCCGACGGCAACGTGGTCGGGATCGACATTCAGCGCGCCTCGCACAGGCTTGACCTCAAGACTCTCGAGACCGAAGCCTTGCCTGCGCTCAACGTGAAGCTCCGCTGACGCCGCGTCTCCGGCCCGGCGCAGCACCCTGCCGCAGCCCGTATAATGCCACCCATGCACCGCACCGAGATCATCACCCTCCTGCGACAGGCGCCGGACGACGTCGAGGCCGCCTGCCGGGGCCTGAGCAACGACCAGCTGCGCCGTCCGCCTCAGGCGGAGGGAGAGTGGTCGCTCCTGGAGATCGTCTGCCACCTGCGGGACTCCGCCGCCGAGGAGGGGTTGCGGGTCCGTCGCCTGGTGGAGGACGACAACCCCACCCTTGTGTCCTACGACCAGGACGCGTGGGCCGTGGAACGCAACTACCAGGGGGAAGACCCGCAGAAGGCGCTCACGGGGTTGCGCGCGTTCTTGGCAGGCCTGGCTTACCAGCTGGAGCACCTGCCGGACGAGGCGTGGGAGCGCTCCGGCGTGCACCCGGAAAGCGGCCCGGTGACGGTGCGCAGCCGGGCCGAGATGGAGGTCGAGCACGCCCGCGCGCACCTGGCGCAGATGCTGGACGTGCGGGCGGCTGTGGCGTAAGGGCGCCCCCTTACTCCCGCAGCGCCAGGCCGATGATGCGGTACGCCAGCTTGGCCGCCAGTTGCGCGTTCGCCCGCGGGCCCAGCGAGGGCGCCAGCTCCGTCACGTCGAACCCCACGAGGCGCCGCCGCCGGGCGACCGTCTCCAGCAGCTCGCTCACCTCGTCCCAGAGCAGCCCGCCCGGCTCCGGCGTCCCCACCGCCGCCACGACCGACGAGTCGAAGGCGTCCAGGTCGAACGTCACGTACACGCTGTCCGATAGCTGCTCCGCCACGCCCTCCGGCCCCAGCGCCCGGTACTCCCGCGGGCCGTAGAAACGCAGGCCCTGCTCGCGGATGTACTCGTGCTCCTCGCGCTCGGCGCTGCGCAGCCCCACCTGGACGATCGGCGCGACCTCCGAGATACGGCGCAGCGTGCAGGCGTGGTTGTAGGGCGAGTCCAGGTACGTGTCCCGCATGTCCGCGTGGGCGTCAAAGGCCAGCACGGAGAGGGCCGGGATGCGCCTGGCGTGGGCCCTGGCCGCGCCCACGGCCACCGTGTGCTCGCCGCCGAGCGTGACCACGAACTTCCCGGCGTCGATCAGCTCGCCCACGATCTCCTCGATGCGCTCCACCATCCCCTGCGGGTTGCCGGTGTGCACGGCCACCTCCGGCAGGGTGTGGATGCCGGCGAGGTACGGCTCGGCCCCGGTGCCTGCCTGTCCGGCCTGCCTGCCGGTAGGCAGGGTAGGCAGGCCGATGTCGTACAGCTCCATGTTGGCGGAGGCGGCGATGATGGCCGCCGGGCCCTCGCGCGAGCCTACCCAGCCGGAGGCGGTGGAGTCATACGGCACGGGCAGGATGACGACGCGCGACCGCTCGTAGGCGCTGTACTCAGCGGACAGCGCCGCGAAGTTGCCGGCCGGGAAGAAGCGCTCGTCAGCCATTGATTGTCACCCTGAGGACAATGTCACCCTGAGGAATCGAAGGGTCTGTCCGGGAACAAGGGAGCCGCGTTCGTATGCGTGCCGGGACTCTGCCGGGGGCGCGGCTTCTGATGAGCACCCAGGGCCCGCTCAACCACCGGATTCCTCATTCGCATCGTCACCGCCCGGCGGACTCCCCTCCTCACGCCCAGAAGTCGTCGAACGCCGGCTGGTCCGGGAACTCGAAGAACTCCGCCAGCCTGCCGTTCTTCACGTGCCAGACGTGCACGCTGTTGTAGCCACCGGCCTTGCCGCCGCGCTGCCCGCTGTGCACCGTCAGGCCCACGGCGTGATCGTCGCTGGCGGCGATGTCGTGTACCTCCAGGCGGAAGCTGCCGCCGGTGCGCTCCATCACTTGCCCCAGGAAGCCGAATACGGCTGCCTTGCCCCTGTAGTCGCCGGCCATCGGGCTCTTGCCGGGGATGTGAAAGACGACATCGTCAGCGAAAGGGATGCCGTCCAGGTCGCCCCGGCTAAAGGCGTCGTATGCCTTGCGCAGGGTATCTGCGTTGGTGTGGCCCATCGTTGTCCTCCTTCTAACGGATGCTTAAGGCTTCTCAGAGAAGGCGCCCTGGCCGCGGGCCGCCTTCTCCCATTCCCAGTCCAGCTCCGGCAGCCGCCGGCCCTTGATGGCGCTCTGCGAGCCCTCCGCCAGCGCGCTGACGATGAGCGGCAGCGCGACCGTGGCCTCCACGTTCACCGTCACGAAGCGGGCGTCCGGCGCGATCTTGCGCCAGGACTGCGCCTCCTCGAAGGTGCAGCCGCTGAGGCCGCCCCACTGCGGCTGGTCCATCGTGATCTGGATGCCATAGCTGTGGCCCGGCGGGTCGCGGTCGTAAAGGTAGCAGGCGGCGCCGGACTGCTGGATGAAGTTCTTGGGCGTCCCGCCGCCGATGTAGATGACGGCCGATTTCTTCGCCGTCACCGATAGGTGCACCAGCTCCAGCACGTCGCCGATGATGTCGAAGACGATGCGCTTGCCCCGCAGGCGCGCCTCCGCCACGGCCAGGCCGTGCACGCTGTCCCCCACGGCGGGACAGTATACCGGCACGCCGTGCTTCGCCGCCGCCGTCAGGATCCCCTCCTCCTTCGCCACCGCCGCCAGCGCCTGCCCGAAGAGCTGGAAGTACTCGCGCGTGGGGTAGGGCCGGTCCCCATCCAGGGTCAGCGCGAACTCCGTGCAGAAGCGCTCCCCGCGGCTGAACTCGTGCTCGGGCGCCAGGACGTCGTAGAAGCGCAGCAGGCGCAGGTGCGCCAGGCGCACGTCGTCCCCCTCGGGGTCGCCCGCCGCGTGGCTGAAGCCCAGCGACTCGTAGACGTCGTGGTAAAGGTTGGCGCCGGTGCTCACGATCACGTCTATCAGCCGGTTCTCGATCAGATAGACGATCACCGGCCGCATGCCGGCGGGCACCATGGCGCCCGCCAGGCCGAAGAAGATCGTCGCCTCGTCCCGCAGCGCGGCGTCCCAGATGCGGGCGGCCTGCCCCAGGTTGCGCGCCTGGAAGGCGGTGTCCGCCATGCGGCCCACCGTCTCGGCCGTCGTGGTCTGCTCGCCGATGGGGAAGGGGTGGATGAGACCACCCTCGGCGCCCGCACCGTGGCCCGGGCGCCCGGGATGGTCCGCGGGCGGGTTCATCGCACCGGGGCGGCCGGCTCCCGCGCGACGACGGGTGAGGACTCCAGGCTGCGCTCCAGGACCTTGACGTCCATCTGGCGCAGGCGGAAGCGCCGCTTGATGTCCTCGAGGACCTGGGCCGCCTCGAAGTCCTTGCAGGAGAAGATATCGGCCCAAACAAGACGGCGCTCCGGGAACGTGTGCACCGCGATGTGACTCTCAGCGATCATCACGTAGCCGGAGACGCCCCAGTCCTCGGGTTTGCTCCCCGTATAGCGAACTACTGTGGGCTGCGTGATTCTGGTCATCCCCATCATTTGCGGGTACTGATCCAAAATCACGCGGACCACGTTTTCATCCGAAAGCTGGTCCGGATCACCCCCAAAGCCGTCGATAATGACGTGCATCGATCCCTCCTTTGTGCTTGAATGGCCTCCCCGTCCTCTCCTCACTTGACCGGAGAAGGCGAGGGGGCCACGGAGAGACCTGCCCACCGACAGGCAGGCTTATTCGGTTCTCAAACGGACGCATCATAGCACAGGCAGGGGGGGTACGCAATGCGTTTGCGGCGCCCTGTAGATGGTCTGAGGGTTAACTGTTCTGTGATTCTGTCCTCTCATGAGGGACATCACGATGAACAGAAGGGAACAACAGCGAGCAGTGATCCTGACTGGGGCGATAGAAGGGAGGTTAACGACTAACAGCGTGCTGAAATAAGGAGAGTGCAGAGGCCTGTCCTGGAACCACGGCGTAGGGGCGCCGCTCGGGGATGGGGGTAGGGCGGGGGGTGCCGCGCCCTCAGCGCCACCCGTCGCACGAACATCCGCGTCGGGCTGAACACGGGCCGCCGTAGGGGCGCCGCTCGGGGATGGAGGTGGGGGGGGGGACGAGAACTCGTTTGTCAGCACCCTGCTAAGAAGTGGACAACTCCGCCGCCACCGCCGCGCCCGGGCCTGCCTGTCCGGCAGGCAGGGCCGCCGTCGGTGCCTGCAGCACCAGCGCCTCCAGCGCCACGCGTGATTGCACGTTCTCCTCCAGCTGCTGCCGCGCCTCCCGCAGCGCCTGCACGAACGCCGCCGCCTCCCGCGCGCCGTGCCGGGCGGCGTCCTCCCGCAGCTCCTCCGCCATGTCCAGGTTCGCCATGCCCTCTTCCGCTCCGCACCCGGTCAGCAGCACGTCCCGCCACCAGTCCTGCCACTGCGCCAGCAGCGTTAACACGCCCTCCCGGTCCCGCTTGAAGTCATCCGAGAGCCGCTCCGCCAGGTCCAGGCGCTGCGCCACCGTCATGCGCGCCAGGGCGCGCGCGGACTCCAGCGCCTCCCGCCGGCGCCCGGCCGCCTGGGCGTCGCTCGCCATCTCCAGCGCCCAGCCGGCGCGCCCCCGCGAGAGCCTGGCCAGCAGCCGCGCCTGCTCCGGCGGCGCCTCCCTCTCCAGCAGCACCCGCTCGATCACCGCCACCGGCGCCAGGCTGAAGCCGATGCGCCGGCAGCGGGAGCGCACCGTCTCCAGCAGCCGCTCCTCCCGCCGGGCGATGAGCACGAATATGACGTGCGGCGGCGGCTCTTCCAGCGTCTTCAAAAAGGCGTTCTGGGCCTGCGGCGACATCTCGTCCGCCGGGTCCAGGATCACCACGCGGGTCTTCCCCTCGAAGGGGTTGAGGGCCACCGCCCGCTCAATCTCGCGCACCTGCTCCACGCTGATGGCCGTGCGCTGCGCGCCGTCTTCCCCCGGCTCCACCGTCACCGTCTGCACATCGGCATGTATCCCGTTGCCAATGCGCGTACAGGCGCGGCAGTCGAGGCAGGGAACGGCGGCACCCACGCAGTTTACCGCCTGCGCCAGCCTGCCCGCCGTGGCCGCCTTGCCAACACGCTCCGGGCCCACGAACAGGTAGGCATGCGCACAGGAGCCGTCCGCCACGGCCCGCGCCACCGCCGCTACGGCCCTTTCGTTGCCGGCTATGCCCCACATTCCAGTTTCCACTTTCCCGATCATAGCACCGTCCGCCTTCGGCGGAGCCGGCCGCGATGACACCCAACGTTCACCACCCCTTAACTTCCCAGACGGCGGCGGCGTTCGCTATAGTGGAGATGAGGCGGGCTTCTCCCAGCCCAGGGGTGCCAATGGCGTATAAGCGTATTAACGATTACGGCGTGATCGGCGATATGCATTCCGCCGCGCTCGTCGGCTCTGACGCCTCCATCGACTGGCTGTGCTTCCCGCGCTTCGATTCTCCCAGCGTCTTCGCCGCCATTCTGGACGACGGCGCCGGCGGGCGTTTCCAGGTCAGCCCGCCCGGAGACTTCACGTCCCGCCAGCGCTACCTGCCTGACAGCAACGTCCTGGTCACGGAGTTCGAGACCCCCTCCGGCGGCGCCACGCTTACCGACTTCATGCCCGTCGGCGAGCAGATCACTCAGCGCGAAAGCAGCCTCATCCGCCTCCTGCGCTGCGAGCGGGGCGCCGTGGAGATGGACCTGCACTTCCAGCCGCGCCTGGACTACGCCCGCGGCCGCACGGAGGTCTCCGTTCAAAGCCGCGTGGCCGTGGCCCGTCACGGCCGCAGCTGCCTTTCGCTGTCGTCCGCGGTCGATCTGGAGGCCGCGGAAGGCGCCGCCCGCGCGCGGTTCACGGTACGGCAGGGCGAATCGGCCGCGTTCGTGGTCGCGTGGGGGCAGGACTCGCCGCCGCCGGTTGACGGCTACGACGTCCACGGCCGCCTGGGCCAGACGGAGGCGTTCTGGCGCTTCGTCTCGCAGGACTGGCGTTATACCGGACGCTGGGAGCAGGTGGTGAAGCGCTCCATGCTGGCGCTGCACCTGCTCCTGTACGTCCCCTCGGGCACCGTCTGCGCCGCCGTCACCACGTCGCTGCCGGAGCGCATCGGCGGCGTGCGCAACTGGGACTACCGCTTCTCCTGGCTGCGCGACGCCGCCTTCACCATGGACGTCTTCCACCGCCTGGGCCACACCACCTACACCAAGCCCTTCGTTGACTGGCTCGCCAACCTGGCGATCTGCGAGAGCAACGGCGACCTGCACTCGCTGTACAGCATCGAGGGGCGGAACGGCCACGAGCTGGAGGAGTATACCCTTGACCACCTGGAGGGGTACCGCGCCTCGCGGCCGGTACGCGTGGGCAACGCCGCCTTCCATCAGTTCCAGCTGGACGTCTTCGGCGAGATCATGCTGGCGCTGGACTCCTACCAGCGGGTCGGCGGCGCCATCGACGAGAGGCTGTGGAACGTGGCGCGCTGCCTGGTGGAGGCCGCCGTCCGCCGCTGGCGGGAACCGGACCTGGGCATCTGGGAGTTCCGCACGGGGCCCCGCCACTTCACCTACTCCAAGCTCATGGCCTGGGTGGCAGTGGACCGCGGCCTGCGGCTGGCCCGAGCGCTGCGCCGGCCGGTGGACTTCGACGGCTGGCGCAAGGCCCGCGAGGAGATCCGCCAGGACATTCTGACCCACGGCTGGAACGCCAAGCGCGGCTCCTTCATTCAGCACTACGGCGGCGTCGGCCTGGACGCCAGCCTGCTCTTCATCCCCATGGTCGGCTTCCTGGCTGCTGACGACCCGCGCATGAACGCGACGATAGACGCCGTGTGGAAGGAGCTTGGCGTGGACGGCCTCGTCTATCGCTACCTCCCCGAGCTCGCCGACGATGGGCTGCCGGGCCGCGAGGGCACCTTCACCATGTGCAGCCTCTGGCTGGCCGGGAGCCTGGTGGCCGCCGGACGCCTGCAGGAGGCGCGCGACCTCTTCGAGCGCGTCCTCAGCCTGGGCAACCACGTGGGCCTCTACTCCGAGATGCTGGACCCGGAGACCGGCGATTACCTGGGGAACTACCCGCAGGCGTTCACCCACATAGCGCTCATCCACACCGCGAGGAACCTTGACCGCGCCCTCAAGAGCGTCGAGCTGGGCAAGGTCATCACGGCGTAGGGGCGGACCCGCGTGTCCGCCCGCGCCCGCCCGTCGTAGGGGCGGACCCGTGTGTCCGCCCGCGCCCGCCCGGTCGTAGGGGCGGATCCGTGTGTCCGCCCCGCTAACGTGGCCCTAGCCGCGCCAGTCGAACGGTGCGAAGTGGCCGTTGTTACGGCCGCTGTCGTCCTCCCAGTCGATGCCGAAGGCGTGCAGGCGGCTGTGCTGCGCGCGTGCCAGCGCCAGGCGGTTCGCCACCGGGTGGCCCATGTTGTCCAGGTAGAGGTTCTCGCCGCCAAGCCCCGTAGCGCCCTCCAGCGCCTGGTCCAGCCTGCCGGCGACCTTGACCTGCCACTTGCTGCCGCTGCCTTCGAACTCGATCGGCCGCGCCTCGACGCCCATGAACTGGCCGATCAGCGGCGCGATGTTCGCCATCGGGCCGCCGGCCTGCCCGCCCACGATCTGCGCCAGCGAATCCTGCTGGGCCTGGTTCGCGCCCGCGTCCACAAGCAACCCCACCTGCCAGTTGCCGGCGCCCATGGCCTCCGGCGTGCGCCCGATGATGACGAACTTGACGCCGTCCAGCGGGATGCCGTTGTACTCCCCCTTATCAGTGCGGAACGCCATCGCAAAGATGCAGTAGCCGTGCGTGGTCTCCGCCATGCCGGTAAGGGGGCACGGGCAAAGGTAGTCGCAGTTGCAAGTCTCCATGTACTGGCCGCTAATGTTCCAGGGCATCCCTTCCTCCTTGTCTACCGCTGCTTGAATCCGAGACGACGCACCCATGATGCTGGCGGGCGGGGACGATGTCAATACGGCACCCCGGCCAACCGGCGTGCTGTCAAGTCTCTTGACAGCACGCGTATCATGTTTATTCACCGGCCCCTTTGACTTCTCTCCCATTTCCCTCTAGAATTGTATCCAGGCGCAGCGGCGCCCGTGCGCCGGCTGCCGGCGCGGGCCCACCGCCAGGCCTCGCGGAAAACGTCTGATGGCGAAAGACTACTACGAGATTCTCGGCCTCAAGCGCAGCGCCTCCGACAAGGAGGTCAAGCAGGCGTACCGCAAGCTCGCCCGCAAGCATCACCCGGACGTCAACCCGGGCGACAAGGGCGCGGAAGCCCGCTTCAAGGCCATCACCCGCGCCTACGAGGTGCTCTCCGACGCCCAGAAGCGCGCCAAGTACGACCGCTACGGCGAGCGCTGGGAGCAGGCTGAGGCCTTCGAGAAGGCGCGCGCCCAGTCCGCCTCAGGCGGAGGGCAGACCTTCCAGTTCAACCTGAACGACCTCGGCGACCTCGTCGGCCGCGCCGGCGCCGGTGGCTTCGAGAGCATCTTCGGCAACGTCTTCGCCGGGAGCGGCGGCCGCCCGTCCGTCGGCCGCCGCGGGCCCCTGCGCGGCCAGAACGTGGAGTATGCCGCCGAGATCACCCTCGAGGAGGCCCACCACGGCGCCGCCCGCGCCCTGGAGCTCCAGGGCGAGGAGCCGTGCCCAACTTGCGGCGGCAGCGGCCAGGTGGCCGGCGCCGTCTGCCACGTCTGCCAGGGACAGGGCGCCGTCCTGCGCCCCCGCCGTCTGGAGGTAAACATCCCCCGCGGCGCCCGTGACGGCACCCGCGTGCGCCTGGCCGGCGAGGGCAGTCCTTCTCCTGGAAGGGCCGGCCCCCGCGGCGACCTCTACGTCGTCGTGCGCGTGCGCCCGCACCCGCGCTTCGAGCGCAGGGGCGACGACCTCTACACAGACGTGCCGGTGCCGCTGGAGGACGCCGTCCTCGGCGGCGAGGTGCACATCGAGACGCTGGCCGGCAAGCGCATCGCCGTCACCATCCCGCCCCTCACCCAGAACGGCCGCAGCATCCGCCTGGCCGGCCTCGGCATGCCCCGCCTGGACGGCAAGCCCAGGGGCCACGCCCAGCCCCAGACGCGCGCGGCGGGCGGCCGTCCGTCCGGCGACCTCTACGCCCGCATCCGCGTCGTCCTCCCGGAAAAGCTGTCGGACCGCGAGCGCGCGCTCTTCGAGCAGCTACGCGAGGAGCGCCGCAAGGCCCCCGCAGGAGCGAAGGCATGACCGCGATGCGTGTATGGCACGGCGTGAGGGCAGGGCGGGGCGTAGGGGCGCAGCACGCGAGCCTAACGGTTGCAGCCGCCTCAGCAACCGGAAGCCAGCCCCCCCGGCGCGGCCCTCGTGCTGCGCCCTACGGTGACCCGCCGCGGAACGACGCCACGCCAAACAGGAACACCGGCGGTAATGTGACATGATGAACGAACGAGCCGGCATGACCGCGATGCGTGTATGGCACGGCGTGAGGGCAGGGCGGGGCGTAGGGGCGCAGCACGCGAGCCTAACGGTTGCAGCCGCCTCAGCAACCGGAAGCCAGCCGCCCGCCGGCGCGACCGTCGCGGCCCTCGTGCTGCGCCCTACGGTGACCCGCCCCGGAACGACGCCACGCCAAACAGGAACACCGGCGGTAATGTGACATGATGAACGAACGAGCCGGCGTAACCGCGATGCGTGTATGGCGCGGCGTCAGGGCAGGGCGGGGCGTAGGGGCGCAGCACGCCAGCCCAACGGTTGCAGCCGCCTCAGCAATCGGGAGCCGGCCATCCCCCGGCGCGACCACGTTACCCGAGTGCTGCGCCCCCTACGGCGCCTCGGCCCGGAACGACGGCGCGCCAAACAGGAACACCGGCGGTAACGTGACATGGTAGACGAACGCAACCCGGACCACGAGCCCTGCTACGTCATCAGCGTGGCCGCCCGCATGGTCGGCATGCACGCCCAGAGCCTGCGCAATTACGAGCGCCAGGGCCTCATCAGCCCCAGCCGCTCCCGCGGGCGCGTCCGCCTCTACTCGCAGTCCGATGTCGACCGTCTGCGCTACATCCAGCGCCTGATGCAGGACTTGGGCCTGAACCTGGCCGGCGCCGAGGTCGTGATGCGCATGAACGAGCGCCTGCGCCAGATGGAGCGCGAGATGGCGCACCTGCGCGCGGAGCTACAGGCGTACCGCGACCGCGTGCTGCCGGCGGTAAAAGGGAGGGAGACAGACTGATGGACACGGCCACCATTGCGTTTGGTTCGGCTTTGTTGGGTGTTGTCGGCGGGTTTGTGGGAGCGCTTGAGATCGAGCGCAGACGCGTCGAGCGGACGAGGATAGGTTGCGTCAGAGCGTTAGCCTCCGAACTCCGCCAGAACGTGCTTGCAGCTGCGCTAGTACGTAAGGCTGGGAGAGTCGTCGGTGCGGACTTCTCCTCGGACACTTGGGCCTCCGTTCGCCACGAGGTCGCTCAGTTCATACCCGGTGGGTTGTTCGACCGGATAAGTACTGGCTACATGGCCCTGCATGGGGCTCGCCGCGTCGCGGCGGGACTGGAGCGCGGCACAAGACTTGGTCGCGAAGCAGGCGATGCCGTAGGTATCTGGGGTGAGGGCACCCGGCTGGCGCTGAACGAGCTCAGCGAGCTACCTGAGGCCCGCAAGACGGGCGTCCGCCCGATGACAATCCAGGACGTGTCCAGAATCACCGATCAAGTTAGCGACCGCACGAGCCTTGAGCCGATCGAATGATGATGGCGAAAGTGGCAAGGTGTCCATGGGTTGCCCAGATGGCAGCCTGCGCCGTTCACGCACCGCCCCGCCACCAGATTCCTTCGCGAAGCTGCGTTGGGCGGACAACGACGGCATCTCGCTCAGAATGACAACACCAGGGATGAGGTAACACCAACATGATGCGACAAGACAGGTTCACCGAAGGCGCCCAGGAGGTGCTCGCCGCCAGCCAGGAGATGGTGCGCAAGGAACGCCACTCCCAGTGGGACGTCGAGCACGTCCTCATGTCGCTCCTCACCTACGAGAAGGGCATCACGCCCGGCATCTTCCAGACCCTCGGCGTGGACGCTCGCCGCCTGCGGCAGGCCGTGGGCCGGGCGCTGGAGTCCGCCCCCAAGCTGGCCTACGACGTCGTCCAGATCTACACCACGCCGCGCATCGTGCGCATGCTGGAGGCCGCCAACGCCGAGGCCGAGCGCCTCAAGGACGAGTACGTGGGCGTCGAGCATATCCTCATCGCCATCGCCGATGAGCGCGAGGGCGAGGCGGCGCGTATCCTGCGCCAGGCCGGCATCGACAAGGAGCGCATCTACCGGGCGCTCCAGGAGGTGCGCGGCGAGGCCCGCGTGGACAGCCCCACGGCGGAGTCGCGCTACAAGGCGCTGGAGCGCTACTCCATCGACCTCACGGAGGCGGCGCGCGAGGGCAAGCTGGACCCCGTCATCGGCCGCGAGGACGAGATCAAGCGGGTGATGCAGGTCCTGAACCGGCGCACCAAGAACAACCCCGTGATCATCGGCGAGGCCGGCGTGGGCAAGACGGCGATCGCGGAGGGGCTGGCCCAGAAGATCGTCGCCGGCGACGTGCCGGAGAACCTCAAGGACAAGCGGCTGCTGGCGCTGGACATGGGCGCCATGGTGGCCGGCTCCAAGTTCCGCGGCGAGTTCGAGGAGCGCCTCAAGGCCGTCATGGACGAGATCAAGCGGGCCCAGGGCGAGGTCATCGTCTTCATCGACGAGATCCACCAGGTGGTGGGCGCCGGCGGCGCGGAGGGCGCCATCGACGCCTCTACCATGATGAAGCCCGCCCTCTCCCGCGGCGACCTGCACGTCATCGGCGCGACGACCCTCGACGAGTACCGCAAGCACATCGAGAAGGACGCCGCCCTGGAGCGCCGCCTCGCCCCGGTCTACATCGAAGAGCCCAGCGAGGACGAGACGATCGAGATCCTGAAGGGGCTGCGCCCGCGCTACGAGGCGCACCACAAGGTGAAGGTCACGGACGCGGCCCTGGAGTCGGCCGCGCGCCTCTCCGGCCGCTATATCACGGGACGCTTCTTGCCGGACAAGGCCATCGACCTCATCGACGAGGCCTCGTCCAAGCACGTCATCGAGCAGCAGAGCATGCCGCCGGAGCTGCGCCGGCTGCAGCAGCAGGTGGACGGGCTCCAGCGCGAAGCCCAGGCCGCCGCCGAGGGCGAGGACTGGGAGACCAACGCCCGCCTCAAGGCAGAGCTGGCCCCGGTGCAGGCCGAGTTCGATCAGCAGCGCGACCTCTGGCTCCAGGAGCGCGGTGAGGACATGACCGTGGACGAGCACGACATCGCCGCGCTCGTCGCCAAGATCACCGGCATCCCCGTGCACCGCATGCTGGAGGGCGAGCAGGAGAAGCTCCTGCAGATGGAGGAGCGCCTGCACGACCGCGTCTTCGGCCAGGACGAGGCGATCACCGCCGTGTCCGACGCCATC
>JAUSFE010000037.1 GCA_030649945.1 Dehalococcoidia bacterium | reverse complement strand
ACTGAGCCGGCTGATCTGAAACCGAAACGTAGGGGCGCAGCATGCTGCGCCCCTACATCGCGCCCTACGAGATGCCGCCGAAGCCGGGCGGCAGGCCGTCCAGGTGCGCCACGTCGTTCAGGCGCCAGATGACGCGCCGGTCGCCCTCCGCCCGGATGGACGTGATGCCGGCGTTGAAGGCATAGAAGACGAAGTCGGGCTCCACACCCAGGACGTGGCTGACGTAGGTCTGGATCACCGCCCCGTGGGCCACGATCGCCACCCGCTTGCCGCGGCACTCCTCTATCGCCTTGTCGACTGCGGCGGTAACACGGCGGCGGGCCGCCGCGCTGCCCTCGCTGCCCGGGAACGAGTCCCAGGTCGGGCGGCGAGCGATGCGCCCCCGTAGGGCAAGCGCCTCCTCCTCGGAGAAGGCGCCGTAGTCGTGCTGCGCTCCGCCAAGGTCGATCTCGCGCAGCTCATCCAGGACTCGCACGGTCAGCCCCGCCTGGTCGGCGATCGCCTGGGCCGTCTCCAGCGCGCGCCGCAGGGGGCTGGCGTAGACGGCGTCGATCCTCTGGCGGGCGAAACGGCGGGCCAGGCGGCCGGCCTGCTCCAGACCGACGGCGCTCAGGGGTGGGTCGTTGTCCGGGCCCTCATACTCGCCGCGGTTCCCCTCGGACTGGGCGTGGCGGACGAGGTACAGACGCGTCGCCTCGCCGCCGATGAGCAGGAGATCGCGGAAGTAGTAGGCGACGGCCTCTCCGCGGGGCTCGCCAAGGGGCTCTGAGGTCACCTGTTCCATCTACGCCATCATATGCCAGCCGCACTCGCATGAGCTATACTCGGAGCCGCCATGGAGACCGGCGTCAGCTACTTCTCGTCGCGCACCCTGCGCCACGTCAGCGACGACATCCAGGAGATGGTCGACCAGGGCTGCAGCTACGTCGTCCACTGCTACACGGAGACCGACCTCGCCTACTACCGCGACACGATGCGCGATGTCGTCGCCGCCAGCCACGGCGCCGGCCTGGAGGCGTGGCTGGACCCCTGGGGGCTGGCGGGCATCTTCTCCGGCGAGACGTTCACCCGCTTCCCGCTGGACCATCCGGAGGCCTGGCAGGTGCTCTCGGACGGACGGCGCGTGGGGGCGGCCTGCCCCAACCACCCGGAGACGCGGGCGTTCCTGCGCGGCTGGATCGACGCCTGCGCGGCGGCGGGAGGAGACGTCCTGTTCTGGGACGAACCTCACTTCTACGTCGGCCTGTGGCGCGGCGACCTCTCCGGGGCCTGGGCCTGTCGCTGCGAGGCCTGCCTGGCGCTCTTTCACGAACGCTACGGCAGGGAGATGCCGCTTGAGTTCACCACCGAGGTCCGCGCTTTCCGCGAGTCGTCCCTGCTGGAGCTGCTGAGTCAGCTCTGCCGCTACGGCCACGAGAGGGGCCTGCGCAACGCGCTCTGCCTCCTGCCGGCCGACCTGGCGGCGCACGGCTTTCCGCAGCAGGAGGAGCGGCTGGCCGCGGCGCTGGAACGCCGTCTGGCGGAGGCGCCAACGGGGGCGCTGGAGGCGATGCTCCACTTCGGCGTGGGCGACTACGAGGCGGCGGCCGCCATCCCCGACCTGGACATCTTCGGCTGCGACCCGTACTGGTACCTGTTCGGGACGGAGGCGGAGCCGTTCGTGCGCGCCTACGGCGGGGCGGCGGCGGAGGCGGCCCGCAGGCACGGCCGCGGCCTTCAGCTCTGGGTGCAGGCGTTCTCGGTGCCGGAGGGGCGGGAGGAGGAGCTGCGCACTGGCCTGCGCCTGGCGGAGGAGCTGGGCGCGAGCCACGTCGCGGCCTGGAGCTTCGAGGCGACGGCCAGCATGTCGCAGATCCGCTGCGCCCGCCCGGACGTGGTCTGGCGCATCGTAGGCGAGGAGTTCCGGCGGCTGCGCGGGGACTGACGCCTCACACATCGTCGAAGACGCCGGCGAGCACGAGCGCCATGACCGTCGTGTTGAAGGCGGCGTGCAGGCCGATGCCCGCGAGGTAGAAGTTGCGGGTCGCCTTCGGGAGGGGCGAGCCGCTGCGGGCCCAGTCCAGCAGGCCCCGATTGATGCCGAGGCCGACGATGAAGCTGGCCGTGGCGTGCAGGAAGAGCGGCACGGTGAAGCGGTAGGTCACGAACCAGGCGGGCGCGTCCGGCACGTACAGCGTGACGTAAACTACAGCCTCGATGACGCCGAAGGAGAGGCCGGCGACGGCCGCCAGGAGGGCGGTGTGGAGCTGACCGCGCAGCAGGCGGGGCCAGCGCGCCAGGAGGAGGTAGACCCCGGACGGCTTGACGAGCTCCTCGATTATCGGCGCGCCAAGGTAGGGGAGAAGGAGAAGGCCACCGGTTTGGGCTTCCTGGACGAAGGCGCCGATGATGCCGAAGGCGCCGCCGAGGAGGGCGAGCAGGAGAGCGAAGAGGTAACCGAGAGGAGACGGCGGCCTTGTCTCCGCCTCAGCGAGCGCCGGTACGTCCAGGGGCTGCTCCTCCGCCGGCACGGCCCTCGCGGCCCGCCTATCCCCGCGGCAGGCCCAGGCCGCGCCCGGCGATGATGCCCCGCATGATCTCGCTGGTGCCGGCGGCGATCGTCAGGGCCGCCGCTAACAGGTAGAACGCCTCGACGCGTCCTTCCAGCGGCGCCCAGCGCGACCCGGGCTCAAGCTGCCCGCCAAGCCCGAGGACCTCCATGCCGGCACCGGCCAGCCGCTGCTGCAGCTCCGAGCCGTACAGCTTGGACATCGACGCCTCGGCGTTGGGGATCTGCCCCCGCGCCTGCATGGATGCCACCCGGTAGGCGAGCAGACGGCCGGCCTGGAACTCGATCGCCAGCTCCGCCAGCTTGTGCCTCACCCGCATATCGTCCAGCAGCCGGCGGCCGTCGACCAGCGTCTCGGCGGCGTAGCCCAGAAGCTCATCGTAGACGCGGATGCCGGTGACCACGCGGTTGATGCCAGAGCGCTCGAAGTCCAGCGTGGCGGCGGCCACGTACCAGCCGCGGTTCAGCTCGCCGGCAACGGCGGTCCGGGGCACGCGCACGTTCTCCAGGAACACCTGGTTGAAGTTCGCCCGGCCCATCAGGTCCATCAGCGGGCGCACCTCTATGCCCGGCGTCCGCATGTCCAGGAGGAAGTAGCTAATGCCCTTGTGCTTGGGGGCCTCTTGGTCCGTGCGGGCCAGCAGGATGCACCAGTCCGCCTTGTGCGCGAAGGAAGTCCAGATCTTCTGGCCGTTGATCACGAAATAGTCGCCGTCCGCCTCGGCCCGCGTCTCCAGCGAGGCCAGGTCCGAGCCCGCGCCGGGCTCGCTGAACCCCTGGCACCAGACGGCTTCGGCGTTGACGATCCCCGGCAGGTGCTCCCGCTTCTGCTCCTCCGTGCCGTAGAGGATGATCGTGGGCCCCACTCGGTCCGGCCCGACGCCGAGCTGCGTGGGCGCGCGCTGGTAGGACATCTCCTCGTTATAGATGACCTGCATCATATGGCTGGCGCCCAGGCCGCCGTGCTCCTGCGGCCAGCCCAGCGTCAGCCAGCCCCTCTGCGCCAGCTTGCGCTGGAACCCGCGCAGCAGCTCCCAGCGCTCCTCGCTCCCCTCGCCCAGCGTGCCTACGCCCCCGCTCGCCGCCCAGTCCGCGGGCAGCTCCCGGCGCAGGAACTCGCGCACCTCCTGGCGGAACGCCTCTTCGGCGGCGGTGAAGCGGAACTCCATGGGCCCTCTCCTTTGGCCTGCCTGCCGGCAGGCAGGCAGTGGCCGGACGGCGACCAGTATATACTACGGCCAACGGAATCCGGACATGCGCCTGCGCCTGCTCCCCGCGCTTCTTTCTCTGCTGATGCTGGCGGCGTGCTCGGGCGGCGGCGACGGCCGGACAGTCGAGGTCCTCCTCAACCCTTCGCCCGCTGTCACGGCCAGCCCGGCGCCGTCGCCCACGCCCGTCGCGCCGCCGCTGACCCTGGCCGATGTCTTCCCCCCGCGCGACCTGGCCGCGCTGCGCCTGGACCCCGCCCGCGTGCGCACGCTCATCGTCACCGGCGACGTGATCCCCGCGCGCTACACGGACGTCACGATCCGTAACCAGGGCGACGACTTCCTGTACACGGTGGCGGCGACGAAGGACATCACGGCAAACGCGGACCTCACGGTGATTAACCTGGAGGCGCCGTTGATGGATGCCTGCCCCTACCACGACTCCGGCTTCACCTTCTGCGGCCGGCCGGGGTTCGTGGCCGCGCTGCAGGCGGCGGGGGTGGACGTGGTCACGCTGGAGAATAACCACATCACGAACTACGGCTGGGACGGCGTCAACGAGACGGTGCGGCACCTGGAGGCGGCGGGCATCAAGTGGGCGGACCGCGAGAGTGTGGCCAGCGTGGACGTGCGCGGGCTGAAGTTCGGCTTCCTGGCGTTCAACGGCGTGGGCGAGACGATAGACCGCGAGGCGATGGCAGCACAGATCGCCGCGCTGCGGCCGCAGGTGGACGTACTCGCCGTCGCTTTCCACTGGGGCGCGGAGTACGTCTCGCTGCCGCAGGTGGCGCCGGGCGTCGCCGACGACAACCCCGCCGAGATCGCCCACCTGGCGATCGACGCCGGCGCGGATCTGGTGATCGGGAACCACCCGCACTGGGTGCAGGCGGTGGAGGTCTACAACGGGCGGTACATCGCCTACGCGCACGGGAACTTCATTTTCGACCAGATGTGGAGCTACGAGACGCGCCTCAGCGTGATCGGCCGCTACACCTTCTTCGACAAGCAGCTCGTGGGGGTGGAGTACGTGCCGACCATCATCGAGAACTACGCGCAGCCGCGGCCGCTGGAGGGCGCGGAGGCGCAGGCAGTGCTGGACACGATGAAGGCGGCGAGCGAGCAACTGGCGGCGATGGACAGCGCCGGTGGGTAGGGGCGCAGCACAGTGCGAATCCGCTGGACGCAGGACGAGATTCCTGATGGGGATACCCTCGCGAGAGCACCCGGCGTCCCGGTGCTGCGCCCTGGGGCGGTTCGCGAACCGCCCTCACGCGGTCCGGCGCAGTGAATTTGTCGCCCTGAGGAACGAAGGGCCTGTCCGGGCCGGTAGCATGCCGAACCCCTGCCAGTCGGGACACGCGAAGACGGATGCTCGTGCACAGTCGCGCGCGGGCGCTACCGCTAGGCGATGCAGCGCCAGGCTGGCTTCTCGCGTAGCACGGGGGTACAGGGGGCGGAGCCCCCTGTCGGGGGTCTGGGGGTGTCCCCCAGATAACATTCCGGGTGGGTGGGTGGGACGCACGGCATCCCGATTGCGGAACGGCGGGGCCGGGTGGGTGTGAGGCGCACCTGAGCGAGGCTCATCTCGCCGTAAACAACCTGAGTGGAAACTACAGCTACCGCATCGACATCCCGCCGTCGACGTTGACGGCCTGGCCGGTGATGTAATCCGCCTGCGGGGAGCAGAGGTACGCCACCACGGCGGCGATCTCCGCCGGGTCCGCCTGGCGGCCGAGTGGGATGAACCCGCGCACCCCCTGTTTGATCATTTCGAAGGGGACGCCCAGGCGCTCGCCGGTGCGGCGGAAGGTGCCGTCCATCATATCGGTGTCGGTGCTGCCGGGGCAGACGGCGTTCACGTTCACCCGGTGGGGCGCCAGCTCCAGCGCCAGCATCTGCGTCAGGCCGATGACCGCGAACTTGGCCGGCGTGTAACCGCCGTACTGCGGCTGGGCGCTGCGCCCCGCCAGCGATGAGATGTTCACAATCTTGCCGCCCTGGCCCTGCTCCACCAGCACCTTCGCCGCGGCCTTGCAGCAGTGGTAGACGCCGTGCAGGTTGACGTCTATCTCGCGGAACCACTCGTCGTCTGCCATCTCCCAGAGGTTCTTCTTGCCGGCCACCAGCGCCAGTCCGGCGTTGTTCACGAGGATGTCTATGCGGCCGAACTCCGCGGCCGTGCGCTCCACCATCTCGCGCACCTGCTCCGGCAGCGTCACGTCTACGTCCAGGGCCAGCGCTTTCCGCCCGAGCGCGGATATCTCCTCCGCGACGGACTCGACACCCCGCCAGCCGGCCTCGATCTCGTGCGGCGGCAGGGACTGCGGCGGCCGCGCCACGGCCGTGGCCACGACGTCCGCGCCGTCCTCCGCCAGGCGCAGCGCGATGGCCCGGCCGATGCCGCGCAGGCGGGCGGCGCCGGTGACGATGGCTACTTTGCCCGCGAGCGCTCCGCTATCCGGCCGCTCATTTCCCATTGCCCGTTCCTCCTGTCACGCCTCCGCCAGCGCTTCCGCAGCCGGTTTCTCTCTGGCGCGGCGCTCCGCCATCACCCACAGGACGCAGCTGAGCATCACGGAGACTACCATGAACCCGGTCAGCCCCAGGAAGGCGGCGCGCGTGTCCCACTGGTCCACGAAGGCGCCGGCGATGACCCCGCCGATGGATCCGATGCCGAAGCCCGCGAAGAAGGAGACGCCGTAGCTGCGGCCCACGGCGCCCGGCGGCGCGTAGTCCGCGATGAGGCCGGTGAACACCGGCTGGTTGGCGAAGTACAGGAAGACGAACAGCGACGCCGCGAGCACGAGCGCCGCGCCGCTGAGCAGGCCCGTGAGCACGAGCGCCGGGATGGTGAGCAGGCCGATAACGGGCACGATGCGCTCCAGCCGGTAGCGCGTGGAAAGGCTGCCGCCGACGATCTGGCCGAGCGCGCCCATGAGCAGGGCGGCGGTCAGGAAGATGCCGCCGAAGTCCCTGTCCACGAAATCTTCCAGGTGCTTCGGCAGATACGTGATCGCGCCGCGGTAGACGGTGCCGCCGAGGATGAAGCCGCCGTACACGATGAGCAGCGGGGCCCGCAGCTGGTTGCCTTCCCGCGGGCTGCGGTCCCCCGCCTCTTCGGCCGCGTCGATCTGGATGATCTCGCTGCCGGCCTGCACGTTGAGCCGCGTGGTGGCCATGACGACAGCCATAACGGCGGCCAGCCCGGCGACCGCGAAGAAGGCGAGCCGCCAGTCCACGAGCACCGCCAGCCCGATGGCGATGGCCGGCGCCATGGCCTGACCAATGTTGCCGGCCGTGCCGTGGAAGCCGAGGGCCAGGCCCCGCTGGCGCACCCCCTGCGCCATCAGCGAGAGTCCGGCCGGGTGGTAGAGGCCGGCGGTCAGGCCCAGACCGAGCAGGGCCGCCGCGAGAAACCACTCGTTCGGCGAAAGGCCCACGAGCACGGCCATGACGGCGGCGCCGCTGAACGTGTAGACGATGACCTGTCGCGAGCCCAGGCGATCCGTCAGGAAGCCCGCGGGGATGGCGCTGCTGCCGAAGGCCCAGCCGAACACGGTGGCCAGGGCGCCGGTGACGACCGCGCGGATGCCGAAGTCGGCCTCAATGCGGCTGAGGAGCGCCGGGTACGTCAGCTCCATGATGTGGACAACTCCGTGCGCGGCGGCGGCGTAAGCGATGAGGCGTCGCTCGGCGGGGTTCATGATGGGGATTATACGGGCAGGAGTCTGGAGAGGAACAAGCAATCAAAGATCAAGCAACCAAGCCGGAACGGACCGAGCCCGCCTGATCGCTGATCGCTGACCGCTGACCGCTGACCGCTGACCGCTGACCGCTGACCGCTGACCGCTGACCCCCGCCTAAACCAGCCCCTCCGCCCGCATCTCCCCCAGCGTCGCCTCGAAGGCATCGATCGTCAGGCCGATGTCCTCGTCAGTGTGGACGCCGGACGTGAAGCCGCCGCTGCCGCTCATGAGGTCGACACCGTGGTTGAGCATGCCGCGCTTGAGGGCCCCGGCGAGCGACGAGGCCATGCGGGCGGGCGGCGCGCCGTCGCGGGACGGCCACTCGATGCCGTCTGCGGGCGGCGGCGCCCCGGCCCCCAGCAGGATGTGGAAGTAGGAGGCCAGGCCGTAGACGCGGCCGGGGACGCCGGCGCGCCGCAGCGCATCGTTGAGCGCGGGAACGAGCCGCGAGTTGAGGGCGTCTGCGTGGGTGTGGTGCTCGCCCGTGCGCACCATCTTCAGCATGGCGGCGCCGGCGGCGGCGGAAAGGGGGTTGGCGTTGAACGTGCCGGGGTGAGCGACGCGGCGCTGGGCGTTCCAGGCGGCGTCGCTGCGGAATTCCAGCATGGAAACGATGTCTACGTTGCCGGCGACGGCCCCGCCGGGCAGGCCGCCGGCCAGGATCTTGGCCAGGGTCGTCAGGTCCGGCGTGACGCCGTAGCGCTCCTGGGCGCCCCCGGGCGATACGCGGAACCCGGTGACCACCTCGTCGAAGATGAGCACGGTGTGGTGGCGCAGCGTGACCTCGCGCAGGTCCGCGAGGAAGCCCGCGGCGAGCGGCAGCGTGCCCCAGGAGGCGCCGGTGGGCTCGAGGATCACCGCTGCGATATCCCCCTCGGCCAGGCGCTGCTCCACCTGCGCGATATCGTTCTGCGGCAGGCTGACGGTATTCGCCAGGACGCCGGCCGGGACGCCCGGGGAGATCGGCGACTCCGACTCCGCGGCCCGCGCGCCGGCCACGGCGTCGTGCCAGCCGTGGAAGTGGTGGTCGAACTTGAGCAGGCGGTCGCGGCCCGTGTAGGCGCGCGCCAGGCGGGCGGCCATCAGGGTGGCCTCGGTGCCGGAGCTCGTGAAGCAGACGGCCCCGGCGCCGGGGACGATCTCGCGCACCAGCTCGCCCCACTCCAGCTCGAGCCTGTGGTTGGCGCCGTAATGGGTGCCCTTCCACGCCTGCTCCACGATGGCGGCCGTGATCTGCGGATGGGCGTGGCCCAGAAAGAGGGCGCCGTGGCCCATCACGTAGTCCACGTGCTCGTTGCCGTCGGCGTCCCACTTGCGGCTGCCGTGCGCCCGCTCGATGAAGATGGGGAACGGCGTCAGGTAGCGGATGTCGTGCGTGACGCCGGAGGGGAACGTGCGCAGCGCCTTTTCGTATAGGCGGGCGGACTCCGGGTGCAGGCGGGCGTACGTTTCGGTGATGGTCATGGCCCTCAGCTTACCAGACGCGCCGCGCATTCCGGGACGTAGGGGCGCAGCACAGTGTGATTCCGCGGGACGCGGGACGAGATTCCTGATGAGGATGCCGTCGCGTGAGCACACGACGTCCCGGTGCTGCGCCCTGGTGGGCCTCGCCGCTGGCGTAGGGGTGCAGCACAGTGCGATTCCGCGGGACGCGGGACGAGATTCCTGATGAGGATGCCGTCGCGTGAGCAGCCGGCGTCCCGGTGCTGCGCCCTACGACGGTCCGGGCGCGGGCCCGCTACTCCGCCTCCCGCGGTTGCGGGCGCGGGCGGTAGACCCCTACCTTCGTAGGGACAGGGCTTCAGCCCTGTCCAAAGACGCGCCGTGCCACGGCGCGGGCCCGCTACTCCGCCGCCTCGCGCGGTTGCGGGCGCGGGCGGTAGTAGGGGAGCAGCGGCAGGTCGCGCATGGAGAGCAGGCCCAGCATGCGGCCGCGGGCGATGGCGGGGATGACGTTGGCGATGACGGAGGCGGTGGCGATGTCGCCGTGGATGCCGCCCGGAATGGTCATCTTGATCGGCGGTCGCGCGTCTATCTCGATGCTGTCGTGGGGGTCGCGCGCCCCCAGGCTCATCTCCAGGTCCAGCCGCAGCACCTCCTGGCCGGACATCATGCCGCGGGTGGACTGCCGCAGGCCCGCGACGTAGCCGCGTTCGATGGAGAAGTACTCTGTGCTGCGCTTCTCGCGGGCGATCACGGGCTCCAGCGTCTCTGAGACGTCTTCCAGCTTCCAGCCCAGCGTATCGGCGATCATGAAGAGCGACTCGCGCAGACCGACGTGGCCGACGGCGCCGTCGCTGGCGCCGCGCTGAAAGCCCTGCACACTCAAGCCCACGCCGGTCTTGCGCTGGAGCTGGATGCGGCGGGTGGCCACGTCCACGACGCGCTCCACGCGCACGGACTTCACCTGCTGGCAGGCGGTGAGGAGCATGAGCGGCAGGAGGTCCATGACGAAGCCGGGGTTGATCCCCGTACCCAGGACGCGGACGCCGGTCTCCCGCGCCCGGCGATCCAGCTTTTGCGAGATCTCCGGGTAGCGCACCCACGGGAAGGAAAGCTCCTCGCAGCTGGAGACCACGCTCTTCTCGGCGGAGACGATGGCCATGAGCTGCGGGTAGACCTCTGTCAGCGAGGAGCCGGTGCAGTGAATGATGACGTCGGCGTAGATGTCCTTGAGGATGGGCTCCACCTCGTACTGCACCGGGACGCCCAGCGTGTGGCCGATGCCGGCGGCCTCGCCCAGGTCCTTGCCGGATTTGTTGGGGTGGGCGTCGATGGCGGCGACGATCTCGATCTCGGGGTTGTTGAGGACCGCCTTCACCACCTCGCTGCCGATAGCGCCGATGCCGTAGTGGATCGTGCGGATCTTTTCCTGCTGCACGTACGGTTCAACGTTCCAGGGCAGCGCCTTGTTCAGGATCCTGTCCGCGTCCTCAGACTCACCGTAACGCCTCGCACCCATATCGTCGTCGCTCATTATCACTCAAATGACGCGCGGCTGCCACGTTCCGTTAACTCCGCCGTGACGGGTTACCCGCACGAATCGAAAAACTCCAGCACCACGCGGTTGAAAATCTCCGGCTCCTCGAAATACACCGAATGCCCGGCCCCCGGCACGACGGTCATGCGCGCGGAGGGGATGAGGGAGCGCGCGATCTCCATGAGCGAGACGGGCATCACCTCATCGTGCTCGCCGCCGATGAACAGCACCGGCGTGCGCAGGGCGGCGAGCGCCTCGCGGCTGGCGGCGGTGTCCGGTGCGCGCTCCAGGGCTCGCAGCCGCACCACCTGTGACTCCGTTTGCAGGCTGGTGGGGCCGCATTCGTTCAGGATGCGGATCTGTTTGTAGAGGAACGCCCTCTCCCTGTGTTTGAGCGCGAAGTCGCGCGCCAGGGCGCGCTTCACGCCGTCCGCGCGGCGGCGGTCCCAGATGCCGCGAGCGGCGCCGCGCTGCTCTTCGCTGGCGGCCAGCCACACCTCGCGGCGCATGCCCGCGAAGGTGTTCGCCATGACCAGCCCGCGGACGCGCTGGGGCTGAGCGAGGGCGAAGCCGAGGCAGGTGAGGCCGCCCATGGACTGGCCGGCGAGGAAGCAGCGCTCCACCTCCAGGTGGTCCAGCAGCGCGCGCAGGTCGTCGCTGAAGGCGGCCGGGCCGGCGTCAGGGCCGTCCACAGAGAGGCCCCAGCCGCGGTGGTCGAAGGTGATGGAGCGATAGCGGCGGGAGAAGTTGGGGACTTGCTGCCACCAACTGAGGTGGTTGCCGCCGGCGCCGTGCGCGAAGACCACGGGAAAGCCCTTGCCGTGCTCTTCGTAGTAGAGACCGATACCGTTGACGCTTGCCTGGGGCATCCTGAAGGAATGTTACCCGAGCGCGAGAGGGGCGGCAACAATCCACAGATGTGGATAACTATTAGCAAAAAGCTATAGCGTTTAACCGGCGGGGCGCGTAAAATAGCGGCTAGATGGCACGAGCCCGCAATCCAGAACCAGGGAACACACGGGGGTCACTCTCGGTCGCTGTTCCTGGTTCGCGCTCTGCCAGTTCGCCCGCACTCTCCCCTCCTCCGCCCGGCGATCCCGCGCCCAGCGGCGGGGCGAAACGCCACCGGGGCAACCGTGGCGGACGCCGTCATCGCCGTCCCGCAGCAGAGGGCGGAGAACCGCCGCCGCAGCCGGAAGCCGTGGCGCCCGAACCCGATCCGGAACTGAAGCCCAAGCGCTGGCGTGGCAGCCGCGGCGGCCGCAAGCACCGGCGGAGCGGCGAAAAGGCGGCGGCAACGCCGTCACCGGCCGCGGCAGAGCCGGGACCCGAGGCGCCGCCGGCTCCATCCCGTCGCCGTCGCGCCGGCCCGGTCAAGGCGGAGGCCCCCGCGCCGCTTACGGAGACGGCGCGGACTCCCCGCCCGAGGAAGCAGGCCGCGCCCACCGCCGCGCCGTCCGCGCCGGCCGCG
>JAUSFE010000034.1 GCA_030649945.1 Dehalococcoidia bacterium | reverse complement strand
GCCGGGACGGGCGTCCACGTGAGCACGGTGTACCCGGGGCTGACGGAGACGTCGTTCCAGGAGCACATGCTGCGGGAGGTGGACGTGCCGGACCCGCCGCGCTACCTGCGGAGCGCGAGCGCGGCGGCGGTAGCGCGGCGGGTCGTGCAGGCGGTGCGTTGGAGCCTGCGGGACGTCTACGTGACGCCCCAGGACTTCGCCGCCGTCACCGCCTACCCCCTGGCGCCCGCCTTCGCCGATTGGGCGTTGCGCTTCTTCTGGCTGGGGGCCGGGACCCGTCTCGCCTCGCCGGACAGGGCGCCTTCGGTCTACGCGCCGGCGGAGGCGCCGGCGGCCGATCCGGCAGAGCCGAACTCAGAGACGGCCTGAGCGGCGCCGGTTCCGTTACTCCACGAGGCGGACGAACTCAATGCCGCTCACCGGGTCGTAAATGCCAAAGGTGGCGTCGCTCGTAGGGTCGAAGACCGTCTTGACGAAGGTGCCAGTAATCTCGCAGCTATTTCCCGTGCACTTGCCCGGGGGCATGCTGTTCAGGAACACCGCCGTGAAGTACTTGATGGTGACAGGCTTGCTTCCGTTCGGGAAGTTGTCGATGACGGGAATCAGCACGAGGCGCAGGCTGTCGGAGGCGAACGGGTGGCAGGACGGTTCCACGTTGTAGGTCCCGTCGCCCTTGGGGATGAGGACATCAGTGAAATCGTCGCAATCCGCGCTGGTGTTGTTGAAGCGGTAGTTGAAGCCGTCCCGGGCGGCGCTGATGACGTTACCGGTCTGGGTGGGCGCCGTCGGGTCCGGGCAGGCGTCTTGACCCTGGCTCTCGGCGCAGACGCCGGTCTGGGTCCCGTGCTTGATGGACTGCTCCAGGACGGCGGCGCCGTTGCCGTCGATGCGCAGCGGCCCGAAGTTGCCGTTGCTGGGGTTGGTGGCATCGTACTTGATCGTAGTGGGACCGCTCCCGTAGTCGATGGCTCTCTCCAGTACGCCGAAGGGCAGGATCCCTGAGAGCGCAAGGGGAGAGCCCACCCGTGCGGTGGCGCCGGCGTGGACCTCGGTCGACACGAGGCCGAGGACCCGTCCGAAGATGAACGACGTTTCCCGCCTGACTTCGACGGTAACGGAGGTGCGATCGGGCGAGACACTGATATCGAGCTCGTCTCCGGAGGCGAGGTCGATGCCGTTGCTTTCAGCCCAC
>JAUSFE010000033.1 GCA_030649945.1 Dehalococcoidia bacterium | reverse complement strand
CTCCACGGCCTGCCCGCGGACGCAACGCCCACTACGGGCGGCGACAGGCTTGCGGGCGTTAACTACGACATCGACTACGACGGCGCCATCGTCAAGCTCGGCAACGACGACGATTCCGACGGCCTGTTCGACGAGGACACGCTGATCGGCGACACCGACCAGGACAGCGACGGCAGCGACGGTGAGGAAGGCAACGACGACCCCAATCTCATCGGCGCCACCATCGGCCATAACACCAGCTTCCTTCTCAACGGCGCCAATGACTTCAGCAAAGCCAACGGCTTCGACACGGCGACCTGGAGCGACTTCCACTCCTCATACTTCAAACTGTCTGGCTTCGCCGTAGGCCCCAAGAGCGGTGTCCTGGAGCGCATCACGGTCAAGGCCGTCGGTACCGGCGTCACCACGCTGAACCTGAGGGACGGCGCCAACGCAGCGCCAACCCTGGGCGACGACGCCAGCGCCAACTTCACCATCGGCAACGGTGGCGCCGGCGACGCACAGATCGCGGTCTCCCCGGCGACCTGCCCCACCCCGGCCACTCCCACGGCGACAGCCACAGCGACGCCCGCGCCGGGCACCATCACCATCATCAAGGACGCCGTGCCCAACGACGCGCAGGACTTCCCCTTCTCCGGCGACTGCTTCGCCGCCTTCTCCCTGGACGATGACGCCGACGGCACGCTCCTCAACACCAAGACCGCGGCTCACGCCGCCGGCACCTGCACGGTCGTCGAGAACGCCCCGGCCGCCGGCTGGAACCTGACCAACCTCGTCTGCACAGACCCCACGAGCAACTCCACCGTCAACATCGGCACGCGCACGGCTACGATCAACCTGGCCGGGGGCGAGACGGTGAGCTGCACCTACACAAACACCAAGGACGGCACCATCACCATCAACAAGGACGCCGTGCCCAATGACCCGCAGGACTTCTCCTTCTCCGGCACCTGCTTCGGCGCCTTCTCCCTGGACGACGACGCGGACGGCGCGCTCTCCAACATCAAGACCGCCGGCCACGCGCCCGGCACCTGCACGGTGGTGGAGAGCAGCACCACGGGCTGGATCCTCACGAGCGCCGGGTGCTCGGACCCCTCCAACGACACCAGCATCGTTTTCGGCACGCCTCCGGTCACGGTCACGATCACGATCGCGCTGGCCGCCGGCGAGTCCGTCTCCTGCAACCTCAGAAACGCCAAGAACGGCACCATCGTCGTGCAGAAGACCACGGACCCCCCCGGCGACTCGCAGTCGTTCGGGATCAATCTCGGTCCGGCGGCCATCGGCTCCGGCGACGTGACTGACGCCGCGGACCTGTTCTTCACGGACCGGCCGGCGGACGGCTACACACTGACGGAGACCGTCCCGATCGGCTGGGCGTTCGGCAGCGCCACGTGCGACGGCGGCAGCCCCACTCAGGGGACGAACAGCGTCAGCTTCACGCTGGCCGCGGGGCAGACCGTCACCTGCACGTTCAACAACACCAAGAACGGCACCATCACCATCGTCAAGGACGCGCAGCCCAACGACGCGCAGGACTTCACCTTTGGCGGCTCCCTCGGCGGCACCTGCTTCGCCACCTTCGCCTCCTTCTCGCTGGACGACGACAGCGATCCCACGCTCCCCAACACCACGAGCGCCGGCCACGCGCCGGGCACGTGCACCGTCATTGAGGCCGCCACCACGGGCTGGACCCTCACGAACATCGTTTGCACGGACCCCACGAGCAACTCCA
This sequence comes from Dehalococcoidia bacterium, assembly GCA_030649945.1. Taxonomy (GTDB): domain Bacteria; phylum Chloroflexota; class Dehalococcoidia; order SM23-28-2; family RBG-16-64-32; genus JAUSFE01. The sequence continues at coordinate 5,361 of JAUSFE010000033.1, read as the reverse complement.
CGGGCACGGTGGGCACGCGCACGGCCAGCATCAACCTGGCGGCCGGCGAGCACGTGACGTGCACATTCACGAACACACAGGTCGGCGCCATCACCATCATCAAGGACGCGCAGCCGAACGACCCGCAGGACTTCAGCTTCAGCGGCTCCTTCGGGCCATTCGCGCTTGACGACGATAGCGATTCCACGCTGCCCAACAGCCGCACCTTCCTGCCCCAGGGGGCGGGCCAGCTCTCAGTGACCGAGGCCGTGCCGGTGGGCTGGGTGCTGAGCGACGCCAGCAGCTGCACGAGCGCCGGAGGCACCAGCAGCGGCAACTTCGACGGCAACACGGCGTTCATCAGTTTCGACGGCACGAACGGCGTGACCTGCACCTTCACCAACGTGAAGGACGGGGCCTTGACGATCATCAAGGACGCCGTGCCGGACGACGCGCAGGACTTCTCCTTCTCCGGCACCTGCTTCGCCGCCTTCTCCCTGGACGACGACACCGACATCACGCTCTCCAACACCAAGAGCGCCTCACACGCGCCCGGCGCCTGCACCGTCATCGAGAACGCCCCGGCCGCCGGCTGGAACCTCACCGCGCTCGTCTGCACAGACCCCACGAGCAACTCCACCGTCAACATCGGCACGCGTACGGCCAGCATCAACATCGCGCCCGGGGAGGCGGTCTCCTGCACCTTTACCAACACCAAGGAAGGCTCCATCACCATCAACAAGAACGCCGTGCCGGACGACGCGCAGAACTTCGCCTTCTCCGGCACCTGCTTCACCGCCTTCTCCCTGGACGACGACACGGACGTCACGCTCTCCAACACCAGGACCGCGGGCCACGCCGCCAGCACGTGCACCGTCATCGAGGACGCCGTCCCTGGCTGGACCCTCGATGGCATCGACTGCACGGACCCCTCGGGCGGCACCACCGTCAACGTCGGCACGCGCACGGCATCCATCAACCTGGCCGCCGGCGAGAACGTGACGTGCACCTTCACCAACCGGCTGAACCAAACCGAGTTCCACGTCGCCAAGATATTCTCCGACCAGGACGAAGGCAGCGTGAACGTTACGCTGCTCTGCACCACCGGCCGCCCGGTGGTGACGGTGGACGGCACCGCGTCCATGACGGACACGGCGGACTTCATCGTCAGCGGGTTCAACGAGGGCACGCTGTGCACCGCCACCGAGGACGTCCCGAACGGCTACACGGTGGATCAGACGGACTGCCAGGACGTCCCCATCTTCCCGCGGTCACCGGAGGGGAACGGCTTCACGGGGGGGGAGAACGGCTTCTTGGACAGCTGCACCATCTTCAACACCTTTAACAGCACGCGCTTGGACGTGTTCAAGGACTTCGCCGACGACAACGAGGCGTCCGTTGACGTCACGCTGGAGTGCACCTCGGGCGAAGTGACCACCGAGCGGGGGTTCGCCTCGGAGCTCGGCGGCCCGGCGATCTTCTTCGTGGACGGCTACAACGGCGGCGCCACCTGCACGGCGACCGAGACCGTGCCCGAGGGCTACGCGGCCCGCGAGAACGACTGCGTGGACGTAAGCCTGCCGCCCGGCAGGTCTGAGGGGTACCCGTCCTGCACCATCTTCAACGTCGCGGCCATCGAGTTCGATGTCTTCAAGGACTTCAGCGATGACAACCCAGCCGAGGTGGTCGTCGAGATCAATTGCACGGAGGGTGAGCTCTACAAGAGCAAGGACCTGCTGCTGGACAACCTGGCGAGCGAGTCTGACCCGGCCAACTTCTTCATCCAGGGCTCCGAACCGGACACCACCTGCACAGTCACCGAGCCCAACGCGCCCGCGGGCTACCAGGCCGACCTGAGCGACTGCCAGGACGTGCTGCTGGTGCCGGAGGGCGAGCGTGAGATTGCCTCCTGCACCATCATCAACAACCTGAACACGGCGCGGTTTGTGGTGGAGAAGGACTTCTCCGACGGTAACACCGCCTCTGTCACGGTGACGCTGTCCTGTGACGGCGAAAGCGTCTCGCCGCCGTCCGCCAGCGCCTCGGAGTCTACGCCGGCCGTTTTCACGGTCACCGGATTCACGGGAGACCCAGGCTGCACGGCCAGCGAAAGCCTGGTGCCGAACGGCTACAGCTCTACGGGCAACTGCAGCGCGGCTCTCAGCGTGGGGCACTGCACCATCTTCAACAACCTGAACACGGCGCAGTTCCTGGTGAGGAAGGACTTCTCCGACAACAGCACGGCCTCAGTCACCGTTTCGCTGTCCTGCGCCAGCGGGAACGCCTCGCCGCCCAGCGCCAGCGCGTCTGAGGGCACGCCGGCGGCGTTTACGGTGACGGGCTTCACCGGCAACCCGCTCTGCACCGGGACAGAGAGCCCGGTCCCGGCGGGCTACATTTCCATCGGCAACTGCAGCGCGAACCTGACCACCGGGACGTGCACGATAGTGAACACGCTCCGAACCGGCGACTTCCAGGTGCTGAAGGACTTCCAGCCGGACAGCGCCGCCTCGGTCAGCGTGTCGCTCAGTTGTGGCGGCGGCGGCAACGTCTCGCCGGGCAGCGGGAACGCCTCGGAGTCCACCCCGGCCACGTTCACGGTGTCGGGCCACACGGGCGACCCCACCTGCACGGCCACGGAGGCGTCCGTACCGGGCGGTTACAGCTCCTCCGACACCTGCAGCGCGGCTCTCAGCGTGGGGCACTGCACCATCGTCAACATCCTGAACACCGATGAATTCACCGTCAACAAGGACTTCTCCGATAACAGCGCTGCCTCTGTGACGGTCTCTCTCACCTGCCCCGGCGCCAACGTATCGCCGGCCAGCTTGCCGGCGTCCGAGGCGTCTGGGGCTTTGTTCACCGTCACCGGCTTTACGGGCGATCCCGCGTGCAACGCGTCGGAGACTTTGGTGCCTGCGGGTTACACGTCCACGGGCACGTGCAGCGCAGCGCTGAGCGCGGGCGGCTGCACGATCGTCAACACCTTCGTTCCCACGCCGACGCCGACGCCGACGCCGAGCCCCACGCCGACGCCACCGGTGGTACCGGCGACGCAGACGCCGACGGCCACGCCGCCGCCAACACAGCCGCCCACCGCGCCGCCGACCGCGCCGCCGACGCAGGCGCCGACCGACACGCCGACGCCCACACCCACGCAGCTGCCGGCATCGCAGACGCCGAAGCCCACAGTGCTGCCGGACTCTGGCGCCGCCACTCCCACGCCTTCGCCCACGCCTTCGCCCACGGTGGCCCAGGCCGTGCGTCTGCCCACCACGGGCGGCACGCCGAACCAGGGCTCGCAGCTGCCGCTGGTTGTGGCGCTGGGCCTGCTGGCCCTGGCCATCTCCGCGGCCGCCTACGCGGGCTACCGGCGGACGGAAGCCAGCAGCTAACCGCACAGCCAGGCACAACGAGAGAGGGCCCGCTCAGACAGAGCGGCCCTCTCTCGTTGCTGCATGCGCGGTCACAGGCGCCGGCGGCGAGGCGGCCCTATCCGGTAGCACGGCTGCCATGCCTTGTTCGTGGTTAAAGTTGGGTTAATGTGCATCAAACCATGAAGGTTTTCCATAGTCCACACGTTGACACCCCAGGGACACCCCAACTAGGCTTTACCATAACTCAACATAGAGATCTTTCTAGGGTGGGGGATGCTGTCTATCAATTGTTCTTAGCCCCGACCAGTGCCAGACCCGGGGACCGCTAGGTGCGGTCCAAGTCTGGCAAATGTGATCTGTGCCTACTGATTAGATCTGTGCCTACTGATTACATGAAGCCGCCAGCCAGTGCGCGCTCCCGACGAGGATAAGATGAGACGGCTGGTGGTCCCAGCGCTTCTTGCCGCAGCCATCATCGTGGCTGCCGCCGGTCTCTGGATCGGGGCCTTCTCAGTCCCGTGGCGAACGGCTTCTGCAGCCGGCACGGTCACGGCAGTGGCCATCGACGCCGACACCCAGGACGCCACCGTGGGCCTCCCCAACACGACGCCCGACAACACCGCCACCGTCGTCGGTACCATCAGCCCCTGCATCTCCGTCTTGCCCGGTGACGTCTTCACCATCGACGTCGTCATGACTGGACTGCCCTCAGGCGAGAAACTCGCCGGCGTCAACTACGACATCGACTACGACGGCAACATCGTTAAGCTTGGCAACGACGACGACCTCGACGCCCTCTACGACGAAGACACTCAGATCGGTGACGGCAACCAGGACAGCGATCTCGCCGACGGCGAGGAAGGCTTCGACGACCCCAATCTCATCGGCGCCACCATCGGCCATGACACCAACTTCGTCCTCACCGGCGCCAACGACTTCAGCAAGGGCAACGGCAATGACGGCCCGCCCGTCAGCGCCACCTCTACCGGCGCCTGGAGTGACTTCGCCTTCACCTTCTTCAAGCTCTCCGCCCTCCCCACCGGCCCCCGCGACGGCGTCCTCAACCGCATCACCGTAAAGGCAGTGGGCCCCGGCACCAGCACTTTGAACCTCCGGAACTTCTACGCCACCGCTGACCCCAACTCCCCGCCGGAACTGGATGACGCCAACAGCCTGCCTTTCACTATCGCCAACGGCAGCGCCGGCGACGCCCAGATCGCCGTCGGCCTGCCCTGCCCGGCCGCCACCACACCCACGGCCACGCCCGCACCCACGGCCACGGCCACGGCGGCGCCCACGCCCACGACCACGGCCACGGCGGCACCCACGCCCACGGCCACGGCAACGCCCACGGCCACGGCAACACCCGCGCCCGGCGGCCTCATCGTCGGCATCGATGCCGACACCCAGGACTCCACCGTGGGCCTCCCCAACACCACGCCCGACAACACCGCCACTGTCGTCGGCACCATCAGCCCCTGCATCTCCGTCTCACCGGGTGACGTCTTCACCATCGACGTCGTCATGATCGGACTGCCCTCGGCTCAGAAACTCGCCGGCGTCAACTACGACATCGACTACGACGGCGCCGTCGTGCAACTGGGCAACGACAACGACCTCGACGGCCTCTACGACGAAGACACTCAGATCGGCGACGGCAACCAGGACAGCGATCTCGCCGACGGCGAGGAAGGCTTCGACGACCCCGATCTCATCGGCGCCACCATCGGCCATGACTCCAACTTCGTCCTCACCGGCGCCAACGACTTCAGCAAGGGCAACGGCAACGACGGCCCCCCCGTCAGCGCCACCTCTACCGGCGCCTGGAGTGACTTCGCCTTCACCTTCTTCAAGCTCTCCGCCCTCCCCACCGGCCCCCGCGACGGCGTCCTCAACCGCATCACCGTAAAGGCAGTGGGCCCCGGCATCACCACTTTGAACCTCCGGAACTTCTACGCCACCGCTGACCCCAACTCCCCCCCGGAACTGGATGACGCCAACAGCC